>NZ_MVHT01000049.1 GCF_002086275.1 Mycobacterium intermedium | reverse complement strand
CGACAAGTGCGCGGTTGGCGCTGACGCTTCACGGCAAGTCACACCCGTCACTTGCGTCTCCGTTCCGGACGGGTGGCCTCGTGCCCGGCTCGTAGCGACAACGCGAGCCACCACCCGACGGGCACAAAGCGCTCGGCACCAACTGAAATCATTTCGGCCACTTGCGTCTCCTCTGCGGGCGGCGAGCTCACCGAGCTCACGCGGACAATTTCGCCGCCTCCCGCAACGCAAGCACTCGTTGATGAATTCGGTGTTCGGTACCGCGCGGTATGCACCCCGGCCCGTATCGGCCGCGCTTCAGCCGCCGCACCCGGTCCCGTCCCGCCTCCCAACGCAGAGCGTCGGAAATGGCCTTGGATGGCCTGCCTCGAACGCTGAAGCCGTAGTACTTCAGCACATCAATCATTTCGGCGACGGTCGCCGGCCCATGTAGTGCCAGGTGCAACGTCAGTACGTAACGAAGTTCGATCCCACGGAGTTGTCTGGTCATGTCATAACATTCGCATACGGGTCCGACATGAAATTGAAAGTTCTGCTGCACAACCGATCTCGCGGTCGGCAGCACCCCCAGATTGTCGCTACAAGCCGGGCACGAAGCCACCCGCCCGGGCTAGAGACGCAAGCGACAGATGTGACTCAGCCGCACAGCGACAGCGCCGCACCCCCAGATTGTCGCTACAAGCCGGGCACGAAGCCACCCACCCGGGCTAGAGACGCAAGCGACAGATGTGACTCAGCCGCACAGCGACAACACGATCCCATCCAAGATGTCATGCTCGCTGACGACCAACTCATCGATGCCCGCCCGGGCACGCAACTCACGCGCCAACTCCTCGACAACGATTGCACCGCCGCCGATTACGTCCACCCGGCCCTCGTGCATCGGACCCAGGGCGGCACGTTCGGCACGAGTCATACCGATCAATCCCTCGCAGACGGCCATCAATCTATCGCCCGGAACCCGCGAAAGGTGAATGGCCGCAGAGTCATACGCCGGCATCTCATGTGCCAGTGCAGACAAGGTGGTCATCGTCCCGGCCAATCCCACCCACGTCCGGGCTTCCTCGACCGGCACCACTTGCAGTGCGGCATCGAGCTTTTCGCGAACCACAAACCGAGCCGCCGCCACCTCGTCGGCGGTCGGCGGATCGGAGTGCAGACAGCGCTCGGTCAACCGGACACAGCCGATATCCGCCGAATAGCTCGCCACCACATCGGCGCCCGACTTGCCGAGCACGATTTCCGTCGACCCGCCCCCTAAGTCGACAACCACGAAAGGAGCTTCGGCACTGTCCAATTCACCGACAGCACCACGAAATGACAACTTTGCTTCCTCAGCGCCGGTGATCACTTCGGCCACCGAGCCGGGAATCACCGCACCGAGCACCTCGGCCGTCATGGCAAAGAAGACATCGCGATTGGCCACATCGCGCGCTGCCGACGTCGCGACCATCCGCACCCTTTCGACGCCGTGCTTCCGTAACAACTCCGCGTAGTCAGTCAGCGCGACGCGGGTCCGTTCGATCGCCGCATCGGCGAACTCGCCCGTGGCATCAACTCCCTGCCCCAGCCGCACAATTCGCATTTCGCGGTGAACATCGCGCAACGCACCGTCGGCAACGTCGGCAATGAGCAACCGCAGCGAATTGGTACCGCAGTCGATACCGGCGAGACGCCTAGTCCTCCCTGACATCAGCGCCACTCTCCCGTCAGCATCGCCACCGTGGAAGGCTCCGCGGCCAATAGCCACACCGCCTCATCACCAAGAGGGTTCAACCCGGGCCCCTTAGCCAGCGAATGCGCGATCAACACATGCAGACACTTGACCCGATCGGGCATACCACCGGCCGAAACCCCGGTCCCAAGCGGCTCGATCGCATTCCGCTCCGCCAAATACGACTCGTGCGCCCGCCGATAAGCGGCGGCCAACTCCGGTTCCCTTCCTAAACGCTCGGTCATCTCACGCATGAGGCCGGTGGTTTCCAATCTGCTCGCCGCCGACGTGAGAACCGGATGCGTCAGGTAGTACAACGTCGGAAACGGTGTGCCATCAGGAAGTCTCGGCGCGGTCTTCACCACTCCCGGTGTGCCGTCGGGGCACCGGTAAGCGATGGAAAGCACTCCACGAGGCGCGCGGCCGAGCTGACGAGCCACCACCTCGAGATCCGCTGGGTCAACCACCGGGCGTCGTTGGGTTGCTCGGCGCCGGTCCGCCCGGGCCCGACTCGGGCTCGGAGGGCGCCGGCGTAACGGCGGCGGGAGGAAGGTGCGGGGTATCGGCAATGGTGTGCCACAGCGCGGTGTACCAGGGATCGTTCTTGGTCGGCATCGGCTCCTCCGCCCCCGGTGCCCGCGACGGCGTGACCTGCGGTAGCTGAACCTGGATTGGAATGTCCCCAGGCTTGACGAATCCCAGACGCTCACGAGCCTGCGCCGCAATGTACGCCGGGTCGGACAACTGACCCTTGCGCTGTTCCAGCTCGGCAATCTGACTGCGCAGCGCGGCTTCGGTGGCCGCCAGCTGCTCCATCTCGGTGCGCTGGGCGAAATAGGTGCGCACCGGCCCCGCAATGGTCAACGTGAGCACGCAGACCACCGCGGCCAGCACCGCCGCTCGTCGCGCCGTGAAACCCAGCCGCTGCTCCGACCGCTGCTCCAGCGATTCGCTGATCGACCGCTTGATCGGTTCAACGACATGCTCCTGCACCGAGTGCGTGCCATTGCGGCTTGCCCGGGGTGCCGGCGAGGGCTTGGTAAAGCGACGGCCACGACCCGAGTCGCCAGCCTTCCCCGGCCGCGAGGCCGGGCCGCGACGTTTCGGGTCGGACTTGGGCGCCAAGCTATTTCAGCCTATTTCGGGTCCGGCGTGTACCGCGGAAAGGCCAGGTCGCCGGCATAGCGAGCGGCGTCGCCCAGCGCCGCTTCGATCCGCAACAGCTGGTTGTACTTGGCGACGCGTTCACTGCGGGCCGGCGCACCGGTCTTGATCTGTCCGCTACCCACGGCTACGGCCAGATCGGCGATCGTGGTGTCTTCCGTCTCACCACTGCGGTGGCTCATCATCGTGCGGTACCCGCTGTGGTGGGCCAGCGCAACCGCATCGAGCGTCTCGGTCAGCGTCCCGATCTGATTCACCTTGACCAGCAACGCATTTGCCGCACCACGCTCGATTCCCTCTTCGAGGCGTTCGGGATTGGTGACGAACAGGTCGTCGCCGACGATCTGCACCCGGTCACCGATTGCGCCCGTCAGAGTGACCCAGCCGTCCCAATCATCCTCGGACAGTGGATCTTCGATCGACACCAACGGATAAGAACCGAGTAGACCGGCGTAGAACTCGGTCAGTTGCTCGGCAGTGTGTACCGAGCCCTCGAAGTTGTAACCGGTTCCGTCGGTGTAGAACTCGGTGGCCGCGACGTCCAGGGCCAGCGCGATGTCGGAGCCGACTTTCAAGCCCGCAGACTCGATGGCCCGCACGATCAGATCCAGCGCCGCGGTCGTACCGGCCACGTCGGGAGCGAAGCCGCCCTCGTCCCCCAGACCGGTGGACAAACCCTCCTTCTTCAACACCGACTTGAGCGAGTGATACACCTCGGCGCCCCACCGCAGCGACTCGGCGAAGCTGGGCGCCCCGATGGGGGCGATCATGAACTCCTGGACGTCAACTCCCGTGTCGGCGTGGGCGCCACCGTTGAGGATGTTCAACATGGGCACGGGCAGGATGTGGGCGTTCGGTCCGCCGACGTAGCGAAACAGCGGCAACTCCGCGGAATCCGCCGCAGCCTTGGCCACCGCCAACGAGACGCCCAGGATCGCGTTGGCCCCCAGCCGGGACTTGTCCGGCGTCCCGTCGAGGTCGACCAGCGCCTGGTCGACCAGTCGCTGGTCGTCGGCGTTGAGTCCGATCACCGCCGGGCCGATCTCGTCGAGCACGGCCTGCACAGCCTTCTTGACGCCTTTGCCGCCGTAACGCTCGCCGCCGTCGCGCAGCTCGACGGCTTCGTGTTCGCCGGTCGACGCGCCCGAAGGCACCGCGGCGCGCGCGAATGTTCCGTCGATCAGCGCCACCTCGACCTCGACCGTCGGGTTGCCGCGGGAATCGAGGATCTCGCGGGCCCCGACTTGCTCGATAATCGGCACTGGGTTCTCCTTTACCTTCTAGCTGCGTCCTGGTTGCCGGCGGCCCCTGGGCTCGCCTTTAGCGCCTTTAGCGCCTTAGCGCCCTAGCGTAAAGCCTTGGTCAGCGATCCATCCTTCTATAGCGGGTGACCTGCCGCATAGGCGGTCGCCCAGTCCCGCACCGCTCGCGCATAAACGCCCGAGTTGTTATAGGCCTTGAGCGCGGTAATCCACCCCCGCGGAGTCGAGAGATCCTTTCCGCGCCAACACAAGTAACCCGCGGCCGATAGCGCCGCATCGTCGATGTTGTCCGGGTCGGCGACGCCGTCGTTGTTGGCATCCACCCCGTACAGACGCCATGTCTCGGAGATGAACTGCATGGGCCCTTTCGCCCGTTCGAGGGCCTCTTCGCCGGCCAGCTCGCTCGCCTCGGTGTCCACGATCCGGAGATTTCCCCCCGTGCCATCGAGGCGAACCCCTCTAATCGGGGGCCTCACATCCCCGTTGGGCGCAATTGTGGCCCCTCGATAGGTACCGTTGTGGCTCTCGACCATCCCGATGCCCGCCAGCGTGGTCCACGCCAGATGACACTTCGGGTTCTCCACCTCCGCGACCCGTGCGGCATACGCGTACGCCTCAAGCGCCACGACCGGCATCTCCAACGCCGGCGCCCGCAGCTCGGCCCACTCCCGTAGCTGATCAGCGGGTCTACCCGCGGCGTAGGTGTCAACCGGCGGCACCGGATCACCGGGAGGAGGCGGCACGCCCTCAGGAATGAAGAGGCTGAGCTGCCAGGTGCAACTAGACGCTAGGAGCATCGCGGTAGCCCCTATCACGGCAACCGCGCGTAACCAACGTCTCGGCGACAAAACACTCCCCTGTACAAGCTCGAGTCCTGCCATCGTCCCATGACCGCGCAAAGTCCCCGGGCGAATACGGGGCGCGCCACCCACAAATCTCACGAGTTTCAAACAATTACCAATTTGCTGGCGGTGATTTTAGCAATCGTCATCACAGCGCTAAACAGCCAGAAATTGCACACCGCAAACATCGGCATGGTTCCTAGCGACGACCTTTGCGCTTTTTCGACCCACCGCGAGGCTCTCTAGACACTTCCGCATCTTCCGGGCTTTCCGACACTTCGACGACGTCTTCGGCGACATCATCGGCGCCAGCAGCGCCCCCATCCCAGCCCGCGTCCACCGGCCAGTGTGCACGCCACTCCTCGGCAGAAACAACACCCAACGGCGTCACATCCAACTCCTCTGCGACGCTGTCGCCACGGCGCGCGGCGGCGATGGCCGCCTCCGCCTTGCGCAACGTGTCGGTAAAGTCCAAAATCGCTGTCCGCAGCGTGTTTTCCGCATCGACATCGGCCGATACCGAAATCGAAGTGATCTCTTCCGGTATCAGCTCAGCGGGCAGTCCCGCCTGCTCTACTCGTTGAATCACCTTCTGCGCCAACGCCAACGCCGGTTGGCCGGTGTGCACGTCGTCCAATACCGAGTGATGCGCCTTGCGTGACCGTTCCAGCGCCTTGGCTTCCTCCCACTGCGCCATCTGGTCTTGCAACGAAATATTTTCGCCCGCAAGGACTCCCGGCACCCGGTTGCCAAGTTTGCGGATCAGGGTGTCGGCTACATCGTCGACACTGAACGGCGACTGCGCAGCGTCCTCTGCGATGCGCGAATGGAAAAGGACCTGAAGCAGCAAATCGCCGAGCTCTTCACGCAGTTGGTCGACACTGCCGCTGTGGACGGCATCCAACAACTCGTAGGTTTCCTCCAGCAGATACCTGCGCAGCGAGTCGTGGGTTTGTTCACTTTCCCAAGGCCCATTGGTGCGCAGCTTGTCCATCATCGCCACGGCATCGAGCAGACGTTCGCCGCGCTGCGGAGGCGGTGCGGCGATCAACCGCGCTCCGGCTACCAACCTAGCCACCACCGCCGGGTGCTCAGGGTCAGAAGACAGCAATACCGGCGCATCCTCGCCCATGTGCACCGGATGCGCGTCGGGCAGCGACCACGGCACCGCGATCGGCATTTCCTCGGTGTATTGCACCGGCCCGGTGAGGAGCTCGATGGCGTCGACGGGCACCAGCGAGGGGCGGCGTGGGTCGACCAGAACGACGATCATTGCTGCCCACTATTCACTGGATGCCTTCGTCATACCAATATCCTGCTGCGGCTTCCCGGCCAGCGCCGTCAGCAGATCGGCCACCATCTGCACCAGTTCGACGTCACGGATGCGCGGAGCGCCGATCCCGCCGGCGGCGCGCGGGATGGGAACCTGCACGGTGGCGGTGGTGGCCCGGTAGTGCGCGCCCGGATAGATCCGTTTGAGCCGCACCTGGGCCGAATCGGGCAGATTCATCGGCGCCAGGCGCACTGTCGCCGCTGACGGGGCCGACACCTCGGTGACACCGGCGGCCCGGCACAGCAGCCGCAGCCGGGCCACCGCGACCAGGCGCCGGGCCGGTTCCGGCAACGCCCCGTAACGGTCGATCAGCTCATCCACCACGGCGCCGACGGCCGCGTCGTCCTGGGCAGCGGCCAGGCGCCGGTATGCCTCGAGCCGTAGCCGGTCGCTGGCGATGTAGTCCGGCGGCAGGTGCGCATCGACGGGCAGGTCGATCCGCACATCCTTGGGCTCTTCGGGGCTGCTCACGACCTCGCCGTCCGCGGCCGCCCGGTACGCCTCCACCGCCTCGCCGACCAACCGTACGTAGAGGTCGAACCCGACCCCGGCAACGTGCCCGGACTGCTCGACGCCCAGCACGTTGCCGGCGCCGCGAATCTCCAAGTCCTTCAGCGCCACTGCCATGCCCGCGCCCAATTCGTTGTTCTGCGCAATGGTCGCCAACCGGTCGTAGGCGGTCTCGGTCAGCGGCGTGTGCGGCGGATACAGGAAGTAGGCGTAACCGCGTTCGCGGCTGCGGCCGACCCGTCCGCGCAGCTGATGTAGCTGCGACAGGCCGAAAGTGTCGGCGCGCTCGACGATCAAGGTGTTGGCGTTGGAGATGTCCAACCCGGTTTCCACGATGGTGGTGCAGACCAGGATGTCGTAATCCCGGTTCCAGAATCCCTGCACGGTACGTTCCAGCAGCTCTTCCGGCATCTGCCCGTGCGCGACGACGATCCGGGCCTCCGGCACCAGTTCGCGCAGCCGGGCAGCTGCGCGGTCGATCGAACTGACCCGGTTGTGCACATAGAAGGCCTGCCCCTCGCGAAGCAGCTCGCGTCGCAGCGCCGCAGCGACCTGCTTGTCGTCGTGCGGGCCCACGTAGGTCAGCACCGGATAGCGCTCTTCGGGTGGGGTCAGGATCGTCGACATCTCGCGGATGCCGGCCAGGCTCATCTCCAAGGTGCGCGGGATCGGCGTCGCGCTCATGGTCAGCACGTCGACGTGGGTGCGCATCGACTTGATGTGTTCTTTGTGTTCGACACCGAATCGCTGTTCCTCATCAACGATGACCAGGCCCAGGTCCTTCCAGCGCACGCCGGTCTGCAGCAGCCGGTGCGTGCCGATCACGATGTCCACCGTCCCGTCGGCCAACCCCTCGATAACCGCGCGCGACTCGGCCGCGTCGGTGAATCGGGACAGACCCTTGACGGTCACCGGGAACTCGGCCATCCGGTCGCTGAAGGTCTGTAGGTGCTGGTCGGCCAACAAGGTCGTCGGCACCAGCACCGCGACCTGCTTTCCGTCCTGAACCGCCTTGAACGCCGCCCGCACCGCGATCTCGGTCTTGCCGTAGCCGACGTCGCCGCAGATCACGCGGTCCATCGGGATCGGCTTCTCCATGTCGGCCTTGACCTCTTGGATCGCGGTGAGCTGGTCGACGGTCTCGGTGAAGCCGAACGCGTCCTCCATCTCGGCCTGCCACGGGGTGTCCGGCCCGAACGCATGCCCGGCGCTGGCCTGGCGTTTTGCGTACAACGCCACCAACTCGCCGGCGATCTCGCGCACCGCGCGGCGCGCCTTGGTCTTGGTGTTGGCCCAGTCGCTGCCGCCCAGCTTGCTCAGCGCGGGCGCCTGGCCGCCGACGTACCGCGACAACTGATCCAACGAATCCATCGGGACATACAGCTTGTCGGAGCCGCCGCCGCGCTTGGATGACGCATATTCGAGCACCAGATACTCGCGCCGGGCACCTCCGACGGTCCGTTCGACCATCTCCACGAAGCGGCCGATGCCGTGCTGATCGTGCACCACCAGGTCGCCGGCGGTGAGCGCCAGCGGGTCGACGGTGTTGCGGCGCTTGGCCGCCAGTCGCTTGCCTTCCGCGTTCGTCGTCCTGCTGCCGGTGAGGTCGCTTTCGGTGATGACGACGAGGTCGGCACCTGGGATGACGACGCCTTCGTGCAGGGGCCCCTTGAGCACGCCGACGACGCCTGGCTTGGGCTTGGCGCCCGACTCCAACAACCCTGCGGGGGTGTCGGATTCGGCCAGTCGCTCGACCACCCGATGCGCGGTACCGGCGCCGGGCGCGACCACCACACCGTAGGCGCCGCCGGCGACATGAGCGCGCAGCATGGCGAAGATCTCGTCGATGTCCCGTTGATGGCCGCGGGCCGACGGCGCGGCGCGAACGTCCAGTTCGATCGCCGATTCGTCGGAAAGCTGGCTCAAAGTCCACCAGGGATGGTTTCCCCGTGCCGCGGCGGCGCGTACCTCGTCCAGTTCGGCAAAGCCCGAACCGCCCAGCTGTTCGATGTCGACGGGCGCCCCGCCGCCGATCGCGGCGACGGACCAGGACGCTTCGAGGAATTCGCGGCCGGTCTTGATCAGGTCGGCGGCGCGGGTACGGACCTTTTCCGGGTCGCACACCAGCACGGGCGTTCCGTCGGCCAGCTGGTCGGTCAGCAGCGCGTGAGCGCCGGGCCGCAGCACCGGGAGCAACGCCTCCATGCCGTCGACCGGGATGCCCTCGGCGAGCTTGGCCAGCATGTCGGAGACGCTGCCGGTCACCACATCGCCGACCACCGGATGCTCGGCGGCCAGTTCCGCCGCGCGCGCCCGCACCTCGTCGGTGAGCAGCATTTCCCGGCAGGCGACGGCGATCACGGTGTCGACGTCGAGCTCGGGAATCGAGCGCTGGTCGGCGACCGAGAACATCCGGATCTCGGTGATCTCGTCACCCCAGAACTCGATGCGAACGGGATGTTCGGCGGTCGGCGGAAAGACGTCCAAAATGCCGCCGCGAACGGCGAATTCGCCGCGCCGGCCGACCATGTCCACGCGGGTGTAGGCCAGTTCGACCAGGCGCGCGATCAGCTGCTCGAAGTCGATCTCCAGGCCCACGGTCAGGGCGAGCGGTTCCATCAGGCCCAGCTGCGGCGACATGGGCTGCAACAGCGAGCGCGCCGCCGTCACCACCACCCGCAGTGGCGGGCCCAGCCTGGTGTCGTCGGGGTGGGCCAGCCGGCGCAGGACCATCAGCCGGGTCCCCACGGTGTCGACGCCCGGCGAGAGCCGCTCGTGCGGCAGGGTCTCCCATGACGGGAAGACCGCGACTGCATCGCCGAAGACGCCCCGCAGCTCGGCGGTGAGGTCGTCGGCTTCGCGCCCGGTGGCGGTGACCACCAATAGCGGGCCTTGCTGCGCCAGTGCTGCGGCCACGAAAAGGCGCGCACTGGCAGGGCCTACCAGCGCCAATTCGTCGGGCCGATCGGAGGCGCGCTCGATCAGATGTTGGAAAGTGGGCGCGGTGAGCGCCAAGTCGAGGAGCCCGGCGATCGGGGTATCTGGGCTAGCAGCCCCCGTTGCGGTCATGATTCGCCCATTCTAAGGGCGCTGGTTGTGCCGCTTCCGAGCCCGGCGCGGCCGACCAGCCCGCGGGCTCGCCTGAACCAGGCTCCTATCGTCGGGATTTGGCCTTACGGGCGTTGGGACTCGACGGCTGGCTACCAGGGCATCGTCGCCCACGAGTAGAAGGCGCCGTTGCCGACGTCATGGACGCCGTACGAGTCCCAGTAGTACTCGTGGCAGACGCTGCCGTCCCACGGAACGGGCCGCCCCGCCGGGTTGGGGTCGCCCGGACACCACGTCGTGCACGCCTGGAGGCGGGGGCAGTTGCCTTGATCGGCCGTCGCGGACGGTGCAGCGATGATGGCCGCCGTAGCGATTCCTGCCGCGATGAAGGGGAATATGCGTCGTGCTCGGTTCATGTTGGCTCCTGGGGTGCTGGCTGATCCCGTCCGGGCCGCCTACCTAGCAGGTAACTGCCGCCGGACTGCTACCGATCACAACACCGTGCGCTTGCGTTCTTCTTGCGCCCGAAGGAGTCACTCGTCCTGCAAGCGCGGGTCGGCTTCCAGATGAGTCAGGCCGTTCCACATCAGGTTGACCAGGTGCGCGGCAACCACTTCCTTCTTGGGTTCACGGGTGTCGAGCCACCATTGCGCGGTCATCGATACCGAACCCACCAACGCCTGGGCGTAAAGGGGGGCCAGGTCGGGGTCGAGTCCCCGACGGGCGAAGTCGCCGGCCAGGATGGACGCGACCTGGCTGACGGCGTCGTTGAGCAGACTGGAGTATGTTCCCGAGCTGATCGAGGCCGGCGAGTCGCGGATCATGATGCGGAAACCGTCGGTTCGTTCCTCGACGTAGGTCAGCAACGCCAGCGCGACCCGTTCCACCCGCACCCGGGACCGGTTGTTGGTCAGCGAGGACGTGATGCCGTCCAGCAGGGCGGACATCTCTCGGTCCACGACCACGGCGTAGAGGCCTTCCTTGCCGCCGAAATGCTCGTAGACGACCGGCTTGGAGACGTTGGCGCGTTGGGCGATCTCTTCGATCGAGGTCCCGTCATAGCCACGTTCGGCAAACAGGGATCGCGCAATGCCGATCAGTTGGTGTCGGCGTTCGCTGCCGGTCATCCTGGCGCGCGGAGCCCGTATTTCCTTTTCCGGACCCTTGAGCGGCTCAGCCACGGCAACCAGCGTATGCCGCCGATCGGGTAGCCGTCTCACATCCCGCCTGGTGTCAACGCTGAGCCTGTAACTTCGCAGGTCGCCACTCGAACTTTGCCTGCAGGATTACGGGCTTGTCGGACTCCTCCTCCGGCCGCCCGCGGCCGCCATCGTCGTCCACGTGGCCGAATTGTCGGACTCCTCCTCCGGCCGCCCGCGGCCGCCATCGTCGTCCGACTAAAGTCTCATGGTGAAGCGAGGGCCCGCAGCGGCCCGCCGCTCGCAATCCGTCGTGGTGTAATCGGCAGCACCTCTGATTTTGGTTCAGATAGTTCAGGTTCGAGTCCTGGCGACGGAGCACGCTTTTTTGCCGCGAGCGTGCATGAAATGTCACGCTGGACGGCGTGTCGTCGAGCAGACACGCACGCTCGCGGTCCGGAGAGGAAGACATGGCGTTTCGTGGTGACACCGCGGTCCTGGTGTTAGCGGCCGGCCCCGGCACTCGGATGCGGTCAGACACCCCGAAGGTCCTGCACACTCTGGGCGGGCGCAGCATGCTGTCGCACTCCCTGCACGCGATGACCAAGCTCGCGCCGCAGCACCTGGTGGTGGTCTTGGGGCACGGCCACGAGCGCATTTCCCCGCTGGTCAGTGAGCTGGCGGAGAAGCTGGGACGCACGATCGACGTGGCACTGCAGGACAAGCCCCTAGGTACCGGGCACGCGGTGCTGTGCGGGCTGTCCGCGCTGCCCAGTGACTACGCAGGCATCGTGGTAGTGGCTGCCGGGGACACACCGCTGCTGGACGCCGACACCCTGGCCGACCTGATCGCCACCCACAGCGCCACCTCGGCCGCGGTGACCGTGCTGACCACCACCCTGGACGATCCCTACGGCTACGGCCGCATCCTGCGCACGCAGGACAACGAAGTGATGGCGATCGTCGAGCAGACCGACGCCACGCCCTCGCAGCGCGAGATCCGCGAGGTCAACACCGGCGTCTACGCCTTCGACATCGCTCCTCTGCGCTCCGCGCTGGGCCAGCTGAGCTCGAACAACGCCCAGCAGGAGCTCTACCTCACCGATGTCGTCGCGATCCTGCGCCGCGACGGCCACACGGTCCAGGCCAGCCACCTCGACGACAGCGCGGTGGTTGCCGGCGTCAACAACCGGGTGCAGCTCGCCGAATTGGGCGCCGAGCTGAATCGACGCATCGTCTCTGCCCACCAGCTGGCCGGGGTCACCGTCATCGATCCCGCCACGACCTGGATCGACGTGGACGTCACCATCGGCCGCGACACCGTCATCTACCCGGGCACCCAACTGCTGGGCAAGACCCAGATCGGCGGTCACTGCGAGATCGGGCCGGACACCACCCTGAGCGACGTCACCGTCGGCAACGACGCCACCGTCTGCCGCACCCACGGCGCGTCGGCCTCGATCGGTGACGGAGCCACCGTCGGCCCGTTCACCTTTGTCCGGCCCGGAACGGTGTTGGGCGCCGAGGCCAAACTGGGCGCGTTCGTCGAGACCAAGAACTCCACGATCGGCACCGGCACCAAAGTGCCGCATCTGACCTACGTCGGCGACGCCGACATCGGCGAACACAGCAACATCGGCGCCTCCAGCGTCTTCGTCAACTATGACGGCGTGAACAAGAGCCGCACGAAGATCGGTTCCCACGTGCGGACCGGGTCAGACACCATGTTCGTGGCTCCGGTATCCGTCGGGGACGGCGCCTACACGGGCGCCGGCACCGTGGTCCGCGAGGACGTCCCACCGGGGGCGTTGGCCGTATCCGCAGGTCCGCAGCGCAATATCGAGAAGTGGGTCCAGCGCAAACGGCCGGGGACCCCGTCCGCTGAGGCGGCTGAGGCGGCTGAGCAGCAACCCGGCCCGGACCAGACACCGTGACCGGGGTTTTGGCAAACCCGGCTACGATAGGGCCTGCTTTCACCAATTCAATCTCTTTCTGATTCGTCAATCTCCCCTGATATCGCGAGGGCAGCACGTTGAGCCACGACTGGACCGATAACCGCAAAAACCTGATGCTGTTCAGCGGCCGCGCTCACCCTGAGCTCGCCGAACAGGTCGCCAAAGAACTCGACGTCCACGTCACGGCGCAGACGGCTCGCGAGTTCGCCAACGGCGAGATCTTCGTCCGCTTCCACGAGTCGGTCCGCGGCTGCGACGCCTTCGTCCTGCAGTCGTCCCCGTGGCCGGTGAACCGCTGGCTGATGGAACAGCTGATCATGATTGACGCGCTCAAACGCGGTAGCGCCAAACGGATCACCGCCGTCATGCCGTTCTATCCCTATGCCCGCCAGGACAAGAAGCACCGCGGGCGTGAGCCGATCTCCGCCCGCCTGGTCGCAGACCTGCTCAAGACCGCCGGCGCGGACCGGATCGTCACCGTCGACCTGCACACCGACCAGATCCAGGGGTTCTTCGACGGGCCCGTCGACCACATGCGCGCCCAGAACCTACTGACCGGCTACATCCGGGACAACTACCCCGACAGCAACATGGTCGTGGTCTCGCCCGATTCCGGACGCGTGCGCATCGCCGAAAAGTGGGCGGACTCCCTGGGCGGCGTCCCGCTGGCCTTCATCCACAAGACCCGCGACCCGCGGGTGCCCAACCAGGTGGTGTCCAACCGCGTCGTCGGCGAGGTCGCCGGCCGGACCTGCGTTCTGATCGACGACATGATCGACACCGGCGGCACCATCGCCGGCGCTGTTCAGCTGCTGCACAATGACGGGGCCAGCGACGTGATCATCGCCGCCACTCACGGGGTGCTGTCCGATCCGGCCGCCGAGCGGTTGGCCGCCTGTGGCGCCCGGGAAGTGATCGTCACCAACACGCTGCCGATCGGCGAAGAAAAGCGGTTCCCCCAGCTCACCGTGCTGTCCATCGCCCCGCTGCTCGCCAGCACGATTCGTGCCGTCTTCGAAAACGGTTCCGTCACCGGCCTTTTCGATGGAGACGCATAGATGGCTGCTGCCCAGGGTAAGACAGTCATCTACCACAACCCGAAATGCAGCACGTCGCGCAAGACGTTAGATCTGTTGCGGGACAACGGCATAGAGCCCACTGTGGTGCAGTATCTGAAAACGCCGCCGTCCCGCGACGAGCTGAAAGGCATGATCCGCGACGCCGGCATCGACGTGCGCACCGCGGTTCGCAAACGCGAATCGCTGTACACCGAACTCAATCTGGCCGACGCGACCGATGACGAGTTGCTCGATGCGATGGCCGAACACCCCATCCTGATCGAGCGGCCATTTGTCGTCACGCCCAAGGGCACGCGGCTGGCGAGGCCGATCGATACGGTCCGCGAGATTCTGTGAGAGCACCGGCTATAGGACGAATCGCGGCCGCTGCCGCTTTGGCCGTTCTGACCGGCTCCGCCGTGGCCTGCGGACCGAAAGTCCCCGACTATCAAACGATCCTGACGCCCAGCTCGCAAACCAGTACGCCTACGACCACCGAGAAGCCCGTCCCCCTGTCGAAGTATCTGGAAAGCATCGGTGTCGGCGGGCATCAAGTGGCGACCGATTCGCTGCCAGGCCTCACGGTGTCCATTCCGACGCCCCCGGGGTGGGAGCGGTTTACCAATCCGAACATCCCCCCGGAAACGGTGTTGCTTTCGAAAGGCCGCAAGTATCCGACGGCCAGGCTGGTCGTGTTCACGTTGACCGGAACCTTTGACCCGGTCGAAGTCGCCAGGCACGGCAACGCCGACGCGTACCTATTCGACAACTTCAAGAAGCTCGACGAGTCTTCCGCGGATTTCAATGGTTTTCCGTCGTCGATGCTGCAGGGCAGCTACAACCTCGAGGGACAGCGACTGCACACCTGGAACCGGATTGTGATTCCCACCAGCCCCGGGCCGGGCCAAGAGAAGTTCCTGGTTCAGCTGACCATCACCAGCCTCGCCGAGCAGGCGGGCCCCGAAGCGAAGGACATCGAGACGATCATTCGCGGATTCGTGGTCGCCAGAAAGTAGCCCGGCCAAGCCGCGCTCGGCATGAGATCAGCAGAGCTCGTGGTGTTTCGCGCGATTTCCGCCCAGCCGCTTCGCCTCGTACATCGCCGCATCCGCGGCGGCGATCAATTCCTCGAGCAGTGGCTGGTGTTCGCTGGGAACGGTATCTTCTAAACGCGCACAGGCGGTGCCGATGCTCGCGGTGACCCCGGCGGCCGAGGCCGCGATCGCCTGGCACATCTGGCCCGCCAAAGGCTCCGCGTTGCAACCCGCCGAAGTGCCCGCAAGAATAAATTCCTCGCCGCCGGTGCGTGCGACGACCGCCCGATCACCTGCTGCGGCCAGTAGCGACTGGGCAACCTGGACGAGGGCGTTGTCACCGGCGGCGTGGCCACGCATGTCGTTGAGCCCTTTGAAGTTGTCCAGATCGATCAGCAACACCACCATGTGAGAGTCGATGCCCCGGCGGGCCAGCATCATTCCCAGCGCGTTTTGCTGAAAGGACCGTCGGTTGAGCAGCCCGGTCAAGGGATCGCGGTCGGCGCGCAACAGATCACCCGCCAAAGCACGGACCAGGCCTGCGATCGCCAGCGGCAGGGCGATGTTGACCTCGACCACCAGCCACAAATCCACCCCAGCCAATGAGGGGTGTCCGGCCGCGGCCAGTCGTGCGGCCTCGTAGACTCCGACGACTGCCGCCACCGCGAAGTTGTAAAGCACAAATCCGGCGTTGTGAAAGAACGCGATGTACGCGCCGAACGTGGCAAACGCTGTACACCCGATCAGCGCGGCCAGTGGCTCCGGGTGCGCCAGACACGCCAACGCGACGGCGATGTTGCACAACCCTGCGAAGGCCACCGACTGTATTCGGCTTGGCCAACGCCAAATCCACAGCAAGGCCCCGATCACTCCCAACGCGACCGCGATCCAGGTCATGACGACCCCCCGCGTGTCGCGGGGACCGTCGGAACCGAAGAGGAGTACGAGCAGACACAACACCATGGAACCGGCAATGGCCGCGATCACCGCCCGTGTGATGCCGCTGACACCCCGCGCCCCGAGATAGCCGGAAAGCCAATCGTACTGATCGGGCCGCCACCATCGGCGAATCATCTCGATCAATGTTTGGCTCCCCGTCGGTACCACAGACTCTCGCCGCTTTCAGACGCACAAATCGTGGCACATCGCTGATCTTGCCGGTGGGCCCGCGCGCAATTTCATAGCAAAACAAAGAATTGCGCAGGGCGCACATCGCCGCCCAACAAGGGCGCAGCGACGACTGGCGTCAGACGTGCTGGCCTGCTTCTTGGACCAACTGCACCCGTGATTCTAGGCCGAGCTTTGCGTAAACGTGGGTTAGGTGGCTCTGCACGGTGCGGGGCGAGATGAAAAGACGAGCGCCGACTTCTTTGTTTCCCAATCCTTCACGGACCAGGCGCACCACATCGAGCTCCGTCGGAGTCAACGACCCCCAACCACTCGTCGGACGCCTACGCTCGCCACGGCCACGCTGCGCATAGGCGATCGCTTCCTCGACGGACAGGGCCGAACCATCGGCCCAGGCAGAGTTGAAATCGGTCGCCCCCAGCGTCTGGCGAAGGGTGGTCACGGTTGCTTCGTAGTCGGCTTCGTACATCGGAAAGCGACGTTGGGCCATGCGCTGCCGCATCGCGTGCGCCGCCCCTGACAATCGCGTCGCATAGTGCGGGTTGCCGGCATCGGCCGTCAGCCGGGCAAGGCACTCGAAGGTCTGGGGGACGCGCATGAATGCCTGGGTACGCGTGGCGACCGCAAGGGCGTCGTGGGCGTCGCGCTCTGCTTGGTCCAGGTCCCCTTGGGCCGCTGCGACACAGGCCCGAATCGTCAGCGCGCGCACTTGATGGCCACCCGGTACCAGCGCTACGGTCCGGTCGGCCCATTCGCGCGCGGCCACCAAGTCGCCCGCCGCGAGTGCCGCCTCGGCGAGCGGATTGAAGGTAGCAAGGAACGCCTGGCGGCGCTCATCAGTCTGCTGCCAAGACGCCTGGGACGCCTGCCTGGCCACAACGGTGTCGCCGGCGGCCACCGCCGCGTGGGCCAGCACCGCATACACCGCGTCTCCGAAGTAGCCGCCGACGGACTCCGCGGCCACCAGCGCAGCTTGCGCTGCGACGCCGGCTGCGTCCGCCTCGCCCTGGAACGCAAGCACATTCGCGTGGACCGTATGTGCGTAGACCTGCAAGGTGAGGTCTACAGATCGTTCAACCTCCCCAAGGATTTCTTCGATGATCGCGCAAGCGCGGGGAAACTCGCCCAGGATGGCCAGGGTCCCGCACAGCCAGACGCCGCCGCTGGCAACGGTGAAGCGGTCGCCCAGCGCGTCGGCGATCTCCCGCCCCTCTTCGCCAAACGCCCGGGCCGCGAGCAGGTCTCCGTCATAAACGCTCACGCTCGTCTGGTAGGCCAAGAGCTGGCACAGCCGCCACCGATCACCTCTGGCGCGGGCGAACTCGATGGCCTCGGTGAGGTAGGGCTGGCCGAGTTCGGAGTCGTAGTAGGCGAGCATTCCGCAGGCAGCGAGAGCCTGGGCGATCAGCATCGGGTCGCCCAGTTGACGGGCAATGGCCAGCGCTTCCTGCGTCACATCCGGGTCGGCTGGCAGACCCGCCACCAAGGCCAGGGTGCTGCGGTCGCCCACAGCCCAGACCCAGACCGATGGCGCGACCTGCCCAGGACGCACCTCGGCTAACACAGCGTCGAAGCCGGTGAGCGCCTCGCGCAACCGCCCGCTTCTGAGCCAGAACTGCTGTAACGACGACAACAGCCGCAGTGCCGTCTCAGGGTCGCCGTTCTCCCGGCACCACACGAAAGCGGTCCGCAGGTTGTCGATCTCGACCGGCGCCCAGTCCAGCAAAGGCTGGTCGCCGGGTAGAGCCGCCAGTGCGAGACGCAACGCCGTGCCGACGTAATAGTCACGGTGTCGGGTGCGTACTTCGTCGGCCTCACCGGACTCGCCAAGCTTTTCCTGCGCGTAGTGGCGCACTGTTTCCAGCAGTCGGTAGCGCATGCCCCCAGCAGTATCGTCAGCGACCACCAGTGACTTATCGACCAACAGGGTCAGTTGATCCAGCAACTGGTAACCCTCGACCTCGTTGCTGGCACCCACCGCCTGAGCGGCATCGAGGTCGAACCCGCCGGAAAACACCGCAAGCCGGCGAAACAGAATCCGCTCGGGATCGGTCAGCAGCGCGTGCGACCAATCGACCGACGCCCGCAGCGTCTGCTGTCGACGCACCGCGGTACGTGCACCCCCGGTGAGTAAGCGGAACCGGTCATGCAAGCTGTTCAGTATCTGGGTCAGCGACAGGGCCCGAGTGCGCGCAGCGGCAAGCTCGATGGCCAACGGCATTCCGTCCAGGCGCGCACAGATCTCGCCCACTAGCTCCGAATTAGCTTGGTCGACAACGAAATCGGGGCGGGCCCGCCGGGCCCGATCACTGAACAATTCGACCGCCTCGTCGGCAACCGCCAAGGACGGCACCCGCCAGCTCATTTCCCCGGGGACCCCCAGCGGCTCACGACTGGTCGTCAGAACCGTCAATTGCGGGCACGACCGCAACAGGTCGACGACCATGCCCCCGCACGCATCGAGCAGATGCTCGCAATTGTCGAGCAGCATCAACATCGTCTTCTCGGCGAAGAACCGCCCCAGCAGTTCGATGGTGGAACGGCCCGGCTGATCGGGCAGACCCAGTGTGCGCGCGACCGTTACCGGCACCGCGGCAGCATTGTTGATCGGGGCCAGGTCGACGTACCACAACCCGTCGGTGAACTCCGCCCCGAGTTGCGAGGCGACCTCGACGGCAAGTCTCGTCTTGCCCGCTCCCCCGGCACCGGTCAAGGTGACCAGCCGGTTGTCGGCCACCAATCGTCGTAGCTCCGCCATCTCGCGTTGACGCCCAACGAAGCTTGTCAGCTGCGCCGGAATGTTGTGCGACGCAACCGCTGTGCGGACCCGCAGCGGCGGGAACTCGTTGCGCAACTCGGGATGGCACAACTGCACCACTCGCTCTGGGCGCGGCACACCCCGCAACGGATAACTGCCCAGATCGGTCAACCACACACCGTCGGGCAGCCGGTCCACGACAAGGGATTCCGTCACCCCCGACAAGACCGTCTGACCACCGTGCGCCAAATCACGGATTCGTGCCGTGCGGTTGATCGTCGGGCCGGTGTAATTGCCCTCATCGCGCAACTGGATCTCACCGGTGTGCAGGCCGATACGCAGCTTGATCGGCGCCAACGGCGCTCGCTGCAGCGCCAGCGCACATCCCACCGCATCGGACGCCCGCGCGAACGCCGCCACGAAACTGTCGCCCTCACCCTGCTCCACCGGGCGCACTCCGTCGTATGCGGCGACTGTCTCATCCACCGTCCGGTTCAACGCCGCCAGCGCCGCCGTCATCTGCCCGGGCTGGGTCTCCCACAATCGCGTCGACCCCTCGACATCAGCGAGCAGCAGCGTCACCGTCCCGGTCGGCAGCAACTCGCTCACACCCAACTCACTCCAGGTCAGCGCAGGCATCTCCGCGTGTTGGCTCATGGTAGCCAGCATCGCCGCCACAACCTACGCAATACATCGGCGAAACCGCGCGGTTCGGGCCGAGGGCTGCGCGCAATTGCGCGGTCGGTGCGCGCAAAAATGCGCGCAGCGGCGGATCTTTCTGGGCGCCGACCGCCGGATAGTCAAGCCCATGACGATCCAAACAGCGCTCGATTGCCCCAGCGTCTGCCCCACCGGTCTTGACGCCGCACTGCCCACCATCGCCTACGACCAATTCACCGACCCGGCAGAAGCGCACCGCGTCATCGCCGCGACGCGCGCCGTCTCGCCAATCGCCATCGGCCTCTACGGCCCCGAAGTGCTGACCTACGACCTGGTCCGCAAGGTGCTGCGCGACAACCGCTTCGTCACCGCGCAGGGGCTGGGACTCAGCGTGCAAGGAATCACCTCGGGTCCCCTGTGGGACAGGGCAACCAGCAACATCCTCGGTTTGGACGGCGCGGCTCATCACCGGCTGCGGCGCCTGGTGTCGAAGGCCTTTTCACCCCGCGCCGCAGAACGGCTTCGGGGCTTGATCGTCGACGTCATCACCGGCTTGGTCGAACCCTGCGCCGCCGTCGGGCACTGCGATCTGGTCGCCGACATCGCCCGGCGCTACCCCACACCGGTCATCTGTGCGCTGCTCGGCGCGCCGCCACAGGACTGGCAGCTGTTTTCCGATTGGACCGATGCCATCAAGAAGGTCTTCGAAACCAATGTGGTCGAGGACACTCCGGAGATCTTGGCGGCGTGGCGTGAACTGGATGCCTATATAGAGGAATTGATCCGGCGCCGACGGGTGTCGCTGTCCGATGACCTGATCTCCGATCTCATCCGCGCCGAAGATGACGGTGACCGCCTCACTCACGACGAACTGCTCATGCTGTGCGGCACCCTGCTCGGCGCCGGCACCGACACCACGCGCAACCAGCTCGCCGCGGCGATACAGGTGTTGTGCGCGCATCCGGCCCAGTGGGACCTGCTGGCCCGCAACCCCGAACTGGCATCTGACGCCGTGCATGAGCTAATGCGTTATTCCCCAATCATTTTCGGCACCATCCGGCAGGCCGCCGAGGACGTCGAACTCGCTGGGATCCGCATCCCGGCGGGCACCATCGTGCTCGGCAACACCGCCGCCGCCAACCGCGACCCGGAGGTCTTCGAAGATCCGGACCAGTTCGACATCACCCGAACCAACAGTGCGGCCATCATGAATTTCGGAGGCGGCGTGCACTATTGCCTCGGTGCTCACCTGGCACGGTTGGAACTGACCGAGGCGCTTCGGGTGATCCCCTCCCGCATGCCCAAGGCCCGTCAGACCGGCCCGGCCCCGTGGAGATCCATGGCCGGGATCACCGGGCCCACCACCCTTCCGTTGGCGTTCGACAAGTGGTGAGAAGCGGCTCTCTACAGTAAGCAACCGTGACGGGATGGACGGCAGCTGATCTTCCTTCGTTCGCCGGGCGCACGGTGATCATCACCGGCGCCAACAGCGGCCTGGGCGCGGTGACGGCCCGCGAGTTGGCCAGCCGCGGCGCTGCAATCATCATGGCCGTCCGCAACACCGACAAGGGCGAGAGCGCCGCCCGCCAGATGAGCGGGCATGTCGAAGTGCGCCGCCTCGATCTGCAGGATCTGTCGTCGGTGCGGTCGTTCGCCGAGGGCGTGGACGGGGCCGACGTGCTGATCAACAACGCCGGCATCATGGCTGCCCCCTACGCAACGACCGTCGACGGATTCGAGAGCCAGATCGGCACGAACCACCTCGGCCACTTCGCGCTGACCAACCTGCTGTTGCCCAAACTCACCGATCGGGTGGTGACGGTCTCCTCGATGGCGCATTGGCCGGGCCGGATCGCCCTCGACGACCTCAATTGGCAGGCCCGACGGTATTCACCCTGGCTGGCCTACAGCCAGTCCAAGCTGGCGAACCTGCTGTTCACCCGCGAGTTGCAGCGCCGCCTGGAGGCCGCCGGGTCGCCGCTGCGGGCGCTGGCCGCACACCCGGGTTACTCGCACACCAACCTGCAAGGGGCATCCGGGCGCAAGTTCGGCGACGCCGTGGTCTCGGCCGCCACCCGCATCATGGCCACCGACGCCGACTTCGGCGCCCGTCAGACGCTGTACGCGGCCTCCCAGGATCTCCCTGGCAACACCTATGTCGGCCCCCGATTCGGCTATGTCGGCCGCACTCAGGCCGTGG
Source organism: Mycobacterium intermedium (assembly GCF_002086275.1). GTDB lineage: Bacteria > Actinomycetota > Actinomycetes > Mycobacteriales > Mycobacteriaceae > Mycobacterium > Mycobacterium intermedium. Next base: position 25,259 of record NZ_MVHT01000049.1, on the reverse strand, counting down.
GGCGGAGCCGACGGGCGCGCGATGCGGCGACCGCCGCCGCCCTTTGGGAACTCTCGGAGCGGCTCACCGACACTGAATTTCCGCTCTGAGGTGCGAGTTGTCGGGCGGCGACGGCCCGCCCGAATTTTTCCTCTGAGGTGCACATGCGCTAACCTGGCCAGGCGTCACGGCGAGGGTGCACCAGCTTTACCAGCACCGTTATCGACGGAGACCGACAATTCGTCGCGATCCTGGCCGTGCCCCAGAACACACAGGAGCGACATCATGGCTAAGTCCACAGTCAACAAGCTGAGCGTCAAGGTACGCACCGAGACGGGCAAGGGTGCCTCCCGGCGCGCACGGCGCGCGGACAAGATTCCCGCCGTTCTCTACGGCCACGGCGCAGACCCACAGCACCTCGAGCTGCCCGGGCACGACTTCGCCGCCGTGCTGCGGCACTCGGGCACCAATGCCGTCCTGACCCTCGACATCGAGGGCAAGGAGCAACTGGCGCTCACCAAGGCCATCGACATTCACCCGATCCGGCGCACCATCCAGCACGCCGACCTGTTGGTCGTGCGTCGCGGCGAGAAGGTGACCGTCGAGGTCAGCGTCATCGTCGAGGGCGAAGCCGGGCCCGACACCCTGGTCACGCAGGAAACCAACGCGATCGAGATCGAGGCCGAAGCGCTGTCGATTCCGGAACAGTTGACTGTGTCCATCGAGGGCGCCGAGGCAGGCACGCAGTTCACCGCAGCCCAGATCCCGCTGCCCAAGGGCGTCAGCCTCGTTTCCGACCCCGAGCTGCTGGTGGTCAACGTGGTGAACGCGCCGACCGCCGAAGACCTCGCGGAAGAGGGCGCAGGCGAAGAGGCCGCGGCCGAAGGCGAAGAGGCTGCTGCCGAGGCCGGCGAAGCCGAGGCCTCCGGCGAGTCCGAATAGGGGGTCGGCGCATGGCCGAGCCGCTCCTGCTGGTCGGCCTGGGCAATCCCGGCGAAACCTACGCCCGCACCCGACACAACCTCGGGTTCGTCGTCGCCGACATCCTTGCTGCGCGCCTGGGCGCGAAGTTCAAGGCGCACAAGCGTTCTGGCGCTGAGGTGGTCACCGGCCGACTCGGTGGGCGTTCGGTGGTGCTGGCCAAACCGCGCTGCTACATGAACGAGTCCGGCCGCCAGGTCGGTCCGCTGGCGAAGTTCTACTCGGTGCCCCCTGCCGACATCGTCGTCATCCAGGACGAGCTTGACCTGGAGTTCGGCCGGATCCGGCTCAAGTTCGGCGGCGGGGAAGGCGGCCACAACGGGGTGCGTTCGGTTGCGTCGGCGTTGGGCACCAAGGACTTTCAGCGGGTCCGCATCGGCATCGGTCGTCCGCCCGGGCGCAAGGATCCCGCGGCCTTCGTGTTGGAGAACTTCACCGCCGCCGAACGAGCAGAGGTCCCGACGATCTGCGAGCAGGCTGCAGACGCCACCGAGTTGCTCGTCGAGCTGGGACTGGAACCGGCGCAGAACATCGTGCACGCCTGGTAGCCCCCCGCAAGCTTTCTCGCGAGCGGAGGAGCGTTCGGCGGGAAGGCCGGGTTAGGTGACCAGAGTCAGGGTGTTCGAGCGGCGCAGCTTGCCCGACGGCGTCTTGGGGATAGTCCCAGGCCCGAGCACGACGACGTTGCGCGGCCGCATGTCCACCTCGGCGACGACCTCGTGGGCCACCTGGTGCTCGATGCGACGCACCTCGGCGGGGTCCTCGAAGGCGTTCGACTCGACGGCGACCGCAAACGTCTCCCGCGAGTGCCCGGCGTCCAGTCGCACGGCCACCGCGCAGCCCGGACGGACACCCTCGACCCGGCACGCCGCCCGTTCGATGTCGGTCGGGTAGATGTTGCGGCCGGCCATGATGATGACGTCCTTGACCCGACCGCAGACCACGACGTGGCCGTTCTCCATCTGGTAGCCGAGGTCGCCGGTGTCGTACCACCCGTTCTCGTCCTGCGCGGGCATGAAACCGGCCATCGTGATGTAACCCGGGGTCAGCGGCTCACCGCGCAACTCGATGACTCCGACGCCTCTGGGGGGCAGGACGGTGCCGTCGTCGCCGACGATGCGGATCTCAAGCCCTTGCAGCAGCGGGCCCAACGACGCCAGCCGGCGGGTGTTGCCGCGGGTGGCTGGAACCGCCCGGCGCAGCGCGGCCAGCAGATCGGCGTCGACTTCGTCGACCACCAAACCCGCACCGCACTCGGAGAAGGACACCGCCAGCGTGGTCTCGGCCATGCCGTAGGCCGGCAGGATCGCCTCGGGCTTGAGCCCGAACGGCTTACCGGCGTCGATCAGGTCCTCGACATCGGCGGGCTCCACGGGCTCAGCGCCTGAAAGCGCGAACCGCAGCGTCGACAGGTCGAACTGGCCCGGCTTGGCCTGCTTGCGCAGCCGCTTGGCGAACAGCGAGTAGGCGAAGTTGGGCGCGGCGGTCATCGTGCCCTTGTACTTGTCGATCAGCTTGGCCCACAGCAGGGTGTCGCGCAGGAAGTCCATCGGGGTCACCTTGACCAGTTCGGCGCCGAAGTACATCGGCACCGTCAGGAACCCGATCATTCCCATGTCGTGGAAGCACGGCAGCCAGCTGACCATGACGTCCTTTTCGACGTCGTACTTGGCGCCGACGAACATGGCCTCGGCATTCGAGTACACGTTGCGGTGCGTGATGAGCACGGCTTTAGGCGAACCGGTCGAGCCCGACGTCAGCTGCATCAACGCCAAGTCGTCCTCGTCGGTCTCGACGGGGTCGATCGGGTCGTTGGCCAGTAGATCGGCGACGGTCAGCACCTTGACGCCGCGTTGTTCTAGGACCGGAGCCGCGGGCATGAACGGATCGGAGATGACGACGACCTTGGCCTCGATCATGTCGATGACGGTCGTGGTGTCCTCGGCCCACGACGCCAGATCGGTGCGCGGGGTGGGCTGGTGCAGCATGGTCAGGCTCGCGCCGCGCATCCACAGGGCCTGGGCGGTCGGCGCGATCTCCACCGGTGCACCGGCCAACACACCGACCGCATCACCACGTCCGACGCCGGCCTTGGCCAGCCCTCCGGCAATCTGGCGCGCCCGCTCGTGGACCTCAAGCCACGTGTGACGGACTGGGTTGTGCGGCTCACCGGTAACCATGCCCTTGGTGCTCTCATGGGCGTTGCGGAACATCTTCTCGGTAAACCTGCTCAAAGCAACCTCCTCGGCTCCGGCGCCAGGGCCCGGATTTTCATGTTCCGCCTGCTGGACGGCACTTTAAAGCAGGCGCGCGCGCACATTTCGGGAGCAATTAAGTCTCAAAATGATGATGTCCAGCGAACGCAGAGACCGCATTCTCTCCCTTCCGCTGGCTGTCACCGCCGATTATCTTAAGCTCCTCTTAAGTAACTGCCAAACTCTGAGGGCCAAGTCACACCGAACCCCACGTTGACACTGCGCTCTTGGCGGTGCCTTCTCGCACTTCGCCGCCCTACACGCAGTCTCAACGCGGTCTCAAGGCGGCGGAGCGCGGCGGAGGGCGCCAAGTCACACCTCAGTGGGCGCAATCACGCCTCGGTGGGCGTCACCACCTGTGCGCCGGGTACCGGCCCGGTGGCGACTCGAACGGTCCGACATACGCCCGCCCCAGCCAGCTGCGCACCGACATCGACGGCCGACTCCTCTGAGGCGCACAAGAACGCACACGTCGGCCCGGACCCGGACACAATGCCGGCCAACGCACCGGCGTCCACCCCGGCACGCAGCGCCCGCCGCAGCGCCGGATCCAGGCTGATCGCGGCCGCCTGCATCTCATTGCCCAGCAGCGGCGCCAACTCGTGCGGATCGCCGGCGGCGAGCGCGGCCAGCACCGGACCCGGCCTGTCCAGGCGCGGGGGGTCCCCCACCTCCCGCAGCCGATCCAGCTCCTGGTACACCTCCGGAGTCAGCAGCTCGCTCTTGGCGAATGCCAATACCCAGTGAAAGGTGTTGCGCGACAACACCGTAGCCAGTTCCTCACCCCGTCCGGTGCCCAGCGCGGTCCCGCCGTGCAGGGCAAACGGCACGTCGCTGCCCAGCTTTGCCGCGAGCGTGCGCAGGTCACGGCGGGGCAGGTTGAGCTCCCACAACGAGTTCATCGCCACCAGGACACCGGCAGCGTCGGCGCTGCCACCGCCCATGCCTCCGGCCACCGGGATCGACTTCCGGATCACGATCGACACGTCCGGCGCCCGTCCCACGTGGTCGGCAAGCAGTTCGGCCGCCTGCCAGGCCAAGTTGCGTTCGTCGTTCGGCAGTTTGTCGGCGCCCTCGCCGACCAGCTCGAGCGACAACACGTCGGCGTTCCGCACGGTCAGCTCATCGATGAGTGAGACGGCGTGGAACACCGTCGTCAGCTCGTGATAGCCATCCGCTCGCCGATCGCCGACGGCCAGATAAAGGTTGACCTTGCCAGGCACGCGAACGGTCACCGAGCCGGTCGGTACCCACAATTCGGCGGTGTTGCCGTCAGGCATGAGCAACCAGGATGTCAGCCACCGCCACCGCAGCAGACTATCGCTGGTCCTCAGCTCGCCGAAATGTGCCGCCCGTCACCAGTTCGGGGCGGGTTGTCTTGGGCCCGCTGCAAGAGTCGGACAAAGTCGTCGATCGCCAGGGTCTCACCGCGCCGAGAGGGATCGATACTGGCCGCCAGCAGTCGGCTCGCCGACTCGCTTCCCGAGCCGGCCCATTCCGCGAACGCATTGCGCGTCGTCTTACGCCGCTGAGCGAACGCGATGTCGACGAGTCGGAACACCTGCTCGCGGAACACATCGTTCGTGGGCCAGGGCGAGGTCTCGTATCGGTCGATCCGGACCAACCCGGAGTAGACCCGCGGAATGGGCCAGAACACCGACGGCGACACCGTCCCGCTGCGCCGCACCCGCCCGTAGAAGTTCACTTTGACGCTGGGCACGCCGTAGTCCTTGCCGCCGGGTTCTGCGGCGAGCCGTTCGGCGACCTCGGCCTGCACCATCACCGTCACGACACGGATCGAGGGGAATTCGGCGAGCAGGTGCAACAGCGCGGGAACCGCGACGTTGTAGGGCAGGTTGGCAACCACCGCCGTCGGCTCGGCCGCCAGATCCTCCTTGCGCAGGGACAACACGTCACGATTGAGCACCGTGAGCCGCTGGGCCTCGCTGTTGGAGTGCTCGGCGACGGTCTGCGGCAGCCGGGCAGCCAGCACGGGGTCGATCTCGACGGCGGTCACCGTCGGTCCACGGTCCAGCAGCGCCAGCGTGAGCGATCCCAGGCCAGGACCGACCTCGAGCACGACGTCGGAGCGGGTCACCCCGGAGACGGTGACCACGCGTCGCACGGTGTTGGCGTCGTGGACAAAGTTCTGACCGAACGATTTCCGGGGCCGGAAATCGAGTTCCTTGGCCAGCTGCCTGATCTCGTTGCGGCCCAGCAGCCGGACTGTCAGCGGGTGCCCACCCGTCCGCTGCACACGGGCCAGGCGCCCCAGCCTTGGCGCTGGCGCGTCACCTCGGCGACGGCGATCTGCTCTTCACGGGTGGCCAGGTCGGCGCGGGGCGCGAAGCGCAGTCCGCCGTTCGCCTCCCAGGTGCCCTGGTCGAACTGGACGCCGCCGTAGTAGCCGTTGCCGGTGTTGATGGCCCAGTTGCCACCCGCCTCGCAGCCCGCGATGGCATCCCAGATGGCTCCGTCGATAACCGGGGGCACCTCAGTGCCGGGCTTGACCCCTACCCGCACCACCGCTTCGCGGGGCGGTACCAACACCACATTGGAGATGGGCAGCCGGCCGGTTTCGACACCGTTGACCGAGGCCACCGCGAAAGTCACGTCCTGCGTGCCGGGCTCGCCCGGGTCTTCGACGATTTGGCGGCTCTGATTGAGTTCCGGGTCTTCGATGCGACGGGCGGGCGGGGGCAGCGGCACCCGCTCGGTGACCTGCCCGATGCGGTTACGGGTCACGTGGATCTGCATCCCCTCCACGATGGGGGCCGTCGCGCTGGGCACCACATGGTCGGTCGCCTCCAACGGCGCACCGGCGGCGCTCAGCAGCCCCGCAACGTTCGGGGCCGGCAGGTGCACCGTGCGCACCACGCCGGCGTCGTCGATCTCCACTGTCTTGGCGCTGACCACCGGCAGCGTCATGCCGCTCAGCGGAACGCGGGTGCCGCGCGAAGCCGCCGCGGGGGCCGTGTCGGTCATCGCCAGTTGCGCCAGCGCCTCGTCGACGGTGGAAGCGGTTGTCCACACCTGCCTGGTCTCGCGGCCGTCCAGCGAAATCTCCAACGGGCGACTGCGGCGCAGCACGATGTCGGCGGCATCACCGACTGTCACATCGGCGGCCGGGTACAGGTCGTCGCGCTCGGCGACCGAGAACCCGTTCTCCTCGACGATGTCGATCACTCGCGACTTCATGGTCGTGACCCGCATCGCGTTTCCGTCGACGGTCAACGTCACTGTCTTGACTGCGGAAATCGCGAACCCGCCGGCAAAAACCAGGGCCAGCAACAGCGCGCCAACTACCAGGCGCAGCAACGGTGATTCGGATTGGTGAAGTTTTGTAACCAGTTTCAAAAGCTCTATCCCGACCTAATCAGCACCTTAGCGACAAGCGTTTTGCCAAAGCTCCGACCTTCTCAGCTGAAAATCACAAAATGGGGCCCTTCGAGAGAAGGACACCCACCCGTACGATCACAAGACGGTAACGAACGGGCCAACGGTCGGCAACTCCTGCGGCCAGATGTCAGGCCCGGTGCCGCCGAATCAGGCTAGCCCATACACCCGGCGCGCATTGCTGGTCGTTGTCTCGGCCAGCTCCTCGGGGGGCCGATGTACCAGCTCAGACAACGCACGGACGGTGTAGGGCAGACAATATGGTTCGTTCGCTGTCCCGCGGTACGGGTGCGGCGTCAAAAAAGGTGCATCGGTTTCCACCAAGAGTTGCTCCATCGGTATCAGTGGCACCGCTTCACGCAGCTCTCGCGCGTTGCGAAAGCTCACCGTCCCCGACAGGCTGACGAACCATCCCGCGGAGGCGCACTCGCGAGCCATCGCCGCGTCGGACGAGAAGCAGTGAAAGATCACGGTCTCGGGTGCGCCCTCCGCTCGGAGCACGTCGAGCACTTCGCGGTCCGCCTGCCGATTGTGGATCATCAGCGGCTTGCCTACCCTCTTCGCCAGGTCGATGTGCCACGCGAAGGCCTCCCGCTGCACCTCCGGCGCGGCGCACCCGTCCAGCTTGCCCGGCCAGTACATGTCCATACCGGTCTCGCCGACGGCCACCACCCGGGGATGGGACACCAGCTGCTCGATCTCGCTGCGGGTGGCCTGGTCCAGTGCATCCGTGCGGGTGGGGTGCAACGCCACCGCGGCATACACCCGCGGATCCCACTCGGCGGCCCGGGTCACCCAGCGGGCCGAATCCAGGTCGTCGGCGATCGTCACCACCGTCTGTACGCCCACGGCGTTGGCACGATCGAGGATCGCGCCAACGGAGGCGGCATCCGTCGCACCACACGCGTCGAGATGGGTGTGGGCGTCGACTAGAGGCGCCAACGGCTCGGGCGCGGGAGGTCGGTCACGGTGCTGACGGTTGGAGCTCACGTCGCACACAATATGTGCGCCCAATTAGGGTGAAAGTCCAATGACCGCTAAGCAGCCCTTCTACATCACCACCGCGATCGCCTATCCCAACGCCGCGCCGCACGTGGGTCACGCCTACGAATACATCGCCACCGATGCGATAGCCCGGTTCAAGCGGCTCGACGGGTACGACGTCCGCTTTCTCACCGGGACCGACGAGCACGGCCTCAAGGTCGCCCAGGCGGCCGCGGCAGCGGGTGTGCCGACCGCCGAACACGCACGCCGGAATTCGGATGTCTTCCAGCGCATGCAGGAGAGGCTCAACATCTCCTTCGACCGCTTCATCCGCACCACCGACGCCGATCACCATGAGGCGTCGAAGGAGATCTGGCGACGGATGGCCGACGCCGGGGACATCTACCTGGACGACTACTCGGGTTGGTACTCGGTTCGCGACGAGCGCTTCTTCGTCGAGTCGGAAACCGAGGTTGTAGACGGCGTCCGAATCGCGGTCGAAACGGGCACCCCGGTGACCTGGACCGAGGAGCAGACCTACTTCTTCCGGCTGTCGGCGTATGCCGACAAGCTGCTGGCCCACTACGAAGCCAACCCAGACTTCATCGGGCCCGAAGTACGCCGCAACGAGGTGATCAGCTTCGTCTCCGGCGGCCTGAAGGACCTGTCCGTCTCACGCACGTCCTTCGACTGGGGCGTCCCGGTGCCCGACCACCCCGACCACGTCATGTACGTCTGGGTGGACGCGCTGACCAACTATCTGACCGGCGCCGGTTTCCCCGACACCGCCTCGGAGTCGTTCCAGCGGTACTGGCCCGCCGACCTGCACATGATCGGCAAGGACATCATCAGGTTCCATGCCGTCTACTGGCCGGCGTTCCTGATGTCGGCCGGAATCGAGTTGCCACGAAGGGTTTTCGCGCACGGATTCCTGCACAACCGCGGCGAGAAGATGAGCAAGTCGGTGGGCAACACCGTCGACCCGACGGCCCTGGCAGACACCTTCGGCGTGGACCAAGTCCGCTATTTCCTGTTGCGTGAGGTGCCGTTCGGCCAGGACGGCAGCTACAGCGAAGAGGCGATCATCACCCGGATCAACACCGACCTGGCCAACGAGCTCGGCAACCTCGCCCAGCGCTCGTTGTCGATGATCGCCAAGAACCTGGACGGGGCGGTCCCGGAACCCGGCGAATTCACCGCTGCGGACACCGAACTGCTGGCCACCGCTGACGGGTTGCTGGAGCGGGTGCGCACGCATTTCGACGCCCAGGCGATGCATCTGGCTTTGGAAGCGATCTGGCTGATGCTGGGTGACGCGAACAAGTACTTCTCCGCCCAGCAGCCGTGGGTGCTGCGCAAGAGCGACTCCGAAGCGGACCAGATCAGATTCCGCACCGTGCTGTACACGACGTGCGAGGTGGTGCGGATCGCGGCGCTGCTGGTGCAGCCCGTGATGCCGGAATCGGCGGGCAGATTGCTGGATCTACTTGGCCAGCCCGCGGACGAGCGGACGTTTACTTCCGTCGGCGCGCGGCTGGTTCCCGGCACCGCATTACCACAGCCAACCGGGGTTTTTCCGCGTTATCAAGTGGACTGATACCAAACGCCGATGTCCGGCGTGCCGCTTCACAACCGGTAAATCGAAAGCGTCCGACCTACCGTCTGGCATAGGACATAATCGGGCTGTGGAGCGACGACGGAATCGGCAAGCCAGCCAATCGCCGATGGCCACCCTTAAGCAGTTGCCGGCGCTGGTGGTGTTGGAACGGATCCCGGTTCCCATCCTCGCGATCGGGCATGACGGGGGCATCTTGTTCACCAACACCGCGTTCGCGGAGATGGTGGGATTCGATCCGGAGGAGGTGCTCGCCCTGAAGTTCCACGAGATCTTCCACCAGACCCCTGACTCGGAGTCGTCGCTGCTGTCGTTCGTGCGGGCCCTGGCCAACGAGGTGGTCGAACTGTCACACAAGGACGGTTCCGTGGTGAAGGCGCTGATGAGCCGGTCGGCGGTCATGCGGTCCGACGACAAGTTCGCCCTCGCAGCGTTCCAGGACCTCACCGAACAGCTGTGGTTGGAGGAGCGCTGACGCTCTGCCCGTAGAGGCCGTGCTCGCGGCCGCCTGGTTAGTTCTCCAGGATCGCCTGGTTGATGGCCGGCGCATCGGTGGCCGGCGCGTCGCCGGCTGCCGAAACGCTGGCCGCCAGGCCGTTGGCCGACCTCTTCGAACGGGCATGTCGCATCGCCTCGCGGGCCAGGAACTGCCGGAAATACGGCAGGGACTCCTCGGTCGCGATGCCGGGCAGCAGCACTCCCCACAGTTGACTCAGTCGGCCACTGAGGTCTTCGGCCAGACCTTCGCTGGCACGTTGTCCGGAGATGGAAACCGCCAGCACGCGCGCACCGTACATGGCTCCGACGATCGTTGCGCTGACGACGCCGGGGTCGAGCTCGGGTCGAAGGTCGCCTTCCGCGATGGCCCGCTGGGCCTGGTGCGCCATTGCCTCAACCCAGTTGCGGCAGCTGCGCGCGGTCGCCTCGTTGAATCCGCTCAGCGCCGCGGTCAATTGTTCGGCCGCACGCGCCACCTTGTCGGTGCTCAACACCTTGGCGATGGCAAAGGTGCCGTGGATCATGTTCTCCAGCGCCGGCGATGCCGACCCGCAGACGTTGTTGAAAGCCTGCACCATCGTTTCCGAGCCTTCGTCGATGATGTCGGAGGCGAGCGCTTCCTTCGAATCGAAATGGTGATACAGGGCGCCCTTGGTCATGCCCGTTCGCTCGATGATCGTGCCCCACCCCGCAGCGGCGTAGCCGACCTCGCTAAAGACGTCGATGGCAGCAGCCAGAATCTTTCGCCGGGTTAGCTCGGACCGTACCTGGCGAGCCATCGATTCTGCACCCCCGGACAGTGCCACGATCCGCGAATTACGGACCTCCGCGTCTTGTTTTTGCTGGTCGGACGACTAAATCGTAACAGCCCCAAGGCGACTCAGGCCGAGGCCTGGCGGGCGGCCATCGAATTGACCGCCAGCGCCGTGCGACGGCGGAGGAACTGCCTGAAGTAGTCGAACCGATCCGGTTGCAAGATACCGTGCAGCACCAACACCCAGTTCTTCTCCAGGTCGAGCAGATACCGCTGCGGGTCGTCCAGGTCGCTGGTCTGCCGCAAACCCATGTACATCGACACCACGAGGCGTCCGACATCCGCCGGCTCGCATCGCGGTGCGACGTCGCCCTCGGCAATCGCGCGCTGGACCACCTCCGCGAGAGCGTCAATCCAGCCACCGAGCAGTCTGGCCTGCAGGCCCTCGGTACGCCCGACCGATTCAAGCAGATGCCCCGCCGCGCGTGACACGTCCTGGCTGAGTTCTCGACTGGCGGCCAGGTAAGTGAAGTCGATCAGCGTCTCCAGGCCGGAAAGCTCCTTGGACATCAACTCCTGCGTGGCAACCCGGCCCGACACGATGTGCTGCTCGATGATCGCGACCGCCAGCGCGTGCTTGGAGCGGAAGTGAAAGTACATCGCGCCCTTGGTCAATTCGGCCTCGGCGAGAATGTCGTCCAGGCCGACATCGTGGTAGGGCCGGCGAGCGAACTGATGAGCGGCAGCACGCAAGATCTGCTGACGAGTGGTATCCGCTCGTCCGTCAGTCGAGTCGCTGGTCATCTTGGGCGAATAGCTCACATGGTCCGTCTGGACGGATGATGCTCACGCCCGAGAGTCGCATTCAGGTTCGCGCCTTCCTCTCGAAGCAGGGTCGTGAGCCTCGTACTAGGTGCTTAAACGCTCACCGGGAGTAAGGCGGCGGGCGCCGTCTCTGAGGTTAGCAGTCCGTCATGCGACGTGCGGTATTGCATTTGCCCGCGAGTTAAACGTGATATCGATCAGACTTAAAGTCGCCGTAGTGGCTTCACAACATTCTAGACATATGTATTAGCTCGTTCATCACGATGTTCGGTTTGTTGGGCGCCCGAGTCGTTTGTCGCAGTATGCGGCGTGGCTCGCGGTTCAGGGCTTGGGGGTGGACGTCAGCACGTCACGCCCGATATCCAGCGTTGCGATGGGATAGAAGCCGGACTCGTCCCGCCCATCGCGCGCCAAGTGCATGGGCGGATAGTGCACCACGTGCGAACCGTTCGGCTTGTGCTGCTGCCATTCGATCACCGCACGTAACGTGTAGTGCCCGGGTGGCAGGTCCTTGAGTTCAACGCGGACGGTCTCGGTGGTTGATGCCGGGGTCGGCTGGTTGCTGGTGCTGCTGGGCTGATCGGTGACCAACTTCTTCAAGTCCACGTTTGCAGGCAGATTCCGGACCACACGGCCGCTGAAGTCGACGAGTCGATAGCCGGGCACCCACTTCTCGGTGGCCGCGGCGGCACCGTAGTTGGTCCAGGTGACCCCGATGGTCGCCACGTTGTCCTGCAAGGCTTGCGATCCCTGACGGGCCTCCACCGAATACCGGTAGCCGGCGACCGCGTTCGCCTGGGCCCACAGTACGTACAACTTGGGGTCCATCGGCGAGGTCGCTTGCTGGTCCGGGAAGTTGATGCTCGACGTCATCGACACGTGGTAGCGGATGACGTCACGCAGACCCTTCTCGTAATAGGCGTGCGGCGTAGTGCCATTCGGCAGTTGGCACCATTCGGTGATCACCGGCGCCGTGGCCATCCGCTGCTTGAGCGCGGCGACGAGCGGATCAGAAGTCTGGACGTAGTGCGACGAGTTGGTCTCGGCCCAGGTAGGCAGTGGCGCGTTCACGCCCAGGCAATCGGAGCGGATGCCTACCGGCGCAGCGAGTTTCGTGGTGACGTCGTCGGCCAGCAGCTCGCGCACGATCTCGGGATTGTTCGGCGTCACCACCAGTTGCGTACGGGGAAATGCGTTGACGTTGGCCGCAACCAGCTTCTGGATCGACGCGGTGGTGATGTTCTGGTCCCGGTACTGGCTGTAATACCCCAGCGCCCCAGCGCTTTCGTCAGGACCCGGACCGGCCGCGTTCAGCACGTCGCGCAGGAAGGCGATGTGGTTCTCGCTGGAGTCTCCGTACCCGGAGAACTCGAACACGCTGAGTCGTTCGTCGCCGTCATAACGGCGGCCGAGCGCCGCCAACAGTAGACCGAAATCATCAAGGTAAGTGGGGTCGTTGAAGTTCGGCACCACATGTGTGACGCCGGGCGTGGAGCCCTTGGACGATGCCGTGTAGCTGGTGTTGGTGCTCGGTATCGCACGCACCCAATCGGGGATCGCAATGTTGGTGTTGTCCGGATACGAGGAGTTGCAACACGAGTTGTAGGCGTAGACCCGAAGGGTCAGCCGCATGCCTCGCTCGGCGAGCTTGTTCAGCGCATCATCGATCGCACTGAAGTCGAACCTGGCGTCGTCGGGAGCGTCGGGAGGCAAGGTGACCGGGTCGACGGGCTGCAACTGTCGCCACGACACCCGCAGGCTGGCGTCATAAGACGCGGGCCACGCCGGGTAGCGCCGCTGCACGGGCTCGCCCTGCGGGAACAGCGGCTGCATCAGGTCTTCGTACTGGCCACGCAACGGATTCGAAATCTCTTGTGCGGCCGGTGGTATGGCCGGACTGGCCATAGCGGCCAATGGGCTGTCGGGGTTTCGGTTCCTGCTGCACCCGGTGATCAACCCGGCGAGCAGCAGCGTCGCGCACACGGCAACGACGACGACGCGGTTCCTAGTTTTCATCCACTCTCACACTTGAGCTAGATGGCACCCAGCGTCAGCGCCTCGCGATCGGCGAGGAACGGCATGGGCATCCAGCGAGCGGACAGCAACGCCTCCATGGCGTTGCCCGGGACGGGGCGCGAAAGCAGGAATCCCTGCGCCCGGTGGCAACCGTGTTGCATCAAAGTCATTGCGGCAGCGGGGGTTTCGACACCTTCGGCGACCAACTGCAACCCGAACGCCTCGGCCAGACCGATGATGGCGCGAACGATCGCCAGGTCACCGGCGTTGGAGCCGAGGTCGCGCACAAATCCGGTATCGATCTTGAGCATGTCGACCGGAAGGGACTTCAGATGCGAAAGCACGGCGTACCCGGTGCCGAAGTCGTCGATCGCGATCTGGACCCCGACCTCCTTCAGTTCGTGCAGCGTCTTACGGGTTGCCTCGATGTCGTGAACCACTGCGCGCTCGGTGATTTCGAGGCAGACCGAGCCACCGTCGATGCCGAACTCGTCAATCGTGTCGGCGACGCTGCGCACGAAGCCGCGAGTGATCAACTGCACCGGGGACACATTGATCCGCAAAACGGCGCTCTGGCCCACTCCGTTGGATCGCCAACGGCTGAATTCGGCACAGGCACTTCGCATTACCCAGCGTCCGAGCTCGCCGGCCAAGTTCGTCGATTCAGCCACCCCGATGAAGGAATCCGGCAACAGCAGACCCCAAATCGGGTGCCGCCAGCGCACCAGCGCCTCGGCCGCCACGACGGCCCCCGTCCACAGGTCGACCTCGGGCAGGTAGTGCAGCAACAGGGCTTCGCTGTCGATGTCGCCCTGCAGATGCAACTCGATGTCATTACGGAAGGCGCTCTTCAGGGACATGTCGTCGGTGGAGACGGCGACCTGGTTGCCGCCCGCGCGTTTGGCCGTCAGTACTGCCTCGTCGGCGCGGCGCAGCAGGTCGGTGCTGTTGTCGCGTCCCGGCATGCCGACGGCCAGTCCGATGCTGACCGTGCGGGTGATCTGGTGGCCGCCGATCGCCAACCGCTCGCGCAGCATGTTGCCGAGCCGGCGGGCGAACGACTCCGCCGCAGCCGACGACATCGTCTGGTCCGGGATGACCACGAACTCGTCGCCGCCGAGCCGGGCGATCATGCTCTGCGGGCCCGCGCAGACCCGCAGGCGTTGCGCGAAGACCCGGATGAACCAGTCCCCGGCCGTGTGGCCGAGGTAATCGTTGATGGACTTCAGCCGGTCCAGATCCATATACAGGACCGCTACCGGGCCGGGGCTGCCCGAGGACAACCGTTCGGTGAGGTGCGCGACGAGGGCCCGGCGGTTGTGCAGACCGGTCAAGTCGTCGTGCTCGGCCAGGTAGCGAAGCTTCTCCTCGGCGGCGATGCGGGCCTGCAGCTGCGCGAACAGGGCCGCGACCGCTTCGAGCGTGTTGATCTCTTCTTGTTTCCATTTGCGGGCGCCGAACTTGACGAAGCCGAGCACACCGGTGGTCATCTCGCCCGACACCAGCGGCGCCGCCGCCACCGACGGCGATGCCGCCTGCCTGGCGCCCCCGATCCAGCGGGGTCGGCTGTTCTGTTCCGGCCGGATCACCACTGGCTTCCTGCCGTGCTCGCATAGGGCAAGCACCGGGTCGGCACTGGTGAAGTGGACGATGGCCTGCGGGTCCGGATTCGGAACGTCTACGCGCGGGGGCCATTCCGCGACCAACACCGAAGCGCGGATTTCGTGGTCATGGTGCCGCAGGAAGCTGGCGTCGACATCGAACTGTTCGACAAGCTGCGCGAGGACTTTTTCGCTGACTTGTGTCGCCGTCGAGGCCGTGGCCTCCATCAACTGGGTGGCTACGGAGGTAACGACGAGATCCAGGCTGCGTGGCAACGAGGACCTCCGATACGTGCAACGGGTCCCCGTTCTGCCTGTTAGACGTGGCACGGGGACGGTCTTCATTGGCAACTTTCGAATGCACAACCGTGAGCATCGAAAGGAGGACCGAATTAGGTCCGCGGTTCGTAATTGGTCCAAAATCGTATCATGCGCACGGCTTTTTAATCGGCCGAGAGAATGGTCAGCGGAGGGCTGGCAGAGGCCGCCGCGGACCGCCGTCGGCTAGGGTTGTGCGGGCGGAAATATCGCTGGCGACTTGCGCTGGCCCGGGGGAAACTCGCCAGGTAGATGAGGACCGGGGGGACCAAGCCAGATGCCTGACGCACGCACGGCCAAACGGTGGCTTGCGGCGGCGGCGAAGACCCTGGCGCCCCGCCTGTTCTGGCGGCGCAGGTACGGCATCCTGCAACGCCTCGGCGACTCCCGGCCGGACGTGCAGCTGGCCCGCTCGCTGTGCGACCCCAACCGGGTCTCCGTGGACATCGGAGCCGACGTCGGCGAGTTCACCATCGCGATGCTCACGGCGTCGCGCTCGGTGATCGCGTTCGAGCCGCGCCCCGCCCAAGCCCGCGAGTTGGCGACCATGTTCGCTGCCGTGGGCGCGCCCGTACGCCTCGAAGCGGTGGCGCTGTCCGACGAACCTGGCGTCACCGCCATGCGGGTGCTGGGTTCCGACCCCGGCCGCAGCACGGTCGAGGTTCCGGTGCAGCGTCTCGACGACCTGAAATTGGATGACGTCGGACTGGTCAAGGTCGATGCCGAAGGCCACGAATTGGCCGTGCTGCGCGGGGCAACCGACACGCTGACCCGCAACCGCCCGGCGATCCTGGTGGAGGCCGAGGAGCGCCACCACCCCAATGCCGTGGCCGAGATCACCAAACTGTTGGCGGGCCTGAACTTCACGGGCTACTTCCCGGTCGGCGACGAGCGACGACCCATCGCGGAGTTCGACGCGGCCGTGCACCAGAACCCCGGCAATATCGCCGGCGCTGACGAAGGCTGGACCACCCGCGGGGTGTACGTCAACAACTTCGTGTTCCTGCCCAACGCGCGCTAGCCACCTCCGCCGAGCAGACGCAAACTCGTACGTTTTCGTGCCGAAGCGTACGAGTTTGCGTCTGCTCGGCGTGAGACAGCTCACAAAAGGGGGTGGTGATGTCACGTATGGGCGAGCTGCGGTGTCTGAAGGGCAGCAAGCCTGCAAGACACCGAACAAGGAGGTTCAGATGAACGAGAACACCGGCCAGCGCCACCGCGTGGTCGTCATCGGCGGCGGATATGCCGGGACGATGGCCGCCAATCACCTACGGTTGCGCGACGACGTCGACATCACCCTGGTCAACCCCCGCCCGCAATTCGTCGAGCGCATCCGCCTGCACCAACTGGTCGCCGGCACCGGCACCGCCACCGCCGACTACGGCACGCTGCTCGGCGCGGACATCCAGTTAGTTGTCGACACCGCCGACCGCATCCACGCCCCGGCTCGGCGGGTGGAGCTGGCATCGGGCGCCGCCCTCGACTACGACTACCTGATCTACGCCGTCGGCAGCACCGGCGCCACCCCGATCGCCGTACCCGGGGCAGCCGAATTCGCCTACTCCGTAGCGGATTTGGAGAGCGCGACGCGACTGCGCTACGCCTTGGCCGATGTGCGCGAGGATAGCCGTGTCACCGTGGTCGGCGCCGGCCTGACCGGCATCGAGGTCGCCTCCGAGCTGGCCGAGGAGGGACGCTCGGTCACCCTGATCTGCGGCGGCATCCTGGGCCCCTCGCTGAGCGCACGCGGTCGGCGGTCGGTGGCCAAGCACCTGCGCAAGCTCGGGGCAAACGTGCTCGAAGACGCTAGCGTCAGTGAGGTGCGGTGGGACTCGGTGATCCTTGCCGACGGCACCCGGCTGCCCAGCGCGGTGACGGTCTGGACGGCCGGATTCGGTGTTCCGGACCTGGCCAGCCGCAGCGGACTTCGCACCGATGCATTGGGCCGGTTGCTCACCGACGAGACACTGACCAGCATCAGCGACGACCGCATCATCGCCGCCGGCGACTCCGCCGCGCCTTCCAACCACCCCCTGCGGATGAGCTGCCAGGCCGCGTTCCCACTGGCCGCGCAGGCCGCGAACACGGTGCTCAGCCGGATCGCGGGAACCACGCCGGCGGTGCTGAACCAGGCCTTCGTCGGTCAGTGCATCAGCGTGGGTCGCACTTACGGCACCATCCAGTTGGCCCACTTGGACGACACCCCGGCGAACGCGATCATCGGAGGGCGGGTGGCTGCTTCCATCAAGGAGGCGGTGTGCAAGGGCACGCTGTGGCAGCTGCGGCGCGAAGCCGCCAAGCCGGGCTTTTACCGCTGGCTCAAGGGCGGAAACCGCCCCGCACGGTTGCAAGCCGACGAGGCGGACAAGGAGGTCGTGGTCCGGTGACGAACGCGGCAGACGGCGGCGAGCACGCCGAAAGGTTCACCCTGCTACGCCCATTGCTGTTCACCATTGCCTACGAAATCCTCGGCTCGGCAACGGAATCCGATGATGTGCTGCAGGACAGCTACTTGCGGTGGGCCGCCGTCGATCTGTCGACCGTTCGCGATACCAAGTCTTACCTGGCCCAGCTGGTCACCCGGCAAGCGCTCAACGCGTTGCGGGCCGGCGCCCGCCGCCGGGAAGAGTACGTGGGGCCGTGGCTGCCCGAGCCGATACTGCTCGACGAGCAAGACCCGTCCACCGATGTCGTTCTGGCGGAATCGGTTTCGATGGCGATGCTGGTGCTGCTGGAAACCCTGAGCCCGGACGAGCGCGCGATCTTCGTGCTGCGCGAGGTGTTCGGATTCGACTACAACGAGATCTCCGACGCGGTGGGCAAGCCGGCGCCGACGGTGCGTCAGGTTGCCCACCGCGCTCGCGAGCACGTTCAGGCGCGGCGCAAGAGGTTCGACGCGGTCGACCCTCAGCGCAATGCGGAGCTCACCGCACAATTTCTGGCGACCGCTGCCAGCGGTGACGTGGAGACGCTCGTGACGATGCTGGCGCCGGACGCCACCTGGATGGCCGACAGCAACGGCAAGGTGAGCGCGGCCCGTCGGCCCATCGTGGGCGCCGACCGGGTGGCCCGGGCGGTCAGCGGCATGATGCGCAAGGGCGGCGGCCTGGGGCTGCGGGTGGAGTTTGTGACCTGCAACAGCGCACCAGCGGTGCTGATGTACCTGGGTGAGGAGCTGCAAGGGGTGATCTCGGTGGAGATCATCGACGACAAGATCACCAACTTCTACGTGATGCGCAATCCGGAGAAGTTGGCGGCGCTGGCCACGGCACGCTCGATCAGCCGCGGCTGAGGACGGCCAGTCGGTGGGCCCCGGTGTAGGTACTGGCGTGCGGAAATCCGCTGTTCTGTCAAGCTAGGTCGGTGCGAATCGACCGGCTCGGCGATCTGGGTAGCGCCCCCGAGGTGCTGCGCGCCGTCGGGCGGGCCGCCAGTCGGCTCGGTTTGCCGCCGCCGGCCGCGCTGACCGGCGAATGGTTCGACGCCCTGGCGGTGATCGCACCGAGCGTATCCGTACAACCCGTCGACCCCCGGGACGCGTTTTCCATCCCATTCGGGCCAAGCGACCAGGTCGGCGGCGTTCCAGGGGCGATCGGTGGCGGTTGGGTCGGATATCTGTCCTACCCCGACCCCGGCGCTGACGGTAAACCGCATCGGATTCCCGAAGCCGCAGGTGGCTGGACCGATTGCGTGCTGCGCCGCGACCGCGACGGGCAGTGGTCCTACGAAAGCCTCTCGGCAGCGCCCATGCCGGAATGGCTGTCCAGCGCCCTGGCCGCCATACCCGCCGCGACACCCAGATCGGCACAGATGTGCCGAATTGAATGGGAAAAGGGCGATCGCTCAGCACATCGCGATGGTGTGCTGAGCTGCCTCGAAGCGATCGCCGCGGGCGAGGTCTACCAGGCGTGCGTCTGCACCCAGTTCACCGGAACCGTCGTCGGATCGCCTTTGGACTTCTTCGCCGACGGCGTCGCCCGAACGTCACCGGCGCGGGCGGCGTATGTCGCCGGCGACTGGGGCGCCGTGGCCTCGCTGTCGCCGGAACTTTTCCTGCGCCGCCGCGGTACCAACGTCGCCTCCAGTCCCATCAAGGGCACCCTGCCGTTGGACGCGTGGCCGTCGGCATTGCGCGCCTCTCCCAAAGAGGTCGCCGAGAACATCATGATCGTCGACCTGGTGCGCAATGACCTTGGCCGAGTGGCGATCACCGGCACCGTCTCCGTTCCCGAGCTGCTCGTGGTGCGCCGGGCGCCGGGCGTGTGGCACCTGGTGTCCACCGTGGCCGCGCAGGTTCCGCTCGAGGTGCCCATGTCGACGCTGCTGGACGCCGCCTTCCCGCCGGCTTCGGTCACCGGAACGCCGAAGCTTCGTGCCCGCCAACTGATTTCGCACTGGGAACAGCACAGGCGCGGAATATATTGCGGCACAGTTGGTTTCGCATCACCCGTGGCCGGGTGTGAGCTCAACGTCGCCATCCGCACCGTCGAATTCGACACTGCCGGCAACGCCGTGCTGGGGGTCGGCGGCGGGATTACCGCCGATTCCGATCCCGCCGCCGAATGGGCGGAATGCCTGCATAAAGCGGCCCCCATCGTGGACTTGCCGGTCACCGCGACGGCCATCCGAGTGGGTTAACCCAGCAAACTTTCGCTCAGAGCGAACACGTCACAATTTTTTCGTAACCGCCCCCCGAACCAGCGGGCATGCATAAGCTCATGTGATCGATACGTGTCTTTGGCGTATTGAATCTGAGAGGGGTCCGTGATGAGAGTCGCCATCGTTGGCGCTGCGGCTGCTGCCGTAGTGGGTGGGGCGCTGGCGGTCACGCCGTTGACGTTCTCCACTCCGACGAAGCTGCCGACTGGGACGTGCACCGCAGGTCAGCAGTGCGATCGGCTGGCATCGGTGCTGATGCCCAACACCGAGACGCAGCCGACACCGAACAACCTCGGGCCGCAGACGCCGGGGCCCGTCGAGCCACCTGCCGCGGTGCCGGAGCCGCCGAAACCGGCCGCCGAGCCCGCCGCCGCCACGCTACCCGGATCCGGCACCGGGGGTTCTGACCTGCTGCTGCCGGGCAACAGCAATGTGGCCCCGGCCGCCTTGCCTCCCGCGAGCGCCCTGCCTCCGGCCGGACCTGCGGCGGACGCCGTGCTGCCGCCGGGCGTTGACGCTGCTGCGGTCCCCGGCATCGGGCTTCCACCCGGCATCGGCATTCCCGGCTACGGCATCCCCGGGATCGACCCCTTCGCCGTGGTTGGCGCGCCCAACGCCATCAATGGGGTGAACACGGCCTACGCGGTGGTGAACGGCCTCATCGGCGTTGGCAACAGCGTCACCGGCCTGGTGACCTCCAGCGCGCTGGCCGTCACCTATGTGGTCCTTGCCTACAACATGCTGCAGTCCTCGGGCATCTTGCCGGCGGCTAACAACGCGGTCGGTTCGATCGGCAACATCCTGCTGCCGCAGGCCGCGGCCCTGCCGGCCATGGCCATACCCGGTCTGCCCGGTATCCCAGGCCTGTCGCCGGCGAGCCTGATGGCGCTGGCGGCGGCGGGCGGCCTGCCCGGCATCGGCCTGCCGAGTCTGCCGGGCATTGCGCCGCAAGACTTGGTCAATCTGGCCGCGAGCGTGTTGCCAAGCCTGGGCCTGCCGGCCCTGCCTCCTGGGGTGGGGCCACAGGACCTGATGGCGCTGGCCGCGGGTGGCCTCCCGGCCCTCGCCGGGGCCCTGCCGAACCTGGAGGCCGCGCTGCCGGGCATTGCGGCCGCACTGCCCGCCCTCGCGGCCGGTGCGCCGGGGCTGCCTGCCCTGCCGCCGCTGCCGGGGCTGGACCCCGCGATGCTGGCTGCGGCACTGCCGCAACTTGCGGCCGCGGCCGGCATTCCGACGGGCCTTCCCGCGCTGCCCGCAGGGTTGCCGCAGGGGCTGCCTCCGCTGCCGGCCCTGCCGGCGTTGCCGCCTCCGGCGCTGCCGCCGCACCCTCAGCTGTGCACGCCGGGCTTCGGCCCGATCGGGTTCTGCACGCCGTAATAACGCCCTAATAACGCCCTGCGGCGCTAGTTCCCGTCTGAGTCCTCGTCCTCGTCCACTGCACGGCGGGCGAGGACGACGGCGTCATAGAGCTGCCGGGTGCGCACTTCCGGGTATGCGGCGGCGACCTCGCTGCACGCGTCCTTGACGCGGATGCCGGCGGCCACCAGGTTTTCGACTTCCTCGACGAGGGATTCCATGGTCGCTTCGTCGGCGGCGCGCGGGACGGCGTTCGCCCCGGCCACCACCACCGTGATCTCGCCGAGCACGCCGTCGGCAGCCCACTCCGCCAGTTCGCTCAACGATCCGCGCACCACTTCCTCGTGCACCTTGGTCAACTCACGACAGACCGCTGCCGGGCGGGCCCCCCCGAGTTGCTCGACGGCGTCGCGCAGGCAGGCGGCCAACCGGCGCGGTGACTCGAAGAACACCCACGTGCGCGGTTCGTCGGCCAAGGACGCCAGCCAGGCTCGGCGCGCCGAAGCGCGGCGCGGGGCAAACCCCTCGAAACAGAACTTGTCGGCCGGCAGTCCGGACACGACGAGCGCGGTGGTGACCGCCGACGGCCCGGGCAGACACGTCACCGGAATTCCCGCTTCCACACACGCGGCGACCAGCCGATAGCCGGGATCGTTGATGACCGGCATCCCGGCATCGCTGACCACCAGCACCGTCGCACCCTCAGCCATGGCCTCCACCAGGGCGGCGGCCCGCGAGGCTTCCACCCGGTCGTAGAGGCTCACCACCCGGCCGGTCAACCGAATGTCCAAGGCCTTGGCGAGGTTGCGCACCCGCCGCGTGTCCTCGGCCGCCACCACGTCGGCACTGACCAATGCCTCGACCAGACGTGGCGAGGCGTCCGAGGGTTGGCCTAACGGGGTCGCACCGAGCAATAGGCGACCGGAAGACATGACGGACAGAATACGATCGATACCGATGACCGCCCCGCCCGAAGTAGCCGCTGCTGTAGGCGAGGAGCGGGCGAGACTGCTGGTCAGCCCGGGGCCGCGGGTGCCGATCGCCGATTTCGGGCCGACGGACCGGTTGCGCGGCTGGCTTGTGACCGGCGTGATCGCGCTGCTCGCCATCCTGACGCGCTTCGTCAACCTGAATTCGCCAACGGATTCCGGCACTCCCCTGTTCGACGAGAAGCACTACGCGCCGCAGGCCTGGCAGATCCTGAACAACCACTGGGTGGAAGACAACCCCGGCTACGGCCTGGTCGTTCATCCGCCGGTCGGCAAGCAGATGATCGCGCTCGGCGAAGCCCTGTTCGGCTACACCGGCCTGGGGTGGCGGTTCACCGGTGCGCTCATGGGCGTCGTCCTGGTGGTGCTGGTTACCCGGATCGTGCGGCGGATCAGTCGCTCGACGCTGGTCGGCGGCATCGCGGGAATCCTGTTGATCTGCGACGGCGTCACCTTCGTCACGTCGCGGACGGCGCTGCTCGACGGTTTCCTCACCGTGTTCGTGGTCGCCGCGTTCGGTGCCCTGATCGTCGACCGCGACCAAGTCCGGCAGCGGATGCACGTCGCCCTCATGGAGGGCCGGATCGCTGAGACGGTATGGGGTCCTCGGTTGGGTGTGCGGTGGTGGCGGTTCGGCGCCGGCGTGCTACTCGGACTGGCCTTCGCCACGAAATGGTCTGGCCTGTACTTCATGGTGTTCTTCGGGGCGATGTCGCTGGCGCTCGACGTCGCGGCGCGGCGTCAGTACCACGTGCTGCGGCCCTGGCTGGGAACCGTGCGACGGGATCTCTTTCCGACGGGCTACGCGATTGCGCTCATCCCCTTCGGCGTCTATCTGGCCAGCTATGCCGGCTGGTTCGCGTCGGAGACGGCGATCGACCGGCACCAGGTGGGGCAGACCATCGGTGCCGACAGCATCGTTCCGTTGCCCGACGCCGTCAGGTCGCTCTGGTACTACACGGCCAAGGCGTTCCACTTTCACGCGACGCTGACGAATTCCGCGGGCAACCACCACCCCTGGGAGTCCAAGCCGTGGGCGTGGCCGATGTCGTTGCGTCCGGTGCTCTACGCCATCGACCAGAACGAAGTCAAAGGCTGTGGCGCGCAATCGTGTGTCAAGGCGGTGATGCTGGTCGGCACCCCGGCGATGTGGTGGCTGGCGGTCCCGGTCCTGGTATACGCCGCCTGGCGGATGTTCGTGCGCCGCGACTGGCGCTACGCGGTCGTGTTGGTGGGTTATTGCGCCGGCTGGCTGCCGTGGTTCGCCGACATCGACCGGCAGATGTACTTCTTCTACGCCGCGACGATGGCGCCCTTCCTGGTGATGGCCATCGCGCTGATCCTCGGCGACATCCTGTACCAGCCGAGGCAAGGCGCAGAGAGACGCACGCTGGGAATGATCGCCGTCTCCTGCTACGTCGCCCTGGTGGTGACGAACTTCGCGTGGCTGTTCCCCATCCTCACCGGTCTGCCGATCTCACAGCAGACCTGGAACATGGAGATGTGGCTGCCTAGCTGGCGGTGATTTCTTCGCTCCTCGTTCGCGGCTGGCGCCGAGATTGCCGCTACGGCAGTGCTTTTGGCTCTATCCACAGCCATGGCGGCCATCTCATTGCGACATGCCGAGGGCGCTGAGCTTCCTCTTTGACGCCGAGATTGCTGCTACGGCAGTGCTTTTGGCTCTATCCACAGCCATGGCGGCCATCTCATTGCGACATGTCGAGGACGCTGAGCACTATCAGCGCATGGCAGAAGTCTTCCTTGGCAGCGAAGCCCTCGCACGCGGCGCGCTTACTCGTGGCCAATTGCGTTGGAATTACCGGAGAATTCATCGCGATGTGTACATCCCGCGGGATGCCGCGAGGTCATTACGGGACAACATCCGCGCGGCATGGCTGTGGTCAGACCGCAGGGGTGTCATCGCGGGCCGCGCGGCGGCCGCGCTGCACGGAGCGAAATGGGTCGACGACTTCACGCCGATCGAACTGGTGGGTCCGCTGAATCATCCGCCGCCAGGCATCATCGTGCGGCGGGAACGGATCGCCGACGACGACATCGTGGAGTTGGCCGGCTTACCGGTGACGAACCTGGCCCGCACGGCCTTCGATCTGGGCCGGCACCTGCCGCGCGACATAGCCGTCGCAAACCTCGACGCCCTCTCCAACGCGACAGGAATCGTTACCGATGACGTGGCCGACGTGGTTGGTCGCCATCGAGGTGCGCGCGGCGTGCGGCAATGCCAGGTGGCGTTGTCTCTGATGGACGGTGGTGCCCAATCGCCGAAGGAAACCTGGTTGCGGCTGGTTCTCATCGACGGCGGCCTTCCCAGACCTGTCACGCAGATCCGAGTCACCGATGGCAGGCGTGTCGCTTTCATCGACATGGGTTATGAGGAACCGAAGGTGGGTGTGGAGTATGACGGAGAACAACACCGTACCGACCGACCGCAGTATGTCGATGACATCAAGAGGTCGGAAATGGTCTATGAGCGCGGTTGGCACGTCATCAAGGTGGTCAAGGAAGATCGTCCCTACATGATCGTCCAGCGGGTCGGCGACGCACTCGAACGCCGGTCGGGCCGGTCAGGGTCGCCGAGATTGCCGTGACGGCTGCGCTTTGGCCGCCGACCACAACCGTGGCGGCCATCTCGACGGCCCGCGCTCAGCGAGATTGCCGTGACGGCTGCGCTTTGGCCGCCGACCACAACCGTGGCGGCCATCTCGACAGCCAAGACCCTTGGAAAGGCGGGGGCGGCCGCAATCTCGACGGCCCGCGCTCAGCGAGATTGCCGTGACGGCTGCGCTTTGGCCGCCGACCACAACCGTGGCCGCAATCTCGACGGCCCGCGCTCAGGAAAGTCGGGGGATGGCCGCAATCTCGACGGCCCGCGCTCAGCGAGATTGCCGTGACGGCTGCGCTTTGGCCGCCGACCACAACCGTGGCGGCCATCTCGACGGCCAAGACCCTTGGAAAGGCGGGGGCGGCCGCAATCTCGACGGCCCGCGCTCAGCGAGATTGCCGTGACGGCTGCGC
>NZ_MVHT01000048.1 GCF_002086275.1 Mycobacterium intermedium | reverse complement strand
CCGTCCCCACAAGCGTCTACAGTCAGTGCGCGATGACGATCGATGTGTGGATGCAACATCCGACGCAGCGGTTCCTGCGCAGCGACATGTTGGACTCGCTGCGGCGCTGGACCGGCGGCTCGATACCGGATGCCGACATCCCTATCGAGGCAACCATCGCGTCCATGGACGCGGGCAACGTCGATATCGGCCTGCTCAGCGCCTGGCGCGGCCCGAACGGCCAGGACTTGGTCTCCAACGACGAGGTCGCCGAATGGATCCGGCTACACCCTAAGCGGTTCGCCGGACTGGCCACGGTCGACCTGGATCGCCCCATGACGGCGGTGCGTGAATTGCGCCGCCGCATCGCTGACGGGTTCGTTGGCCTGCGCATCGTGCCGTGGCTGTGGAACGCGCCGCCCACCGACCGCCGGTACTATCCGCTGTTTGCCGAATGCGTTGAGTCCGGCGTGCCGTTCTGCACCCAGGTGGGTCATACCGGCCCGCTGCGACCGTCGGAAACCGGGCGTCCGATTCCCTACATCGATCAGGTGGCCCTGGACTTCCCGGAACTGGTCATCGTGTGCGGTCACGTCGGCTATCCGTGGACGGAAGAGATGGTGGCCGTGGCACGCAAACATGAAAACGTCTATATCGACACCTCTGCCTACACCATCAAGCGGTTGCCGGACGAGTTGGTTCGCTTCATGAGAACGGGTACCGGGCAGCGCAAAGTCTTGTTCGGCACCAACTATCCGATGATCGGCCATTCGCACGCGCTGGAGGGTCTGGACGAATTGGGGCTGAGCGAGGACGCTTGTCGTGACTTTCTGCATGGCAACGCCGTGCGCGTATTCAGGTTGACCCTTTAGCGAAAGGTGCAGAAGTGAACGGTGCGCAGGCTTTGATCAACACCCTTGTCGACGGCGGGGTCGACGTTTGCTTCGCCAATCCGGGTACCTCAGAGATGCACTTCGTGGCCGCGCTGGACACCGTCGAACAGATGCGCGGCGTGCTCACCCTGTTCGAGGGTGTCGCGACCGGGGCGGCCGACGGCTATGCGCGCATCGCCGACCGTCCAGCGGCGGTCCTGCTGCACCTTGGTCCAGGATTGGGCAACGGTTTGGCCAATCTGCACAACGCCCGCCGCGCCCACGTGCCGATGGTGGTGGTCGTCGGTGACCATGCCACGTACCACAAGAAATATGACGCCCCACTGGAATCCGACATCGACGCGGTTGCGGGCACCGTTTCGGGATGGGTCCGTCGCGCCGAAACCGCCGCCGACGTCGGTAGCGACACCGCCGAGGCGATCGCAGCCAGTAAGTCCGGGCCTCAGATCGCGACGTTGATCCTGCCCGCCGATGCGTCCTGGTCCGAAGGCGGGCAGCCCGCCCCCTTCCCTGGCGCCGAACCGGTGCCCGCGGACTTCGACCTGGCGGCGGCGGCCGCGCTGCTGCGGTCCGGCGAGCCGGCGACGATCCTCATCGGAGGAGACGCCACTCGCGGACCAGGACTGGCCGCGGCCGCCCGCATCGCCGAGGCGACCGGGGCCCGGTTGTTGTGCGAAACCTTTCCGACGCGGCTCGAGCGCGGCGCGGGTGTGCCCGCCATCGAACGGCTGGGTTACTTCGCCGAAGCGGCAGCGGCCCAACTGGACGGGTCCAAGCACCTGCTGCTGGCCGGAGCCCGGTCGCCGGTGTCGTTCTTCGCTTACCCGGAGATGGCCAGCGACCTGGTACCCGCCGGCTGCGACGTGCACCTGCTGGCCGAGCACCGTGGCGCCGCGGTGGCTTTGGTCGCCTTGGCCGAAGAGGTGGCGCCCGGTACGGCCGCGCCGCTCGCCCCCGCATTCCGTCCGCAGTTGCCGACGGGCCCGCTGACGTCGCTCAGCGCCGCCGACGTGGTCGGGGCGCTGTTGCCCGAGCGAGCGATCGTTGTCGACGAGTCCAACACCTCTGGCGTGACGCTCGCGGCGTCCACCGCCGGCGCGCCTGCGCACGACTGGCTGACCCTGACCGGTGGGGCGATCGGTTACGGCATTCCGACGTCGGTGGGTGCGGCCGTCGCCGCACCGGATCGTCCGGTGCTGAACTTGGAATCCGACGGTTCGGCGATGTACACGATCTCGGGCCTGTGGACCCAGGCGCGGGAAAACCTCGACGTCACCACCGTCATCTACAACAACGGCGCCTACGACATCCTGCGGATCGAGCTGCAGCGCGTCGGTGCGGGTTCCGCACCCGGCCCCAAAGCGCTCGACCTGCTTGACATCAGCCGTCCCACAATGGATTTTGTCAAGATCGCGGAGGGGATGGGCGTTCCGGCTCGGCGCGTCACCACGTGTGAAGAATTCGCCGAGGCCCTGCAGCAAGCCTTCGCCGAACCCGGACCGCACCTGATCGACGCGATAATTCCGTCAATCCTGGGTTAGCACAGCGACGGTTCCGTTGGGCGGGCCGCCGAAATGGCTGAACAGCCATTCCGTCAATGTGTTGAGCACACTCACGCCGTTCTGGAAACTGTCGGCCTCAGCCGCTATGGCCACGCCCAACATGCCCAGTTCTGTTGGCAATATCCCGAATTGGCGCACCAGATAGCCATGCTCGACACCCGGGCCCCAACCGCCTTTGGCGGCAATGCCTTTGGCGGCCAAACCCCACTGTTGTTCGGCCACAAGACGTTTCATAAGGTTGATGACAACGGCGGCATCCGGAACACTGGCCAGGTTCGCGGCGAACCGCGCTTGGTCGCGCAAGGCCCATTGCGTTTGCCCAAATGCGGTGTAGCAGGCGCGAAGTCGCCGTGATTCGACGATGGTGGTCGAGTCGCCGCATTCCCGAAGTACGGCCTGTACCTGGCGGGCGGCGTCGGTCGGTTCGCCCAACTGCGACCACAAGCTCTCCGATGCCACGTTGTCGGACTGGCTGATCGCCTTGACTACCAAGTCATCCGGTCGCGACGGCTCGTTCCGTAACGCCGCGATGGCCAACGGGACCTTGATCGTTGACCATGCGACGCCCACCGACCAGTGGCCCAACGAGCGGACCTCATCCGGATACGCGATCGCGACGCCGATGGTCGCCGGAACCCGCGCGGAGAGCTCGTCGAAGCTCGCCTCGAGTGCACGGTGCAGGCGTGGGGGAGTCATGTCCCGCCTGAGGCTAGTACCAAGCGGGCACCGCGTTCAGGCAGCAACCGAACGACGCCAGATCATGCAGCGCTCGCCGAATAGGCCGACGACGTCAGGGGGCACCACCGACCCCGGCGGCCCCACCCGTACCCGTACCAGAGCCACCGGCAGCGCCGGCTTTGCCGGTGCTGGTGTCGCCGGGATTGAATGTGCCGGCTCCACCGGCGGTGCCCAAGTTTCCGCTCCCGGAGGCGCCACCACTACCGCCTTGGCCGCCGAGGCCGCTGTTGCCTCCGTCACCGCCGTCCCCATCGGTCGCACTCCCAGCGCCTGTGCCTTTGGCGCCGCCGGCACCGCCGGTACCGCCGGTGCCGCCGGCGCCGCCCGCACCACCGGCGCCACCTGCACCGGCTCCGCCGCCGCCTGAGGCGCCGCCCGCGCCTCCGGCGCCGCCCTGGCCTCCGGTGCCGCCGATGGCTCCATTGCCGCCGTCGCCGCCACTACCGGCATTGCCCGTCGTGGTACCCGAGCCGCCGTTGCCACCGGCCCCGCCGACTCCACCGGTGGCACCCTTACCGCCGGCCCCGCCGGCTCCCGCGTCGCCGCCGGTGCCGCCCTTGCCGCCGCCAACTGCGCCAGCGCCACCTTGGCCGCCCGATCCGCCGTTCCCGCCCGCGCCGGCATTGAGCGAGCCGATGCCGCCGTTGCCGCCGTTGCCGCCGTTGCCGCCGATGGACGTGCCGCCGGTGCCGGTTGCCGAGGCGTCGCCGCCGTTGCCGCCGTTTCCGCCGGCGGTGCCGTTGCCGGTGGTACCGATTGAGGTGGTGAAGTTGGTTGCGTTTCCGCCGTTTCCGCCGTTTCCGCCAACCGCCTTTCCGTTTTCGCCGTTCGCGGTGGCGCTGCCGCCTGCGCCTCCTTTGCCGCCTGCACCGAAGCTGCCGCCGTTCCCGCCGTCGCCGCCGTCTCCGCCGTTGGCGGTGCCGCCTTTGCCGTTCGCCGTGGCCGCGCCCCCCGCGCCGCCCGTGCCACCAGGCGCCAATTCCCCTCCGGTTCCGCCGTCACCGGCATCTCCGCCGTTTGCCGTCGCGCCATCGGCATTGTCCGTTGCGCTGACGCCGGCTCCACCCGTTCCGCCCTGTTGGATGACGTTGTTTTCCAAGTCAGTGACGCCCGTGGCTCCAGTCCCGCCGGGGTTGCCCGGGTTGGGTGAGCCGGTAGCAGCGGTGGAGTTCGGTGCGACGGGGTTGTTGAAACCGTCGGCGCCAACGCCGCCAGCCCCGCCTTTGCCGCCGTTGCCGCCGTCGCCGCCTTTGCCCGCGGAGCCGAAGAGGCCGACACCGCCAGGACCGTTGCCGGGAGTACCGCCGAAGCCACGCTGGCCGCCGTCGCTCGCGTTGCCGCCGTTACCGCCGGCACCGCCGTTTTGGGTGCCGATCGGATTCAGGGTTGTGGTCTGGGTGCCGTTGGCGCCGTTGGCGCCGTCGCCGCCGTTGGCGCCGTTGCCGCCGTCGCCGCCGTCGCCGGCGTTGCCGCCCTTGCTGTTGCCGCCAGTCCCAGCGCCGCCGTTGCCCCCCATCCCGCCGCTGCCGGCCAGGCCGGCATCGCCACCGTTTCCACCGGCGCCGGTGACCGGCAGCGGACCCACGCCTCCGTTCCCGCCGTTGGCAGCGCCGGTCCCGCCATTTCCGCCGGCGCCGGCGTTGCCGCCGGTGCCGCCCTTACCGCCATTGCCGCCGTTGCCGCCGATGTTGAATCCGCCCTGGCCGCCGGCGCCGCCGTTGCCTGCGTTACCGCCGGTACCGCCAGCGCCGCCGCTGCCGGGGCCAATGTTGATGGTGCCGGAGGCACCGATCCCGCCTTGACCACCTTTGCCGCCGGCACCGCCCGTGCCGCCTTGGCCGCCGGTACCGGCGATACCGCCGACACCGGCATTTCCGCCGAGGCCGCCGGCTCCGCCTGTTCCGCCGTTACCGCCGACGCCGCCGGCTCCCCCTTCGGGAACGATCGTGACAGTCGTGTCTGGGGTGACGGCGTTGCCACCGGCCCCGCCCAGGCCGCCCGAACCGGCCGCGCCGCCCATACCGCCATTGCCACCGTTGCCGCCCGGGCCACCAGCGCTACCGCCTGCGCCACCCGCGCCACCGTTCGCGCCGTCGCCGCCGTCTTGGCCGACGCCGCCAGCGGGCGCCGAGTCCGACTTGCCGGCGGCACCAGTGGCGCCGCTGCCCCCGTTGCCGCCGGCGCCGCCGGTACCACCGTCACCACCACTGCCGCCCTTGCCGCCGTTGGCGCCATTGGCGCCACCCGCGCCGCCATTGCCACCCGCACCCCCGACGACACCATCGGCGCCGGTACCGGCAGCGCCCGACTTGCCGGACCCGCCTTGGCCGCCCACCCCGCCGTTGCCGCCGTCGCCGCCCTTGCCCAGGCTGCCCGCGGTGCCGCCGTTGGCGAGTCCGCCGGCGCCGGGTGCGCCACCCGCACCGCCGTCTCCGCCGGCACCGCCGACAGCAAGAGCCGGATCGCTGCTGTTGTTGCCGCCGGCCCCGCCGGCGCCACCGTTGGCGCCGTTTCCGCCGGTGCCCCCGGTCCCACCGGTACCACCCGGACCGCCCGCGGCGCCGCCGTTGCCCCCAGCGCCACCCGCACCGCCCGTCTGGCCGGCGCCGCCGGGCGTGTCGGCGTTGGCGGCGTTATTCGTCCCGGCTGCGCCGGCACTGCCGTTGCCGCCGTTACCGCCGTTACCGCCGTCGCCACCGAAGCCCTGGGCACCGACCTTGCCGCCGCCGCCAGTTCCGGCCGCGCCGCCGGCTCCGCCAACGCCGCCGTTGCCGCCGTTACCGCCACCGCCACCCGCGTTGCCGTTGCCGTCGGCGTTCGCGCCGTTGCCGCCCAGACCGCCTTTGCCGCCGGTGCCGCCCTGGCCGCCCGTGCCGGCGATGCCGCCGGGTACAGCGGCACCGCCCTGGCCGCCCTGGCCGCCGGCTCCACCGGCGAAACCATCTCCGCCCTTCACGCCAGCCATAGCAGCGTTGGCGCCGTCACCGCCGGCGCCGCCCGCGCCGCCGGTGCCACCGGTGCCGCCGATCCCGAGCCCGCCCGGCGCGCCCGCACTGGTGAGCAAGCCACGGGTGCCCGCAGCTCCACCCGCACCCGCGGTGCCCCCAATGCCGCCGTTGCCGCCAGTGCCACCGACACCGTTAGGGTTGTCGGCACCATGGCCACCTGTCCCGCCGGTGCCGCCCTGGCCGCCTTGGCCACCGGCTCCGGCGTGTCCATACAGCACTGGACCGGCACCGCCGGGTCCGCCGTTGCCGCCCTTGCCACCGGCCCCGCCGGTGCCACCAGCGACCATGGGGTTGTTGGAATCGAAGCCCGGCCCGCCGTCGCCCCCTTGGCCGCCGGCTCCGCCGTTGCCTCCGTTCATGAACAGACCACCGGCCCCGCCGGCGCCACCATTACCGCCGTTTCCGGCGATGCCGCCGCCCAGTGCGCCAGGACTGCCGATCCCGCCGGCGCCGCCGTTACCGCCGGCGCCGATGAACACCGCGCCGTTACCGCCGTTGCCGCCTTGGCCGCCGGTACCACCGCCGATGCCGCCAATGCCGCCGGCGCCGCCCACGCCACCACCGCCGAAGAACGTCGAGCCGTTGCCGCCGTTCCCGCCCGTGCCGCCGACACCGCCGCCCGGGGCCCCGGTTCCGCCCATGCCGCCCGCGCCGCCGCCTCCGAACAGCAACCCCGCGTTGCCGCCGTTACCGCCTCGAGCGCCGCCTGTACCGCCCTTACCGCCGTGTCCGCCGTTACCCCACAGCCCGGCCGACCCGCCGTTGCCACCGGGCTGTCCCGGGCCGCCGTCCGCGCCGTTGCCGCCACTGCCGAACAACCACCCGCCGTCCCCGCCGTTGCCGCCCGGCGTTGTTGCGTTGGCACCGTTGCCGATAAGCGGGCGCGACAACAGCGTCTGCAGGGGCGCATTGAACTGGTTCAAGAACGACTCAAGGGGCGATACGGCGGCCGCCTCGGCGGCGGAATACGCTGCGGCACCGCCAGCCAGCGCCCGCACGAACTCGTGGTGGAACGCCGCAGCCTGCCCGGCCAACGCCTGGTAACCCCGACCGTGCTGAGAGAACAACGCAGCGATCGCCGCGGATACCTCGTCGGCGGCCGCGCTGGCCACCGCCGTCGTCGGGGCCGCCGCGACAGCGTTATGAGCGGCCAGCGATGCACCAATTTGGCCGATATCGGCGGCAACGGATGCCACCAACTCCGGCGCAACACTCAAGAACGACATTGTCCACCTCGCACACGCTTTGCCGCCCGGGCGTCACTCGGGCGGGATCGATGCAATCGGTAGTCGGATCGTATCGCCCAATCGGGCGGTGCTCACAGCAAACCCGTTCGAATATCCGATATGTGTTCAGTTAGTGCTGTGAGCTTTTTCGCAGTTTGCACGCGTAGTCAGCGGTTGATCGGCCACACCGGATCAGCGCATTCGACACCCTCGGCCGACAGTTGGCGCTTGAGCACCTTAAAAGTCACGGTGCGAGGAAGTTTCGGGCTGATCCGGACGTACGACGGCCACTGCTTGGGTCCTAGGTCGGGTTGGTCGGCGAGAAAGACCCGAAACTTGTCGGCATCGAACTCGGCACCCGGCGCTAAGACCAGTGCGGCCATCACCTGGTCACCGACAACCGGATCAGGCACGGCGTACACCGCGACCTCCACGGCGTCGGGATAGCGCAGCAGCACCCGTTCGATGGGTGCAGTACCCAGGTTCTCCCCGTCCACCCGCATCCAGTCGCCAAGGCGCCCTGCGAAATAGGCGTATCCGTCCTCGTCCCGATACGCCAGGTCGCCGCTGTGATAAACCCCGCCCGCCATCCGCTCGGCCGAGGCGGCCTCGTCGTTGTAATAGCCCTCGAACCGGCCCGCCCCGGTGATGTTGACCAGCTCACCGACGACCCCGACCGCGCATTGCTCGCCGGTCTCGGGATCGACGATCTGCACCCCGTCCGGCAGCGGACCCAAAGCACCCGGCGGTGTGTCCGGCGTCCGGGCGATCGCCACCCCGCCCTCGGTCGACCCGAAGCCGTCCTGGACGAGGCAGCCGAATCTGCGGCCGAACTTCTCGATGTCGCTGGGCACCCCTTCGTTGCCGTACACCGCGCGCAACGGATTGTCCGCGTCGTCGGGTCGTTCGGGCGTGGCCAGCACGTAGGACAACGGCTTGCCGACGTAGTTGGCGTAGGTCGCGCCGTAACGGCGGACATCCGGAAGAAATTGGGACGCCGAGAATTTGCGTCGCAGCGCCATCGAGCCCTGACAGGCCAGCGCGACCGCCCACCCGACCAGAACCGCATTGGAGTGGAACAGCGGCATCGACACGTAACAGACGTCGTCGCGGCCCAGGTCGAAGCGCTGTGTCATGGTCGTGCCGGCGATCGCCACCTTGCCGTGGCTGCACTTCACCGCCTTCGGGTCGCCGCTGGTGCCCGATGTGTAGATGAGCATAAAAAGGTCGGCCGACGAGGCGGATTGGAACTGCAGTTGGGCATCTCTCGGTACGGCATGTGCGGCAACCTCATCGGCCCAAGCGCTTGAGTCGACGTTCACATACTCGATGCCGTCCAATGTCGCCGCCGAACCCGAGTCGGCAAGCACTACTTGGCAATCGGCGTGCTCGATGTCGCGAACCAATGCCGCGCCGCGGCGCACCGGGTTGAGGCCGACCGGCACGATACCCGACATGCCCGCCGCCACCAGCATCGCCGAGAAAAACGGCGTGTTCTGCAGCAGCACACCGACGTGCGGTGGGCGCGCGGGGTCTAGGCGTGCGCGCAGCGCCCCGGCGATCGCCGCGCCGTGCCGCAGATGGTCGCCCCAACTGGTGAACGAGTCCTCGAAATAGACACCGCGATCGTCGATTTCGGCCAGCGGCACCAGCAGTTGGGTGACGGTCGGGTCTGTGCTCACGGCAAGGGCAACCCTTTCGTCGTATCGAGCCTCGTATCGAGCCTCGTATCGAGCCTGGTATCGAGCGTCACGCTGGCGTGGCACCCGAGCCCGGCCGTCACGCTGACGTGACGCTCGGCGGCGCTCAAGCCCAACGCTCGGTGGCGCTCAAGCCCAACGCCCAACGCTCAAGCGCCCGCCGGGCGCTCAGGCCGGGGTCTCCGCTAGTTCCCGGCCGATCCGCCGCAGCTGGCCGGTCGCCCCGCCAAGCGCGAACTCGGTTTCCTTGGCGGCCAAGAAGTATCGGTGTACCGGGTGGTCGGTGTCGACGCCGACGCCGCCGTGCACGTGCACGATGGTGTGCGCGACGCGATGTCCGGCATCGGCGGCCCAGAACGCCGCGGACGCCACATCGATCTCGGCCGGAATGTCCTCGGCCACCTTCCACGCCGCCTGGGTCAACGTCAGCCGCAGTCCCTTGACGTCGATGTAGCCGTCGGCGAGGCGCTGTGTCACCGCCTGGAAGCTGCCGATCGGGCGGTCGAACTGCTCACGGGTGCGCGCGTACTCGGCCGTCAGTTGCAACCCGCGCTCGAGCACCCCAAGCTGAAAGGCGCTGCGGCCCAACGTCGAAATGGTACGCAGCCATACCGGGACATCGGCCCCGCCGACCTTGCGCCCGGCGGCCAGCTCGACACCGTCGAGCGCCAGGTGCGCGACGCTGCCCAGTCCGGTGGTCTGCAGCGCGGTGACCGTAACTCCCGGGTCGTCCGCGGCGACGAGGAAAACCGACGTGCCGGAGTCGGTTTCGGCGGGTAGCAGGAAGGCATCCGCGACGGGACCGTAAAACGCCTGGGTGCGGGTTCCGCTGAGACGGAAGCCGTCGCCGTCGGCCACGGCCTGCACCGGGCCCTCGCCCATCTCGCCGTCAAGGGCGACGGTGAGGATCTTCTCGTCCCGAACCGCCGCTGCGCCCCAGGTCTGCTGCAGCTCCTCGGAACCGAAACGGGCCAGCGCGCCGGCCCCCAAGACCACCGACTCCAAATACGGGACGGCGGCCAGTTGGTGGCCCAGCGCGACCAGTATCGCGACCTGCTCGAGCACCCCGAACCCGTCGCCGCCCACCTGGGTGGCGGCCGCACTGGTCAGGATGTCGGAATCGATCAACTTGCGCCACAAGGCGCGGTCGAAGCGCTGCTCCAGCTTGTCGAGCTCACGCTGATGCTCCGGCGTGCACACCGCATCCACGATGCTGTCGACCAGACCGCCCAGATCCTGTGCCGCTTCGGTCGTCGAAAAATCCATGCCTACTCCTTATTGAGGGCGGGGCCTCTCCCGTGAACCCGTACCGTCAGCGGCTGCGAGGCAGGCCGAGCGCGACCATGCCGATGATGTCTCGCTGCACTTCGTTCGTGCCGCCACCGAAAGTCAAAATCAGGCACGCGCGGTGCATCCGCTCGACCCGGCCGCGCAGCAACGCGCCCGGCGAGTCCTGGCGCTGCGTGGCCGCGGTGCCGAGTACCTCCATCAGCAACCGGTAAGCCTCGGTGGCAAGTTCGGTGCCAAACACCTTGGCGGCCGATGCGTCGGCCGGCCCGAGCGCCTGATTCTCCGAGGACGCCAACTCCCAGTTGATCAGCTTGAGCACCTCGGCCTTGGCATGTACCCGGGCCAGGTTGAGCTGCACCCATTCGGAGTCGATCAGCCGGGCGCCACTGGCGTCCTTGGTGTTCTGTGCCCACTCGCGAACCTCGCGCAGGCACAAGAAGATCGGAGCCGACGAGACGAGGGCCACCCGTTCATGGTTGAGCTGGTTGGTCACCAGCTTCCAGCCGGCGTTCTCCTCGCCGACCAGATTGGTCACCGGCACGCGCACGTCGGTGTAGTAGGTGGCGCTGGTGTCCGGCCCGGCCATGGTGTGCACCGGTGTCCAGGAAAAGCCCTCGGCGGTCGTCGGCACGATCAGCACCGAAATGCCGCGGTGCTTCTTGGCCTCGGTGTTGGTGCGCACCGCCAGCCAGACGTAGTCGGCGTAGGCGATCAGGCTCGTCCACATCTTCTGGCCGTTGATCACGTACTCGTCGCCGTCGCGGACGGCGGTGGTGCGCAGGTTGGCCAGGTCGGTTCCCGCCCCGGGCTCCGAATATCCGATCGAGAAGTGCAGGTCCCCGGCGGCGATCTTGGGCAGGAAGAACTTCTTCTGCTCGTCGGTGCCGAACGCCATGATCGTCGGCGCGACGCTGTTGATGGTCAGGAACGGCACCGGGGCGCCGGCCAGCGCGGCCTCGTCGGTGAAGATCAGCGAATCCATCGGCGAGCGGTCCTGGCCGCCGTACTCCTTGGGCCAGTTCAAGGTGAGCCACCCGTCCTTGCCCATCTGCGCGACGGTCTCCCGGTACACGTTGCCGGTGCCGTATTCACCCTGCACGGAGCTCAGCGCCTCGCGCCGCTCGGGAGTCATCAGTTTGTCGAAGTAGGCGCGCAACTCGCGCCGCAACTCCTCCTGCTCAGGGGTGTAACTGATGCGCATGGCAGTCGCCTCCGGTCCGAGTCACGGGCGCCAATGGCTACCCATTCGTTCTCCCGGTTGTAACACGTTCTAGTCTGGGAATCCAGCGACCCTGTCGTCAGCGATGCCGCAGCTCTAAGGTGGTGCTACATACTGATCCATTAGCCAACGAGTTCGGACGAGGCGTGTTTCTTACTCCCAGCCCAGGTTCAAGGAGGATGCCGTGCGAGTGATAGTCGACCGTGACCGATGCGAAGGTAACGCCGTGTGCTTGGGAATTGCGCCGGACATCTTCGATCTGGACGACGAGGATTACGCCGTCGTGAAGACCGACCCGATTCCGCCCGACCAAGAGGATCTGGCCGAGCAGGCGATCGCCGAGTGCCCGCGCGCCGCCCTGCTTCGCGAAGACTGACCCGAAACTAGAGGTATTCATAAATTGACAGCGCCTGATTCGCCGACCCCTCCTCAGACCGCTGCGCGGTCTGCATCGTCGCCCGCGAGCTCGACGAACGCGACCGATCTATCCGGAAAGGTCGCGGTGGTCACCGGCGCGGCCGCGGGCCTGGGCCGTGCCGAGGCGATAGGGCTGGCCCGGCTGGGTGCCACGGTCGTGGTCAACGACCTCGCCAAGGCCATCGAGGCCTCCGACGTACTTGACGAGATCAGTGCCGCCGGTTCCAAAGCGGTCGCGGTGACGGGCGATGTCAGCGACCGCGCGACGGCCGACGAACTCGTCGAAACCGCTGACGGACTGGGCGGCCTCAGCATCGTGGTGAACAACGCCGGCATCACCCGCGACCGGATGCTGTTCAACATGTCCGACGAGGAGTGGGACGCGGTCATCGCCGTTCACCTGCGCGGCCATTTCCTGCTCACCCGCAACGCGGCGACCTACTGGCGCAACAAGGCGAAGGAATCCGGCGACGGCACCGTCTACGGCCGACTCATCAACACTTCCTCGGAGGCGGGACTGGTCGGTCCGGTGGGGCAGGCCAACTACGGCGCCGCGAAGGCGGGCATCACCGCATTGACCCTGACCGCCTCTCGAGCGCTGGGCCGCTACGGGGTTTCGGCCAACGCCATCTGTCCCCGTGCGCGCACCGCGATGACGGCGGACGTCTTCGGAGACGCCCCCGAGGTGCAAGAGGGTCAAGTCGACCCGCTGTCGCCGGAGCACGTGGTCTCCCTGGTCCAGTTCCTGGCCTCGCCGGCGGCGGCGGAAGTCAACGGCCAGGTGTTCATCGTCTACGGTCCTCAGGTGACCCTGGTGGCGGCGCCGACCGTCGAACAACAGTTCCGCGCGGACGGCGACGCCTGGGACCCGGGCCAGCTCAGCGCGACACTGCAGGGCTACTTTGCTGGCCGCGATCCGAACAAGAACTTTTCGGCGACCGGCCTGATGGCCTGATGCGGGCCTGATGCGGGTAGGCAACACTTCACCCACGATGCGACCCACGCTGGAACTGGTATCAAAACGGTTACAAAAAAGCCTTTTTACCTGCGAAATCATCGGTCGTGGCAAGAAGTGACATTCATTGACATGGCTAAGTCGTTCTGGGTTAATATGACTCGGCTCACACCGAGCGGCTTGTAAACCCAAACATGAACAGGAAATCCGTAGAGTTCGCCGCAAGCAGGAGACGGGGGTAAACCACGTTGATCCAACGCCTTGCGGTCCCGGCTCGGGCTGTCGGTGGGTTTTTCGAGATGTCGATGGAAACCGCTCGCGCGGCTTTCCGGCGCCCCTTCCAGTTCCGCGAATTCCTGGATCAGACCTGGATGGTCGCCCGGGTTTCGCTGGTCCCGACGCTGCTGGTGTCCATTCCGTTCACGGTGCTGGTGGCCTTCACCCTGAACATCCTGCTGCGCGAAATCGGTGCCGCCGACTTGTCCGGTGCCGGAACGGCATTCGGCACCATCACCCAGTTGGGCCCGGTTGTGACGGTGCTTGTGGTCGCCGGTGCCGGTGCCACCGCGATCTGCGCCGACTTGGGTGCCCGCACCATTCGCGAGGAGATCGACGCGATGCGGGTGCTTGGCATCGACCCGATCCAAAGGCTGGTCGTCCCCAGAGTATTGGCGTCGACGCTGGTTGCGTTGCTGCTCAACGGTTTGGTCTGTGCCATCGGTCTATCCGGTGGCTATGTTTTTTCGGTGTTCCTTCAGGGCGTGAACCCGGGCGCGTTCATCAACGGGCTGACCGTGCTCACCGGACTTCGCGAGCTGATCCTTGCTGAAGTCAAGGCTTTGCTGTTCGGTGTGATGGCCGGGTTGGTCGGTTGCTACCGCGGCCTGACCGTCAAGGGTGGGCCCAAGGGCGTCGGAAACGCGGTCAACGAAACGGTTGTGTACGCATTCATCT
This sequence comes from Mycobacterium intermedium, assembly GCF_002086275.1. Taxonomy (GTDB): domain Bacteria; phylum Actinomycetota; class Actinomycetes; order Mycobacteriales; family Mycobacteriaceae; genus Mycobacterium; species Mycobacterium intermedium. Next base: position 34,135 of record NZ_MVHT01000048.1, on the reverse strand, counting down.
GCCTCTTCGTGATCAACGTCGTCATGACGGCCATCGGCGTACGAATTTCGGCCAAGTAGAGCAAGCGGCGCAGGTAGAGCAGGTAGAGGCGGAGTAACGAACGATGGCGGCGAAGCGATGGTGAGCATGGGATGAGCTACGACACCACCTATCGCTTCCGTCGCATCTTGTCGAGGCTGCAGGGGCCGGTCGACGGCTTTGGCGAGCAGGCGCTGTTCTACGGCGAGACCATGCGCTACATCCCCAACGCGATCACCCGGTACCGCAAGGAGACCATCCGGCTGGTTGCCGAGATGACGCTGGGTGCCGGGGCGCTGGTCATGATCGGCGGGACGGTCGGGGTGGCGGCTTTCCTGACGCTGGCTTCCGGTGGCGTGATTGCGGTGCAGGGTTATTCGTCGCTGGGCAACATCGGTATCGAGGCCCTGACGGGATTTCTCTCGGCCTTCCTCAACGTGCGTGTGGTGGCACCCGTCATCGCTGGCATCGCGCTGGCCGCCACGATTGGCGCCGGCGCCACGGCCCAATTGGGCGCCATGCGGGTTTCCGAGGAGATCGACGCCGTCGAATGCATGGCGGTGCACTCGGTCTCGTACTTGGTGTCCACCCGGCTGATCGCGGGCCTGATCGCGATCATTCCGTTGTATTCGCTATCGGTGTTGGCGGCGTTCTTTGCCGCCCGATTCACCACAGTCTTTGTCAACGGTCAGTCTGCGGGCCTGTACGACCACTACTTCAATACCTTCCTCATACCCTCTGACCTGCTGTGGTCGTTCCTGCAGGCGATCGTGATGTCGATCGCGGTGATGCTGGTGCACACCTATTACGGCTATAACGCCACCGGCGGGTCGGTGGGCGTCGGCATCGCGGTCGGGCAGGCCGTGCGCACTTCCCTGATCGTCGTCGTGGTAATTACTCTGTTCATCTCGCTGGCGGTTTACGGCTCTCAAGGCAACTTCAACCTTTCTGGGTAAGGAACGATGGCGAACACCGGATCTCGACGCACCGCAGCGCGGATAGCCGCTGCGGTGCTGGCCGGTGTGATCGTGGCGTTCGTGGCCATCACCTTCCTCTCGTACACAGCGGCCTTCACCCCGACGGACAAGGTGACGGTCAAAGCGCCGCGAGCCGGCCTGGTGATGGAGAAGGGCGCCAAGGTCAAGTTCCGCGGCGTACAGGTCGGCACGGTCGAGGAGATCAGCTACGTCGACCAGACGGCCACGCTGACGCTGGCGATCCGGAGCGGCGAGATGCGGTTCATACCGGCCAACGCCAAGGTGCACATCGGCGGCAACACCATCTTCGGCGCCAAGTCGGTCGAGTTCCTCGAGTCGGACGGGGACAAGGGCAAAAATGTCCCCAGGCTGCGTCCGAATTCGACGGTGCAGGCGTCGGAGGTGCAGCTGGAAGTCAACACGTTGTTCCAGTCGCTCCTCGACGTGCTGCACAAGGTCGACCCCATCGAACTGAACGGAACGCTGAGCGCCCTGTCCGAAGGCCTCCGCGGTCACGGCGACGACCTGGGAGCGCTGCTGTCCGGGCTGAATACGTTGACGCGGCAAGCGAACCCGAAGTTGCCCGCCCTGCAGGAGGACTTCCGCCTAGCGGGGCTCGCCACCGGCTACTACGGCGATGCCGCTCCCGACCTGAACACCGTGCTGGGCAACCTGCCCACCATCAGCAAGACCCTGGTCGACCAGGAGAGCAACCTCAACGACACGTTGTTGGCCGCGATCGGGCTGGCCAACAACGGCTATGACACGTTGGCGCCGGCGGAAGAGGACCTCATCGCCGCGATCCAACGCCTGCGCGCCCCGCTCAAGGTGGCTGCGGAGTACTCTCCGGAGTTCGGTTGCTTCTTCGGCAGTGTCGACCGCGGTATCAAGGAGTTCGCGCCGTTGATCGGTGTCCGCAAGGCGGGTCTGTTCACCTCGTCGAGCTTCGTCCTGGGCGCGCCGTCCTACACCTACCCGGAGAGTCTGCCGATCGTTAACGGGTCCGGCGGCCCGAATTGCCGAGGGTTGCCCAACATCCCGAACAAGCAAACCGGCGGGTCGTTCTACCGCGCTCCCTTCCTGGTCACCGACAACGCCCTGATTCCCTACGAGCCATACACCGAGTTGCAGGTCGACGCGCCCTCGACGCTGCAGTTCCTGTTCCACGGCGCCTTCGCAGAACGGGACGACTTCTGATGGCCGAGGGCGGTTACGAATCAAAGGCGGCGATGCTGACCAAGGTCGGCATCTTCACGGTGGTGATGTTGCTGGTCAGCGCCGCCCTGGTGGTCGTGTTCGGCGATTTCCGGTTCGGTCCGCAAAGTACCTACCACGCAACGTTTCTCGACGCGTCCCGGTTGAAGGGCGGCCAGAAGGTGCGCATCGCCGGTGTCCCCGTCGGCTCGGTCAACGGGGTCAAGCTCAACCCCGACAACACCATTGACGTCGAATTCGGGATCGACAAGCGCTACCAGCTGTACACGTCGTCGCGGGCGATAATCCGCTACGAAAACCTGGTCGGCGACCGGTTTTTGGAGATCACCTCGGGCCCGGGAGAGCTCAAGAAGCTCCCCCCGGGCGCCACCATCGACTCCCGGCACACCCAGCCCGCATTGGATCTCGACGCGCTGCTGGGCGGGCTGAAGCCGGTGTTGAAGGGCTTGGACGCGGACAAGATCAACACCCTCAGCAACGCGGTAATCGAGTTGCTGCAGGGTCAGGGTGGGGCATTGTCCAAGGTGCTTTCCGACACCAGCGCCTTCTCGACGTCGCTGGCCAGACGCGACCAACTCATCGGTGACGTGATCACCAACCTCAACACCGTGCTGGGGACCATCGATTCACGCAGCGAGCAATTCTCGGCCAGCGTCGACCAGCTGCAGGAACTGATCGACGGCCTGGCCAAGAACAAGGACGTCATCGCCGGCGCGATCCCCCCGCTGGCCTCGACGACGACGGATCTGACTGAGCTGCTTCAGAATTCGCGTCGGCCGCTGCAAGGTGTGTTGGAGAATGCGCGGCCGTTCGCCACCGAGCTGGACAACCGCAAAGAAGAGATCAACAACGATGTCGAGCAACTGGCCGAGGACTACCTGCGTCTCTCAGCGCTCGGCGCCTACGGGTCCTTCTTCAACATCTACTTCTGCTCGGTGACGATCAAGATCAACGGTCCGGCCGGTGGTGACCTCCTGATCCCGTTCGGTGGTCCGGTTGATCCGAGCAAGGGGAGGTGTTCTTTTGCCCAATAGCAAGCGAGACACAGACCCATTACGCACCGGCACCATCGGCCTGGTGGTCGTGGTCTGCGTCGTCCTCATCTCGTTTGGGTATGCGTCGCTGCCCTTCTTCCCGCAAGGCAAGACATACGACGCGTACTTCAGCGACGCCGCCGGCATCCGCCCGGGCAATTCGGTTCTGGTGTCGGGTTTCAAGGTGGGCAAGGTTTCCGAGGTGAGTCTGGCCGGCGACACCGCCAAGGTCAGCTTCACCGTCGATCGCAACGTCGTCATCGGCGACCAGTCACTGGCGGCGATCCGAACCGACACCATCCTGGGCGAGCGTTCCGTCTCGATCAGCCCGGCCGGCAGCGGCCGCGCGACGTCGATTCCGGTGACCCGGACCACGACGCCGTACACGCTCGCCGGGGCGCTGGACGATCTGGGTGGGGCCGCCAACGGCATCGTTGACAAGCCCACCTTCGAGCGGGCCCTGAAGGTCCTCACCGACACATTGCACGACGCCACGCCCAATCTGCGTGGCGCCCTGGACGGCCTGACCTCACTGTCCCGCACCCTGAATACCCGCGACGAGGCGCTACAGGGCCTGCTGGCCCACGCGAAGAATGTCACCGGAGTGCTGTCGGAGCGCGCCGCCCAGGTCAACAAGCTGATCGACCAGGGCAACGAACTGTTCGCCGCACTCGACGAGCGGCGGGCCGCGCTGAGCGCGCTGATCGCCGGCATCGACGACCTCTCCGCACAGCTTTCGGGTTTCGTGGCCGACAATCGCAAGGAGTTCGGCCCCGCACTGAGCAAGCTCAACCAGGTGATCGGCAACCTCAACGAGCGTAAGGACTACATCACCGAGGCGCTCAAGCGTTTACCGCCGTACGCGACCTCGCTGGGTGAAGTGGTCAGTTCCGGCCCGGGCTTCAACGTCAACGTCTACGGTGCCATCCCCGCGCCATTGCTCGCGTCCATGTTCGACTTCTTCTACCAGCCGGGCAAGCTGCCCGACAGCCTCGCCGACTACCTGCGCGGAATGATCCAAGAGCGCTGGATTATCAGGCCGAAGTCGCCATGACGACAAAGCAGCGTTTCGGCAGCAAAGGGCTGCGTACGGTCGCCATCGTCGTGCTGGTCGCGGCGCTGGTGGGTGGTGCCTACGTGCTGTGGTCCGCCGGCAGCAGCGGCAGAAAGATCACCGCTTACTTCACCTCTGCCGTCGGGATCTACCCCGGGGACGAGGTCCGTGTCCTGGGCGTTCCGGTGGGCGAGATCGAGTCGATCGAGCCGCGCCCGAAGGACGTCAAGATCGTCATGACCGTGTCCAATGACGTCAAGCTCCCGGCGAACGTCAAGGCCGTGATCATGTCGCCAAACCTGGTGGCGGCGCGGTTCATTCAGCTTTCGCCGACGTACAGCGGGGGAGCGTCGCTACCCGACGGCGCCAGCATCGACCTGACCCGCACCGCGGTCCCGGTGGAGTGGGACGAGGTAAGGAGGCACTGACCAAGCTGTCCAAGAAGCTCGGGCCCACGGCCGAGGGCCTGCAGGGTCCGCTGGAACAGGTGATCAACCAGGCCGCCAATACCCTTGACGGTGCGGGCGATTCGTTCCACAGCGCGCTGCAGGAGCTCTCGGTGGTCGCCGGGCGGTTGGGGGATTCGCGCAGCGACATCTTCAGCACGGTCAAAAACCTGCAAATCCTGGTCGACGCGCTGGCCGCGAGCAACGAACAGATCGTGCAGTTCGCCGGGCACGTCGCATCGGTGTCGCAGGTGCTCGCCGACAGCTCGCAAAACCTGGACAACACACTGGGGACGCTCAACCAGGCGTTGTCGGACATCCGCGGTTTCCTGCACGAGAACAACTCGACTTTGATCGAAACGGTCGACCAGCTCAGCACTTTCACCACCACGCTGTCCGACCAGAGCGACAACATCGAGCAGGTGTTGCACGTGGCCGGGCCCGGAATCAGCAATTTCTACAACATCTATGACCCCGCGCAGGGCACCCTGAACGGTCTGTTGTCGTTGCCGAACTTCATGAACCCGGTGCAGTTCATCTGCGGCGGCTCGTTCGAGACGGCGGGTGGCCCGTCGGCCCCGGACTACTTCCGGCGTGCGGAACTCTGCCGTGAGCGCCTGGGGCCGGTGCTGCGCCGCCTCACCGTGAACTACCCGCCGGTGATGTTCCACCCGCTCAACACCATTACGGCGTACAAGGGTCAGATCATCTACGACACCCCGGCTACCCAGGCCAAGGCGCAGACACCGGTTCCGGACTTGACCTGGATACCGGCCCAGGGCTCGGGGCAACACCCCGCCGAGAGCAACCAGACCGACTTGCAGAGCCTGTTCGTTCCGCAGAATCCGGGATCCCCGCCGGGGTACGGCCCGGCGCCGGGTCCCGTGCCCAACGCCGCGGCCCCGGCCAATGCCGGCGCCGCACCCGGACCTCCTAACAACCCGGCGCCTTTGCCGGCCGAGCGAGGAGGTGGCGGGTGAAGCGAATGATATTGCGAGGCAGCGTATTTGCTGCTAGCAGCGTACTGCTCGCCGGTTGCAGTTTCGGCGGATTGAACTCGCTGTCCATGCCCGGCACCGCCGGCCATGGCCGAGGCGCGTTCTCGATCACCGTCGAGCTGAAGGACATGTCGACGTTGCCACAGAACTCGCCGGTCATGGTCGACGACGTCACCGTGGGCAGTGTCGCCGGTGTCACGGCCGAGCAGCGGGCCGACGGATCCTTCTATGCCGCGGTCAAGCTGGCGCTGGACAACAACGTCAAGCTCCCGGAAAACTCCATCGCCGCGGTCGCCCAGACGTCGTTGCTGGGTTCGCTGCACATCGACCTCAAAGCGCCAGAGAACAAGGCAAACTGGAAGGGCAAGCTGCACGACGGCTCGGTCATCAGAGAGGCCAACACCACCAAGTTCCCCACCACCGAGGAGGTGTTCTCCGCCCTCGGCGTGGTGGTCAACAAGGGCAATGTCGGTGCGCTGGAAGAGATCACCGAGGAGACCTACCGGGCGGTGGCCGGGCGCACGGGTGAGTTCAAGGGCTTGATACCCAGGCTCGCCGAGCTGACCGAGGGGCTCAACAAGCAGGTCGACGACATCATCGCCGCGCTCGATGGGCTGAACCGATTCTCCTCAGTCCTGGCCCGCGACAAGGACAAGCTGGGCCGCGCCCTGGACACGCTGCCGGCCGCACTCAAGGTCCTCAATAGGAATCGGAACAACATCGTCGACGCCTTCACCGCACTCAGGAGGCTGGCGATGGTCACCTCGCACGTGCTTTCCCAGATCAAGTCGGACTTCGCCGCCGACCTCAAAGACGCCTATTCGGTGGTCAAGGCGCTCAATGACGCCAAGAAGGACTTCGTCACCTCGTTGCAGATATTGCTGACGTTCCCGTTCCCCAACTTCGGCATCAAGCAGGCGGTCCGAGGGGATTACCTGAACGTCTACACCACATTCGACCTGACGCTGCGCCGACTCGGTGAGACATTCTTCACCACGTCCTATGCGCTCGACCCGAACATGATGCACATGGACGAGATCCTCAATCCGCCAGACTGGTTGCTCGGCTCGATGGCCAACCTGTCCGGGCAGGCGGCCGACCCGTTCAAGATCCCGCCCGGCACGGCGAAGCAGTAGGGGGCGGGTAGATGATCGACAGACTTACCAAGATCCAGCTATCGATCTTTGCGGTGATCACCGTGATCACCCTGGCCGTGATGGGCATCTTCTATCTGCGCTTGCCCGCCACGTTCGGCATCGGAACCTACAGTGTGAGCGCGGACTTCGTCGGCGCGGGCGGTCTGTACAAGAGCGCCAACGTCACCTATCGCGGTGTCGCCGTCGGGCGGGTGGAGTCGGTCGAACTGAGCGACACCGGCGTCGTCGCCACGATGCGGCTCAACAGCGGCACCCCCATTCCGTCCAACGTCAAGGCGACGGTCAGGAGCGTGTCGGCCATCGGCGAGCAATACATCGACCTTGTGCCGCCGGACAATCCGTCGCCGAGCAAGTTGCAGAACGGATCCAGGATTGACGTCAACAACACCGCAATCCCCCAAGACGTTGCCGAGTTGCTCGGGCAGGCCGAAAAGCTCGTCAACAGCCTGGGTAACACCAAGCTGAGCGAGCTGTTGCACGAGGCGTTCGTCGCGACCAACGGCACCGGCCCGGAACTGGCCAGACTGGTCGAATCGGCGCGGCTGCTGGTGGACGAGGCCAACACGAATTACCCGCAGGTTGCTCAACTGATCGATCAACTCGGCCCGTTCCTGGAAGCCAATGTTCGGGCCGGGGGTGACATCAAGTCGCTGGCCGACGGGTTGGCCCGGTTCACCTCCGAGCTCCGGCGCGCTGACCCGCAGCTCCGCGACACTCTGGCCACCGCGCCGGGTGCGATCGACGAAGCCAACACCGCGTTCAGCGGGATCCGTCCGTCCTTCCCGATGCTGGCCGCCAGCCTGGCCAATCTGGGCCGGGTGGGCGTGATCTACCACAAGACGATCGAACATCTGCTGGTCACCTTCCCCGCGCTGTTCGCCGCGATCATCACCGCCGCCGGTGGCCAGCCGCAGGACGAGGGCGCCAAGCTGGACTTCAAGCTCGACCTCAACGACCCGCCACCGTGCAACACCGGCTTTCTGCCGCCGCCCTTGATGCGTACGCCCGCCGACGAGACGCTGCGCGAGCTGCCCACGGACATGTACTGCAAGGCGGCGCAGAACGCCCCGACCGCGGTGCGCGGTGCCCGCAACTACCCCTGCCAGGAGTTCCCCGGAAAACGGGCGCCCACGATCCAGCTGTGCCGTGACCCGAGAGGTTTCGTGCCAATCGGTAGCAACCCCTGGCGCGGTCCGCCGATCCCGTACGACACGCCGGTCACCAATGGGCTGAACATCTTGCCGCCCAACCACTTCCCGTATGTTCCGCCGGAGGCTGATCCGGACCCGGGCATTCCCATCGTGGGTCCGCCGCCACCCGGTGTGACACCCGGTCCAGGGCCGGCGCCGCATCAGCCGGCGTACGACCCGCCGCCGCCCAACGACACCCTGCCGCCGCCGGGCAACCCGCCGTGGATGCCGCCGAACTACCCGCCGGTGCCGCCGCAGCTTCCGTACCCGAAGTACCTCCCGCCACCGGGACCGCCGTTGGGAACGGGACCGGCTGAACCCCAGGCCAGCGGCGTGCTCTACGCGCCGTATGACCCGAACACCGGGGAGTTCAAGGACCCCACGGGCGGCACCGGTATCTTCGCGTCGGGACGGGTTGGTGCATCCAGTGCCGAGAACTGGGTGGACCTGATGCTTGCCCCGCAGCCGATGTAGCGGCCTGATCAAGAGGCGTAGTCAGTGGAAACAGAACGACAGTTGGTGCCCCGAAGGGTGCGCAGACGGGCTTCCCGTCCGGCGGGGCCGGCGAAGAGTACGTCCGCTGATGCGGCTACGGCCGAGTCCGAGGTGGCTGGGATATTCGATGCCACCGTCACCGTGGAGATTCCGGCGGAATCCAAGCGCGACACCTCGCGGACGGCCAAGCTGGCCAAGGGTTCTTCGGCCCTCCGCCCGCCGCCACGGCGGCCGGCGAACCGCCGTCTGGTCGGCTGGATTTCGCTGGCGGCGGCGTTGCTGGCGATCGCCGGGCTGAGCTGGGGCGGGTTTGTGCTCGTCGGGCAGCAGCGCGATGCGACCGCTCGTCACGCGCGCGAACAGCGCTTCGTCGACACCGCCACCCAGACGGTGGTCAACATGTTCAGCTACACGCCGGACACCATCGACGAATCGGTCAACCGGTTCGTCACTGGCACCAGTGGGCCGTTGCACGCCATGCTCAGCTCCAACAACAACGTCGAGAATCTCAAGGCGCTGTTCCGGTCCACCCAGGCGAGGTCCGAGGCCGTCATCAACGGTGCCGCGCTGGAAGGGATCGACGCGGTCAGCTCCAACGCGTCGGTGCTGGTCTCGGTGCGGGTGACGGTGGCCGACATCGACGGCGTAAACAAGCCGTCGATGCCGTACCGGCTCCGGGTCATCGTGCACGAGGACGACACTGGCAAAATGACCAGTTACGACCTGAAGTATCCAGACGGAGGTAACTAGGTGGGTGGCACGCGGCGGTGGTTGCGCTGGGTGATCACCGTCGCCGGTAGCCTGCTGGTCGGCACCATCATCGGGCTGTCAGCCGTGGGCGGGTGGTTCTACTGGGACCGAGTGGAGACCCGCGGCGAGGAAGCGGCGCGCGCCCAGCTGCCGCAGCTCGCGGCCAAGGAGATTCCCCAAGTCTTCGCCTACGACTACCAGACGGTGGAACGCAGCCTCACCGCGGCGTATCCGTTGTTGACGCCCGACTATCGGCAGGAATTTCAGAAGAGCGTCAACACCCAGATCATCCCCGAGGCAAAGAAGCGCGAGGTGGTGGTCCAGGCCAACGTCGTCGGCGTGGGAGTCATCAGCGCCAACCGCAGTTCGGCATCGGTGATGGTCTACATGAACCGGACCGTCACCGACAAGACGCGCCAGCCGCTGTACGACGGCAGCCGGCTACGAGTCGACTTCAAGCGGATCGACGGTAAGTGGCTGATTTCTTACATCACGCCGATCTGAGCGAACCGCCCGCTCAGAAGCAGATCGCAATTTCGTTGCAGCGCAACGGGTAACGCTCCACCGGGACCGGTGGGGGAGCTACCAGCTGCAACGAGAACGGCTCCTTCTTCATGTCCGGCTGGAGGCCACACACCGCGTCGTGCAGGATCGTGTGCGTTCCGGTGAGCGTCTCGTTGTCGAACGCGTAGGTTTCGACCGACTGTGCGGTGCCGCCGTTCGGACAGGTGACGCCTTGGTCCTTCCTGACCTGAAATGTCCACTGCAGACCCGTGAGTCGGGCCCGGCCGGTGTAATTCTGCACCTTGTCCTGGTTGGTGACGGGCGCGTGGGCCGTCTGGCTCACCACGTTCACGAAACAGAAGTCGGCCATGATCTCGGGGTTGTCGTAGTCCTTGTAGTAACGACTTCCGTTGACTTGATCGCAGATCACCCCGATAGTCCAGGTGGCCGGCACCCCTGGCCCATTGAAGACGTAGACACCGTCCGCGGGCGGCGCGATGGCGTATGCCGGGGTGCCCGAATTCGCGGCCATCCCCACCGCGACGGCCGAGGAAACGCCGGCAACAGCGGCCAGCCCACGACGAACCTTCACCGGCTTCTCCCTTCGAATCCCTTCGAATTCCTTCGAATCCCTTCGAACCTGCCTACATCCGGAAGGTGCTGCATCGAGTATCACAGCCATTCGACGCGAAAACCATGACCATTCCAGGTCTTTTAGTCCTTGGGTCGCGCTTCGGTCAGTGCGTCCAGGAACGACCGCGCCCAGCGGTCCACGTCGTGCGCGAGTACCTGGCGTCGCAACGCGCGCATCCGGCGCCGGCCTTCCTCGGGCGTCTGATTGAGGGCCGCTTCGATGGCGTCCTTGACGCCTTCCAGGTCATGCGGGTTGACCAGGTAGGCCTGCCGCAGTTCGGCTGCGGCGCCGGTGAACTCGCTGAGCACCAGGGCGCCGCCCAGATCGCTGCGACAGGCGACGTACTCCTTGGCCACCAGGTTCATCCCGTCGCGCAACGGGGTGACCAGCGCGACGTCGGCCGCAACGAAGAACGCGATGAGTTCGTCGCGGGGTACCGGGCGGTGCAGGTAATGCACCACCGGGTGACCGACCTCGGCGTACTCGCCGTTGATGTGGCCGACCTCTCGCTCGATGTCGTGACGCAACAGCTGATAGCTTTCGACGCGCTCGCGACTGGGAGTGGCCAGCTGGATCAGCACGGTGTCGTCGCGCTTCACCCGGCCCTCCGCGAGCAGCTCGGACAGGGCCTTGAGCCGTACGTCGATGCCCTTGGTGTAGTCGAGCCGGTCGACACCGAGCATCACTTTGCGGGGGTTGCCCAGTTCCTGGCGGATCTCGCGCGCTCGGCGCCGGATATTACGGTCGCGCGCGGCCTGGTCCAGCGCGCCGGAATCGATCGAGATCGGGAAGGCGCCAACCCGGACGGTGCGGGACTCGAGCTGCACCTCGCCGAAGCGCGAGCGAACACCGACCGTCCCGCGCGAGGTCTCCGCACCGGTGAGCCGACGGGACAGGATGAGAAAATTCTGCGCCCCACCCGCCAAGTGGAATCCCACCAGATCGGCGCCGAGCAGGCCGTCGATAATCTCGGTCCGCCAGGGCAACTGCATGAACAGTTCGATCGGCGGGAAGGGGATGTGTAGGAAGAAGCCGATGGTCAGGTCGGGTCGCAGCGACCGCAGCATCTTCGGGACGAGCTGCAACTGATAGTCCTGCACCCACACCACCGCGCCCTTGGCGGCCGCGCGTGACGCGGCCTCGGCGAACCGGCGGTTGACGTCGACGTAGCGGTCCCACCACTCGCGGTGGTAGATCGGCTTGACGATCACGTCGTGATACAGCGGCCACAGCGTCGCGTTGGAAAAGCCCTCGTAGTACTCCGCGACGTCGTCGGCGGACAGGCGCACCGGCTGCAGGGTGAGTTCTTCTTGGACTATCGGCTCTTCATCGCCGTCGATGACCCCGGGCCAACCTACCCAGGCCCCGCGCCGACGGCGTAGCAGTGGCTCTAATGCGGTGACCAATCCCCCCGGGCTGCGCTTCCAAGTGGTGGTGCCGTCCGGGAGCCGCTCCTGATCGACCGGCAACCGATTGGCCACCACCACAAAATCCGATTGTCCGGTGGTCTTAGTGGCCTTAGCGGCTTTGGCGGCGCCGGTGGTCTTAGCGGTCTTGGTGGTCTTGGTGGTCTGGGCGGCCTTAGCGGCCGCAGTGGCCTGGCTCCCCTTGGAAGCCATTAGCTCTCGTGCTTCGCCGGCCCAATACCGAGCATGGATAGGAAGACGCGGCACTCGTCAGCATCGTTCGCGTAGGCGGCGACTACCCGCCGCGCCTGGCTCGCGGTGCTGTCTGCCACCGGCTCCACCTCGCCGATATCTCCATGGTCAGTTTTGCTTGGCATTGTTCAACTCTAAGCCAAAGCGGTGTGCAAGCGTCTGCGACCACCGGTTTTCCCGTCTGCACGTGCGCTTGCCCGGCCCACACAGCGGACCGGCGGATCAACCCCACCGTCCGATCGCTTACACACTGACCGTAATCTGTAAACATCAGATCGGACAAAGACGAGGCAGGCGCAATGACACTCTCCGACCAGGCCGGTGCCCAGGCGAAACCGGACGACTCAGACGAGGCTCGATCGGTAACCTACGAAACCCTCGACGAGGGGCGCATCGCCCGGATCTGGCTCAATCGGCCCGCAGAGCACAATGCGCAGAATCGCACGTTGCTGGTGCAGCTCGACGAGGCGTTCTTGCGCGCCGAGGCCGACGACACCGTGCGCGTGGTGATCCTGGCGGCGCGTGGTCGGAACTTCTCGGCCGGTCACGATCTTGGCTCCGACGCAGCGCTGGCGGAACGCAAGCCTGGGCCGACCCAGCATCCGACCTTTCGCTCCCACGGCGCCACCCTCGACCCGGTCGTGGAGAAGTTGTACCACCAGGAATGGCACTACTTCTTCCAAAACACCTGCCGTTGGCGCGATTTACGCAAGATCACGATTGCTCAGGTGCAGGGTAACGCGATTTCGGCGGGGTTGATGCTGATCTGGGCGTGCGACCTGATCGTGGCGGCGGACAACGCGAAGTTCAGCGACGTGGTCGCGGTTCGCTTGGGCATGCCCGGGGTCGAATACTATGCGCATCCTTGGGAATTCGGCCCACGCAAGGCCAAAGAGCTGCTGCTGACCGGTGATTCGTTGGACGCTGACGAGGCGTATCGACTTGGCATGGTGTCCAAGGTGTTTCCGCTGGAGGAGCTGTCGGAGAAGACCCTCGAATTCGCCCGGCGCATCGCCGAACGGCCGACGATGGCGGCGTTGTTGGTCAAGGCGTCGGTCAACGCCGCGTCCGACGCGATGGGCTTCACCGAGGCGCTGCGCCACGCGTTCCATGTGCACGAGCTGGGCCACGCGCACTGGGCGGCCCACAACGAGAACCGATTTCCGGTCGGCTTACCGCCCGAAGTCGAGGACTGGCGGACGGCCAGGCCGACGAAGGTGGCGCGCCGGGATACGCCGTAGAGCCCGGGGCCGCTGGCTCACCAGTGAGCGGCGAGGTTGTCGAAACACCACCTGCGGGGCGGCGCAGGCCGCATGGTTCGATGAGCTACATGCAGCTTTCTTTCCAGGACCGGACCTACCTGGTCACCGGTGGCGGTAGCGGAATCGGCAAGGGAGTGGCGGCCGGATTGGTCGCCGCCGGCGCGGCGGTCATGATCATCGGCCGCAATCCAGACAGGCTCGCGGCCGCGGTCGCCGAGCTCGACGCCGTGAAAGGCCATGGCGGCGAAATCCGCTATGAGCCAGCCGATGTCACCAACGAGGACGAGACCGCCCGCGCTGTCGACGCCGCGACGGCATGGCACGGCCGCCTGCACGGTGTCGTGCACTGCGCCGGCGGCTCGGAAACCATCGGGCCCATCACGCAGATCGACTCGGAGGCCTGGCGTCGCACCGTCGACCTCAACGTCAACGGAACGATGTACGTCCTGAAGCACTCCGCGCGCCAATTGGTGCGCGGTGGCGGCGGCTCGTTCGTCGGCATCTCGTCCATCGCGGCGAGCAATACCCATCGCTGGTTCGGCGCCTATGGCGTCACCAAATCCGCCGTCGACCACATGATGCAGCTGGCGGCCGACGAACTCGGCCCATCGTGGGTCCGGGTCAACAGCATCCGCCCCGGCCTCATCCGCACTGACCTGGTCGTGCCCATCACCGAGTCGCCGGAACTGAGCGCGGATTACCGGGCCTGCACGCCGCTGCCGCGGCACGGTGAGGTCGAGGACGTCGCAAACTTGGCCATGTTCCTGCTCAGCGACGCGGCCGCCTGGATCACCGGACAGCTCATCAACGTCGACGGCGGCCACTTGCTGCGGCGGGGCCCGGACTTTTCCGCGATGCTCGAGCCCGCCTTTGGCGCCGACGGGCTGCGCGGAGTCGTTTAATTTGCACAATTCCGTGCAAATGTAAATTTCCTAGACGATCTCAAATAGTTGATCGGATAGCGGACACTTTTTATTCGCAATTTCGGCTGCACGCGTGTCGACGTGGTGTTATGTTCCACGGTGAAGCCATCGTTATCTGTCTGAGATATGTTCGTTATTGCGACATCGTGTCCCTGTCAAAGGATTTGCTATGTCATTTGTTTTGGTCGTACCGGACACTCTGGCGCTGACGGCGGCCGATCTTGCCGGCCTTGGCTCTGACCTCGCCGCTGCCAACGCCGCTGCGGCGGCTCCGACTACCGCAATCGCGCCCGCCGCAGCGGATGAGGTGTCGGCGGCAATCACCGCGCTGGTCACTGGGCAGGCCCTCGAGTATCAGCGGCTGAGCGCCCAACTGACGCAGCAAATCCAATTCCGATTCGTGCAGACCCTGAACGCGGGCGCGCAGTGGTATGCCTCCGCGGAGCGGAACCTTGCGTTGACGCTGCAGAACTTCGAAAGCCAGCTGCGCGGCGTGGTGGATTTGCTGCTCGGCCGCACGCCGACGTCCCCGAGCCAGGTGGTTCCCACCGAGCCCACCCCGCCGACCGGACCACCGGAAACCCCGCCAACGACACCTACGACACCACCCGGGACCGCGCTCACGGCCACCTACAGCGCATCGCAGTGGGACACCGGCTTCAACGGCAAGTACACGATCACCAACCCGACCGCGTCGGCGATGACCAATTGGCAGCTGCAATTCACCCTGCCGGAAAACACCTCCATCTCGAATGTGTGGAACGCGCAGGTCACCCAATCGGGAACGCAGTACACCCTGACACCGATGAGCTACAACGGCACGATCGCCCCCGGCACGTCTATCGATGTCGGCTTTCAGGGCGCGCACCCCACCGGCGGGTATTCGCCACCCAGCAACGTCCTGCTCAACGGGGATCCGGTCACAACCACCCCGCCGACGACCCCGCCGACGACGCCGCCGACGACGCCGCCGCCGGGTGCGACGGTGATTTCCACGCAGTATGGGACGACGACGGTCACTGGTGGGTATGTGGTGCAGAACAATGCGTGGAACAACCCGGCGGGGCAGACGATTGCGGTGGACCCGACCGGGGGGTTCACGATCACGCAGATGAATGGGTCGGCGTCGACCAACGGTGCGCCGCTGGGGTATCCGTCGATCTTTGCGGGGGTGCATTACGGCACCAGTTCGACGGGGACGAATCTGCCGGTTCAGTTGAGTCTGATCGATACGGCGATGACCAGTATCGATTACAACTACGTGCCGACCGGGGTGTGGAACGCCTCCTACGACATCTGGCTGGATTCGAGTTACACGACCACCGGGGTCAACGATCACGAGATCATGATCTGGTTCAACCATCAGGGTCCGATTCAGCCGGTGGGTTCGCCGACGGGGAATGTGACGGTGGGGGGCAAGAACTTCACGTTGTGGATGGGCAGCAATGGTCAGAACACGGTGACGTCGTATGTGGCGACCGAGCCGATCGAGGTGTGGACCTTCGATGTGATGGATTTCGTCGACCACACCGACAGCATCGCCAGCTTGCCGGTCGACCAGAGCTGGTATCTGACCAGCATCCAGGCCGGCTTCGAACCCTGGCAAGGCGGCGTGGGCCTGGCCGTCGAATCCTTCGACGCCAAAGTCACCACCAACACGTAAGGCACCTATGGCCAGCGAATTAGCCCGCCGTCACCCCTTGCGATGATGGTCACGCCGAGTGCCCGCGCGCATAGGGGGAGAAGCCGATGAACCGACTCGACGGCCAGCGAATCTTGGTCACCGGCGCCGCCTCCGGAATCGGACAGTCCACCGCGCTGCGACTCCTCGCCGAGGGCGCGTCCGTGGTCGGCGTCGACATCATCGCCGACGGACTGGCCACGACCCAGGCCCGGGCCGACGAAGCTGCCACCGGCGACCGGTTCACCGCGTACGAGTTGAACGTGGCCGACGAGCAGTCGGTGATCGCGGGGGTGCGCCGGGCCGTCGAGACGCTGGGCGGCCTGGATTCGTTGGTCAACGCCGCCGGCATCCTGCGCGCCGCGCACACCCACCAAACCAGCACCGAGCTGTGGAATCAGATCATCGCCGTGAACCTGACCGGCACTTTCCTCGTAGTCCGCGAAGCGCTACCGGCACTGCTGGAGAACCAGCGCAGCACGATCGTGAACTTCAGCTCCACGTCGGCGTCCTTCGCACATCCGTACATGGGCGCCTACGCGGCCAGCAAAGGTGGCGTCCAGGCGTTCACCCACTCGCTGGCGCTCGAGTACGCCGGGCAGGGTCTGCGAGCGGTGTGTGTGGCCCCCGGCAGCATCAAGACTGGCCTCACCGATGCCACCGGCGGATACATTCCGCAGGACGCCAACTGGAAACTGTTCACCAGGTTGATGCCGATCCTGCCCACCACGGAGACGTCCAGCGGCGCCGGAATGGCAGACCCCTCCGCAGTCGCTGGCGTCGTGGCCATGCTGGTTTCCGAAGACGGCGCATTCATCACCGGCACCGAAATCCGGATCGACGGCGGAACGCACGCCTGAACGGCCTAGCGGCCTAGGCGGCGGGTCGCCACTAATTCACGCCGTGGCGATCGCAAGCGCGGTGTAGCCGGGCGCGGCGGGTCGCCACTAATTCACGCCGTGGCGATCGCAAGCGCGGCGTAGCCGGGCGCGGCGGGTCGCCACTAATTCACGCCGTGGCGATCGCAAGCGCGGCGTAGCCGGGCGCGGCGGGTCGCCACTAATTCACGCCGTGGCGATCGCAAGCGCGGCGTAGCCGGGCGCGGCGGGTCGCCACTAATTCACGCCGTGGCGATCGCAAGCGCGGCGTAGCCGGGCGCGGCGGGTCGCCACTAATTCACGCCGTGGCGATCGCAAGCGCGGCGTAGCCGGGCGCGGCGGGTCGCCACTAATTCACGCACGGCACCCCGCCGCCGTCGATCGGCTTTCCGCGATCCGGCGTCGGGTAGGTCGTCAGGGTGCCGTTGTAGTAGTACGAGTACGGCGTGACGGACGTCGTACTCGTGGTGGTCGTCGTGGCATCGTCGGCGGCCGGCAGCGAGAAGTTGGTGTCCACCGTCACCCGTACATGTCCGGGGGCCAGAGTGGGGTCGGGCTGGCTGGGGGCGGCAATGTCGAGCAGGTTCGCCACGTTGTGCGCGTCGGCCTCCGCGCCGACGCCATAGGCGATCGTGGTGGCCGACGGGTCGCCGGATTGACGGTCGCGCACCTGGCCCGTGGTGTAGCCCTGCTTCTGCAGCGCGCTGGAAACCCGGCTCGCCATGCCGCTGATGCTGCCGGAGTTGATCACATCGACCACGGTCTCCGGGTTGGGCTTGACCGTCGTCGTGGTGGCGGGAGCGGCGGGGGGAGCGGCGCCGATAGCCGTAGCGATCTCGGCCTTGATCGCGACCGGATCGATGATGTTGACGTCCTGGCCGTCGATGTTGTCGTAACGGACCACCGGCAACGTCCGGAACTCCACATTGCCGTTCTCTGGCCCGCCAGCCAGATCACCCATGCGCCGGAACAGGTTCTCGTCCCACCCGGCGGACAACACGACGTCCTTGCGCGCGACGGCCATCAGGTTGCTGAGCCGGTCCAGGTTGGTAAACGTGCCGGACGCCTTGAGATCCCGCATCACCGAGGACAAAAACGCCTGCTGCCGGTGTGTACGGTCCAGGTCCCCGTTGTCCAGGCCATGCCGCTGCCGCACGAAGGCCAGCGCCTGTGACGCGTTCAACCGCTGCCGCCCGGCGGGGAAGTCGGCGCCGGAGTAGGAGTCGTAGACGGCGTGGTTAAGACACACCTCGACGCCACCCAGCGTCTGGGCCAGGTCGTAGAAGCCGGCCAGATTGACCTCGGCGAAGTAGTCGATAGGAACCCCCGTCAGGCTCCGCACCGCGCGCAGGGTGGCCGCGCGACCGGCCTCGCGACCCCGCGTCTCCAGTTCCCGCTGGGAGGTAATGCCCTGGTTGACCAGCTGCTGCGCGACGTACTGCTTGGTCAGCCCGTAAGCCTCTTTGATCTTGATGTGGTTGTACCCCGGGACTCCGTTGAAGGGCACCCAGTCGTCGCGGGGGATGGAGAACGCGACAACTTTCCCGTCGGCTGCGACGTGCACCAGGATCAGGGTGTTCGTGTTGTAACCGCCCTGGTCTGAGTCGCCGGCGTGCAGTTGATCCAGGATCGATTGCGGCAGGTCGTTGCCGTCTTGGTCTTTCCGCGAATCCAGCCCGATAAGCAGGATGTTCATGGTGTTGCCGGTGGAACGCGGATCCTCGGGGGTCAGCGCCTGGGAAATCGTGATGCCCCCCAGCGCGCCATGGGCCACCCAATAGCCCGCGCCGGTCAGCACCAGCGCCACCAGCGATACCAGCGTCATCAGGGAGCGGGTCACTCGCCGACGCAAGCGCGACGGCTGTGGCGTAGCCCGCCGTCGGTGGCGGCCTTTGCTGGCTGCTCCCATTTAGCAGCCCCGGCCCGCCATCCGCGCAGCAGCCACCACCGAACCGGCTGGCGCTCGGCCCTCGGTTTGCGGTGATGTCGCTTGCTGCATGATGTCCAGTATGCGGTAGCTTGCTGCGCCGTCCCTAGCCTCGCTGCCTGTTTGTGGGCAGTCTCACCTGTGTAAATGGGTGTCGTGCAGCGCCGCGTTATTTCCGCTACCAGCACGTTCTGGCTACAATTCGCCAATCTGGGGATGACCGGGGGAGTAAGCGAGACGTTTAGCCGGAGAGGTCTGTAGGAGTGGCAGCTGAGCATGTCGGCCAGGTCGACCCCAACTGGCCGCCGCCGGCTTACGACCCGTCGGACGACATCGACACGACGCCGCCGACGGAAGGCGCCCGGCCCACGCCCTCCCGGTGGCTGGTTGCCGCGGGTGCGCTCGCCGTAGGCATCGGTGCCGCCGCCGTCTTCATCTTCGCGGGCCAGGACTCGGGTACACCGAGCGCTTCGTCAACGCCGCCGTCGGCCGCCGGCCCGTCGGCCGCCACATCCGCGGCGGCCACCTCGGGTGCCAACGCGGGCACGTGCGGACCGGACGAGGCGGCCGCGCTGGCGGCCACGCTCCCCAAGCTCCAGCCGGACAAGCGGACCGGCAAACCGTGGGACAGCAAACCCCAGTCCAGCAACTACAACCCCTGCGCAGATCTGTCCGCAGTGGTGTTGACGGTGCAGGGCGCGACCGCCAGTTCACCCGACCTGGCGTTGCTGTTTCACCGGGGGACGTACGTGGGGACCGCGACGCCCAGCGCCTACCCGTTCACCGAACTGGAGGCGCCGGCCTCAACCAACGACACCGTCGTCCTCACCTATCGCACCCGGCAGAGCTGCAGCACCTGCTTGGACGGCACGCTGACGGTCGTCGGCTTCAAATGGGACGGCGACCGCGTCCAGGTGCTCGATCGGCCGCCAGAGCCGCTAGAAACACCACCGTGACGCAACGGCGGAAAAGCGCGACCCCAAACGTGACGACCTCTCACGAGCGGAATGGAGCATGACCGTGCCGAGTTCGCCCCCGGCAGGATGGTTCGCCGATCCTGACGGATCAGGGGGCCAACGATACTGGGACGGCGCAAAGTGGACCACGCATCGTCGGGCGGCGGGATCGACGTCCGCGACCCCCGGTGGTGTTCGTCAGCGCTGGCGGGCGTTGCCCAAGGCGCTGCGGCTCTTGGTTCCCATCGCGTTGGTCGTGGTCGTGGGCGTTGTCGGCCTGATCGCTTGGATGACGTCACCGACGGACTACTGGTCGCGGCTGCCGAAGCGACTGAGCTGTCAAACCCAGGACGGGCCCAGGCCTTCCACCAGCATCGCCGTGGCGACGGTCGAGGCGAAGCGTCCCCGAAAGGGCGTGTTGGAGTTGCTGATTCGATTCGAACAGGCGCTGCCGCAGTCTCCCTCGGGTTCCCGCGCGAAGGGATTCGTCGGCTACGTGTTGACCTACAGCGTCGCCAACAACGGCAAGAAATTCGCCGAATTGGGTCCGGAGCAAGACACCGACGACCTTGCCATCATCGACACATTGGGACCCGGTTCCGGGGACAGGTCGATGCGGCCGGACCGAGACACCAATGCCCGCCGGACTTCCGCTGACACCGTGCAGGTCTACCTCGAGCTGAAGCGGTTTGGCATTGAGAACGAGGTGGTGAACCCGTCGCTCACCCTCGAGGCTCAATTCAATACGCCGTCGACCACCACGGTGAAGTTCGCTCCGCAGGTCTGCCAGTAGCGTCGCGGAAGGTCCTCAGCAGTACGGGTAGGCGATGTGCCAGTGGCCGTTGACGTAATCGGCGACGAAGCGGCCACCCAGACGCGGATCCGCGTCGTTGACGCTTCCGGATCCGCCGACATTCGGCGCGAAGCCGGGCGGATCCCAGGTCACCGACTGTGGGTTGGCCGGTAGGTCCGGTGTGCAACCGGCCTGCTTGTCGACGTAACCCTCGATGACACGTTGCTCGGCAGTGGGTTGGTCGCCGGCATCGGGTGCTGGATCGGCTGGGTACAAATGCGTTGCACCACTGATGCTTTGGCTACCAGCCGCCGCTGCGAACGCGCTCGTGACCGGTGCGCCAATCCCGGTCGGCGCCAAGGCCAGTGCCGTTGCCGCGACTACGACGATGCGGTGAGGCATATCAGCCACCTTTCACGATCTTCTTCTCCCGACGCGTCATCCACCGGAGTATTGGAACCCAACACAGTCTCCGGCAGAAAGGAGGAGTACCTGTGCGACCCATTTCAATGCGAACCTCGCTCCGTCGCCGACGCCAGCCTCCGCAGTCTAGGTGGCTCCGTCTCTCGCCTTGACGCGGCTCCCGTCACCCCGCACCATGTGCGTACCAGTGCGATTCTTGTCCCCTAAAACCTCATCGTGGAGGTGAGTCGGTTTGAACGGCGCCGCAACGGATTACGGCTGCGATGTTTGTTGACCACAAGACGACCGACCACGTGCTGGGCCTTCGTGACGGGCGTACGCTCAGTTACGCGGAATACGGCGACCGACAAGGTTTTCCAATCGTCAATGCGCACGGGGGGCTCGCCTGTCGCTTGGATGTCGAGGCCGCCGCAGAGGTGGCGCAGGAGTGCGGGGTGCGGTTGATCTCTCCCGACCGCCCGGGCATCGGACGGTCTGATCCCAAGGCCGGTCGCACCGTCCGCGACTGGGCCGGCGATGTCGTCGAACTGATAAACGCTCTCGATATCGACCGCTTCGCAGCGATGGGTTGGTCGCTCGGCGGCCAGTACGCCGCGGCACTCGGTTGCGTGCTACCGGCGCGCGTGACGCGCGTCGCGATCATCGCAGGCATGGTGCCACTGACCGAGTCGGACGCCGTCGAGGGTCTGCCGGCCTTCGACCGGATGTACCTCAAGCTGTCCCAGCGCGCCCCCTGGCTGGCCCGACAGTGCCTCTACGCCATGGGATTCGCCGCAACGTGTGCCCCGCCGTTGTATGGTCGGCTAGCCGCACACAGCCTCGGCCCAGCCGATGCGGCTGTGTTGCGGGCTCAGGGTTACGGCACCTTCGCCAGGATGTCCCGGGAGGCGCTGCGGCAACCCGAGGGTGTGGTGGAGGAGTACCGGGTGATGGTCCGGCCGTGGGGTTTTGAGCCCGAAGACCTGCAGGTGCCGGTGGACGTGTGGGCGGGCACCGAGGATCAGCTGTTGGACGCGAAGTGGACTCGGCAGCTTGCCGAGCGGATCCCTAATGCCACAGTGCATTTGGTGCCGGGTGGTCACTTCCTCGCCCACCACCACTACGCAGAGATTTTCGCGGGCCTGAAACTGCCGGCCAGTTCGGAGCCGGTCGAAGCAAGCAAGGACACGCTGCATTGAGTGCACGCTTACCTCGGCGTCGATGGGAGGATTGCTGCCCGTGACCGAAAATTGGGCCTCGGTGCTGGGCAGTCTGGTGCCGCTAGCGCTTGTCATCGCCGTCTCGCCGCTGACCATCATCCCGGCGGTATTGGTCTTGCAGGCGCCTCGGCCACGGCCGGCCAGTCTGGCGTTTCTCGGCGGTTGGGTTGCGGGTTTGGCCGCGCTCACTGCGATCTTCGTCATTGGCTCCGGTGAACTCGGCGACCTGAACTCGTCGCCTCCGGCCTGGGCGTCGTGGCTCCGGATCGTCCTGGGGTCGGCCCTCATCTTGTTCGGCATCTACCGGTGGGTGAGCCGGAAAGGGCACAGCGAGTCACCGCGCTGGATGCGTTCGTTTGCCACCATCACCCCGCGGCGCGCGGGGCTCGTCGGAGCGATCCTGGTCGTGGTACGGCTCGAGGTGTTGGTACTGGTCCTGGCCGCCGGGTTGGACATTGGCACCAGTCGTCTGGGCACGGCGGGTGAGTGGCTGGCCGCCGCAATATTCGTCGGCCTCTCCGCCTCCACCGTGGCAATTCCCATCCTTGCTTACGCGGCTGCCGGTGACCGACTCGACGACCAGCTCAATCGCCTCAAAGACTGGATGGAAAAGAACCACGCCGCGATGCTCGCGGCCGTCCTGATACTGATCGGGTTGATGGTGTTGTCCAAAGGGATCAAAGCTGTCTGAGGTGCGTGCGGCGTTGTCAACGCGCCGCGCCCGCGAACCGACGCATTGAACACGGCTGCGCTAAATGAGTGCCTGCGCCTGTCTCCGATGTAAGGATTACCGCCCGTGACGGCAAGTTGGGGATCCGAACTGACCAGGTTGACCGCGCTTGCGCTGGTGATCGCGACGTCGCCGATAACGGTCATTCCCGCGGTGCTGGTCTTGCATGCACCGCGGCCGCGGCCTACCGGCCTGGCCTTCCTGGGTGGCTGGCTGCTGGGCGTGGGCGCGGCGACCGCGGCGTTCATCTCTGTATCGGACAGATACAGCGGGTTGACCCACTCACCGCCGACGTGGGCATCCTGGCTGCGGGTGGTGCTAGGTTCGGCGCTCATCGTGTTCGGTATCTACCGGTGGGTGACCCGGCACAACCACGCCCACGTCCCGGGCTGGATGAGTTCGTTCAGCCGGCTGACGCCACGGCGCGCGGGTGTGACGGGCGCGGTACTGGCAGTGGCACGACCCGAGGTGCTGCTCATTTGTGCGGTGGCCGGTTTGGGTATCGGCACCAGCGGCTTGGGGGGGGCGAGCGATTGGATTTCGGGCGTGTTCTTTGTTGCGATGTCCTCATCGACGGTCGTCGTTCCCATCGTCGCGTATGCGGGTGCCGGTGCGCGGCTTGACGATCCGTTGGAACGGCTCAAGGTGTGGATGGAAGAGAACAGTGCGGCACTCGTCGCCGCCGTGCTCGTGCTCATCGGTTTGATGGTGCTGTACAACGGCGTTCGCGCCCTGTAGCCGGCCCGGTAGTCAGCGCTAGCGCTATCGCTTGGGCTTGGTAACTCCGATTAGCGCCATGACCGCGACAATCCCGCCGACGATGGCCAGTCGGATCCACCACTGTGAGTGCGGCCAGTCAGCGCCACCGCCGATCAGGGCCTGCTGGATCGCGACGGAAAGCCCCGCGCCGACGAGGAACGACGGCAACAAAACCCAGAGCAACGCGTTGGAAGACCACCAGGCCCTACGCACGATGAGATAGCCAGCCGCCACCGCGAGTATCACCCCGACGACGCCGGACGTTGTCGGTTCAAGTGCAACCGCAACGCCCAACATCAGTAGTAACGCGGCCCCGATGGTCAGTCTGACGGTGCTTCTTGCCCAGGAGACAAACTGGTACACAGCCAGCGCCAGTGCTCGCACGATAACCACCAGCGGTCGAGCGGCGGCGGGCAATTTTCGAATAGACCGGACCGCCCCGGCTCCGGTCGCGGCGGTTTTCGCAACCGTATGGGTCATCAGCGGCGATCCCCAGTCGCCGGCAAGGGTCTCCTTGGCGACTGGATTGTCGTTCAACAACCCGTATTTGGCGATCGGGGACAGCGCCGCGAGCACGTCTTTCGCCCAGGCTTGTGAGATCTGTGGACTCCAATCTGGGCGCTCGTGATTACCCGGGCGGATCACGGTGTTCGCAAGTGCATCCAGTTCCTCGTCCAGCACGCGCTGCTGCCACGCCTGCGCCAGCCACATCGACGTCCTGGGAAGGCTGGGCGGCATCTCCGCCTGGGGGTCGTCCACGAACGCGAGCTCGCGCAGCAGGTGATCGGCCGTATGCTCGCCAGACTCCGGGAAGTCCAGGTGCGCGAGTTCTTTGAGCTTCCGCAGGAACCATTGGCCGCCGCTCTCCCGGCCGCCGTCGGCGGATTGGCGACGTTCGTGCCGGCGTGCCTGAGCCACCCACCGCACCCGACGCGGGTCCAGCAGCACGTGAACCAGCCAACCTGCCCCGTCGAGTCGGCCCCACATCCAGTCGTTGGCCCGCCACGAACGCTTGTAGAAGGCGCCGAAATGGTGAAGCTGCATGCCGGTGAGCTTCTGTTGCGCCGTCTCGTAGTCCGGCGCAAGCAGACTCCGGGTGTCCGCACTCACCTGCACCAACTCCACGGACTGGTCGATGTCGTCCTCCGCCGGAAGCATCGCCCGCTGCGTGGTGGCCAGGTCGAACAGCTTGCCCGCCATCGCCGATGGATCGTCCTGCGGCCCCAGGTAGCGCAGATACGTCGTCAGCTGACCGGCGGCGGTGTTCCTGCGTTGTAGCAGCGAACCGCGTTGTGCGCCGGCGGTGTTGGCAGATCCGGCGGCGAGGCGCGCCAATGTCCGGTAACCGTCGGACAAGACCCTGCCGAGTTTGTGCCACGACTCTTCCTGCACTTGCGCCTGATCCAGGTACGCCTCGGTGAGCTCGTGCGCGGCATCGCCAAGCGAGCCTTGGCGAATTACCGTGTCGGTGCAGACATTCCGCACCAGCCGAACGAGATCCACGGGGTCGGGCGGTGGGCACGCGTCGTGAATTCCGTAGGTCAGCTTCGTCAACTCGTCGATTTCCGCTGGGGACTGGGCGAGCTGATACGCCGCGCCGACAATGGCGATCGCGCACCCCTTTGCCAGGTCGTAGGCCGGTTGACCGTACCGGGCGAACTCGCCCGGACTGTCAGGAAGTGGGCCGTCGGGCGCCGACCAACGACGCAGAACCGACGCCGCGATGCGCCGCCGGCACACCTTCTCGGCGTCGCCGCCGATCTTGAGTTCGTCGTGCCAGTGCTCTGGGACGCTCTCGTCCAGCGCGCTCGGTGCCGGAGGCCAGGTGCTGAGCTGGCGTAGCAGCACGTCGGTGAGTTGGTGCGCATGGTTGGTCGCCTCGCGCGCCTCGTAGTCAGCCAACAGGGACGGGGTGAGCAGCCGCCCGTCGTTCTGCAGGTTCGCGGCAAGCTCAGCGAGGCGCAGTTTGGTTTCCGTTCGCGCCTCCATCCGGTCCTGGTGGGACCGGATCGCTCGCAGGTCGGTCGCGATGGATTGGGTGGTGATCGCCTGCAGGTTCTTCAGCAGCGCTTCGACCAGTCCGAGCGGGGTGTCGATGTTGTCCGCTGGCGCCTCTTCCACCAGGTCTGGCGACGGGCCTGCCGACGGGACGACGAACAACAGCACCCGGCGCACCTGTCGTCCGGCGCGGCGGTCGAAGATGCGCCTGAGCACTACGCCGAGCGGCCGGTTGTCCAGCAATCCGCCGTCGGCCACCCAGTGCGGACGTGTTGTGTTGGCGTAGGGCTGCATCGGCGGGCGAGCCGGCACCTTGTCGGTGGCGGGCGTCGCTTCCGTATACGGCACAAATGACGGCTCGAAGGCGACGGGGAACGACGCCGAGCTGCGCGCCGCCAACGCCAACGCCAGCACCGACGCGGTGTCCGTCTTGGTGAGTTGGGTGTCGGTGAAGGTGAAGATGCCTCGCCGGTCGACGTCTGGAACCAACGTGCCGAACGAGTCGGTGAATCTGCCCGTCTCTCCGGTGAGCAGGGTGGTGGTGATGTACAAGGTCGTCGAGATACGCGCATCTTTGGAAAACACGGTGGGGGGAATCGGCCCGGACTTCAGTCGCGGAATCTCTTCCGCGAGTGACTTGAACATCCTTTCGTCGCCATACAACAGCGACGGGGTGTAGCCGTCTCGTGGGTTTCGGATCAGATCGGAGAGCGCGCCGAGATCGAGCCAAAGGTCGCGAAGGCCACCGAGGTCGGCACCCGAAACCCGGGACGACGCAAGCAATGCCGCGTTGATTCCGCCGGCGCTGGTGCCGGACAACACGTCGACGTCGACGATCGTGTCCAGCAGTTCGAGGAGTTCCAGGTACAGCCGCAGGGAGGCCTCCGATGCTGGACTGAGTGCTACGTGCGCGCTGCGTTCCCCCGCCCGACGCCACTGCGACGCCTGCCCGAGCAGGTTTAGTTCCCGGGCTACCCCGGCCATCCAAATTGCGAGGCTGACCCCGCCGGTCATGGTCGCCGCCAATCGGAGTTCCAGTGTCGATTGCGTCGGCTGGGACGGACGTGACGCCGCCTGATCGAAGGCCGCCATCAAAAGCCCCCTTAGCTAACAGCCGCTGCGCAGGGGTTCGGTTGCGCTTCCTCGAACTGGCCAGGGGATGCTCGTAGCGAAGGCTCGTCGCCACCATATCGCGGCAAAATCCGAGACTATCGCCAAATGCCCCCCAGTGCCGGGGCCTGCTCGGCTTCAGATTCATTTAGCGTTGGGGAGGCGAGCGGACTTATTGTAAGTTTGCTAACTATTTTCGACTCTCGCTAGGGGGGCGGAGTGGAAGGGACGCCGTTCGGCCGATATCGGTTGATCGAGCTGATAGGTCGCGGTGGCATGGGCGAGGTGTGGCGCGCCTATGACACCGAGACCCAGCGTGTGGTCGCCGTGAAAGTGCTGCCGGTGAACCTGGCCAACGACCCGGTCTTCACAGAGCGTTTTCGGCGGGAGGCTTTGGCGGCGGCCAGCCTCAACGATCCCCATGTGGTACCGATTCACCACTTCGGTGAAATCGACGGCCGCCTCTACGTGGACATGCGTCTCGTCCACGGTCGTGATTTGCAGGCCATCATCGCCAACGGGGTGCTCGACCCGGAACGCGCCGTGAACATCATCAGCCAGGTCGCGTCGGCGCTGCGGTCCGCTCACCGGATCGGGTTGGTACACCGCGACGTCAAACCTTCCAACATCCTGGTCACCGAGGACGACTTCGCTTACCTGATCGACTTCGGCATCGCTCGTACCGAGGGGGAAGCCTCGATGACGGGCACCGGCAACGTGATCGGCACCTGGGCCTACATGCCGCCGGAACGAGTCACCAGCGGCCAGACCGACCCCCGCGGCGATACCTACGCGCTGGGATGCGTCCTGCACGAGTGTCTGACAGGCAGTCATCCTTTCCCCGGGGACAGCCTCCAACAGCAAATCGGAGGTCACCTGTCGAAACCGCCGCCGAGGCCGTCGGTCATGCGACGCGGCCTGCCGCGCGAGATCGACGACGTCATCGCCAAGGCCATGGCCAAGAACCCCGAAGACCGCTACGCGACGGTGACCGAGATGGCCGCCGCGGCAAAGGATGCGATCTCGGGTACCGGGACGCGCAAGGCCCCCGCGGTCCGGTCGGACCCCATCAAAAGGCCTCCGCCGCAACGGATTCCGCCGGGCCGGCCGAAGAATGCGCAGAATGTCTTGCCGCCGGGAAGCGCTCGTCGTCCCCCCACCGACCCCAACCAGTACCCGCCGACCACCAGGCGCCGCCACCCGTCCGACCCGAGTCAGTACCCGCCGGCAGCCCCCTCGCCCCGTCGGCCGCCCTCGGATCCGAATCCGTATCTGCCGCCTGGGGCGCCGCCGCGTCGGTCATCTTCGGATCCGAATCAGTATCCGCCGCCCGGGCCTTCGCCGCGGAGGCCGCCGTCTGACCCGAACCAGTACGTGCCGCAGGCGGAACGGCGCCCGGCCACCGATCCGAATCAATACGCTCCGCCCACTGTGCGTCGGCCGCCGAGCGATCCGAATCAGTTCGCTCCGCCGACGGTGCGCCGGCCGGCGAGCGATCCGAGTCACTTCACCCCGCTTGGCAGTCAGTCGTCGAGCGAACCGACCATGTTCCGTCCGTCAGGTGACGACCCGTACAGCGACCCGACTTTGTATCGGCCACCCGAAGACCAACCGACGCCGGTCCCATGGCCCGAGCCGGATGGCGTCCCAGAAGACGCGTCCCCAGCGACGCCGCCCGCCAAGGATGGCCGCCGCGCCTGGCTGATGGTGGTGGGCGCGGCTGCCCTGGTAACCGTGGTCGGGATCGTCATCGCCTTCGTGTTGACGAGCGGCGGTGGCGATTCGGCCACGCCGGCTGCCAGTCCTACGACAACGACCCAGGTGAACCAGAATGCCGCAACCTTCACCGGCCTTTACGCGGCTGACTTCGGCCCGAAGCTCTCGTTGTCCGGGAAGGAGGTGCCCGATTCCGATCCACCGAGTAAAGAGACGTGGGTGGTCCGCTCATCGTGCAGCCACGAGGGGTGCATCGCCACCGCATCGAGAAAAGGTGGGGGCTACAACCACACACCCAATCTGACCTTCGACGACGTGCGGGGACGCTGGATTGCGATCGTCCTCGAGGGCGGGACGTGCAACAACAAGTCCATCGAGAAATGGAACTACGTCTGGCTGCAACCTCGGGCTGACGGCAGGTTGGAAGGCGAATGGATTACGGATTCGCTGGACTGCTACAGCAAGCGAAAGGTGACGTTCACCCGCACCGGCGACGCCAACGCGGCCAGCCTGGGCGATCCGAATGACCAGCCGCCACGCGTGGTGTCCCCGGCGCAGGGTCTGCACGGTAACTACCATTTGCTGACGACGTATACCGGCCCGTCGGCACCCAGACCGCAAGAGGCGGACTACACCGTCGACACCATCTGTGTACGCACCGGGGAGCGCTGCTTGAGTCGTTTCGTCAGGAGTGGTGGTGAGGGGACCCAGTTGCTGCTATTCGCCAACAACGTCTGGACCCGAGATGACGAGTACGACGCCCCATGTCCGGCGGGCGGAACGTCGCACGTCAAAATCACCGGGACCTTCCCCCTTCCTGAACCGCATGTGGACCCGATCGCGGAGCTCAAAGGCTCCGGCTTCAAAGACGAGTCCGGTAGTTCGTGCAAGGGTGGCGACTACCAGATGACATTCACCCGCACGGGTGGCTGAACGCGAATCTCAGTACGCTACGCCGATTTCGACCATGGCCATCATGCCGTCGGTGCAGCCGCGAAAGAAGTCCGCGTTGCCCGACGCTAGACCCTGTACTTGCGCCGCCTCCCTGGCGCACAACGCCGGAATGCGGCTGGAAATGACGATGTCGGCCAATTGGAAACCCTCCGCCCGCATGTGGGTGGCCGTGTCTTGAACCGCGGCAACGGCCTGCGAGTAACCCAGTTCGTAGGCAGCGTTGGTCACCTCGCCACGCGCATCACCTGCCGTCGTGGTCGCCGCTCCCAGCGCTGCCGCTATCGCGGTGCAAAACACCAGGGCAGGCAACAACCGAGCGGTTGGGCGTGGTGGTTGTGTCATGGCGTCTCCTGGTGGCCGGATCCGCTCGGGTCGGGGTTCTTAGGCGTCCCTTCGGGCCGTTTGGATCCTCCAAGTCAGCAGTTTAATGCCTATGTTCCGAATATGAAACTGTGATGCACAACAGATGCAGGTTCGATCAAGATCGGCATAATTGACTGGACACGGGTATGCCAACTACTGTGTGCGGAATGCCACGTCGCAATCGTGCCGGTAAGGATCTGGTGCGTGTTCTCGAGTGGATGCTGAACCGCGATGTTCCAGACAGCGAAATTGGTTCCGCTCTGAAGTTGGCCAAAGCGACCTACTCCCGTCGGAAAGACGCGGACGACTTCCCCAACTATTCCGAACTGAGCGCGCTGGCCGATTCCCTGGGGTTGTCCGCCCGCGTCTTGCAGATCGCCTTCGGCTGGCGTGGGGAGGACGAACTGATCCTGCTCGACCTCACTGAAATGCGCCAATACATGGAGCAGGCGGGGTCGGCGATGTTGGGCAACGAAGGGGTGCGGCGCTACATCGAGTCTCAGGAACCCGACACTCCCTGGGCCAACGCGATCCTGCAAATGTCTAACCAGCTTTGACTCTGCAGATTTGGCGGGAAAGGCCGAGAAGGCATCGCCAAAAGCGCAGAGTCAACGGCGCCGATCAGCTCCGAGACCGATAGTCTCGTTAGTCACTCGGTAGCTTCCTACGACCCATGGGGGCGGCGGTGGCGTTGAGTCCCATGGCGATTCCGCTGCTGAGCCTTTCCGCGCTGTCATCGTGGTACCTGCCGAAGCTCGGGCTGCGGACGGTGGTGCTCGTAAGCATGGTGCTAGTCGCGGTGGCTTCTTGTGCATGCGCACGCTGGCGGTCGACTCGTCGTATCTTGAGGTGTGCCGGCCACTGCTGGTGATCAGCACGGGTTTCGGATTGTGCACGGCGCCAACGACATCGGCGATCATGACCGCAGCTCCGTATCAGAAACAGGGCGTCGCGTCCGCGGTCAACGACGCCACCCGCGAGGTGGGCGGCGCAATGGGCATCGCCCTGGCCGGTTCGATACTCGCCAGCAGCTACCATCATCACATTGCGGGTGCGGTGGTCGCCCTGCCCGAACCAGTTCGGGGTCCGGTGTCCGACTCGTTGGCGAAAGCCCTTGCCGTCGCTCATCAACTCGGGCTGGCCGGACCGCAACTCGCCGAGCAAAGCAAGGAGGCGTTCATCACGCTGTTCGCCCCCGGACGCCGAGCAGACACAAAGTCGTCCGAAATCAACTGATTTCGGCCAACTTTGCGTCTTCTCGCGGGACTCAGGCGCGCAATGCCCACGAACTTCCGTTTTAGTTCGCGGGTTTGGTGGGTAGGCAACCAACCGTGACTGAGCCGCAAACACCGCACCGAGGCACGCCAGAGGAGACGCCAGAACGGCTGACGCCGGCGGAAACGCCTGAGCGCCTGACACCAGCAGAGCCGCCGCAGCGGCCGGTGCCCGGCGAATCGCCCGAGCGTCTCAATCCGGCATAACCGACGAAGGGAATCAGACATGCGCGCCGAAGAAGGCGACGAAACGGTCAACGACTACGCCGAAGAAGCCAAGCACACCAAGAGCAAGGTCGAAAAAGCCCAACGGCGAGCCGAAATCCGCCCGCGATCGCTCGCCAGACAGTTCTTCCGGCTCTGGCGCGGTGAGCACGGTTCCCGGTAGCGCGTCCCGTTAGCGGGTCCCGGCAGGGCGCGGCTCTAAGATCCTCCCTTGATGACGCTCGAGCCTGCAACGTTTGCTACCCGAGGGGTGGGTGGCGTCCGTATCGTCTGCGACCGCCTGGGCAACCCACAGGCACGCGCGGTGGTGTTCCTGCACGGCGGTGGTCAGACCCGACGCTCCTGGGGTCGCGCCGCCGCAGCGGTCGCCAAACGTGGGTGGCAAGCTGTCACCGTCGATTTTCGGGGGCATGGCGAATCGGACTGGGCGAGCGACGGGGACTATCGCGTTTCCAGCTTCGCCGCCGACGTCATCGAGGTGCTGCGCGGTCTGCCGCCCAAACCGGTTCTGGTCGGCGCCTCATTGGGCGGGTTCACCTCAATGCTGCTCGTCGGCGAGATCGCCCCTGACGCTGCAAGCGCGGTGGTGCTGGTCGACATCGTCCCCAACATGGAACAGTCCGGCGCGAACCGGATACACGCCTTCATGGCTGAGCGGGTGGAATCGGGCTTCGGTTCGCTCGATGAAGTTGCCGACGCCATCGCCGAATACAACCCGCACCGGCCACGGCCCACCGATCTCCAGGGTCTGACCACCAACCTGCGCCGCCGCGGTGACCGCTGGTATTGGCACTGGGATCCCCAATTCATAAGTGGCACAGCGAAGTTCCCGCCGACCGAGGTCACCGATGTGGACCGGATGCACGCCGCCGTCGAATCGATCCTGCGCAACGGGGTGCCCATGCTGCTCATTCGCGGGCAGATGAGCGACTTGGTCAGCCAGGAGCGCGCCGACGAATTTCTCGCCCGCTTCCCGCAGGTCGAGTTCACCGATGTGCGCGGGGCCGGTCACATGGTCGCCGGCGACCGCAACGACATCTTCGCCGACGCCGTGCTGGACTTCCTCGCCCGAAGCGTCGAGGCGGACACATAGTCCGCACTCATGGCGGGCACAGGATCTGCCCACGTCAGCGCGGCATAGTTCGTAACCAGACCACGTGTTTCGCAATTTGGCTTGGGGGGTATCCCGCCCGCGGCGGTGCGTGGTGAAATCAGAAAGCCGACGGCATGAGGGGGATGCAGTGGCGAAACGGGTGATCGCGGTCGGGGTGGCCAGCGCGGCGATGGTGGTTGCGGGCTGCATCGGTTGTTCAGACAAGAAGTCGAACCAAGGCCAGGGCGCACAGCCCGGTCAGCCGGCCGCGCCTGCCGGCCCGGTGCTGATCATCGATGGCAAGAAGCAGGACGTCGCCGGTGCGGTGACCTGTACTCCGGTCGGCGACAACATCAACATCGGAATCGGTGATGTATCAAGCGGAATCGGTGCGGTCGTCAGCAATGCCGATCCGCCCATCGTCCACTCGGTCGGGCTCGGCAGCTTCGACAACATAGCGCTGGGCTTCTCCGATGCAGCCCCCAATCAGGCGACGAACGCTGGGGCAGTGAAGAAAGACAAGACCTACGCGATCAAGGGCACCGCCTCCGGCGCCGACATGTCCAACCCGGACCAACCGCAGACGGTGACCAAAACATTTGAAATGCAAGTGACCTGCCCGTAGGCGCTTGTCATCTGATCGTCGGAAGAAGCTTCAGGAGGGGGACCCAGCGATGTCGGTGAAACGAGTAGTCGGCGTGGCCGCGGTTGCGGCCAGCATCGGCATTGCCGCGGCGACGGTGGAGGCCGGTTCGGCCCACTCCGCGCCGTATCCGCCGCCACCGCTGGATCCGACGTCGGCACCTCCCGCCCCGACCGGTGGAGGTCAGACGCCACAGCCTCAGCCCACGCATGCGCCCCAGCCCAAGCCGACCCAGGCCCCTCAGCCCACCCAGGCTCCGCAGCCGACTCAGGCTCCCCAAACCACGGCGGCACCCAAGCCGACCACGCATAGCCCGCAGCCGACCGACACTTCGGCTCCGCCGACGGCCACGACGACAGCGCCGCCGAGTACCACTGCTGCACCAACCGGCACGACCACCCCGCAGTCGACGGCCGCGTCGACGCCACAGCCCAGTAGCACGACGACGACCACCTCGTCGACTGGCGGGACCACCACGCCGGGTGGGGCAACCACCACGCCGTCCAGTGGGGAGAGCACTACGGTGCCCGCTGGGTCGTCGAGCACAACGCCTTCCCCGGCCCAACCGGGGATCACGGTGGTCCTTAACCCGCCGAGCATTCAGCCCCCGCACCCGCCCTACGTCCCGCGCGTTGCGTTGGTGCTGCCAGGTGTGGAGATCGGCGGTCCCATCGATACGCCGGCGGGTTTCAGCATTGCCGCTCGGGTGCCCCCGCCGCCGCCGCGAGCATGGGGCTGGAACGACGGGCCCGCGCCGGGGCATCCGCCACCAAACTGGCAGGGCCCGCCGCCGAACGGCTCATGGGATGGTCCGCCACCGCCTGGAGGGTGGAACCGGCCCTGGAGCGGAGCCCCGCGCGACGTCAACTACGCGCGCAACGACTTCGGCCCGTTCAACTACAACACCTTCACCGTTGTCCCGGTCTTCAACTGGCAGTACGGCGGTTGGGGTTACTGGTTCTTCGGTGTGTGGGTGCCGCTGTACTGACCTTTCTGGCGTTGAGTCTGCGAATTTGGCGGTGTCCTTAAGTTCGTAGGTGCAGTTACTTCGTGTTGTTACGTTGTGCTGTGACCCGGGCGGGTCGGGTGAGGTTGTTG
>NZ_MVHT01000047.1 GCF_002086275.1 Mycobacterium intermedium | reverse complement strand
CCCCCCCCCCCCCCCCCCCCCCCCCCCCCCCCCCCCCCCCCCCCCCCCCCGCCCCCCCCGCCCCCCCCGGCCCCCCCCCCCCCCCCCCCCCCGGGGGGGGGGGGGGGGGGGGGGGGGGGGGGGGGGGGGGGGGGCCCGCCCCCCCCCCCCCCCCCCCCCCCCACGACCCACGACGACCCAACACCCGTGACGAGCAGCAGGAGCCTCGCCGATGAGTAACGACCTGACCAGGACCACCTGGGCCAGCATCGCAGCGCAATTGCGGACCGACGCCGCCGAGCAGGATCGCCTGGCATCGGCGTTTCACGAAGCCGGCCACGCCGTTGCCGCGGTGGTGCTCGGCGGGCGGATACATCAGGCGGTGCTTGACACCGGACCGGCGCGCACCGAATACGACGAACCGCCCTCAAGCGCAGTCGGGCCGATCGCCTACGCCGGCCCCTGGTGTGAAGCACGCGCCCTCGCCCGTTTGGCCGGTCGATACACAGCCCCCGGCCCGCGCGACATGCAGCACGTGCTACCGACCAACTGCGCCGACTGGAAAATACTCATCGCCACCGGCGGCCCGGAAGCCGCACACGGCGTTGTCCCGATACTCGAGCGATGCTGGCCCGCCGTGCTGACCGTCGCCGGAAAGCTGTTCACCACCGGGACCGCCGGGCACCGCGACGTCTGCGCCGCGCTTCACCTGACCGATGACGGCGGCCCCGGCAGCGTCGAACTGGCGTGCATCCGATCAGGGCTGCGGGCGGTGTCGTGACGCCGCGTGCACTGGTGGCCGCTCGCGCCCTAGCCGAACACCGCCAACGCCAACGACCAGCAAGCCCCGCCGAGCTAGGGCGGCGGGTAGTCCTCAATTACCGCGTGACCCCAGCGGTGGCACTGATCTCTGACGCCCTACTCGACGCCATCACCCAACCGGATCGCCGCGTCATCATCACGTGCCCTCCACGGGAATCGAAGTCGACCACCGTGGCGGTGGTCGGCACGCTATTCGCGCTGATGAATAACCCCGACGAACGAGTGATCCTGGCGTCCTACGCCGACTCATTAGCGTGGGAGCATTCCCGTACCGCACGCGCGCTGGTCGAGGAACATCACGACGTGCTGGGCTTTCGGCTCTCGGCCGACAAGACCAGCGCGGCCAGGTGGGCCGTGGCCGGCCGGTCCGGCGGCCTTCTCGCAGTCGGGATCACATCAGGTGTCACCGGCTTCGGAGCCGGACTCTTGCTCGTCGACGACGCCACCAAGAACGCCGCCGAAGCCGACAGCGCGGCCAGTCGCGCCCGCGTGCTCGCCGAGTTCCGCGCAACCCTCATGACCCGTGTTCACCCCGGCGGGTCGGTGGTCATTATCGGTACGCGCTGGCACGAAACTGACCTGATCGGCTCACTGTTGCGCGAGGAACCCGACAGGTGGCGGCATATCAACATCCCGGCCGTTGCCGAAGCTGGCATCCCTGATGCGCTGGGCCGCTTACCGGGTGCGGCGATGACCTCCGCACTGGGCCGCACCCGTGACCAGTTCACCGACCTACGCAGGTCAGTCGGCGAGCGAGCCTGGTACGCACTCTTCCAAGGAGTACCAAGCAGCCCCGAAGGCGGCCTGATCAAGCAAGACTGGCTTGATCACTGGCGCCTACCCGCCGCACCGCCTCACCCCGTTCGGACCGTCGTGGCGGTGGACCCCGCCGACAGCGGCGAGCGTGACGCCGCAGGCATCATCGCCGCCACCTTGGCCGCTAACGGTCGGGTCCACCTGATCGCCGACGCCACCGGCAAGATGACCAGCGACGAATGGGCGCGAGCCGCTATCGCCCTGGCGCTCGACGTCGGCGCGTCCGAGATACACGTTGAAGCCTTCGCGAGCGGCGCGACCTACGTCCGAATCGTGCGTGAAGCCCTCGCACGCAGCGAGGGTGCCAGGCACATCTCCGTGCGCGGATGGCCACCAAAGGGGCATCCCCGCAAGGGCGATGCCGTCACCCGCTCCGCGGCAATGCTGCAAGCCCTCGAAACGGGCCGGTGCGTCATCGCGGGCAACCTGCCCGATTTCGAGACCGCGGCCGTGCGCTGGCAGGCCGGACAGCATCAACCCGACTGCATTGCCGCCGCGGTGATCGCGTTCGACGTGCTGGCACCGGTCGCCGGTGGACAGACAACCATCGTCGGCCCCTGGCACCGGCCGCAGAGTCAGCCGCCGGAGTGGATGACCCGAAGGATCCTGAACGGGCGCACAAGTCCCGACCAACTGACCACCGCCGCCCCGCATCGGAGCTACTTGTCCCGATCGGTGAAGCCCAGCGGTTACGACCCGCTGGCGTATCCACGACCGACCCTCCGCCCCGTTCTGACATGACCTACGTCGACTACCCGATCGACCGCCTGATGAGCGGCCCCTACTCTCTGGGACCGCGCCCCGGACGGTACGGCTACCGGGCCGGCACCCGGGGCCGCATCGCCGAAGCAATGCTGGAAACCGCGCTCCCGGTACTCAAGCGCATCAACTACCGGATCGTGCTACCCAAAACCGAGCAATACAACTGCATCGCCTGGGCCGCCGGCGACCAGACCCGATGGTGGCACCCTTTCGCCGCCAGGGCCGCCGGCCGCCGGTGTGCCGCCCACGGCCTGCCTGACCACTGCTTCTGGCCACTGGCCGACTACGCACATTCGATGACCACCTACATCGCCGCCTTCGAGACGGTGGGCTACCGGCTGTGCGCATTCGACCCCTCGCCGGAGCCGGGAATCGAGAAGATCGCCCTGTATCAATGGCCCGACCTCGATGGATGCTCGCACGCCGCCCGCCAGCTCCCTAGCGGAGTGTGGGTCAGCAAGGTCAATGACCTGCCGGGCATCGCCCACCTACGGCCCAGCGACCTCGAAGGCAAGCAGGGCTACGGCCAAGTCGTCGAATACATGTTCCGGCGACGGCCACTTTGAACTGACGCGGCTTCCCTATGAAGCAGCGCTCGACTCGCGCCTTGCTGGCAGAGCACGCCCGGAGCAGGCGCAATCAGTTCGGCATTGCGTAGGAACCTGACTCGCGGCCCGCCTCGAACTGCTTCATCACCATCTCCACAACGTCAGACTCCGGCATCCGCAGGGGGTGATACTGCACGTTAAAGCCTTGGGTCTGGGCTAGCTCATTGATGACGGTCCACACGTATGTAATCAAACGCGGGACGGCCTCTATCGTGAGAAACTCACGCACCACGGTGGGGTTGTATTCCACCGGGCGCTTCCAGCTGTACTCAACCGCGCTGTCGGCGGCAATCAAGTGCTTCGTATCCTCCACGCGAAGTCCCGCCCTGACACCGAACACTGTGGGCCGCACTGACACGAAAACTAGAAGGTGGATCTGCCTGGACTTGCCGTCCTGTCTTGGTTCTTGGTCGTTGCCGTCCTCCTGATCGGCAGGCGCCTCGCTATCGTTGGAAACTTCGTAGCCCATCAGGGTCATTAGAAAATCGCCTGGCGCAGTGGCGGACACACGGTTGAAAGTCCGCATCCGCAATGTCGCAATCTCATCGCGGAGTTCGCTGCCAGACGAAGGCTTGAAGAGGTCCGTTTCTTCAGCAGCCATAACAAGACTGCGGAATCGGGTTGCTCTGTCGGGGTGCCTGACGTCTGCGAATGGATCGGCGAATCGGGATGACATTGCTACGCGCAGCCGTCTCCGGCGAGTCCCACCCGACTTCGCCGCCTAGAGTGTCAATGAGTTGCGCAAATTCGCTTGCGATCTGCCGGGTCGCGGTCATCGTGTAATCGCTAGACTCTAGAACCTCGAAGTCGGCAACTCCATGAGTAACAATGGCACCAATCGCCGCAGCGTAACGCCTGATCGTCGACAAATGTGGGTCTGAACTTAGCCGCTCGAAATTCGAAACCGCAGCCTTATCGCGGTGCATCCTCTCCGCAACCGCCTGCTGTGTCAGACCTTTGTCCTTGCGCAACTGCACAAGCTTTTCGAGGAGTTCGGAGTCCTCCTGCGCAAGGGCTTCGCGCAGGCGATAGTCCGCGCTGTCTGGATCCAGACCGGCAGAACGTTCGATGTCATCCAAGTCCCACACAATGTTGAGGTTAACCGCAACATCATTTGGCCAGCAAGGCGGGTGATACTCATGTGGTCTGTTGCGAGTACCACTGTTGTAGGCGCCTAGCCGCCTCGTCGATCTGGGTGTCCTGAACGCCGATACCGCCCAAGTTGTTCGACGGCTTCCAGGCAAGATGCAGGAGCAGCAGTGTTCCAGGCGGTTTTGACGGCGCGTGGACGTATAGCCGATAGAGACGGCCCGTACTATCGATGGCGCGACGAATCTCGCCGATATCCTCATTCTTGCGCTTCGCCATGGGTGCATCCCAGTCGCCATCTGGGGGGATGTCACCGGCTTCTTTGCGTCTGCACGTCCCGGCCTGAATCGCCCTGATCGTCGCCTTGATATCAGACCAGATTTGCGGGTCGTCGTCGTTTGCAGCGCGGATATCAGCTGCCAGGTCGACACCACAGCCCTTCAGGTCGAAAGCGCCAGACTCAAGGAGCCGTTCAGTCGCTGTCTTATACAAGGGTGTCCCGATAGTTGTCTCTCAGGGGCGTGGACGCTTCAGCAATCGCCACAAGCTAACTCGCAGCGGCAAATTGGGTTGTCAGCGCATACTGCACAACCCGGCATCGCGTAGGACCGTGACGTCGCCCTATGGTGCAACGCGAGCCCTGCTGGAGTCCGCTCTGGCAGGGCCTCGGCGTTCCAAGGGCAAATGGGGGGTCATCTGCCGAGGCAAGTCTATGGCTTCCTATTGGGCAGTAGAACGGGAGCCATGCGCGAACCGCCGGATTGATTTTCGCTCAAGAGGTGTCACGTCAAGCCCAACCGATGTTGTGCGGTTGTTGTGCGACATAGGAGAATAACGCTCTGACCTTGTGGTCCCGGCTGGGATCGAACCAGCGACCTTCCGCGTGTGAAGCGGACGCTCTTCCACTGAGCCACGGGACCGGCGCCGAGAGGCGAACGACGTCGAAGACTAGCACGCTTCGTGTGTCGGGCGGGCACGCCAGGGGCTCAAAAGCGGGTCCTGGACCACCCGAGACACGCCGTGACCAAGGAATTTGTGTGCACACGCTCACTGGACTATCGTCGTGCTTCGCACCGGGCGACGATCTCGCCCGTTGCGCGCGGACGTAGCGCAGTTGGTAGCGCATCACCTTGCCAAGGTGAGGGTCGCGGGTTCGAATCCCGTCGTCCGCTCGAAGGTGCAAGTGGCATCAACCCCAGCGGTGGAGTGGCCGAGTGGTGAGGCAACGGCCTGCAAAGCCGTGCACACGGGTTCGATTCCCGTCTCCACCTCCATTTTCAGCTCCCAGCGCGATTAGCTCAGCGGGAGAGCGCTTCCCTGACACGGAAGAGGTCACTGGTTCAATCCCAGTATCGCGCACCACAGTTTGCGCAGTTCGAAGCATGTACCTAGCTCCGCTAGGGAAATCTCATGCAACATACATGCAATATGCCGCGCCTGCCAGGCCCATCGTTCCCCTTGTGCCACCTTGACCTGGGCCAACATCCGCGGTCAGGCCATCTCTAGAGCCGGGGCGGCTCATGTTTGTCAGCGCCAGACCAAGCGGAGCTGCCAGGAATCGAACCCGCATATATCGTGCTGACCTGCATCTTTCCGATATGGGTCAGCACAGTGTGACATTTGAAAGCGCGAATTGGCATGGGTTACGTGATGACCACCGTCAGCACCCTGGCTGTAACGAGCTCAGGCCGCAGCTACCGCCGATAGGGACCCGTATCTGCTCCAGCCGTTCGTATGGGGGGTTGCCTTCAAGACCGACGAGACCGGTTATCACGACAGCGTCACATTTGACGGCCAGGTGGTCAGTTGCGGCGTAGCTCGCTTACGGTGAGCGCGTAGCTAAAGCGCAACGCGGCTTTCAGCTCGGAGGTGCGCACCAAGACAACGACGCCGTTGGCAACCGGACCGCGGCACGCACCTCCTTGAGGCGTTGTCTAATCCCTTCTCGCTGTCCTAGCCGCGACGTAACCTACTGCTCATGCAAGCCGTTCTGGCCATCATTGCCATCCTCGTAGTCGCCGCCCTCTTAGTTAAGTACTGGTTTGTAGTTTTGCCAGTCGCGGTAGCGGTATTCGTCGGTGCGGCGCTGAATGCGCGGGCCAAATCCAAGCGGGAGCAGGAAGCCCGAGCACTCGCTGTCGAGCAGGCAGAAAAGGCGAGGATCGCAGAAGAAACACAGGCACGCAAAGCCGCCGAAGCTGCGGCTATCGCCGCCAAAAGAGAGAGGGAAGCCGCAGAGGCTCGCAGGATGGCCTATGAAAGGCAGCGCTGGGCGGAGGGCGCCAATTTTGACGAACTGGAAGTTGCTCGCGTGGTCGCTGCCGCCGCCGGGCTGGTACCTCAAGTAGAGGCCGAGAACAGACGCATCGAAGCATGCATACGGGACCTCACCAACCTCCTTGCCGATGGTCTCGCGCATATGCGCCAAACACCGCCAGAGTGGACTTACCTGCAAGCACGCGAAGGTGACCCAGATGGAGTAACCGCCTATGCCACCGCGGTCCTTGATTCGATGGTGCTTCCGGCTGGCATCCAACCCAGCGCCAAGGTTGCCTACTCGCGCGATTCGCGGCAGTTGGTAGTCGAGTTTGAATTACCGACAGTCAAAGTGGTGCCCGAGGTGAAGTCCTATCGCTACGTGAAGAGTCGGGACAGTATCACAAAGGCGGCCCGGCCAGCAACGCAGATAAAATCAATGTACGCCAGCGTGATAGCGCAATTAAGCTTGTTATGCCTAGCCCACGTATTTGCCTCAGATACGGGAGGCAACATCGACGTCGTCGTATTCAACGGTATCGTAGAAACCCTCGATCCGCGAAGCGGTCGACCTGTTCGTCCATGTTTGCTCACAGTGCGTGTAACTCGGGACGTATTCACCGAATTCGAGCTTGCCCATGTCGATCCAGGTGCTTGCCTAAAACATTTGTCCGCCAGCGTGTCCCGCAGTCCCGCTGAGTTGCTCCCAGTCCGCCCGTTGCTTGAATTCTCTATGGTGGACCCGCGATTTATCGCCGAAACCGACACTTTGGGAGCAATGGATGACCGCCCCAACCTTATGGAGCTCACCCCTGCCGAATTCGAATCCCTGATTCAAAATTTGTTCACCAACATGGGGCTAGAGGCCAAGCAAACACGGTCTTCACGAGATGGCGGGGTGGACTGTGTAGCCTACGACACCCGGCCCATATTCGGCGGCAAGGTCGTGATCCAAGCCAAGCGGTACAAGCACACTGTTGGGGTGTCTGCGGTACGGGACCTATTCGGCACCTTGCAAAACGAAGGCGCGTCGAAGGGAATACTTGTAACAACGAGCGGATACGGCAAAGCCTCGTTCGAGTTCGCGCAGAACAAGCCGATCGAACTCATCGACGGCGGTAATTTGCTTTATCTATTAGAAGAACACGCAGATATGAAGGCAAAAATTGAAATGCCCGACGATTGGCGTGACCCCGTCCCAGATTCCGGTGACTCTGAGTTCGCTCTCTGACGTGGTCAGCGACAATTTCTGCCGCAGAGCTACGACGAAAGTAGCTCCTGTGTAGCCTTTAGGCGCGGTTTGCGGCCGATAACCTCGATGAAGCCAGCCTCGGTCCCGCACTTTCTGATCAACAGATCAACGCATGCCTGCGTATAGACGTAGTCGCGATGCACTTCGTCGTAGAAGCAGTAGCGTTCGTCCGTAATCTTCTTCGCATCTCCCCGAGCCGTGCTGGAAGGACGAAGTTTGAGGTTCTTCCATGCCTGGGGGAACTCTGCTGAGGCACTGAACCTGAACGGGATCGCAGCCTCGACGCGCCTACACACGTCGCTAGGCCGAAACCGGCCAAGGTTCGTAACAGGGCGAAACTTATCACGCACGATGACCCGACCGGTCTTTTCCAGCGCCTCGTATGCCTTTCGTTCACCCTCCGACAGGTCGGCTTCGCGAACGAAACTAACTGCTAAATCAGCGTCCCCGCTCGGTGCGCGCTTCTGAACTAACTCGACCCGAAATTCGAACCGGCGGTCATTCAAGACGTCTTCGCCGAGACCGCTGCGGAAGTCGATGAAAAAGTTTCTCAACCTCTTTGGTAGCGATAGTTGCGCGGCAACGAGAGTCTTTACTCCTTCCTCGTTGAAAGTGCTGAGCGAGACTGGAAGATGCACCAGCGAAGCGACGGACATGCGCGAGCCGAACTTCTCCGTCATCTCGGCCTCGTAGTTGAGGACCAGCGCCTGGCAGAAGCCAGCAGACGCGACCACTAGACCGTGCTCATGCCGATGCTCAATCTTGTTCCTTAACCGGATCGTGAGTTCCAAGTTCTTGCGAACGGGGTGCTGCGGATCGGGCCAACGCTCAGCGACACTTCGGTACAGGTCCCACGACTTCCTTTCCCCGTCGACCTTCATGTACCGGCGAGGCTTAGTGCTAACAAGGTACGAGTAGTTGATCCCGGCTTGCTCAAATTCCGCCTGCAATAGATAAAGCCACGCGATGTGCATGTGCACGAGGAACGCTTCAAGCGGACGGCGGCTTCCAGGGCGGTTGTAGAACTCGACTGCGTTAAGGCATTCGTCGCGTGACGATTCCACCATGCCCAGCCATCGCGCACGCCCTCGCACTGCGGTCCCCTCAACTTGAACCTCCAACCCCTATATCTAATCGCAGTCGTCCCCGGATAGATCCCTTGCAACACGAATAGTCGCGGCGGTATACGCCGGGACCACGCGGGAAGGGACCTCCGAAAGTCCCGCCATACCGCCCACACAATTTCGTGACTGCTCGTAGCATTAGTTAGCCAAACGCTTAGGAGGCGATGTGGAACCCGGCCAGTACCCGCAGTCGTTGCCTCCGCCTATGTGGTGCCCGGACCCCGCAGGCACCAACCAGCTCCGCTGGTGGGACGGCGCCAGGTGGACCGATCACTACACGCGAATTCCCGCGCCAGAGCCGGCCGAGTCGGCTGTACCCGCTCTACCTGCCACGCACAATTCATCGTTGGTCACTGCCTACACGCGCCAGGCAACGCCCCCGACAAGGGCGAACGGCCGAAACCCAAAGACTCCACTTGCGGATGTCGTCGCTACCGCGACGCTTGAGGAGCCGCGCCATCCCCTCGAAGAGCAGGTCGAGGTTGTCGGTGAGACTTACCGCGCCAAAGACATCCGCCGGGTTTTCAAGGAAGCCGGTATGCCGATCACCGACGGTGGTGTGACCCTAAAGTCGGTCCGCTGCATCCTCGTTCCCGAGCCATGGAATGAGCACGACCCCAACGCCGTCGCCGTGATGGTCGGGCAGAACCACGTCGGCTACCTCGACGCCGACCTTGCTGCCTCGTACACCGATGGCCTCCTGCGCATCGCGCGGCAGGGCAGTCTGGCAACAGGTGAGGCGAGGATCTGGGCGAAGAGCGACGACGGGATCATCCGGGCGCGCGTGACAATCCTTATCCCCGAGGCTTCCCAATTTGATTAAGCACGCGTCGTCACGACGTGCCAATTCTTCGATTTGATCCGTTCCCTAGAGGTCGCATGTTGTACCGGGTTGAACCCGCTCCGGCCCTAGAGTCTGGCAGCGCCCGACGGACGGGACTTTTTAGTCGCGAGCTAACGTCGCAAAACTAAAGAACTGAGACGGCCTACGGGACCTGCTGCAAGCACCTAATTGCCACGTCGCAGAGTCTCAGAACTTGTTCCCACAATGGAGTCTCATACCGGAAGCGGCGGCAGATCGCAACGAATCCCGTTTATTAACAATCTGTTTGGCGAGTCAGCTGGGAACGGCCCGTTGCAGAGCCTCGGCTCAGCCAAACTTCCGTGGGGTAAGCCACCTCCCCGCGCCGTGGTGGCATCCGTTCGGGATCCACACGACCAGTCAGTCATCTGGCCGGGCTTGGCGAGGCGCACGTCGCGTCACGAATTCGTTGATCTACACGACTTTTGATTAGGCGCGCGCGAGGTATCCGGTCCAGCAGCCCCCTTTTCCAGCAGATGACGCCGGAACCGTCGTAGCCACGATCTACGGTCAGCACATGGCTGCCGTCGGCGACTTGGTC
The DNA here is from genome assembly GCF_002086275.1 of Mycobacterium intermedium. GTDB lineage: Bacteria > Actinomycetota > Actinomycetes > Mycobacteriales > Mycobacteriaceae > Mycobacterium > Mycobacterium intermedium. The sequence goes on along the minus strand of NZ_MVHT01000047.1, from coordinate 38,877 downwards.
CGCTGCACCACCGGCACGTGGATGGTGCGTCCGCCCGAGCGCTGTCCCCACGGCCATCTACTCGGCGGACACCGTGCGCAGGTTGGACATCAACCGTGCGACTGCGCGCGCCGTGGCGGCCACATGACCTGGCGGTGCCTCGAATGCGACACGGTGTTGTACGCACCTCCGCTCTCCCCCGGCTGCCATCCGTTGAGCGGCGCTGCCGACAACGCATATTCACGTCACGACCGAGAACCGTCGTCAACGACCAGTTCGGATCGGGGATGATGGGTTCGTGGCCGCCTTGTTGCTTTTGCTCCTCGTGGGTCTCTTCGCGGCCGCCGTCATCACCGGCATCATCCTGCTGGTAGTTCGGCTGGCGGATTCATCCAAGTCCGAGCCGTACGTCCCCCACGGATGGCAGCCCACGACCGAACCCGGTTGGTACCCCGACACCCGCGACCCCAACGTGCTGCGGTATTTCGACGGCCAGCAGTGGACGTCGGCAACCAGACAGATGCACTAGGCAGGCCCTAGCCCGTACCGAAAAACGGGGTTACCGCTGTCCGGCGTCAGCGTTAAGATTCGTCAATCTTCGACAGATTCGAGCTCGCCATGAATCGCATTCGATATTGTTCGGCCGCCGCCGCCATCACATTGGCGATCGGCGCAACTACTTTCGCAAATTTGGGCGTGGCATCAGCCGATCCCAATGTTTGCGGCGGTCCCGCCACTCCGCCCTGCGCCGGGCCCAGCCCACTGACGCCCGAACAGCAATGCGGGCTTGTCGCGTGGCAAACCTGGCTGCCCTGCAACTGGCTGGGCGTGCAGGTTCCCGTCGGCACGCCGGGCAGCCTGTAAGCCACCCGGTCGCGCCGGCCGCGGTCGATCCGCGCCTAACCCGCGGTCACTGAGGCAACCCGGACTTGATCGCGGCGTCCTGCTTCTTGCTGAGCTCCAGGATGAAGTCTTGGCTCACCGGGTCGTCGGGGGCACTCTCGAGTTCAACGACGGTGAACACCTTGCCCTGGGTGAACATCACGATCCCCTTCGCCTTCGCACCGTCGGGCGACGGTCCGACGGCAACCACGCTGGCGTCGCCCACGTCGGTCGGCTCCGGCGTCGCTTTGGTGCTCAGCTCCGGAATCATCTTCGAGTTCTGGTCCAGCGCCTGGGCGGCCTCGCCGGGGTTGGCGTAGACGTAGATCGAGATCTCGATCTTGCGAGTGTTGTCCTGGTTGAGGTAGACACCTTCAACGCCCGGCGGGTTGGTGCCGGGCTTCTGCGTGAGAGTCCAGGTGTTGCCGGGCACGCCGATGTCATCGGTCTTGAGCAGCAGACCGCTGTAATCCCCCGGCTGCGCCGCGGGGGTGCTCGACGTCGGCGACCCAGACGCAGACGCGGACGAAGCCGCTGAGGATGTTGTTGACGACGCGGGATGTGACTCTTTGTCACCCCCGCACCCCGCGAGTGCCCCACCCGCTACCAGTGCGGTCGCCGCGACCGCGGCTGCCATCATCGAAACCTTCATTGCCATTTGGCTCCTTAAGGGTGTGGGCACGATTTGCCGCGCGTCTCAGCAACATAGCGAATTTGACGCCCCCGCACATCAGGCAATTTCAGACATGCCGAGCCAGTGGCCGCTGGCCGGTCTATCCGGAAAGCGAATCCTGCTGCACCCCAAACGATTCGATGACTTTGACCAATTCGTCAGGCGCCTCCCAATTGAGCCCATGCCCCGCAGCAGGCACCGTCACCAGACGTGCACCCGGAATTCCGGCGGCCATCCGACGCGAGTGGTTGGGCGGCGTGGTGCGGTCGGCCGCCCCCACCATGACCACCGTCGGAACCATGATCTCGCCCAACCGCGGGTAGCGGTCCTCGCGGGAGAAGGCCCGCACAATCTCCAGGTGGGGCCCGTGTTCTTCGACGTGCTGCTGAAACCCTTCGGTAAGCACCCGGACCATCGCCGGCGAGGGACGCGCCCCACACTGGGCCGCCCCGAACAGCGTTGCAACCGTCTTGTTCCGAATCAGTCGTTGCAGAATGCCGTACTCGAGCAGCGGGATCTGCACCTTGTTCTGCGGCGCTCCATCCATCACGCGGCCCGCCCACGTCGCAAACAACACCAATCCCCGCAACCTCGACGCCAGGTGGGGATGGTCCAATAGCGCTCGGATGCTGACGAATCCGCCCATCGAGTGCCCGACGAGCACGGCGTCACGAACGTCGAAATGTTCCAGCAGCGCGGCGATGTCGGCGGCCATGGGCTTTGATCCGATCCCCTCGGAGCCGAGTGTGGAACGCCCGTGGCCTCGTTGGTCGAGGCCGATGACGCGGTAACCCCGGGCCAGCAGCTCATCCCAGACGACGTTCCATTCGGCGACGGTGACGGTGTAGCCGTGAACCAGAACCACCGTGGGTCCTTCGCCGGCGGTCACCACGCGTAGCAACGTCCCGTCCGGGCGGGCGATCGTGACCTCGTCGCCCTGGGGTTCGGCGAGAAGCTGTTCGCGCGTCAGCGGATCGGGGTTCTGCTCGATCCATGCGACCAACGCGCGCAGGCCACCCCAGCCCAACGCACCGACGAGTGCCGCTCCCGCGGCCAACCTTGCCTTCAACGCGACCTCCCGGTTACTGGGTTCTCACGTTACCGATCGCCCTGCGACGCCGCCTGATAGCGCATACGCCATCAAAACTGAAAGACGCATGGTGCATGCTTGCGCCTTGTGGCTGGCCAGTCTCAATGGTCACATCAGCACCATGAGCCGACTACAGCCGGCTCGGACAAATCGGCGATGATATCGGCGTCCCGCAGGTCCACCCCGATCACGTGTACCCCCTCGGCCTCAAGCGCCTCCTTGGTTGCGCGCCCCAGCCCGGACAAACTGCCGGTGACGACGACGGTCCTGCCGGTGCTCATGCCTGACTTCCCTTGTCCACCAGCACCTTCTGGTATTCACCGGGGCCGGTCACGGCCAGGTAGGAGCAACGCTGCGTCCCGACGTTTCGGATTCCGTGGGGAATCCCGGCCGGAACCATCACCGCCTGCCCGACGCGCACGACGACGGGCGCCGACCTCGACACCGCGACGATGGACAACTGCTGGTGGACACCGGCGGTGCTGCCGCCGGGCGAACCGACGGCGTGGGTGCTGGTGATCGAGAAAAGCCTGCCGTGGAGCTTCTTCGTCGATCGCGACGGCCGCCGCTTCGTCAACGAGGCGAGCAACTACAACAACATCGGCAAGGCGATGTACGCCGCACACGCTCAGACGGGCAAGGCGATTCCGGCCTGGATGATCTTCGACGCCAAGTACCGCAAGAAGTTTCCGATCGGCCCGATCGAACCCGGCATGCTGCAACCGGACAGCCGGGTCGCACAGCGGCTGCGGCCCGGCCGGGGCTGGCTGCACAAGGCGGACACGCTGGCCAGCTTGGCCACCGACATCGACGTGCCCGTCGCCAACCTCGAACAGACCGTGCAGCGGTTCAACGAATTCGCAAGCCGTGGAACCGATCCCGACTTCCATCGCGGCGAGACGCTCAACGACGTCCACTACACCGACCCTCGGGTCAAGCCCAATCCATCGCTCGGCCCGGTCGACACCGCACCCTTCTATGCGGTCCAGGTGGTGCCCGGCGACCTCGGCACCAAGTCCGGGCTGCGCACCGACACCAGCGGACGTGTCCTCGACGCCGTCGGGCATCCGATCGCCGACCTGTACGCGGCGGGCAACACGACGGTCAGCGTGATGGGTCCGTCTTATCCCGGGGCGGGTGGAACACTCGCTCCGGCGATGACTTTCGCGTTCCTTGCGATCGAAGCGATGGCTGCAGATGTCGTCCCGGCACCGTCGACGCAGGAGGTTTGACATGTCGGCTTCGAGGCCGACATCGACGGCGAAAAGTTGTCCGACGACGAGTTCGGCTGGTTTGCGCTCATGTTGGCGGTGGCCGGCAACGAGACCACGCGCAATTCGATCACCCAGGGCATGATGGCCTTCACCGAATTCCCCGACCAGTGGGAACTGTTCAAGCGGGGGCGCCCGGAAACCGCGGCCGACGAGATCGTGCGCTGGGGCACTCCGGTCACGTCCTTCCAACGCACCGCACTGCAGGACGTCGAACTGTCCGGTGTGACCATCAAGAAGGGCCAGCGGGTCGTCATGCTGTACCGCTCGGCCAACTTCGACTGACATCACCCGAAATCACAACCCACACCTGGGCTTTGGTGGTCACGGCGCGCACTACTGCATCGGCGCGAACCTGGCCCGGATGACGCTGAACCTGATGTTCGGCGCCATCGCAGACCACATGCCGGACCTGGTGCCGCTGTCGGCTCCCGACCGGTTGCGATCGGGCTGGCTCAACGGCATCAAGCATTGGCAGGTGGACTACGCCGGCGGGTGCCCGGTCGCACACTGAGCATCGGGCGTCGCCGCAGGCCTACCGTGGTGGGATGGACGGCGTGCCCGGCGAACCCCCGGCTACGTGCCCTGTTTCGGCGGAAGTTTCGCAGGGCAGTAGACACCCGCTGAGATCGCCGTGAACCGTGCGGCGTTTTCCTGGGTCAGCCCGGGATTTCCGGCTTGCAGGATCTCGACCACCTCGGCCCCGGTCTTGCCCTGATTGGCCATGTTGCAAACGCTCTTTCCGGCCGCAATCGCGCTCTCGGGATCCTTGTAGGTGATACCGGCAGCATTGAGCGAAACGATGAAAGCTTGGTCTTGGCCCGCGTCAGCCTGGGCCGGCGCGGCCATGCCGATCGCCACCACGAGGCAGGTCATCGTCAGCAGGGTTCTCATAGCTCAGAGATGGTCCCAGAGGCACGGCGCTGCCGCATCTCGAACAAATCGAGCGGGCATCGTCAACCCAAGGTTGACACCGCCCAATCGTCAACCTAGCGTTGACGCCATGGTGGAACCAACCAAGATCGCTTATCCCGTCCGCCTCGACGACCTGATCAACGTGATCAAGACGGTGCACACCGACGCCCTGGACCAACTCCAGGACGCCGTCTTGGCCGCCGAAAGCCTCGGCGAGATCGCCGATCACCTGATCGGGCACTTCGTCGATCAGGCGCGTCGCTCGGGCGCCTCCTGGACCGAGATCGGCAAAGCCATGGGCGTCACCAAACAGGCGGCGCAAAAGAGATTCGTCCCGAAACCCGAGGCCACCACCTTGGACCCCGATCAAGGCTTCAGCCGTTTCACCCCCCGGGCACGAAACGCCGTGGTCGCGGCCCAGAACGCCGCCCACGACGCGGCCAACAGCGAGATCACGCCGGACCACCTGCTGCTCGGCATGCTCAGCGACCCGGCGGCACTGGCGACCCTGCTGCTGCAAAAACGAAACGTCGACACCGAAAAGCTGCGTGCCGCCGTCAAACTGCCGCCCGCCGCAGCGGAGACACCCAATCTGATCCCATTCAGCGGACCGGCGCGCAAGGTGCTCGAATTGACCTTCCGCGAGGCACTTCGCTTAGGCCACAACTACATCGGCACCGAGCACCTGCTGCTGGCGTTGCTCGAACTGGAAGACGGCGCCGGACCGCTGCACCAAGCCGGTGTCGACAAGCAGCGGGTCGAGACCGACCTGGCGGACGCCCTGCAATCACTGGCCGTCCCCAAGGAACCCAGCTAACCCCTCCCCTTCGCATTACCGCGTGTGCAATCATGCGAAGATGCATCGCTGGCTGATCGCCTTGTCCACCTTGCTGATCGCGGTCGCGAGCATCACCGCGGCGGGGGTCACGGCTCCCCGCGCACGGGCCGGTGACGCTCCGATCGGCCACATCGGGGACACGCTGCGGGTGGACACCGGCACCTACGTCGCCGATGTCACCGTCAGCAGCGTGACCCCCGTCGACCCGCCGCCCGGGTTCGGTTACACGCGCAGCGGCGTTCCGGTGAAAAGCTTCCCCGGCAGCTCGGTCAACCGCGCCGATGTCACCGTCCACGCGGTCCGGGTCCCGACCTCGTTCATCATGGCGACCAACTTCAGCTTCGACGGCGTGACACCGTTCGCCGACGCCTACAAGCCGCGGGCCTGCGACGCGCCCGACTGGCTGGACGCCGCGCTCGGCAACGCGCCGCAAGGTTCGATCGTGCGGGGCGGCGTGTATTGGGACGCCTACCGCGACCCGATTTCCGTGGTCGTGCTGCTGGACCGCAAGACCGGCGAGCACCTTGCGCAGTGGAATCTCTGACCTGCACATAGACATCGCCGCGGCGGCTTCGGCCGGGGAGCTGGCCAACGTGGCCGCGGCCACCTTTCCGCTGGCCTGCCCGCCCTCGGTGACGGCCACTAACGTCGCCTCCTTCATCGCGGCAAACCTGTCGGCGGCCCGCTTCGCCGAGTATCTGAGCGACCCACGACGAGCGATCTTGGCCGCGCACCACGACGAACGAATCATCGGGTACGCCATGCTGATTCGCGACATCCCCGAATCCGACAGCAGCGCCGAACTATCGAAGATCTACGTGCTGCCCGACTTCCACGGCCGCGGCGTGGCGGGAAAGTTGATGGACGCCGTACTGGACCGGGCCGCCCGGCAGGGTGTGCGCCGCGTGTGGCTGGGGGTCAACCGGCAAAACGTTCGGGCGCAACGCTTCTACACCAAATGCGGCTTTGAAGTCAGCGGTACCAGAACTTTTCGGCTCGGCGACCAGCTTGAGAGCGACTACCTGATGGCGCGCGCGATCAGCCGGCCGTGAGCGCCAAAAGCCGCGAGGTGGCCCGCAGATATTTCTTGCGGTAACCGCCGGCCAGCATTTCCTCGCTGAAGATGGTGTCGAGCTTGGCCCCGGAGGCGACGACCGGAATGCCGGCGTCGTACAGGCGATCGGTGAGCGCCACCAACCGCAACGCGACGCTCTGGTCCTCGATGCAGTGCACCCCGGTCAGAAACACCGCCCGCACACCCTCGATCAGGGTCAGGTACCGCGATGGGTGCATGGTGGCCAGGTGGGCGCAAAGCGAATCGAAATCGTCCAGTGTCGCTCCCTCCACGGCAGCGGCACGCGCGGCGACCTCCTGGTCCGTCAACGGGGTAGGCGCCGGCGGTAGGTCGCGGTGCCGGTAGTCCGGGCCTTCGATCCGGACGGTGGTGAAAATGCTTGCCAGCGTGTTGATCTCGCGCAGAAAGTCCTGGGCGGCGAAGCGTCCCTCGCCCAGCTGCTCGGGCAGCGTGTTGGATGTCGCGGCTATCGACACGCCCCGTTCGACCAACGATGACAGCATCCGCGAGATGAGGGTGGTGTTGCCGGGGTCGTCGAGCTCGAATTCGTCGATGCACACCGCGGTGTAGTCGGACAGCAGTTCGATGCATTCGGCGAAGCCGAACACCCCGGCCAGCTGGGTCAACTCACCAAAGGTGGCGAACGCCTTGGGGTTCGGAGAGGTACCCGGCCCGGAGCCAGGCAATGCGTAATAGGCCGACGCCAGCAGGTGGGTCTTGCCCACGCCGAACCCGCCGTCCAGGTACAGGCCGACGCCGGGCAGCACCTCCCGTTTGCCGAACCATTTCTTGCGTCCCGAGCGCCGCTCCACAGCTTGCCGACAGAAGTCCTGGCAGGCCTCGACGGCGGCGGCTTGGGAGGGTTCGTTCGGGTCTGGCCGGTACGTCGCGAAGCTCACCTCGGCGAAGGTCGGCGGCGGGTCCAATTGGGCGATCAGCCGCTCCGGGGACACCGACGGATGGCGATCGACCAGACGCGATATGGGCCCGTCCATGCAGGCACTGTAGCGGCGTGCTGGAATCGAGCTCATGCCCGACTTCCTGACGCTGCTCGGCGCGGACCGCGGTATCGCTGAAGACGAACTGCCCGTCTTTTACGACTACCCGGACATTGCGGACGGCAGTTGGTTGCGGGCGAACTTCATCGCCAGCCTGGACGGCGGCGCCACGGCGGCGGGCCTCACCGGGGGCCTGGGCGGGTCCGGCGACCGCGCCATCTTTTCGATGCTTCGTGAGCTCGCCGACGTCGTCGTGGTCGGGGCGGGCACCGTGCGGATAGAGGGCTACTCGGGAGTGCGGCTGGGCATCGGCGCGCGCCAGCGGCGTCAGGCTCGGCACCAAGCCGAGATTCCGCCGCTGGCGATCGTCACCAACGCCGGCCACCTGGACAAGGACCTGGGCGTGTTCACCCGCACCGAAGTGCCGGTGTTGGTGCTCACCTGCACCGCGGCCGCCGACGACACGCGCCACCGGCTGTCGGGGCTGCCTGCGGAGGTGATCGACTGTTCCGCCGATGATCCGACCAGCGTCGACGCGGCCGCGATCTTGGCTCACCTGCGGGCAAGGGGGTTGCGGCGGGTCCTGACCGAGGGCGGACCCATGCTGCTCGGCGCATTCATCGACCGCGGCTTGCTCGACGAGTTGTGCCTGACCATCGCGCCGTGCATCGTCGGCGGGTCATCCCCCCGGATCGTGACCGGCCCGGGTCAGGTGATGACCCAGATGCGTTGTGCGCACGTGATCACCGACGATGCGGGCTATCTGTACACCCGCTACGTCCGGGAGTAATCGGCGGGTCCAGCTACTGTGGTCGGCATGAGTCGGCACTTCAGGTCCGCCACGATCCTGGTCGCGGTCTGCGCGGTGGTCGCCGGCTGCGTGCCCGTCTTCGGCGCCGACCCGCGTTTCGCCACCGATTCGGGCGCCAAACCGCAGGGCGTACCCACCACTTCGAAACCACCGAGCGGCCCGCAACCGATCGCCGCACCCAAGAACGACCTGTCGTGGCGGGACTGCACCTCACAGGTCAACTCGGACGCCGGTGTGACGGGCGCGGCGGGCGTCAAGCTGGAATGCGCGACCTTCGACTCCGCCCTCGACCCGCTCAACGGCGGGTCCGGGTCGTTGAGCATCGGCGTCGTCCGCGCCCGATCCGGTCAGACCCCCAAGGATGCGGGCCCGCTCGTCTTCACCACCGGTTCGGACATCCCGTCGTCGACCCAGCTGCCGGTCTGGCTATCTCACGCCGGCGCCGACGTGCTCAAGTCCCACCCGATCGTCGCCATCGACCGCCGCGGCCTGGGAATGTCGAGCCCGATCGACTGCCGCGATCACTACGACCGCGACGACATGCGCGATCAAGCCCAGTACCGATCCGGTGACGACCCGGTGGCCAATCTGTCCGATATTTCCAATACCGCCACCACCAATTGCACCGACGCCATCGCGCCGGGTGATTCCGCCTACGACAACTCGCACGCCGCTGACGACATCGAACGACTGCGCAACATCTGGGATGTGCCCGCGGTCGCACTGATCGGTGTCGGCAACGGCACCCAGGTGGCGATGGCCTATGCCGGGTCGCGCCCCGACAAGGTGGCCAGGCTAATCCTCGATTCCCCCGTCGCGCTGGGGGTCAACGCCGAGGCCGCCGCCGAACAGCAGGTCAAAGGCCAGCAGGCGAGCCTGGACGCGTTCGCCGCGCAGTGCGTTGCGGTCAACTGCGCCCTAGGCGCGGACCCGAAGGGTGCGGTCAGCGCGTTGCTGACGGCAGCTCGGGCCGACCAGGGCCCCGCCAGCCCCTCGGTGGCCTCCATCGTCGGGGCGATCACCACCGCGCTGGGCTTCCCCACGGGCGACCGGGTGAGCAACACCACGAACCTGGCCAATGCGCTGGCCGCAGCGCGCTCGGGTGACATGAACGGGCTGAACAACCTGATCAACCGCGCCGAGGCCACCCGGGACACCGACGGCCAGTTCGTCAGTACCTGCAGCGACGCGGTCAACCGCCCGACGCCCGACCGGGTCCGCGAGTTGGTGGTCGCATGGGGCAAGCTCTATCCGCAGTTCGGCACGGTCGCCGCGCTCAACCTGGTCAAGTGCATCCATTGGCCCAGTAGCACGCCCGCGCAAGCACCGAAGCAGCTCAAGCTTGACGTGCTGTTGCTGGGCGTGCAGAACGACCCGATCGTCGGCAACGAGGGGGTCGCCCAGACGGCGGCCACCATCATCAACGCGAACGCGGCCAGCAAGCGGGTGATGTGGCAGGGTATCGGCCACGGCGCCAGCATCTACTCATCCTGCGCGGTGCCGCCGTTGGCCGACTACTTGGACAGCGGGAAGCTGCCCGGCACCGACACTTATTGTCCCGCCTGACCGTTCGCGACGACTCGCGCCGGTGTACGGTGCGCTGGTGACGGCAGCTGACTCGACCAGAACCGGCATTCGCGAATCCCTGCAGGCCGCATTTCGTCCCGGCCCCAAAAGCACCGCCACCATCCTGCGGTCGGCGCTGTGGCCGATAGCCATTTTGTCGGTGTTGCACCGCAGCATCGTGCTGACGATCAACGGCAACATCACCGACGACTTCAAGCCCGTGTACCGGGCGGTGCTGAACTTCCGGCACGGCTGGGACATCTACAACGAGCACTTCGACTACGTCGACCCGCACTATCTCTATCCCCCCGGCGGCACCCTGCTGATGGCGCCGTTCGGCTATTTGCCGTTCGCGCCGTCGCGCTACCTGTTCATCTCGATCAACACCGCGGCCATCCTCGTCGCCGCCTACCTGCTGCTGCGGATGTTCAACTTCACGCTGTCCTCGGTGGCCGCCCCGGCCCTCATTCTGGCCATGTTCTGCACCGAGACCGTGACCAACACCCTGGTCTTCACCAACATCAACGGCTGCATCCTGCTGTTGGAGGTGCTGTTTCTGCGGTGGTTGCTGGACGGGCGAACCAGTCGCCAGTGGTGGGCCGGCGCAGCGATCGGGCTGACCTTGGTTCTCAAACCGCTGCTGGGCCCGCTGTTGCTGCTGCCGTTGGTCAACCGGCAGTGGCGGGCATGGGTGACCGCACTGGTCATTCCGGTTGTTATGAACCTGGTTGCGCTGCCGCTGGTGCCCAACGCGACCGACTTCTTCACCCGGACACTGCCCTACATCCTGGGCACCCGGGATTACTTCAACAGCTCGATCCTGGGCAACGGCCTCTACTTTGGATTGCCGACGTGGATGATCATCGGGCTGCGCGTGCTGTTCACCGCGATCGCGATCGGGGCCCTGTGGCTCCTGTACCGCTACTACCGCACCCGTGACCCGCTGTTCTGGGTGACCACGTCGTCCGGCGTGCTGCTGCTGTGGTCGTGGCTCGTGTTGTCCCTGGCTCAGGGCTACTACTCGATGATGCTGTTCCCGTTCCTGATGACGGTGGTGCTGCCCAACTCGGTGATCCGCAATTGGCCGGCGTGGCTGGCGATTTACGGCTTCATGACGCTGGACCGCTGGCTGATCTTCCGGTGGATGAGATGGGGACGTGCGCTGGAATACCTGAAGATCACCTACGGTTGGTCCCTGCTGTTGATCGTGATCTTCACCGTGCTCTACTTCCGCTACCTGGACGCCAAGGCCGAGAACCGACTGGATGACGGCATTGATCCGGCCTGGCTGAGGGCTGAGCGGGAGAACCGTGCTGAGCACGCTGAGCAGGAGAAAGCTAGCGTGGAAAGATGACCAAACCGAAGCTGGAACTCACCGACGACGAGTGGCGCAAGCGGCTCACTCCCGAGGAATTCCACGTGCTGCGCCGTGCGGGCACCGAGCGTCCATTCACCGGTGAGTACACCGACACCAAGACCCAGGGCATCTATCAGTGTCGGGCCTGCGGAGCCGAATTGTTCCGCAGCACAGAGAAATTCGAGTCGCACTGCGGGTGGCCGTCGTTCTACGATCCGTCGAGCAGCGACGCGGTGATCTTGCGCGCCGACCACTCGATGGGGATGACGCGCACCGAGGTGCTCTGCGCCAACTGTCACAGCCACTTGGGGCACGTGTTCGAGGGTGAGGGTTACCCCACGCCGACGGATCAGCGCTACTGCATCAACTCGATCTCGTTGCGGTTGGTACCCGAGGGTTCCTAACCGTCCAAGCCGGGCAGCTGCGTCACAACTGCCACACTGGGCGCAACCGCCACAGCAGCCTCCGCTCCGGGCGGCATGATCTCCGCCCTGCTTGTAGCGACAAAATGGCAACGCAGGCGGGACATTTCGACGTAAAGCGATAGTCGCTCAAAGCCGGGCAGCGAGCCACATTCCTGGGCTAGCGATCAGAGTGACGGATGTGACGAAGCCGATGACGAAGCCGGCCTCCGCAACGCCCGCTCAATCCACCCGCGTCGCGTGCACTTCCCAGAACGGCGCGTGTACCCGACCATCGACGAGCCACGGCTCCATCGCCCGGAACCGCCCCAACACGTCCTGGACCTGATCGGCCACCTCTGGGTTCCGTTCGGCCATCAACTCGATCGCCTCGGCGCTCATGTTCACCTGATAGGTGGTAGTCCCGACATAGGTGATCTCCCAACCACCAAGGGGAAGTACGTCGCGAAAGGCGCTCTCGGGCAGCGTCCGAAGCATTTTGAAGCCGTTGATGTTGTGCTCACCGAACTCGTACATGTAGAGCCGTGCGCCCGGCTTGGTGGCCCGATGCAGCGCCTCCACGTAAGACCTCTGCAGCTCCGGGGCGGTGCTGAAGGTGTGGTAGAAGGCGCAGTCGACGACCGTGTCGAACCGGCCGTCCAGCCCGTCCAATTTGGTCGCGTCGGCCACCTGGAAATCGACCGATACTCCGGCTTTGCGCGCATTCTCCCGGGCGCGCTCGATGGCCGTGGCGGACCCGTCGATGCCTACCGCCGAATAGCCCTGGGTGGCGTAGTAGATCGCGTGGTGCCCGGGCCCGGTCCCCGGATCGAGCACGTCGCCCTTGATCGCACCCACCGCCACGAGTTGCTGCACCACCGGCTGCGGCCCGCCGATGTCCCACGGCGTGGCTGCGGGCAGGCCGTGGGCCAGCCGCTCGTCTCGGTACCGCTCCTCGAACCGGGTCGGGTCTGTCGGATCGTTGGGATCGGCCGCGTGTGTCACGGCAGCCCGTTGATCAGCTGCTCAACCGGTACCCGCGGCCCGGTGAAGAACGGCGTCTCCTCGCGGGTGTGCCGGCGGGCGTCGGTGGCCCGCAGCTCCCGCATCAGGTCGACGATCCGGTGCAATTCCGGGGCCTCGAAGGCCAGCAACCACTCGTAGTCGCCCAGCGCGAAGGCCGGCACGGTGTTGGCTCGCACGTCCTTGTACTCCCGCGCGGCCATGCCGTGCTCGGCGAGCATGCGGCGGCGTTCCTCATCGGGCAGCAGATACCACTCGTAGGACCGCACAAATGGATACACGCAGATGTAGGCGCCGGGTTCCTCGCCGGCAAGGAACGCCGGGATGTGGCTTTTGTTGAACTCCGCCGGGCGATGCAGCGCCACGCTGCTCCACACCGGCGTGCAAGCCCGCCCCAGGGTCGTGGTCCGCCGAAAGTCGGCGTAGGTGGCTTGCAGGTCCTCGACGCGCTCGGCGTGGGTCCAGATCATGAAATCCGCGTCCGCACGCAGACCCGCCACGTCATACAGACCGCGCACCACCACGCCGCGTTCTTCCTGCTGCTTGAGGAACGTGGCGGTGTCGTCGATCACGGCATCCCGCTGGTCGCCCAGCTCACCGGGCCGCACCGAAAAAACGGAGAACATCAGGTAGCGAATCGTCGCGTTCAGAGCGTCGAAGTCGAGCTTGGCCATGAAACCTATCGTGCCACTTCCACTCCGAGCGCCTCGATCGCGCGCCCCGCCGCACCGACACACGCCGGGACGCCGATGCCGTCGAGGTAGCTGCCGGCCACGGTGAGACCCGGCGGCAGCCCGGCGCGCAACTCCGCGACCAGTTCCGCGTGCCCGGGCCCGTACTGCGGCATCGCATCGATCCAACGCTGCACCCGCGCGTCGGCCACATCGACCGCGAACCCGAATATCTCGGCCAGATCGGCCCGGGCCCAGGTCAGCAACTCGTCGTCGGAAGCGCGACACGCCAGGTCGTCGCCGAATCGTCCGAACGACAATCGCAACAGCTGCACGCCGCCGCCTGCACCGCCCCACTTGCGCGACGACAGCGTGACCGCCTTGGCGTGCAACGGCTCACCCGATGCCACCAACACGCCCGAACACTGCGGGAAGGGTGTGTCGGCGGGTACGGCCAGCGCGACCACCGCCGAGGACGCACTGACGACTCGCCCAGCCGCCGCCGCGGCGCCCGGCGCAACATCGCCGACCAGATGCGCCATCCGGGCCGCCGGGAGCGCGAGGACCACCGCGTCGGCGTCCCAACGGGACCCGGTGTCGTCGCGCAACTCCCAGCCCGGTTGCAAAGCTGAGACCGCGGCCCGAACCCAGTGCACCCGGCTGCGCGAAACGAGTTCGTCGACCAGCACCTGATAGCCGCCGGCCACCGCACCGAATATCGGCGCGTTACTGGCGGGCGGCATCCCCTGCCGAACCGCCTGGGTCAGATTCGCGGCGCCGCGGTCCAGCGCCGCCGCCACACTCGGCACGGCCGCGCGCAGCCCGATCGTCGCGGCCGAACCCGCGTAGACCCCGCTGAGCAAGGGGTCCACCGACCTCGACACCACCTGCTCGCCGAACCGGTCGGCCACCAACTCGGCCACCGTCGGGTCGCTGCCCGGTTTCCAACTGAATGGGCGAGCGGGCTCGGACGAGATCCGCGCCACGGTCTCCTCGTCCACAAGCCCGGCAACGGACTCCGCCGACGCCGGGATTCCCATCACCGTGCCCGTCGGCAACGGATGCGTCGTGCCCGCGCTGTAGATCAGCGGCCGGACGCCGGTGGGGGTCCGCTGCAGGTCCGACAGGCCCAGTTCGGCCAGCAGCGCCGGCATCTCGGGTCGGCGCAGCACGAACGCCTCGGCGCCGACATCCATCGGCTGCCCCCCGACCTCCTCGGTGCGCAGGATCCCACCGAGCCGATCCGCCGGGTCGAACAGCGTTATGCGCGCGTCGTCACCGGCCGCGAGCCGCAACCGGTACGCGGCCGCCAACCCCGAAATGCCGCCCCCGACGATGCAGAACGAGGTCGTCATAGCGAGTGGACCAGCGCCACCAGATCGGTCAACACACCAGGGTCCGTCTCCGGCAGCACCCCATGACCGAGGTTGAACACGTGCCCGGTCGCGCCGGCGTCGACAGCGCGACGTCCGTCGTCCACCACCGCACGGGCCGCTTTCTCCACCACCTCCCAGCCGGCCAGCACCACGACCGGATCGAGGTTGCCCTGCAGCGCCGTGCCGGGGGCGACCCTGGTCGCGGCGTCGCTCAGCGAGGTGCGCCAGTCGACGCCGACGACGGTTGCGCCCGCTTCTGACATGACCCCCAACAACTCAGCGGTGCCGACGCCGAAGTGCGTCATGGGCACCCCGTACTCGGCTAGCGCGCCGAAAATCCGCGAGCTGTGCGGCAGCACGTACTGCCGATAGTCGGACAGCGACAGCGTCCCCGCCCACGAGTCGAAGAGTTGAATCGCGTCCACCCCGGCCTCGATCTGGCCGCGCAGGAACGCGATGGTCAGGTCGGTGAGCTTGGTCATCAGCGCATGCCAGTCCCCCGTCGCGGCCAGCATCATCGCCTTCGTGCGGGCGTGATGGCGGCTCGGCCCGCCCTCGACCAGGTACGACGCCAGCGTGAACGGCGCCCCGGCGAAACCGATCAGCGGAACCTCGCCCAACTCGGCCACCAACAGCGTGACAGCCGACAGGATCGGCGTAATCGCTTCGGGGTCAAGGGGTTTGATCGCATCGATGTCGGACGCGGTCCGCACCGGGTGCGCGATAACCGGCCCGACGTCCGCGACGATGTCCAGGTCGATACCGGCGGCGCGCAGCGGCACCACGATGTCGGAGAACAGGATCGCCGCATCGACGCCGTAGCGGCGAATCGGCTGCAACGTGATCTCGCAGGCCACTTCCGGCTGGAAACACGCGCCCAGCATGGTGTGGTGTTCACGCAGAGCTCGGTATTCGGGCAGCGAACGGCCGGCCTGACGCATGAACCACACCGGCACGCGGCTGGGCTTGCGGCCGGCAACCGCTGCCAGATACGGAGACTGGTCAAGCTCGCGACGGGTATTCATCGGTGTCAATGCTGCCACGGGCGCGGATACGCGCTTGCGTAACATCACCTCCGATGCCGAAGACGCCGAAGATCCCGCCCGTCTCCTATGACGACTTCCCCAGCCTGCGTTGTGAAACCACCGACAACGGGGTGCTCAATCTGGTTCTGGACGCACCCGGACTGAATTCCGTCGGGCCCCAGATGCACCGGGACCTGGCCGACATCTGGCCGGTAATCGACCGCGACCCCGCGGTAAAGGTGGTGCTGGTCCGCGGCGAAGGCAAGGCCTTCTCCTCCGGCGGCAGCTTCGACCTGATCGACGAGACGATCAACGACTACCAGGGCCGCATCCGCATCCTGCGGGAGGCCCGCGACCTGGTGATGAACCTGGTCAACCTCGACAAACCGGTGGTGTCGGCGATCAGGGGCCCGGCGGTCGGCGCGGGCCTGGTGGTCGCACTGCTCGCCGACATCTCGGTCGCGGGGCGGACCGCGAAGATCATCGACGGCCACACCAAACTGGGCGTCGCCGCCGGCGATCACGCCGCCATCTGCTGGCCGCTGCTGGTGGGGATGGCCAAGGCCAAGTACTACCTGCTGACCTGCGAGGTGCTGTCCGGGGAGGAAGCCGAACGCATCGGCTTGGTCTCCACCTGCGTCGAAGACGACGAGGTGCTGGCCACCGCGACCCGTCTCGCCGAGAACCTGGCCAATGGCGCCCAAGACGCCATCCGCTGGACCAAACGCAGCCTGAATCACTGGTACCGCACGTTCGGACCCGCCTTCGAAACGTCCCTTGGCCTGGAATTCATCGGTTTCGGCGGCCCCGACGTCCGGGAAGGCCTGGCCGCGCATCGCGAGAAGCGCCCGGCGAGGTTTGGCGCGCCCCCCGAGGCATAACCGGCGCGCCTGTACCCGCGTGTCGGCGGATGGGGCTACCGTCGAAACCGTGACCCGCGCCGAGGAGGCGCGCAGCGGTGAAGAAGGAGCCGCCTCGTGACCTCAGCCGAACCGACGCCTTTCCGTGAGGCGGTAGCGGCGATGAACGCCGTCACCGTGCGCCCGGAAATCGAGCTCGGCCCCATTCGACCACCTCAGCGGCTGGCCCCGTACAGCTACGCCTTGGGTGCCGAGATCAAACACCCGGATCAGGACACCGTGCCGGAGTTGTCCGACGGCGACGCGTTCGGCCGGCTGATCCTGTTGTACGACCCGGAGGGTTCCGACGCATGGGACGGCACCATCCGCTTGGTCGCCTACGTGCAAGCCGACCTGGATTCGCACGAAGCCGTCGACCCGCTGCTGCCCGAAGTCGCATGGAGTTGGCTGGTCGAAGCGCTGGACGCACGGACCAACCACATGACCGCCCTGGGCGGCACCGTCACCGCAACCACCTCGGTGCGCTACGGCGACATCTCCGGCCCGCCGCGCGCCCACCAACTCGAGCTTCGTGCTTCATGGACGGCGACCGAACCCGATGTCGGCAGCCACGTCGAAGCGTTCTGCGACGTCCTGGAGCACGCGGCGGGTCTGCCTCCCGCTGGGGTCATCGACTTGGGCTCCCGGTCACGCGCCTGATATGTGCCCTGAGGCAGAGTCGCAGGGCGGCGCGGAGCCGGAGCACGTGCCGCTGCTGCATCCGGCGGAGGGACTGCCGGAGTTGTCGGTGTCCGCGCGCCAGATCGAGGCGGCGGCCGAGCAGTTGGACCGCGGTAGCGGACCGTTCGCCGTCGATGCCGAGCGGGCATCGGGTTTCCGCTACTCCAACCGCGCCTACCTGATCCAGGTCCGACGCGCCGGCGCCGGCACCGTGCTCATCGACCCGGTCAGCCACGGCGGCGACCCGCTGACCGTGCTGCGACCGGTCGCCGAGGTGCTCGGCACGGACGAATGGATCCTGCATTCGGCGGATCAGGATCTGCCCTGCCTGGCCGAGGTAGGCATGCGACCGTCCGCGCTGTACGACACCGAGCTCGCCGGGCGGTTGGCCGGCTTCGACCGGGTGAACCTGGCCACCATGGTCCAGCGCCTGTTGGGTCAGGGCTTGGTCAAGGGGCACGGCGCGGCGGACTGGTCCAAGCGTCCCCTGCCGCGCGACTGGCTCAACTACGCCGCGCTGGACGTGGAACTGCTCATCGAATTGCGCGCGGCGATCTCCGCGGTGCTCGCTGAACAGGGCAAAACCGATTGGGCCGCACAAGAATTCGAGTATCTGCGGGAATACGAGACCAGGACGCCGTCGGCCGCGTCGCGGCGGGAGCGCTGGCGGCGCACCTCGGGCATCCACCGGGTCCGTGACCGGCGGGGTCTGGCGGCGGTTCGCGAGTTGTGGACGGTGCGCGACACGATCGCCCAGCGCCGCGACATCGCGCCGCGACGCATCCTGCCCGACTCGGCCATCATCGACGCCGCCATCGAGGACCCGAAAACGGTGGACGACCTCGTCGCGTTGCCGGTGTTCGGCGGGCGTAACCAGCGCCGCAACGCCTCGATGTGGCTGGCCGCCCTAGAAGCGGCCCGGGACAACCAGGACCTGCCCGAAGTGTCCGACACGTCCAACGGACCACCGCCGCCGGCACGCTGGACCCGCCGCAAACCGGAGGCCGCGGCGCGCCTGGAAGCGGCTCGGGCCGCATTGGCCGAGGTGTCGCAGCGGGTGAAGGTGCCGACGGAAAACCTGCTGTCGCCCGAACTGGTGCGACGGCTGTGTTGGGAGTGGGAGGACCCAGCAGATCCGGTGAGTGCTGTCGAAGAACAGCTGCGCGCCGGTCAGGCACGGGCGTGGCAGCGCGAACTCGTGGTGACGGCGCTGGCCCGGGCCCTAGCGCGGGCGCAGGTGCCGCCGAACGCCGAGCGGCAGACCGCCGACCCTAGTCCAGACGCTCGCTGATCTCCGACTCGCTCGGAGTGGCGGCGCCCAGCGCGGCGACCCACCCGGTAATCCGACGGGCCACGTCCTGGTCCGTCAGTCCGAGGTCGGCCAGCACCTCACCACGCGACGCATGCTCGTAGAACTCCTGCGGCAGACCCACGTCTCGGCAGGGCACGTCGATCTCCGCGCGCCGTAGCGCGGCCGACACCGCCGAACCCACCCCGCCGTTGACGCCGTTGTCTTCCAGCGTCACCACCAACTTGTGCTGCACCGCAAGTTCGCGCACCCCGTCGGAAACCGGCAGCACCCAGCGGGGGTCGATCACCGTCACTCCGATGCCCTGGTTGTGCAGCCGCTTGGCCACCGCGAGCGCCATCGGAGCAAAGGCACCGACCGCAACCAGCAGCACATCGTGGTTCAGACCCGCCGCCGGCACCGCCAGTACGTCGAGCGCCGTCAGCCCCTCGCCACGTCGCTCCACGGCCGGAATGTCTTCGCCCACGTCCCCCTTGGGGAACCGCAACGCCGTCGGGCCGTCGTTGACGTCGAGCGCCTCGCCGAGTTCCTCGCGTAGCCGCGTGCCGTCGCGGGGTGCGGCCACTCGAATACCGGGCACGATGCCGAGCATCGACAAGTCCCACATGCCGTTGTGGCTGGGGCCGTCGGAACCGGTGACACCCGCGCGGTCGAGCACCATGGTGACGGGAAGTTTGTGCAGTGCAACGTCCATCATGATCTGGTCGAACGCCCGGTTCAGGAAGGTCGAATAGATCGCGACCACCGGATGCATCCCACCCATGGCCAGGCCGGCCGCCGACGTCATGGCATGTTGCTCGGCGATACCGACATCGAACAGCCGATCCGGGAACGCCTCCCCGAAGGCCGACAAACCGGTGGGGCCGGGCATGGCCGCGGTGATGGCCACGATGTCGCGGCGCTGGCGGCCGTAGGCGATCAGCGCCTCGGCGAACGTGCTGGTCCAGCCCGGGCCGGCCACCTTGGTGGCAATGCCGGTGGCGGGATTGATCGGAACCGTGGAGTGCATCTGTTCGGCCTCGTCGGCCTCGGCGGGCGGGTAACCCATCCCCTTGCGCGTGACGACATGCACGATCACCGGGGCGCCGAAGCCACGGGCGCTGCGCAGGGCGACCTCCACCGCGCGTTCGTCGTGACCGTCGACCGGGCCGACGTACTTGAGCCCGAGGTCGGTGAACAGCAGCTGCGGCGACAGGGAATCCTTGATGCCCGCCTTCACGCTGTGCATGAAGCGGTAGGTGGCCTTGCCGACCAGCGGCACCGAGCGCATGATGTTGCGGCTGCGCTCCAGCAAATGTTCGTAGGCCGGCTGCAGCCGCAGCGTGGCCAGGTGGTCGGCGACACCGCCGATGGTCGGCGCGTAGCTGCGCCCGTTGTCGTTCACCACGATGATCACCGGCCGGTGCGACCCAGCGATGTTGTTCAACGCCTCCCAGCACATTCCGCCGGTGAGCGCACCGTCACCAACCACCGCCACCACGTGCCGGTTGCGGTGCCCGGTCAGCTCGAACGCCTTTGCCAGGCCGTCGGCATACGACAGTGCGGCGCTGGCATGGCTCGACTCCACCCAGTCGTGCTCGCTCTCGGCGCGCGACGGGTATCCCGACAGACCACCCCTTTTCCGCAGGCCTTCGAATTCCTGGGCACGCCCGGTCAGCATCTTGTGGACATAGGCCTGGTGGCCGGTGTCGAAGATGATCGGATCGTGCGGCGAATCGAATACCCGGTGCAGCGCCAGCGTCAGCTCGACCACACCGAGGTTCGGTCCCAGGTGCCCACCGGTGGCGGCCACCTTGTGGATCAGGAACTCCCGAATCTCTTGCGCCAGGTCACGAAGCTGCGCTTGGGAAAGGTGCTGCAGATCAGCAGGCCCGCGGATCTGTTCCAGCATCAGGCCAGTCTACGGAACGCGCGGAAGTAAGACCGCTACCCAGCGCCGAACAATTCGGCGAGGGTGCCGTGAAGCTCGGGGTCGGCCAGGACGACGACCTCGTCCCCGGGTTGAAATTCGGTGTCCCCCCGCACCGGCACCAGGCCGGTGGTGCGCACCACAATGCTCACCCAGATGTCGCCGACTCGGTCACCGAGACCCGCAACGGAGCAACCATCTGCGAAGGACCCCGAGGCGACGCTGAATCGGTGCACCCCGTCGGGCTCGTCCGCGAGCCGGACGCCGACCGCCCACGGCTGGGTTTCCACGGTGCGCATCGGCAGGCGCAAGAGTTGGGCAACACCAGGCACCGCGGTGGCCTGGACCAGCACGCTGTAGATGACGACGACGACCACGATGCCGTAGAGGCGTTCGGCGTCGGCGATGTGGGCGGCGCGCAAGAACTCGCCCAGCAAGATCGGCACCGCACCTTTGAGGCCCGCGAAGAGGATGAAGGCGCGTTCGTTTCGCCGTAGGTCCACACCGATGAGGCTGGCGCCGACCGCTACCGGCCGAATCAGTACCGTCAGGGCGACGCCGAGGGCCACTCCGGGAATCCAGACGTCGGGATGGGCGAGCACGCGCAGGTCTACCGTCAAACCCAAGACGGCGAAGGCAACGATCTCGGCCAAACCGGCCAGCGCCCCGTGGAAGCGTTTGATCTCAGGATGGAAGGGCGCGCGAGCGTCGCCGATCACGATGCCGGCGGCGAACACCGCCAGGAATCCGGAGCCGTGGGCGAGCGTGGCGATGCCGTACAGCATCAGGCAGCAAGCCAGCGTTCGCAGTGGGTAGAGGCCTTCGCTGGGCAGGGCCACTCGGCGCATGAACACCAGCAGGGCGCGCCCGCCGAGCAACCCGACGGCCGCCCCGACCAGCATCTGCAGCGCGAATTGCGTTCCCACGCCGGCGAAGCCGGCCGCGGTGAAGCCACCGGCGGCGATCAGGCTGGTCATCAGGGAGATACCCACGGGATCGTTGGCGCCGGACTCCCCCTCCAGAATTGTGCTGCTGCGTCCGGCGATCTCCCGTTTGCCCAGCACGGAGAAGACGACGGCCGGGTCGGTGGGGGCCACCGCCGTAGCGACGAGAACCGCTGGGTACCAGTCGATTCCGCACGCGTAGTGGAGCATCAGCGTCGCGCCGGCGGCGGTGAGGAAGGTGCCGATGACACCGACCGACAGAATGGGGGCGACGGCCTCGCGAAAACGCTTCTGCCCGATGTGCATTCCGCCGTCGAACAACACCAACACCAGCGCGACGGTCAACAGTCGCTCCACCGTCCGCTCGGCCGGCGGCTGGATCTCGGGCATCACCTTCACTGCCACCGCCGCTCCGACCAGCACGAGCAGGGCGACCGGGACCTTCACCCGCTCAGTGAGGCGGTTCGCCAATACCGCGACCAGACCGACGGCGCTGCAGAACAAGATGATCAACGCGTAGCGCAAGGTCTCGCTCACAACGGCCGCCTCAAACCTTTCTTGCCCGACCGAACGTGTCGGAAAACACCGGTGTCCGCGAAGCGACAGGCCCGATCATCGGATCAGCAACGCGACGCATTCCACGTGGTGAGTCAACGGGAAAGCGTCGAACACCCTGATCTTCTCCACCGTATAGCCGTGCCCCCGGTACAGGCCGATATCCCGCGCGAAAGAAGCCGCCTCACAACCGATATGCACCACCCGCGGCACCTCCGCGCCGGCGAGCAGGTCGACCACCTCGCGTCCGGCTCCGGACCGGGGCGGGTCGAGCACCGCCACATCAGCCCCGGGAACCCGACCCGACCGCGCCGCGAGCGCCCGTCGCACCGAGTCGGTGACGACCTCGACCTGCGGGAGGTCCGCGAGCGCTTCCCGGGCGGCCCCGGACGCCGCGCGTGCGGAGTCGACCGTGAGCACCGTGCCCCGATCCCCCACCGCCGCGCCCAGCACGGCGGCGAATATGCCCACGCCGCCGTAGAGATCCCAGGCCGTCATGCCCGCCGCGGGTTGCGCCCAGTCCGCGACGAGGTCGCTGTAGACGCGGGCGGCGTCCCGGTGCGACTGCCAGAAGGCGCTCACCGGCACCCGCCAACTGCGTCCGCCCACCCGGTGCTGCGCGCGCGACTCGCCCTCGACCACCTTGTGGATGGTCCGCTTGCCCTGCTTGACCGCGCGCAGCACATGGCGCCGCCCGTCGTCGTCCAGGGCCACCTGCAGGTGCGCGCCCGGCGGCCAGTCGGCGCCGCCGAGCCCGTCGAGCATGCCAGCGGGCAGTTGGCCGCAGCGCAGATCGGTCACCAACTCGTCGCTGTGGTAGCGGTGGAAGCCGGGGCGACGGTCCGCACCCACCGCGAGTCGGACCCGCGTCCGCCACCCCGTCGGGCCCACCTCCGAGAGCGGTTCCACCTCCCCCGACCATTCGTGACCACCCAGCCGCTGCAGCTGATTCGCCACCACCCGCGCCTTGATCGCGCGCGCGGCGCCGGGCTCGGCGAACGCCAGATCGCAACACCCGGCGCCGTCCACCCCGGCGATCGGGCACAGCGACTCCACCCGGTCCGGCGAAGCGTCGAGGACTTCGACGGCCTCGGCGTGCCAATACGAACCGCGGTCAGCTGTGACCCGGACCCGAACCCGTTCCCCGGGCAATGCATAGCGGACGAACACCACCCGGCCCTCGTGGCGCGCCACACAGCTACCACCGTTCGCCGGGGCGTCGGTGACAAGCGTCAGTTCCCGGTAGTCGGACGCGGCAATCAATCGAAAATGCCTCGCCGTGCGTCCCCGGGCGCCGCATGTGGCTGCAAGGTCTTCAGCCGCTCCGACGAAGTCAACTGCCACGGAACCGAAGTCACCATCACCCCGGGCATGAACAGCAACCGACCCTTGAGTCGCAACGCACTCTGGTTGTGCAGCAACTGTTCCCACCAATGGCCGACAACGTACTCGGGGATGAACACCGTCACCACCGTGCGCGGCGACTCCTTGCCGATCCGCTTGACGTACTCGAGCACGGGTCGGGTGATTTCGCGGTACGGGGAGGCGATGACCTTCAGCGGCACGCTGATATCGCTCTGCTCCCATTGGTGCTGCAGTTCGCGGGCTTCCCCGTCGTCGACGCTGACGGTGATCGCCTCAAGCACGTCGGGCCTGGTCGCACGCGCGTACGCCAAGGCGCGCAAAGTCGGCAGATGCAACTTCGAGACCAGCACCAGCGCGTGATTGCGGCTGGGCAGCACCATCTCGGTGCCGTGCTCGGCGGCTTGCTCGGCCAACTCCCGGCTCACGCCGTCGTAGTGGCGCCGGATCAGCTTCATCAGCACGAACAGCAACGCCATCGTGACGAGGGCGATCCAGGCCCCAGCCACAAACTTGGTCACCATGACCACCAGCAAGACGGTCCCGGTGGAGATGAAGCCGATCGTGTTGACCACCCGGGAGCGGACCATCTTGCGCCGCGCCGACGGATCGGTCTCGGTGCGCAGCAGCCGGGTCCAATGCCGCACCATGCCGATCTGGCTCAGGGTGAACGAAATGAACACCCCGACGATGTAGAGCTGGATGAGCGCGGAGAGTTCGGCGCGAAAAGCGATGATCGCCAGCAACGCCGACACCGACAGAAACCCGATTCCGTTGGAGAACGCCAACCGGTCGCCGCGCGTGTGCAGCTGTCGTGGCAGGTAGCTGTGCTGGGCCAGCACCGAACCCAACACCGGGAAACCGTTGAACGCGGTGTTGGCCGCGAGCACCAGGATCAGCGCCGTTACCGCGGTGATCAGCACGAATCCGATGTGGAAGCCGCCGAAGACCTCGTGCGCCAGCTGCGTGATCAGCGTCTTCTGGTAGTAGTGCGCGGGGGCACCGGTCAGTTGCGTCGCCGGGTCGTCGACCACCTGAACGCCGATCTTCTTGGCCAACAGGGTGATACCCATCAACAGGGTCACCGCGATGGCGCCCAGCATCAGCAGGGTCGTAGCCGCGTTGCGTGACTTGGGCTTTTCGAATGCGGGCACGCCGTTGCTGATCGCCTCGACACCGGTCAGCGCCGCGCATCCCGACGAGAACGCCCGGGCCATCAGGAACACCAGCGCGAATCCGACGATCTTGCCGTGTTCGGAATGCATCTGGAAATTCGCGGATTCGGCACGCAGATGGTCACCCAGCACGAAGATTCGGATGAACCCCCAGCCGACCATGATGACGACACCGATGATGAAGGCGTAGGTCGGGATGGCGAAGGCAAACCCCGACTCGCGCACGCCGCGCAGGTTCAGCGCGGTCACCACCAGGATCGCGGCCACGCAGAACCACACCTTGTTGTGGGCCACCAGCGGGACCGCCGAACCGATGTTGGACATGGCCGACGCGGTCGAAACAGCAACGGTGAGAACGTAATCCACCATCAGCGCGCTGGCTACCACCAGACCGGCGGTGTCACCCAGATTGGTGGTCACCACCTCGTAGTCGCCGCCACCGGAGGGGTAGGCGTGCACGTTCTGCCGGTAGCTGGCCACCACCAACAACATCACCGCGGCCACCGCCAAGCCGATCCACGGGGCCATCGAGTAGGCGGCCAGGCCACCCACCGACAACACGAGGAAGACTTCCTCCGGTGCGTAGGCCACCGAGGACAGCGCGTCGGAGGCGAACACCGGCAGCGCGATCCGCTTGGGCAGCAGGGTGTGACTCAGACGGTCGCTGCGAAACGGCCGTCCGATCAGCAACCTGCGCGCTGCCGTGGATAATTTGGACACGAGAGCCAAGACTAAGCCCACGCGGGGTTGCCGGTAGCGTTCCCTACGCGAGAATTTTCTTGGCCGAAATCGGCTGGCCAATGTCGGTCGCTGATTGACTGACGCGCAGGACACCGCCGAGAGGACGTCGAGTGCGAGTAGTTGTGATGGGCTGCGGCCGCGTCGGGTCTTCGGTCGCCGACGGGTTGTCCCGGATCGGCCACGATGTCGCGGTCATCGACCGCGACAGTTCCGCCTTCAACCGCCTCAGTCCCGAATTCGCCGGGGAACGGGTGCAGGGGCTGGGCTTCGACCGCGATGTGCTGCTGCGCGCTGGCATCGAGGAGGCCGATGCGTTCGCAGCGGTGTCCTCGGGTGACAACTCCAACATCATCTCCGCGCGACTGGCCCGGGAAACTTTCGGTGTGCAGCGCGTGGTCGCCCGCATCTACGACGCGAAACGCGCCGAGGTCTACGAACGTCTCGGCATTCCCACCATCGCGACCGTGCCGTGGACCACCGATCGCCTGCTCAATGCGCTGACGCAGGAGACCGAGACCGCCAAATGGCGAGATCCCACCGGCACCGTGGCCGTGGCGCAGGTCGTCTTGCACGAGGACTGGGTGGGCCACCGGGCCACCGATCTGGAGCAGGCCACCGGTGCTCGCGTCGCGTTCCTGATCCGGTTCGGCACCGGTATCCTGCCCGAGCCGAAGACCATCTTGCAGGCCGGTGATCAGGTGTACGTCGCCGCCATTTCCGGCCGGGCGGCCGAGGCGGTGGCCATTGCGGCGTTGCCGCCAAGCGGGGACTTCGACTCGCCGGGCAGGCGTTAAGTGAAACGCGTCATCGACGAACACGCGCGCGCAGCCGGGGTTGAGGAGTGGCGCCAGTGAAAGTCGCCGTAGCCGGGGCCGGCGCCGTCGGCCGCTCTGTCGCCCGGGAGCTCGTCGAGAACGGGCACGAGATCACGCTGATCGAGCGCAATCCCGAACACATCGACGCCGACGCCATCCCCGGTGCGTACTGGCGCCTCGGCGATGCCTGTGAGCTGACCCTGCTCGAGTCGATCCACCTTGAGGACTTCGATGTGGTCGTTGCCGCAACCGGCGACGACAAGGCCAACGTGGTGCTCAGTCTGCTGGCCAAGACCGAATTCGCCGTGCCCAGGGTGGTGGCCCGCGTCAACGACCCCCGCAACGAGTGGCTGTTCACCGATGCGTGGGGCGTGGACGTGGCGGTGTCGACGCCGCGGATGCTGGCGTCCCTGATCGAGGAGGCCGTTGCCGTCGGCGATCTGGTGCGGTTGATGGAGTTCCGCCGGGGCCAGGCCAACCTGGTCGAGATCACCCTGCCCGACGACACGCCCTGGGGCGGAAAGCCGGTGCGCAAGCTGCAACTGCCCCGCGATGTCTCGCTGGTGACGATTTTGCGCGGACCACGCGTCATCGTGCCGCAGGGCGATGAGCCGCTAGAAGGGGGCGACGAGTTGCTCTTCGTCGCGGTCGCCGAGTCCGAGGAGGCCCTGCGCGAGCTGCTGCTGCCCAGCACCTGACGTCACCAGGCCCTGCGTAGACGCTAGGACGCGCTTTCTTCGCGCGCGGCGGCCGTTTCGCTTGTTTGGGCTTCCACGTCAACCGAGGGTTCTTCCGCGCCCGCCAGCGTGCGCCGGACGGCTCTGATGGCCCCGTACGTCACGAAGGCCGCCAACGCGGTCAGCGGCCAGCCCATGGCGATGCGCGCGAATCCCAGCCAACCGGTCGCTCCGCGTTCGTAGAGGTGGCCCTGGACCGCGAACCGGGCAACGAACACCAGCGTCCAGGACAGCGTCGCAATGTCGAATGCATAAACGGCCCGGGAGACTTCGCGCCAGCCGTTGTCGCGCCCGCTCGCCCAGCTCCACAAATAGCCCACCACGGGCCGGCGGATCAGAATCGATACCGCGAAGACGACGGCCCATATCAGGGACGTCCAGATACCCAATAGGAAATAACCCTTGGACTGCCCTACCAGGTAGGCGATCAGCGCGCAGATGGCCACCCCGAAGAAGCCGGAAACCGCCGGTTGCACCGAGTCGCGCCGGATCAGGCGCCAGATCAGGACCAAGGCCGCTACGCCCAGCGCAGCGGCGATGGCGGGCACCAAGCCGGCCAGGCTGGAGGCTGCCACGAAAACCACCACCGGCAGCGTCGAGTAGACAAGCCCGCTGATGCCGCCGGCCTGTGCCAGCAGGCGCTCGGCACTCGTTCGACTATCGGAGGTCAACGCTGAATTTCGTAGTGCGGGTTGTAAATTGCCTTGGTTCCGTTTTCCAGCTTGCCCAGCCGGCCACGCACCCGCAAGGTGCGGCCCGAGTCGATACCGGGGATACGCCGCTGCCCCAGCCAGACCAGGGTGACGGTGTCACTGCCGTCGAAAAGTTCGGCGCGCACACCACCGGTGCAGCCCTTGCCATTGGTCTCGACGCTCCGCAACGTGCCTATCATCGTGACTTCTTGGCCCCGCTGACAGTCGATGGCGCGCTGGGCGCCGGTGCTGAGCACCTCGTCGGAGAGCTCTTCGACGTCACGCTGTTCCGGGTCTTCCGTCAACCGACGGGTGAGCCGGCGCAGATAACCTTGGGCCCCCATGGCCACTCCTGACAATTCGACGTCCTTACGGAGCACGTTGCTAAGCGAACTTTTATTACGACAACGGACACCGTAGACCTGATGGTTCCCGTGCGCCATATAGATGAAACTGTGATTTTGGACCCCTTTTGGACACCCGGGCAGTATCAAGGGGTGGCTATCGACTTGCGCGGCGTCACGACCGTGTTGCTGCCCGGCACTGGCTCCGACCACGACTACGTTCGCCGAGCGTTTTCCCGCCCCTTGGAGGCGGTTGGCGCGGTGTTGATAACCCCTGCTCCACAGCCAGACCGGCTGGTGGCCGGCTACCTGGCGGCGTTGGACGACGCCTCCGCGGATCGCTCCGACGGCCCGATCTGCGTGGGCGGCGTCTCGATCGGCGCCGCGGTCGCCACCGCATGGGCGCTGGCACATCCCGGTCGCGCGGTCGCCGTGCTGGCCGCACTGCCGGCCTGGAACGCCGAACCCGAATCCGCGCCGGCCGCGCTGGCGGCCCGCTACACGGCATCGCAACTGCGGCGTGACGGCTTGGCGGCAACGACAGCGCAGATGCGGGCGTCGAGCCCGGCCTGGTTGGCCGACGAACTCGCTCGGTCGTGGCGGGGCCAGTGGCCACAGTTGCCCGACGCCATGGAGGAAGCGGCCGCCTACGTCGCACCGAGCCGAACCGAACTGGGCAGGCTGGCGGTTCCGATGGGAGTGGCCGCGGCGGTCGACGATCCGATTCACCCGCTGCAGGTCGGCGTCGAGTGGACGGACGCCGCCCCGCGTGCGGCGCTGCGGACGGTGACACTCGACGAAATCGGCGCCGATGCCGCCGCGCTGGGTACGGCTTGCCTGGCCGCTCTGAACGAAGCAGCGAAAGGCGGGCAGTGATCCGGGGCTAGCCGCCGGTGGTGCTGCTGCGCAACTGCTGCATGGCCGAACCTTCGACGCCGCGGCGGGCATCCGGCTGGTTTTCCTCCTGCTGCGCCGCGGCTTGCTGGGCGGCAACCTCGCGCAGCTGCTGAACCATGGGTTCGGGCAGTTGTACCGGCAAGGGTGTCCGCACCGGGAGGGGCGTGTTGCCACGGCGAACGACGGTGTCGGCCAACGCCTCCCGGGCCTCTTCAGTCAGCGCGTCGATCGTTTCGGCCGGGCCGTTGACCACGCAGCGGATCATCCAGCGGTAGCCGTCGACACCGATGAAACGCACCACGCTTGACGCGGTGCCGACAACCTCGCGGCCCCACGGACCGTCTTTGATCGACACTTTCGCCGAGTCCTTGCGCAGCGACTCCGCCAGCTCACTGGCAACCTCACGCCATAGACCGCTCGTCTTCGGTGCCGCATAGGCAGCGATCGTGTAACGGCCATTGGGCGTGACGACCCACACCGCACTCGGCACACCGGTTTCGGTGAGCTCCACCTGCATCTGGCCCGCGGCCGGCATCGGTATCAGCACCGAGCCGAGGTCAAGTCGCGCAATCTCGGCGACCGACGGGTCGTCAAAATCCTCGATGTCGAACGGGCCCACCAGCTCTTCGGCTTCTTCGACGGCTTCGGCGAGCTCTTCGACTGAAGTCTCGGCGACCTCTGGCTCCTTGGCCTCGTCAGAAGCGGATTCGCGGTCGTCCTTGCCTTTACGTATACGGAATGCCGCCATCAGCGCCGCTCCTCTTCATCGCTTCGTCCTCCGCCAGGGGGCGGTACCCCCCACCGCGTCGTCATCACAAGCTTGCATGTCCGCCGGAGGAGCCGTGGCCGCCGTCGCCACGTGAGGTCTGGGCCAGCCCGGCCTCGTCGAAGGACGAGACCTCAACCAACTCGACGAGCTCGACCCGCTGCACCAGTAACTGGGCGATACGGTCGCCGCGATGCACCACGATCGGGGTCACCGGGTCCAGGTTTATCAGCGCGACCTTGATCTCGCCACGGTAACCCGCGTCGATGGTGCCCGGACTGTTGACAATCGAAAGCCCTACGCGCGAAGCCAATCCCGAGCGTGGATGCACCAAGCCCACCATTCCGAACGGAATGGCCACCGCGACGCCGGTGCCCACCAGGGCACGGTGTCCCGGTGCCAGTTCGATGTCTTCGGCGCTGAACAGATCGACCCCGGCGTCGCCCTCGTGGGCGCGGCTGGGCATCGGGAGCCCCCGGTCGAGACGGACAACGGTGAGAGTGGTCGACACGGGGGCACAGATTACCCTTGACCCGATGTCCAGTACCCGCGTCGCTCCGCACAACGTGCGATACCGCGAACGGCTGTGGGTGCCCTGGTGGTGGTGGCCCCCGGCTTTCGCCTTGGCCGGGCTCATCGCCTTCGAAGTCAACCTGGGTGTGCGCGCCCTACCCGACTGGCTGCCGTACGCGATCCTGCTGCCGGTCGCGGCGGGCGTGCTGCTGTGGCTGAGCCGCGTCGAAATCCGCGTCACCGCGGGTGACGAAGTCGAATTGTGGGCCGGCGAGGCGCATCTGCCGGTCACGGCTATCGCCCGCTCCGCCGAAATCCCGCGCAGCGCCAAGTCGGCGGCACTGGGCCGACAACTGGATCCAGCCGCGTTCGTCGTGCACCGGGCATGGGTCGGCCCCATGGTTTTGGTAGTGCTGGACGACCCGGACGATCCCACGCCGTACTGGTTGGTGAGTTGCCGCCACCCAGAGCGGGTGCTGTCGGCATTACGCAGCTGACCGATCAGGCTGCGCAGTCGGTACAGATCATCACGCCATTCTTCTCGCTGGCCAGCCGACTGCGGTGCTGCACCAGGAAGCAGCTCGAGCAGGTGAACTCGTCGGCCTGCTTAGGAATGACGCGCACCGACAGTTCCTCACCGGAGAGGTCGGCACCAGGAAGCTCGAACGACTCCGCGGACTCGGACTCGTCCACGTCCACCACCGCCGAAGCGGCCTCGTTACGTCGCGCCTTGAGCTCCTCCAGCGAGTCTTCCGAGACGTCGTCTGTTTCGGTACGCCGCGGAGCGTCATAGTCGGTAGGCATCTTCATCTCCCCGTCTCATCCCCTAAAGCCTTTAGTCCAAGCAACGCTTTGTACCAGTGCCGAACGCATCCACCAAATGATTCGTGCCCGCATCTGCCGCTATTAGAGTGTGATTTACGTCACAGACTACCGCTGGCCGTGGCAAACGGCGCGGAACGGCGAGATCAGGGTGCGATTAGAGTGCTTGTGTGGTCGCACAAATCACAGAAGGCACTGCCTTCGACAAGCACGGCCGACCCTTCCGCCGGCGCAACCCGCGCCCGGCGATCGTGGTCCTGATCCTGTTGTTTGCGGCGACGGCAGCGGTCTGGACGGCCGCGCTGACACGGAAGTCTGACGTTCGCGAGGCCGCGACGTGCCCGCCACCGCCACCGCAGTCCGGCGCCACCGCACCGCCCAGCCTCGGCGAGCAAGTCACCCGCACAGAGATGACCGACGTCACTCCGGCCAAGCTCACCGACACCAAGATCCGCGTACTCAACGCCAGTGGGCGTGGCGGGCAAGCCGCCGACGTCGCCGGTGCGCTACAGGACCTGGGGTTCGCCCAGCCGACCGCGGCCAACGACCCTGTCTATGCCGGCACCCGGCTCACCTGCCAAGGCCAGATCCGGTTCGGCACTGCCGGGCAAGCGGCTGCGGCCGCCGTCTGGCTGGTGGCGCCGTGCACCGAGCTCTACCACGATGGCAGGGCCGATGACTCCGTCGATCTGGTGCTCGGCACCGAATTCACTGCGCTGGCCCACAGCGACAACATCGACTCCGCTCTGGCTGCCCTGCGCCCCGGCGCTACCGAACCTTCGGATCCCGCACTGCTGACCAAGATCCACGCCAGCAGTTGCTGACGATCACGCCTCGATCGGTTCCAGGCCGCCGAACCGCTCCAGCACTGCCAGCAGCTCTTCGGCGACCCCGGGCGCGACAGCCACGGTGATCCCGGCGCCCTGCACGTCCGGGGCGGGCAACACCACCCGCGCCCCCGCCTCGGCGGCGATCAGGCCTCCCGCCGCGCGATCCCACGGCTGCAGGCCGTGTTCGTAGTACGCATCCAGCCGGCCCTCAGCGACCATGCACAGGTCCAAGGCCGCCGAACCGAGCCGGCGCACGTCCCGTACCAGCGGCAGCATTCGGGCCACCAGCGCCGCCTGGGCGGTCCGGCGGCGGGCTGAGTAGCCAAAGCCGGTGCCTAACAGCGTCATTGACAGCTTGTCGACGCCCGTGCAGTGCAGCGGCCGGCTCCCCCGGGCGTCGGTGACGTGTGCACCGAGTCCGGCGGCCGCCGAGTACACCCGCTCGCCGACGACGTCGGCGACCGCGCCCGCCACCGACACACCGGCCACCTGCGCCGCGACGGACACCGCGTAGGCCGGGATGCCGTAGACGAAGTTCACCGTGCCGTCGATGGGGTCCACCACCCAGGTGATCTCGCCGTCCCGAGCCGCCGTCTCCGGCCCGCCGCCCTCCTCGCCCAGAATCGGGTCGCCGGGCCGCAGTTGGGCCAGCCGATCGCGCAACAGGAGCTCTGTGTCGGTATCGACCACCGTCACCGGATCGGTCGGGGTGGTCTTGGACTGCACCACTTCGTCGCCAGGCGAGTTGGCCGGGCCCGTGCCCGCCGCTGGGGCAGCGCCGAACACCTCGGCCCGCCGATTTCGGACAAACGCCGCCGCCTCCGCGGCCAACGTTTCGGCAACAGCGCGCAGCCGCGCCGGCTCGTCGTCGGGTCGCGTCACTCGTCTATCGCATCACATCTGCCGCGCTCCCCGCCGGACTCGCCCGTCCCGGGCGACCCGCCCGAGGTTTGTTCCTGGACATGCGTCAACAGCCAGCGCGGAAGGCTTGCTCCGCTGGATAAGGTGAGTCCCGACAGCCCACTTCTCGCCGGAGGAGATTCGATGACCAGCGCCGAACCCGCGTCCGAAACTGCCACACCACAAAATCGCGGATTCGGCATCGACGTCGGCGGCAGCGGCATCAAGGGGGCAATTGTCGACCTCGACACCGGCGCTCTGATCGGCGACCGGATCAAGCTGCCGACACCACAGCCCGCCACACCGTCGGCGGTCGCCAAGACCATCGCCGAAGTCGTCGATGGGTTCGGCTGGACCGGCCCGCTCGGGGTGACCTATCCCGGCGTCGTCACCCACGGAGTGGTGCGCACGGCGGCCAACGTGGACAAGGCATGGATCGGCACCAATGCGCACGACGTCATCAGCGCTGAACTGCCAGGACAAGATGTCACGATTCTGAACGACGCCGATGCGGCCGGACTGGCCGAAGAACGCTACGGCGCAGGCAAGGGTCACGAGGGTTTGGTCGTGCTGCTCACGTTCGGAACAGGTATCGGCTCTGCGGTGATCCACAACGGCACATTGATACCGAACACCGAGTTCGGCCACATCGAGGTCGGCGGCATGGAGGCAGAGCACCGGGCAGCATCGTCGGTCAAAGAGCGCAACGAATGGAGCTACAAGAGGTGGACCAAGGAGGTCACCGCGGTCCTGATCGCCATCGAGAACGCGATCTGGCCGGACCTCTTCATCGCTGGTGGCGGGATCAGCCGCAAGGCCGACAAGTGGGTGCCGCTGCTGGAAAACCGCACGCCCGTGGTGCCGGCAACCCTGCAGAACGCCGCCGGCATCGTCGGTGCGGCGATGGCCTCAGTCACCGACGTGACGCACTGATTTTTCGCGCTCGGCCAGTACCACAGCGCACGGAAGTTACAATGGTCGTCGGCGACCGCCCAACCGATAGCGCGCGAGTATTCACGCTGATATCAAACGCCGACATTCGACATAAGCAGACACTTTCGGTTCAGCACGCCCAAACCCACCGGAAGTGAGTACGACCGAAAGGGTGTAAGTGGCAGCGATCAAGGCAGGCCCGGCGACCGATGAGCCGGTGAAGCGGACCGCCACTAAAGCCGCGGCCAAGCGAACGGCCGCCAAGGCGGGTAACGGCGCAGCCCCAGCGAAGCGGGCCAGCAAAGCAGTCGGCCGCACCGCCAAGCCCGAAGAGGAGGCGGCCGACGGCGCCCCCAAGCGGACCAGAGCGGCCAAGGCGCCCGCAAAAGCGACCCGAGGCGCCAAAGCGGCGGCACCCAAGGATGCCCCCGCCGATGACCTGGTCATCGATCCTGACGCCGGCCTGGAGGGCGCCGAGGACCTCGACGCCGATCCCGACCTTGAAGTCGAGGCCGTCGAAGATCTGGACATCGACGCCACCGAGCTGGTCCTCGACGACCTCGAGGACGACGGGGTAGCGCCGGACGCCGAGGACGCCGAGGAAGAAGCCGTTGCCGTCGTTCCCGCCAGCCCCGCTGCCGACGAGGACGAGGAGATCTCCGAGCCGTCCGAAAAGGACAAGGCCTCTGGGGATTTCGTCTGGGATGAAGACGAGTCCGAGGCGCTGCGCCAGGCGCGTAAGGATGCCGAACTCACCGCATCCGCCGACTCGGTTCGTGCCTACCTGAAGCAGATCGGCAAGGTTGCACTGCTCAACGCCGAGGAAGAAGTCGAGCTGGCGAAGCGGATCGAGGCGGGTCTGTACGCCACGCAGCTGATGAGCGAGATGGCCGAGCGGGGCGAGAAGCTGCCCGCCGCCCAGCGCCGCGACATGATGTGGATCTGCCGCGACGGTGATCGCGCCAAGAACCACCTGCTGGAAGCCAACCTCCGTCTGGTGGTGTCACTGGCCAAGCGCTACACCGGCCGCGGCATGGCCTTCCTCGACCTGATCCAGGAGGGCAACCTGGGCCTGATCCGCGCGGTGGAGAAGTTCGACTACACCAAGGGCTACAAGTTCTCCACCTACGCGACGTGGTGGATCCGCCAGGCCATCACCCGCGCCATGGCCGACCAGGCCCGCACCATCCGCATCCCCGTGCACATGGTCGAGGTCATCAACAAGCTGGGCCGCATTCAGCGCGAGCTGCTACAGGATCTGGGCCGCGAGCCCACCCCCGAAGAGCTCGCCAAGGAAATGGACATCACGCCGGAGAAGGTGCTGGAAATCCAGCAGTACGCCCGAGAGCCCATTTCGCTCGACCAGACCATCGGCGACGAGGGCGACAGCCAGTTGGGCGACTTCATCGAAGACAGCGAAGCCGTGGTGGCCGTCGACGCGGTGTCGTTCACCCTCCTGCAAGACCAGCTGCAATCGGTGCTGGACACGCTCTCGGAGCGCGAGGCCGGCGTGGTGCGACTGCGTTTCGGTCTCACCGACGGCCAGCCCCGCACGCTCGACGAGATCGGCCAGGTCTACGGGGTGACGCGCGAGCGCATCCGGCAGATCGAGTCCAAGACGATGTCGAAGCTGCGCCACCCCAGCCGTTCGCAGGTCCTGCGCGACTACCTGGACTGAGCGACACTCCGGTTTAACGTCCTGACCAGCGGATTTACTGGTCAGTCCAGAAATAGTAGACATGCACAGCGCTACCAGTCAAGATATCGGCTATGGCGCGTCGCAAACCGCCGGCCCTGGATTTGGCCGCACTGCTGCCCTCATGGGAGTTGGCGTTGCGCGCCGAGCGCAAGTCGCCGCAGACCATCAAGAGCTACGGCGATGGGGTCCGCGCGTTCGTGCGCTGGTGTGAAAGCAATGGACACTCCCCTGCTCTGAGTCGGGACATGGTGAAGGGGTTCGTGGCCGATCTGCTCGACGCCGGAGCCGAACCGGCGACCGCGCGGGCCCGCCAACTTGGTGTGCGCCGGTTCTCGGCATGGCTTGAGGAAGAAGGCGAGGTCGACACCGACCCTCTGCTTGGGCTGAAGTCGCCGAAGTTGGATACCAAGGTCACCGAATCGCTGACCGAGGTCGAGTTGCGCAAGCTGATCAAGGCGTGCGGCGGCAAAGAGTTCCGCGACCGGCGCGACGAAGCGATTGTGCGGCTGATGGCCGAGACGGGGATGCGCGCCGGGGAGCTGTGCGGGCTCACGGTGGCTGATGTCGACCTGAACCGCGGTCTGGTCACTGTGCGCCGCGGCAAGGGCGGCAAGGGTCGCGTCGCGCCTTTCGGCGACCAGACAGCTCGCGCCATCGACCGTTACGTCCGCGCTCGGCGCGCTCACCGTCTAGCCGCCACCGAAGCGCTCTGGCTCGGCGACCGCGGCAAGAGCTTGGAGTACTACGGCCTACATGCCGCGCTGAAATACCGCGCCCAGCTGGCCGGGCTGACCAACTTTCATCCGCACCTACTGCGGCACACCGCTGCCTCACGGTGGCTGGCCGCCGGCGGATCCGAAGGCGGCCTGATGGCCGTCGCCGGATGGTCGACCCGCGACATGATCGACCGGTACACCAGGGCTACTGCTGCCGAGCGGGCGGCAGCCGAGGCACGCGGGCTCGGTCTGGGGGAGCTATGAGCGAGTCGGCCGCTCACTACCGGGTGACGATCACCGCTTCGGTCGGACGCGGCAGGCTGCGCAAACTGCGCTCCTGCGACCTGATCGACCCCACTGCCGTCGACGTGATGCACCGGTGGCAAGTGTGGCGAGGTTGGCGCCGAGAGCAGCAAGTTCGCGGGCAGTCACTGGGCGCCAGGCTTTCCGCCGCAAGTCAAACGAAATCACCGATCCGCTGGGACCGTGACACGCCAGAAGGGTCTGTTTTCGATCTGCCGGAGGGCATCACGAACGGCCTGCTCATTCCAAAGCGAACCCTTTTCACCATCTGCGACGCGTTGCACGCCGACAACAGAACCGCGATCGACGTCGATGACCTCAAACGCATTGTCTCGCAACAGGGTGCGCGACTGGCAGAGCTTCATCTACTTGCCGAACCGGCGCGACGACACGCGACCGAAGCGCTGTACCACCAGATCGCCAAAGCGCTGTACTAGCATCACCTGAGTCGACGTCTCACAGCGCCGATCTGCGCCGGGCAGAAATGGACCCGGTACGCGCACCGGACCCGGTGGCGGTATCTGAGCACTCCCGACGGGAGGGCTCGCCTCGTAATTCCAAGAGGTCAGAATGCCGCTTACCCCTTCCGAACTCACCATGCGCGGCCAGATCGCGGCCCACGAATCGTGGGCCAAGACCAGTGACCGTCCAGCTCGCACCGCCGCGGCCCGTAAAGCCGCGCTCGACAGGTTCGAACGCGAAGTCGACCCCAACGGGGAGCTTCCACCGGCCGAGCGGGCCAAGCGCGCCGAGAACGCACGCAAGGCGTATTTCAAACGGCTGGCGCTCAAGTCGGCACAGGCACGTAAGCGCCGCGCCGCCGGTGGTACGGCCCAATGACCGAAGAAAGAGAAAGCCGCCCGGCGGGGAACCGGACGGCCAGTAATCCTCTGGTGGGGGATTGCGCCCATGCTAACGCACCTGAGCGACAGGGCCGCGGCGCCGCGCTGTTGGCGCAGTTGCGTCGCCGCCAGGACGCCGCACGCCGGCTACCGCCGTTGCCTAGCGGCAAGCGGGATCCGCTGTCGCCGCGCGAACGCACCGATGGATGGCCGCGACCATGACCGACGTCGACCGCTCCGACGAGTACGCCGAGTGGATCGCCGAGGAAGAAGCCGAGCAGCAGCGACGCCAGCTGGCCGTTCGCAACGGCAGGCATCCCGACGACCCTGGCCCGCCTGAGCCCGCCGGCGAGTCGGAATCCGCCGGCGACGAAACCGACGCCGCGACAACCTGGGAGCCGATCGACCTCGGGCCGTACCTGCGCGGCGAGGTCGACCCCATCACGCCGTCGGTCGGCGCGTGCCGCACTGACGGTCAACGGCTGCTCTATCCCGGTCTTGAACATGCCGTCATCGCGCACACTGCCGCCGGCAAGACCTGGTTCGCGCTGGCGTGCGTGACCGCCGAACTTCTCGCCGGCAATCCCGTCGTATATCTGCACTTCGAAGAATCGGGCGCTGCCTCGACTGTCGAACGGTTACGAAAGATCGGGCTGCGCGCAGACACGATTGAGCAGCTGCTCATGTTCGTCGCACCGAGCAAACCGCTGCGCCGCGGCTGGCTCGACGAACTACTGACGCGCCGGCCGACCCTGGTCGTCATCGACGGCGTGAACGAAGCGATGGTGCTGCAAGGCCAGAAGATCGACCTCGAAGGCTGGTCGGTGGTCCGGCGTGTGCTCATCGTGCCGTTCAAGGAGGTTGGCGCGGCCGTGCTCGAATGCGACCATCTACCGCTGAGCGCCGACCCGCTACGTGGAGACGCCTACGGCACGGTCCATAAGGGCAACGTGGTCGACGGGGTGCGGTTCGCGCTGGTCCGTAAGGAACGGTTCGGCCGGCGCCGGCGCGGTCGCGCACTGCTGTACTCAACGAAAGACCGAAACGGTCAAGTCGAACTTCACGGCAGCGACAATGACAGCGGCGCGGTGTACCTCGGGACGCTGGTCGTCGATGACACCGACACCACTCCCGACTTCCTGACCCTCTATGCGCCGAAACCCGAAGAGGACAAGCGGCCGGACGCTTCGACGGTCAAGCCGGCCGACGCGGTGTACGAAGTCGTCGCCGCGCTTCCCGAGCATGAGGTCCGTTCCAGTGACTTGCTCTACGCCGAAGTCCGCAGGGCAGGTCACCAGATCAAGGACAAGGCCATCCGAGACGCTGCCGCGGATCTGGTCGTCGCCGGACGGTTCATCGAAATGTCAGGCCGACGGGGCGCCAGAGGTTATCGCGCAGTTGTCCCGACCTCGGCGCGGGACGTGGACGAATGAGACGGCCATTCGAGCGCGTGCCGACCTCGGCGCTCGACCCCAGCCCGGCGCCTCCCTACGGGAGGTGCGCCGGGGTGGGCCGAGGTCCGAGCCGTCTGGTCGGCGCACA
>NZ_MVHT01000046.1 GCF_002086275.1 Mycobacterium intermedium | reverse complement strand
TACGCTCAACGCCGGAGACCAGCCGCCGGCTGAGGTCTCAAATCAGAAAGTCTCCGAACTCACCGGGGCGGTTCAGTGAGCGGACTGATGGGGGGTGGTGATTGCCGAGACGCCTGCGCGGGACCGTGCCGGTTGGTGAGGAGTTGGTTGACAGAGCGTCGCGCGGAACGGTGCAACTCATCTCACCACGTCTTCCCTGATGGTAGGCCGTCGCGGCGGCGGGCTCAAGCTCAACCACCCGATGCAGGTTGTGTCGGCCATGTTGGCTGCAGCGGCATGAAACCCGTTGGGGAGCAGTGGCATAGCGGCCACCGTGGGTTCTGGCGGCAGCATCGCGTACAGCCGAATTGCGGCCAGGCGGGCGGGGGTGGGGGTAACAGAAAAACTGTACCGGTGGTCTCTTTCCCGTGAAGCACACCAGCGCGCTGTGGGCGAATGGCTTTGTGCAGCAACGGCACCAGCGCATTCACATCGCAAGCTTTGCAGCGTGCTGCGAAACATGTTGTACAACAACATATTTAGCTGGATTTAGTCACGTAGCTGCTAGTAGGGTAAGGGTTGCGCTTGGCAAACCCGTTGCCATTTGCGCCAGTGACCCCGGCCGGGAGCGGCCACGGAGACCTAACGATGGAGACGCAGGATCCGCAGCTGAAGTACGGGGCAGGGAACCCCAACCGCTTAGCCCGCAAGCGGTACGGCTGCGACTACAAAGAACTCAACCCCGACCAGCGCGAGCAGATCGCTGCGGACCAGAAGACATACTACGAAAACCTCGCTCTGTCCGGTCGCGAAGCAAGGAGACGTTACAAAGCTATCCGGCTACGCGAACAGGCCGAAGCGCTGGTCATCGAGGCTGACGCGATCGACGCCGAGTTGGCAGCGAAGGAAGCCGCACGCGCCATCGAAGCCGGCCGCCTGTGAAGCGGTTCGCAGATTTGCCGCCTGACCAACAGGCGTGGATCCGGCGACAAATAGCTAACGCACCGCCGCTGAGCAGATATCAGCAGCAGAGGCTGGCAACCATCTTCGAGCATGTGGGTGATTCCCCCGGAAGTTCTGCAACCCCGCAGGTGAATTCGGCGCCGACCAACACCAACTCTGCTGAGGCCGGTTCCACAGCACCACTCGGACAGTCGACGTGGGCGCAGCCATGAGCGGCGACGGCTATCCAAAGTTCGCCTGGATGGCGCGTGTGGCCGAGGACAGCAGGCTGAGTGACGCTCAGGCGCGCATCCTGATTTACATCGCGAACCAGTATGTGCGTGGTCGCGACGTCTTGTTCTGCGTTCGACAGTCGACGGTGGCCGACAAACTGCACAAACGCAGGCAGACGGTAGGCGATGCACTGCGTCGTGGTCGCGAGCTTGATTACCTCAAGCTGGCTAGCAAGCGCCCGCGCGGGCGCGGCTGGCACCAGGCCGACACCCACCAACTCGCCTTTCCGGAAATACGTACGCCCAGAGGCACATCTTCGAAGAAGGAAGTACGCGGCGACGAAAAAATGGGTGCGCGGACAGGACCAGAATATGTACGCCGTGAGGCCGAATTAGGTACGTCCAACACATATCCAAACAACCGCTTACCAGCGGAAAGGCAGACCCTACAGGGTGTACATACAGGGCTAAATGGAACAGGGTCAAAAGAGCAGGGTGCGAGCATCGTTCCTGGCAGTTCACCCGACAGCCCATTCGCGGGCCTTTTCTTCCGCGATCAGCAACGACCCCGCGAACAGCGGAAGGCGCTACCGATATCACAAAACGTGATTGATGCGGACGTCGTTGCCGATCCTGACGCGCCACGGTGTTCACGTCCAGACTGCGACCAACCCGCCGTCCCGGATTCGCCCGGATCGCTGTGCGGCAGACATTGGGCGATGAGCCTCGGTCGACGCGATGGGTGACGCGTTGAAAATTCGTCCAGGCCACGTTGAGGTCGACCCGACCCCTGACGGGCACATCATGCTCATCGCCATCGAGGACGGCCTGGGGAGCCATGTGCTACGACTAACGCCGTCCAACGCGGCCAAACTGGGCCAGCGGCTGATCGACGTGGCCTCGTGGATGGAGACCCCATGAGCGGCCGTTACGACCGGTACGGGGAGCGCCTCGTCGGGGACGAGGAGCCAGAGATGTTGGCATGGCAGCGGATTCGTCCGCTCGCTGACCAGCGCAGGATCCCTGACGTGGTGGTGGCCGGGAGCGGTTGTGGGTCGCTGATATGCGATCTGTGCCGAACGCGCTTGCTGCCCAACAACATCAGCGGGATCTGCGCCGAGTGCCGCCTGGTAATTCGGAACCGCCTCGGCGTCAAGATATCCGAGCAGTGGATGCCCGCGTTCGAACTCGACGACCACATCGTCTCGGACCGGGGCAGAGTGGCGCGGCTGCTTGCCCTCGACACCTCGCATCACTACTTGCGTGTGAACGTCAACGGCGTCAAGCGGTATGTACACCAGATGGTGTGCGAGGCGTTCAGCGGCCGGCGCCCACCTGGGCAGGTTGCCCGGCACCTCGATGACGTGCCGGAGAACTGCGCGGCGGAGAACCTGGCGTGGGGCACGCACGCGCAGAACGTTGAAGACCGCATCCGTAACGCGCGGCAGCGCCCCTGCCAGCTAGATCGCCACAAAATGAAGGACGAACACAATGCCTGACCATCGAGACCTGACACAGATTTCCCAAGACTTCGCCACTGCGCGGCGGCTATACGCGGCACTGCACGCCGGAGATCACGAATCCGTCGCGAACGTGCTGCGGACAGTCGCAGAGTCCGCACGCGGGGCCAGCGTGCTGCTCGCCGCAACCCAACTTGGGCTTGAGTTCGCCCATAGTTGCGAGTCGGCAGGACTCCTTCGCGATGATGAGGGCGAACTTACCCTTCAGGGATTTCTGGACAGCAGCGCGCTCAACCAGATCAACGACACCGAGGCGTAGCCCGCACCAAGGCCATTCCACCCTCGTCGATTCGGGTGGCATCGACACGGTCGGCTGCCCCTGCATACCCTGTGTGCATGCCGCAGTACATGGGAATTGATCACACCAGTTGGGAGCGGGAGTGTCCTCGATGTGGTGGCGCAGTCAATTGGTGGTTCGCCGACGCCTTCCGCGTCGGGACGAGCAAGCTCACGGCAATCTTCGTTCCGGATTGCGAAGGCAGTTGCCCGGAGGGCACAGACATCGGCCTCACGCCCAAGTGCCACACCGGCCTCACCAGGACTTGGACGGCGTTGGAAGCTGGTGACCTGGCGAAGTCGTAGTCACTCACCAAGCCGCCACCCGATGCAAGTGCTATCAACCCTTTAAATGTATTTTGCAAAATGGCAAACACCATTTGGTGAAAACGTTCGTCGGCTGGACCGAGAAGCAACTCGCCGACGGCACCCTCATCCTGACCTCCCCGGGCGGGGACACCCACGTCACCACCCCGGGCAGTGCGTTGTTGTTCCCCAGCCTGTGCGGCGCGGTGGGCGGCATGCCCTGTCCCGAAGTCGACACCGCCGATGACTACTGCGGCCAGCGCAGCGCGATGATGCCCCGCCGACGCCGCACCCGCGCCCAAGACCGGGCCGCACGCATCAAGGCCGAACGCAAACGCAACCACGACGCCCGCGCCAAAACCCGCACCATCGGATCCACCGGCAAAGCCGAACAAGGCCCACCGCCAGACCCCGACGACGAACCACCACCCTTTTAACAGGGCGGTTTCAACCCCTGAGGGTCAAAGGGTTCGACTGGAGCACAACGACATTGCTCCCAATCGGATTCTTCCGACGCCCCGCGCTCGCGCTCAAGCGCGCCCACCGCCACTGCGCCCGGCCCGAGCGGCCGTTCAGCAATCGCGAGTTGGCTTGGTGGCGTTCGTATTTGCTTCCACCGCGACCTTCGTTGACCATTCCGCGGAACTAGTGCGCGAAACGACGGACAGCGGTTGCCCTGAACTCAGCGAATCGGCTGCGGTATGACCACGTCACGCCCGACCGAATCGTCGGCCAGTTTGTTCGCCTCGGGCAACAGCTCGCCGAGTTGCTGCGGGTACACCAGTTCACCGGCCGCGACCAAGGCCGCGATGTCGTCCGGGTTGCACCAGCGAGCGCCGTGGATGTACCGGCGTTCCAGCTCGGTACGCCCCGCGATGGACGGCTCGAACCGCCGAGTGCGGTACACCAGGTAGAACTCGTCGCTGTCGATCAGCGACCCGTTGAACTCGAAGACCTCGTCACGCCGCCAGACGGGTCCGATCAGGTCCGCCGGATTCACCTGCAGACCCGTTTCTTCGGCCAGCTCACGAGCGGCGGCCTCGGCCAACTCCTCGCCCTCACGCACTTCCCCGCCGACGGTGAACCACCACTTCGGCGCGCTGCCGTCCGTGATCGCCGGATCCGAACCGGACAGCAACAGCACGGCGCCGGTCTCGTCAAGCAGCACCACCCGCGCCGACCGGCGATGGTTCAGCGCTCCCCGGTCACCGTGCGCCAAGCCGTGCGGACGCTCGGCGATCTCAAAGTAGCTGGGCAGCGTTGCGGTTCCACCGAGGTGCAGCTTGCGCACCAGCGGACGCGCGCCCAGCGCGAGGGTGTCGCGGACAGCGTCGTTGTGAAAGCGACGCGCGAGCAGCACCCGCGCCTCGGCGTCGGCAAGTTCCGCGATCAGCGCCGACGGCAGCTTCGCCGGATCCACCATCGCCAGCGCGGCCGAAAGCTCGTTCTCGGCGGCCTCGCGCAGGTGCCGGGGCGCGCGTTCGGCGGCATCGGCCAACGCCGCCAAGCGCCGCCCGTCCGAGCTGGCGTTGGCGCCGCCGCCGTACGCGTCGATCGCCACCGCCCGCGCCACCACCGCGCGGCGTGCCAGGGCGCTGTCCAGTGCCTGCCAGGACAGGTCGTAGCGCACATTCAGCCGGTTCAGCCGGTTGGCCGTCTGATAACTCCATGCGCCGAAGCCCGCCAGCAGCACGAACAGCACCAATGCGACGCCGATGAGGGCGATCGTGGCCGACGTCACTAGCTGGCTACCTGAACCTTGGTGCCCGAGCCGGCGACCGTCTCGTACACCCGGGTGATCTGGGTGGCCACCACCGACCAGTCGTAGCGGCGCACCGCCTCGGACGCCGCCGCCACGTAGCGTTCTCGCAAAGCCTCGTCTTCCAGCACGGTGATCAGGCCTTGAGCCAACGCGGCACCGTCGTCGACGGTCACCAGGCAACCGCACTCCCCGTCGCGCAGTACGCGCCGGAAGGCGTCCAGGTCGCTGGCTACCACCGGGGTGCCTGCGGCCATCGCCTCAACCAGCACGATGCCGAAGCTTTCACCGCCGGTGTTGGGCGCGCAGTAGACGTCCGCGCTGCGCATCGCCGACGCCTTGCCCGCATCGTCGACCTGCCCGAGGAAGCGCACGTGCTCAACGAAACCGCTTGCTTGGCGCCGCAATTCGTCCTCGTCGCCGCGCCCGACGATCAGCAGCTGCACGTCCGGGAAGCGTTCTACCACCGTGGGCATGGCCTCCAGCAACACCGTCATGCCTTTGCGCGGCTCGTCGTAGCGGCCCAGGAACAGCACCGTCTTACCCGCTCGCGGATACCCTTCCAGCGGCGACGCCGAGGCGAACGCATCGACGTCGACCCCGTTGGGAATCTCCACCGCGTCGGAGCCCAGCGCTTCCATCTGCCAGCGCCGGGCCAGGTCGGACACCGCGATCCGGCCGACGATCTTCTCGTGCATCGGCCGCAGGATGCCGCCGAACACCGTCAGTGTCAGCGATTTGGTGGTCGAGGTGTGGAAGGTCGCCACGATCGGCCCCTCGGCGATGTTCAGGGCCAGCATCGACAGGCTCGGCGCGTTCGGCTCGTGCAGGTGCAGCACGTCGAAATCGCCTTCCAGCAGCCATTTCTTGACCTTGCGGTGGGTCGCCGGGCCGAACCGCAGCCGGGCGACCGAGCCGTTGTAGGGAATGGGGATGGCCTTGCCGGCGGAGACGACGTAGTCGGGCAGCGAGGTGTGCGGCGACACCGGCGCCAGCACGCTGACCTCGTGGCCGCGGCTGCGCATGACCTCGGCCAGCTGCAGA
The DNA here is from genome assembly GCF_002086275.1 of Mycobacterium intermedium. Classification (GTDB taxonomy): domain Bacteria; phylum Actinomycetota; class Actinomycetes; order Mycobacteriales; family Mycobacteriaceae; genus Mycobacterium; species Mycobacterium intermedium. Next base: position 43,565 of record NZ_MVHT01000046.1, on the reverse strand, counting down.
ACGTGGGCCTGCACCCCGCCCGGCACGTCGAACGAGTAGGGGCAGACCATTCCGATCCGCATCAAGCTTCCTTCAACCGGGCCTGCTTAGCCTCAGAGAGGTCCGACAGCCACTGCGGCTGCATCATGTGCCAATCCTCGGGATGGGCGGCGATGTTGACGGCGAACTGGTCGGCCATCGCCTGGGTGATCGCGCCGACGTCACCGCTGCTGCAGTCCAGCGGCGCGTAGACCTCGAAACCCCACCCGTCGGGCTCGAACCAACAGTGCGTCGGCAACAGCGCGGCCCCGGTTTCGACGGCCAGCTTGGCCGGTCCGGCGGGCATCCGGGTGGGTTCGCCGAAGAACTCCACCTCGACACCGGTGCGGGTCAGGTCACGCTCGGCCATCAGGCACACGATGTGGTTGTCGCGCAGCCGCTCGCACAGCACCTCGAAGGGCGGTCGCGGGCCACCGGACAACGGCAGCACCTCGAAACCGAGGCCTTCGCGGTAGTCGATGAAGCGGCGGTACAGCGATTCGGGTTTGAGGCGCTCGGCGACGGTGGTGAACGTCCCGTGACGTTGGGCGACCCACACCCCGGCCATGTCCCAGTTACCGCTGTGCGGCAGCGCCACGATCGCACCGCGTCCGGCGGCCAGGGCCGCATCCAGAATGTCCAGTCCCTGAATCACGTGGTCCAGGTGGCGGGCGATCGCATCGTGGTCCATGGTCGGCAGGCGGAAGGCCTCCCGCCAGTAGCGGCCGTACGACGCCAGCGACGCCCGCATCAGCGAGTCGGGCACGCCCGCCGGCGTCGTCCCGATGACACGGGCCAAGTTCTTCCGAAGCTGGTCCGGGCCGCCGTTGCGGGCCGCGTACCACGCGCCGGCGTCGAACGCGTTGCGCGCGGCGAACTCTGGCAGTGCCCGCACCGCCATCCAGCCGGCCGCATACAACCGGTCGGTCGCCCGTTCGGTCACGAAGCTGCGCAGCTTCCCGGGCATTTTCAGGCTCGTCGGCAGACCCAGCCCCCGATCAGGACCCCGACCAGGGCCCAGTACCGGAAACGTGTAGGTCATGACTGACTCTTTCCGGGCTCGCCGGGCCCGGACAGCGGCAAGCGGTCGGTGGCGCCGGCTGAACTGCGCGCCCGCCACAATCGCTGACCGCAGGTGATGACGCTGGCCACCGCCAGCAGCCACATGCCGACCGGCAGTGCAGGCGGCCAGGCGATGAACGGGAATTGAGAGATGCCGGCCGCGGCCAGCACGATGATCAACCGCTCCGGTCGTTCGATGAGACCGCCGCCGCCGTCCAGCCCGCTCGCTTCGGCCCGCGCCTTGATGTACGAGATCACCTGCGAGGTGACCAGACAGATCAACGTCGCCACCACCAGGGGCATGTCACGCATGTGGAACGCGATCCACCACAACAAACCGCAGAACACCGCGCCGTCGCTGATCCGGTCGCACGTGGCGTCCAGGACGGAGCCGAACCGGGTGCCGCCGCCCTGTTGGCGCGCCATCGCCCCGTCCAGCATGTCGAACACGGTGAAGAACCAGAGCACACAGCCACCGATGAACAGTTTGCCCATCGGGAACAGCGTCAGCGCCGCCGTGACCGCGGCGACGGTGCCGATGATGGTGGCGCCGTCCGGCGTCAATCCGGTGCGCAGGGCAGCCCGCGCGACCGGGTCGGCGACCCGGGCGAAGAACGACTTGCGCAGAAAGGGCAATCTACTCACGGTTGCCTAGCCCACTCCTCGGCCAACAGTCGACGGGTGTCGCGCAGCAACTGCGGTATCACTTTGGACCCGCCGATGATGGTGATGAAGTTCGCGTCACCGCCCCACCGGGGCACGACATGCACGTGCAGGTGTTCGGCCAGCGACCCACCCGCCGATGTCCCCAGGTTGATGCCGACATTGAAGCCGTGCGGGTGCGACACGTTCTTGATGACGCGAATCGCCTTCTGGATGAACGCCATCAGTTCGGCGCTCTCCGCCTCCGTCAGTTCCTCCAGCTCCGATATCCGCCGATACGGCACCACCATCAGGTGCCCCGGGTTGTAGGGGTAGAGGTTGAGGACGGCGTACACGAGTTCGCCGCGCGCAACCACCAGACCTTCCTCGTCGGACATCTGGGGAATGTCGGTGAACGGCTCTTCCGGCTTGCTGTTGTCGCGCCGCAGCGGGGCCTCGGCGAGGTAGTTCATCCGGTACGGCGTCCACAGCCGCTGCAGCTCGTCAGGCCGGCCGACACCGCGGTCGAAGATCGTGTCCCCGTTCTCGGTCACGCCCCGACCACCTTCACCAATTCCGCTGTCGGCGCAGCGTTCTCGCGGTCGGCCAGCCATTTCACGATGGTCGCGACCGCGTTCTCGGTGGGCACGCCGTTGATCTGCGTGCGGTCACCGAACCGGAAGCTCACCGCGCCGGCCTGCACGTCGCGGTCTCCGGCCAGCAACATGAACGGCACCCGCTGGTTGGTGTGGTGCACGATCTTCTTGGCCATCCGGTCGTCGCTGGTGTCCACCTCGACCCGCACCCCCTGCGACCGCAGCCGCGCGGCAACCTCTTTGAGGTAGGGCACGTGCTCGTCGGCGACGGGAATGCCGACCACCTGCACGGGCGCCAGCCAGGCCGGGAACGCCCCCGCGTAGTGCTCGGTCAGAATGCCGAAGAACCGCTCGATGGACCCGAACAGCGCACGGTGGATCAGCACCGGCCGCTGACGCGAACCGTCGCTGGCGGTGTATTCGAGGTCGAACCGCTCCGGCATGTTGAAGTCGATCTGCAGCGTTGACATCTGCCAACTGCGCCCCAGCGCGTCCTTGACCTGCACCGAGATCTTCGGTCCATAGAAGGCGGCACCGCCCGGGTCCGGAACCAACTCCAGGCCGGACGCCTCACCGACCTCGCGCAGGATCTCGGTGGCCTCCTCCCAGACCTCGTCGGAGCCGACGTATTTTTCCGGGTCCTTGGTGGACAGTTCCAGGTAATAGTCGTTGAGCCCGTAGTCGGCCAGTAGATCGAGCACGAAGCGCAGCACCGAGGCGAGCTCGTCACGCATCTGTTCGCGGGTGCAATAGATGTGAGCATCGTCCTGGGTCATGCCACGGACCCGGGTCAGACCATGGATCACGCCCGACTTCTCATACCGGTAAACGCTGCCGAACTCGAAGAGCCGCAATGGAAGTTCGCGGTAGGACCGCCCCCGCGCCCGATAGATCAGATGGTGCATCGGGCAGTTCATCGGCTTGAGGTAATAGTCCTGGCCCGGCTTGCGCACCGTGCCGTCCTCGTTGAATTCCGCGTCGAGGTGCATGGGCGGGTACATCCCGTCGGCGTACCACTCCAGGTGGCCCGAGGTGACGTACAGCTGCTCCTTGGTGATGTGCGGAGTGTTGACGAACTCGTAGCCCGCCTGCTCGTGCTTGCGCCTCGAGTACTCCTCCAGTTCCCGCCGGATGATGCCGCCCTTGGGGTGGAAAACCGCCAAGCCGGAGCCGATTTCGTCGGGAAAGCTGAACAGGTCCAGCTCGATGCCGAGCTTGCGGTGGTCGCGGCGCTGCGCTTCGGCGATCAGCTCGAGATGCCGGTCGAGCGCCTCCTGCGACTCCCACGCCGTTCCGTAGATGCGCTGCAGGCTGGCGTTGCGCTGGTCGCCCCGCCAATACGCCGCCGAGCTTCGGGTGAGCTTGAACGCCGGAATGTGCTTGGTGGTGGGGATGTGCGGCCCGCGGCACAGGTCTCCCCAAACGCGTTCGCGCGAGCGCGGATTGAGGTTGTCGTAGGCGGTCAGTTCGTCGCCGCCGACCTCCATGATCTCGGCATCACCGGATTTGTCGTCGACGAGTTCCAGCTTGTACGGCTCGTTGGCCAGCTCGGCCCGGGCCTGCTCCTTGGACTCGTAAACCCGCCGGTCGAACAGCTGCCCTTCCTTGATGATCTGGCGCATGCGCTTTTCCAGCGCCGCGAGATCTTCCGGCGTGAACGGCTCCGGCACGTCGAAGTCGTAGTAAAAGCCGTCGGTGATGGGTGGCCCGATGCCCAACTTGGCCTGCGGAAACAGGTTCTGGACGGCTTGGGCCAGCACGTGCGCGGTGGAATGGCGGATGACGCTGCGGCCCTCGTCGGTATTCGCCGGCACCGGAACGACCTCGACGTCGGTGTCGGGCACCCAGCTCAGGTCGCGCAGTTTGCCGTCGGGGTCGCGGACCACCACTATCGCGTCGGGTGCGCCGCGCCGGGGCAGACCCGCCTCGCCGACGGCGGCGGCCGCGGTAGTCCCGGCAGGAACCCTGATCGGGGATCCTGGGACTGGTTTTGCGGGGGCGCTCATCGGGTCGGTCTCCATGTTCTAGTAGGTGTTTGCGAAGGTTTCGCAAGGTCTTCGGCTGGCGGTTGCCATGCTATCGGGCCGACCCCGACGAAGGGCTCTACGGCTGTCCCGGCTTGAGGCGCACGAATAATGCGTCGGCTTCGGTCAGCAGGGTGTCGCCGTCGCTCAACCCACCCGAGACGAAGATCTTGCGGCCGTCGATGTGGTCGATCCCGGCGGCGATCTGCAGCTTCTTCTCGATCGGCACGATGTTGCGGTAGTTGACCTTGAGATAGGCGGTGCGCTGGCGCGGGGTGCCGGTGAGCACGGACGCGGTAAACCCGAGCACGGTGTCGAACATCAACCCGAGCGCCCCGCCGTGCACGGCTCCGTTGCGGCCGAGATGAAAGCGGGCAAACCGCGCCCACCCCTCAATGCGGTCCATTCCTTGCTCGGTCGGCACTTTCTTCGCCGACATGGGCACGGTCAGGATGTTGCCGCGCACCAACAGGTCCATCCGGCGTCCAGACGGCGATTGCCACTCGTCGGCATAGAACGGGGCGAGCAGCGCCGACACCTGCTCGATCATGTCCGCCGCCTGGGTGATCACCTCGTCGGGAGCGTCGGCCGCGCGGGCATGATCCTGCAGCGTGCGCACCGCCTCGATGAACCTGCCGTAGTCCGGGCCGCCCTTTGTGGTGGGTTCGGGCGGGTTGAAACCTCCGCCGGGGTGGGGTGTCTGCTGTTGCGCCTCTGCCGCTGCTTTTTCCCATGCCTGCTCTTGGGTCACCAGGACACGGTATTGCCTACGCGAAGGTCAAGCCGGGTTGGCCGGACGCGCCCTGGCCGCGTTCGCTGCCGCGCCGAAAAATTTCAGGACCGGACGGTGCCTGTATCAGGACCGGGACTGTGCGGCGCCGGCGGCCGAGAGGGCCTCGAATTCCTCGTCGCTCAACGTGATTTCGGCGGCGGCGACGTTCTCCTCGAGGTGCGCCACGCTTGACGTACCGGGGATCGGGAGCATCGCCGGCGACCGTTTCAGCAGCCACGCCAGGGCCAGTTGCGACGGCGTAGCACCGTGCGACTCGGCGATCTTGTGCAGCGGGCCGCCGGGGGCAGCCAGCGGTCCGGCGGCCAGCGGGAACCACGGAATGAACCCGATCCCCTCGTCGGTCGCGACGTCCAACAACGGCTCGGCGGCACGGGCGGTCAGGTTGTACATGTTCTGCACCGACGCGATCGGCGTGATCTGCTGGGCCGCTTTGAGTTGATCGACATCGATCTCGGAGAGCCCGATGTGCCGGATCTTGCCCTCTTTCTGCAGCGCGACCAACTCGCCGACCTGATCGGCCAGCGGGAAGTTGCGGTCGATGCGGTGCAACTGGAACAAGTCGATGGTCTCGACCCCGAGCCGTCGCAAGCTCATCTCGCACTCTTGGCGCAGGTAGCTGGGGTTACCCAGCGGGATCCACACATCAGGGCCCGTGCGCAGCAGCCCCGCCTTGGTCGCGATCACGATGTCGGTATAGGGGTGCAACGCCTCGTGAATGATCTCTTCCGAGATGTAGGGGCCGTAGGAGTCCGCGGTGTCGATGAAGTTCACGCCCAGCTCGACGGCGCGGCGCAGGACCCGGACGGCTTCCCCGCGGTCGGCGGGCGGTCCCCAGACGCCTTTGCCGGTGAGGCGCATGGCGCCGAAGCCCAGCCGGTTGACGGTCAGATCGCCAAGAGTGAACGTGCCCGATGCCGCTGCCACGGTTGATGAACCCACGACTACGACCGTACGCCGCTGCTACCGCGACCGCGCCACGCGCCGTGGCAAGCTGAACGGGTGGACCTGAACGCGCTTGCCGAGCAGCCCCTCACCTACACCGAGGTGGGTGCGACGGCGGCGGCACAGCTACCCCCCGGTTACGACCACCTGAGCGTGTCGACCCAAATTGGCACCGGCCGAAAGCGCTTCGAGGAGGCGGCCGACGCCGTCATGCACTGGGGTATGCAGCGCGGAGCCGGCCTGCGGGTACAGGCCAGCTCCGATGCCGCCGAGATCTCGACGATCGTTGTGGTCCGGATGCTTGGCGTGCTCCGCGCGCCGTGCCGCGTGGTGTACGTCGTCGACGAACCCGACGCGCGTGGCTTCGCCTACGGCACGCTGCCCGGCCATCCCGAGTCGGGTGAGGAACGCTTCGCCGTGCGCTACGACCCGACTACGTCTGCGGTGTACGCGGAGGTGTCGGCGTTCTCCCGGCCCGGGACATGGTGGAGCAAGATCGGCCGGCCGGCTGTTCGGCTGGCCCAGCCGATCATCGCCAAGCGCTACCTGCACGGGGTGTGACGGTTCGTCCGCTCAGGCACTCGAGCCGGTGCGGCCGATGGCGCCGTCGTGCACACCCTGGGCCAACCGAGCCAGCGCGACCGCGCCGACCAGCAACCCGAAGTCACGCAGCGCGACGTCGTAAAAGCCCGGTCCGGTGAGCAGGTTGATGATGATTCCGGCCAACCATGCCGCGACCACCCAAGCGCCGATCCGTGGTGCTATTGCCACCAGCACCCCGGCGACGATCTCAATCACCCCAACCAGGTACATGGCCTGATCGGCCGACCCCGGTAGCAGGTTGTCGATCCACGTCGCCAGATACATGTTCCAGTGGTGCGGGTGGGGCAACAGGTTAAAGAACTTGTCCAGCCCGAACAGGATCGGCGCGACGGTGAACACGGTGCGTAGCAACAGGAATGCGGAGTACGCAGGGTCCTTCAGGTGGTCCGCGAGGGCCGCTCCCGCGCCTTGGTGGGGCGCGCGGGGCGCGTGTTTGGTGCTCATTACCTCACTCCTTTTTCTAACGGATGATAATTCGTACGTTAGAACGGGTAAGCTGTAACGTCAATAGTTTCGTCCGTTAGAAACGGGGTTCACCATGGACCTGCAGCGCGACGCGACCGGCATCGCCGCCCTCGCCGATCCACTGCGTCACCAGCTCTACCGATTCGTGTGTTCACAGCCGGAACCGGTAAGCCGGGAGCAAGCCGCGGATGCCCTCGACGTGCCCCACCACCAGGCGAAATTCCATCTGGACCGACTCACCGCGGAGGGCCTGCTGGAATGCGACTACGCGCGCTTGACGGGTCGGTCCGGCCCGGGTGCCGGACGCACGGCCAAGCTGTATCGCCGGGCGGACCGCGACATCTCCATCAGCCTCCCGCAGCGGGAGTACGAGTTGGCCGGGCGGTTGATGGCCGCGGCCATCGCGCGCTCGGCAACCACCGGGGAGGCCGTGGTCGAACTGCTCAACCGCCTCGCTCACGAATACGGCGAGACGATCGGGGCCAGCGCGGGCGGGCCCAAGGGGCCCGTCGGATCCCTGGATGCGACGCTGAGCCTGTTGCGCCGCTACGGCTATGAGCCGCGACCCCAAGACGAGCGCACCGGGGACATCGAGCTGGCAAACTGCCCGTTCCACGCTTTGGCCCAGGAGCAGACCGAGCTGGCCTGCAACATGAACCACGCCCTGATCACCGGCGTCGCCGATAGTCTGGCGCCCGAGCTCGACGCCCGGCTGGAGCCGGGGGCGAACCGGTGTTGCGTGGTGCTCAGGTGTCCGGCGCGCTCCACCGGGTGAGCAGGCTGTGCGCGCCCGCGCACAGCTGCTCGATGACCTCCGCCACCGACGCTTCCTCCCGAATCATCCCCACTCCCTGACCGGCGTCGACCGGGGCGATCCGCGGGTCCTCGGCCGCGATCGAGGCGGCCAACTCTCGATGCACCTTCTCGTCCGCGGCCAGCGCGTCTTCCTGGCCGGTCCAGCGCGCGACGAAGTCGTTGGCCAAAACCCGGGACGGGAATCGCGCGGGCCACGGCAGGCCCTGCCCTACGTCGAAGACACGGGTGACCCTGGTGTCGGTCGCGGCCGCGTCTATGAGAGCCCGACGTGCGACGTCACCCGTCAGCGCCTCTGGGCACGCCGCCAGCCGGGTGCCGATCCATGCCCCGCTGGCTCCGGCGGCCAGCACGGCGGCCAGGCTGCGCGGCGAGGCGATGCCGCCGGCGGCCAGCACCGGCAGCGAGACAGCGTCCAGGACCGCGTCGAGCAGCGGCAGCGTCGCGAGCCTCACCTCGCCGTGGCCGCCGCCTTCGGCGCCGCGGGCCACCAGGATGTCGACGCCGGCGTCGGCCGCCCGGCGAGCCCCTGTGGCGTCGTAAACCTGTGTGACGGTGGGGATTCCGGCGTCATGCGCCTTGTCGACCCAGGACCAGTCGGTACCGAAACTGACCGACAGCAGGGCGGGCCCTGCGGCCAACGCGTCATCGAGCAGGCCGGCCTCGTTGCGCATGACCCAGTCGACCAGACCGATGCCGAACCTGCCGGCCTTGCTGTTGACGAAACGCAGTTGCTCGCCGAGCGACGCTCTGGTCGCGGTGCTGCCCATGCCGATCATGCCGAGACCACCGGCCGCGCTGACCGCAGTCGCCAACCGGCCGCCGGCCACCCCGCCCATGGGCGCGTTGACGATGGGGGCCCGCAGACCGAAGGCCCGCGACCAGGCGGTGGCAAGCACCCCTAGTGCGATGCGCCGGGTTGGGATTTAAGCACGGTCAGGATGACCACCGAGTCTTCCAGCGCGTCCAGCGAGTGCCGCACCGGCGGAATCGCGACGTAGTCGCCGGCCTTGCCGTCCCAGGAGTCGTCGCCGGCGGTGAGGCGCACGTGCCCCTGCAACACTTGCAGGGTCGCCTCGCCGGGACTCTCGTGCTCCCCCAGGCCGTGCCCGCCCAACAGGGCCAGCAGCGTCTGCCGCAGTTCGTGGGCGTGGCCACCGTGGACGGTGTGAGCGGCGCGGCCGCTGTTGGAGTTGCGCGCCTCGGCCAGCTTTTCAGACGCGAGACCGGTCAACGAGATTGATTCCATCGAGAGTCCTATCAGCCGCGATTAACCATTCAGGAGCAGTATCCCCGCAACGACCAGCGCCACGACCTTGACCGCCTCCAAAGCGACGTAGACGTAGTGGGCGCGCGAGCGGGGCCCTTCGTGCCCCGCGAGCACCTGGTCGGAGCGCTTCGTCAGCCGCGGTCGCACCGCGACCAACTGCGCGGCCAGCATGGCGAATGCGACGGCAAACGCGGCGATGATGCTCTTGGGCGTCGGCCCGGCCACCACTATGGCGAGGATGACCAGGGCGAATGCGACCTCGACGGTATTGAGTGCGCGGAACACCAGGCGGCCGATCCCGAGGCCGATTTGCAGCGTCACGTTGGGCGCCCGGAATTTCAGGGGCGCCTCAAGAAACGAGATCGCGAGCACCATGCCCAGCCAGACGAATGTGATGGCGATCTCGATCGCCTCGCCGGTCCTCATGACGCCGCCTCCGCCGGCGCAAGGTGGACCAGGCAGAGGTCGGGTTCGGCGAACGCTTCAAGCCGCTCCACGGTCACCGGGGCCGCCCAGGTTTCCAGGGCGCCCCGCATGAGGCCGAGGTGAACCGGACACACCACGCCCGGCCGGCCTTCGGCGAGTTCCAGGAACGGGCAGTGGCGCAGGCCGACCTGTTGCGCGCCGTCGGATGAGCGCCGCTCGGGGGCGAACCCGAGGTCGTCGAGCATGCCGACGAGGTGGTCGATGGTTTCCTCCGCGGTAGCGCTGGGGCCGGGCGATTCCAGTCCTTCGCCCCACACCCGGCCCACCGCCTGGGCTGCGGCACCTGGATCCGGTTGGACGGCAAGTCCGTTGGCGAGGATCTCGGCAAGCAGTCGGTAGTGCCGCGTGCCGCCGCGGTCCATCTGACGGACGGCTTGAAACATCAGCGCTGGGCGTCCCGGCCCGCGCTGAGTGGGCTCGACGTGTTCCACCAGCCCATCGGCGACGAGGCTGTCGAGATGAAACCGCACGGTGTTGGGGTGGACGCCGAGTTCATTAGCTATGGCCACTATGCTCAGCGGGGCGCCGGACGCACGCAGTACCCGCAAGATCCCGTTGCGACGATTGCCTTGCCCGACGGGCTTCACCTGCTCCTGCGCCATCTGCAAGATTTTACACAAAAAATCTTGTATAAACTCGAAGTCGAGGTGCGGAACTTTCATGACCGGAAAGCGCGACGAACCGAAACAGCCGTTGCCGCTGGCAACCCGCGACGACGAGCACGTGCAAGGGCACTGGCTGTTGGCGCGCTTGGGTAAACGAGTGCTGCGCCCCGGCGGCGTTGAGCTCACCCGCACCCTGCTGGCGCGGGCGGACGTGGCCGACGCCGACGTGGTCGAACTGGCGCCGGGCCTGGGCCGGACCGCCACGGAGATCCTCGCCCGCCGTCCCCGCTCCTACGTCGGCGCCGAGGCCGACCCCGACGCGGCCAACCTGGTTCGCAGCGTCGTCTCCGGATACGCAAACGTGCAAGGCGAGGTTCGGGCGACGGACGCGGCCGACACCGGGTTGCCCGAGGCCAGTGCCGACGTCGTCATCGGCGAGGCGATGCTGACCATGCAGGGCGATACGAACAAGCACGCGATCGTCGCCGAGGCGGCCCGGGTACTGCGGCCGCGTGGGCGCTATGCCATCCACGAACTCGCGCTAACCCCCGACGACGTGCCCGAGGAGGTCAGCACCGACGTGCGGCAGTCGCTGGCCCGTGCCATCAAGGTCAACGCGCGGCCGCTGACCATTGCCGAATGGTCGCAGTTGCTGGCCAGCCACGGACTGGTCGTCGACACCGTCACCACCGCCCCGATGGCGCTGCTGCAACCGCGTCGCATCATCGCCGACGAGGGTCTCTTCGGTGCGCTGCGGTTCGCGAAGAATGTGCTGACGCAACCCGGTGCCCGCAAGCGGGTCCTGGCCATGCGTCAGACGTTCCGCAAACACCGCGACCGATTGACGGCCGTCGCCATCATCGCCCACAAGCCGGCTTAACTGATCTGGTTGATCTGACGGGCTCGTTCCAGGCTCGCATCGATGAGGCTTTCGACGGCGCCGAGATAGGTTGGTGACGGGTCGGCGCCCACCAGGTCCGCGATCGCGCGTTGTTCACCGAGCACGTCGACCGCGTTGAGGTTGGCCGCCATCCGCTCGGAATGCACGATCAGCCCGGCCAGCAGCTCGGCGCACTGTGAACCGGCGATCAACGTCCGCCGGGCCAACGTGCGCAGGGTGTCCCATTCGGCGTGCCATGCCCCGTCGGGGCGTTCGTCGTTGCTGAGCGCCGCGGCGGTGTGCAGGGTCGCCGCCAGTGCGGGCGCAGCGATCGCGGCGCGTCGAATGAGAATGGATAACACCGGGTTTCGCTTGTGGGGCATGGACGAGGATCCGCCGCGCTGCTCGCCGGCCGGCTCGTTCAGTTCGCCGATCTCCCGTCGAACCAGGGCGACCACGTCCGATGCGATGCGGCCCCAGCTGTCGGTGCAGGTGACCAAGGCGTCGGCGGCCGCGGTGATCGGGATTCGCGTGGTGTGCCACGGGTTTTGGAAGTCGAGACCCAAAGTCGTTGTGGTGGCGTGGGATACGCGTTCGGCAACATGAACGGGATCGGACGAAGGGGTGAGCAGGGTCGCCAATTCCACTGTCGCCGAACATGTTCCCACGGCTCCGCCGAGTTGGGACGGTATCACCAGCTGGTTAAGCCGTTGGTAGGAGTCGACCAGACCGTCGAGCCAACCGGCGACCTTGGCGCCGAAGGTGGTGGGTGCCGCGGGCTGGGTCAGGGTTCGGGCGACCATGAGTGTCCGCCGATGTTTGGTCGCCAGTGCCGACAGTGTCGAAATCTGTTCTTCTAGTAGTTCTTTGAGACGGTCGACCACGCCACGCAACTGCAGCATCAGACTGGTGTCAACGACATCCTGGCTGGTGAGTCCCCGGTGGATCCACGGAGCGACGGCCGGGACCGCACGCTCACGCAGCAGGCCGACCAAGCCGATGACCGGGTTGCCGCCGTCTTCCGCGGTGACGGCGAGCAACTCGCGGTCGTTGCCGCGGATCAGGTGCCAGAGATCCGCGCCGGCACAATCGATCGGTGCCAGGCCGGCGACCGCGAGCGCGCTCAGCCAAGCGGATTCGACTGCCACCATCGACCGCAGCAACGCCTGGTCGGTCATGTGCTCGCCGGCCCGCTCCTCCCCTGGCCAGAGCAGGTTGGTCATCCGAGCTCACCCGGGTACACCAGGAAGACTGTCTCCCGTGGCCCTTGCAGGTGGATGTCAAACCGGTAACTCGTTCGGCCCGAGGTGTTTTCGGCAATGCACAGCAGGGTGGCCCGGCGCTCCGCGTCGAGACTCGACAGGGCTGGATCAACGGTCAGGTCCCCGTCGGGCAGGTAGGCGCGGGTGAACAGGCGGTGCAGCAGCCCGCGGGCAAAGACGGTGAGGGCGAAGAAGCGCGGGGCGCCGGGGGCCACCGTCGTGAAGTGGTAGTGGCCGTCGACGTCGGTTGCGCACCGACCGAATCCGGTGAACGCCAGGTCGTCACGCGTGTCGCGGTCGGCGCGCAGCAACGAGCCTGGCGCCCGCGGGGCGCGGCCGTCGGCGTCTGCCTGCCACAGTTCGACCAGGGCATCCGGGATCGGCTCGTTGGCGCCGTCATAGACCGTCCCGTGCAACCGAACGGCGCCGGGGTGCGCGGCCTTCACCAATTGGTTGTCGCCGGGAAACGGCAACCCGATGCTGAAGAACGGCCCGACGGTTTGGCCTGGTGTGCAACGTGATTCAGGCACTCTCACCGTCCTCGGTCCAGGTGCGGCTGCTTCCGGACAACACGATGTCCCAACCGTAACCCGTGGCGAACTCGGGCTCGGTGAGCTCGTGGACGTAGCGCGCGATCAAGCGTTGCCGCGCGGCGGGATCGGCGATCGATCCCACGATGGGGTCCAGGTCCAACAATGGATCACCCGGAAAGTACATCTGGGTGACCAGGCGTTGGGTGAACGCGGTGCCGAAGACCGAGAAGTGGATGTGCGCGGGCCGCCAGGCGTTGTGGTGATTGCGCCACGGATAAGGGCCAGGCTTGATGGTCAGAAAGCGGTATGACCCGTCGGGTCCGGTCAGGCAGCGTCCTGCGCCGGTGAAGTTCGGATCCAGCGGCGCGGGGTGTTGGTCGTTTTCGTGTCGGTAGCGGCCGGCGGAGTTGGCTTGCCAGATCTCGACGAGTTGCCCGGCAACCGGGTTGCCTTGTCCGTCGAGCACCCGCCCCGCCACGATGATGCGCTCCCCGATCGGCTCGCCTAGGTGGCCCGTCGTCAGGTCGGCGTCGTCGGGGTGGACGTCCCCGTCGCCGAAAACCGGCGCGCAGCGTTCGATGTCTTCGGGATTCACGGCGAGCAGGGGGTGTTTGGGATGGCGGAGCACGCTGCTGCGATACGGCGGGTAGTCGAGACGCTGGATCTCGCGTGAACGCTGGTCACCGTACGGCACGAGCGTGAGGCTACTCGCATAGGTTTGACCTCGTGACCAACGACTACGTATATGACCAGGGCTTTGCCGAAGAACGCACCCGGTTGGCCAGCATCGAGAGCCTTTGGGATCCCGGCACTCAGGCGGTGCTGGAAGAACTCGGCCTCGGCCGTGACGCAAAGAGCTGGCGCTGTTTGGAAGTCGGAGCCGGCGGCGGATCCCTCGTGCAATGGATGGCCAATCGAGGGGCCACGGTGGTCGCGGTCGATATCGACACCCGGTTCATCGAATCGCTGGCCAGCGACCGGGTTGAGGTTAGGCGCCTCGACATCCGCAGCGACGAGTTGCCGCAGGACGAGTTCGACCTGGTCCACTCCCGGCTGGTGCTCGAACATCTACCGGACCGACGGCAGATCCTCGACCGGCTGGTGGCGACGCTGCGCCCAGGCGGGTGGATGGTGCACGAAGACTATGACTGGACCGCGTTCGGCTTCGAGGGTGAGTCGTCGTCTGACCTTGAGCGGGTGACCACGACCTTCCTAAGCTTCATGCAGCGGGCCGGCTTCGACCCGAATTACGGTCGGCGCGTCGTCGCCGACATGGCGGACGCGGGATTGGTCGATGTCCGCGGCGAAGGACGGGCCCGAGTGATCGATTCCAGCGCACCGGGTTTCGATTTCTTCAGATTGTCCTTCGAGAGTCTGCGCGATGTCGTAGTGGACGCCGGGTTGCTTTCCACCGAGGAAGCCGACGCGGCCGCACGCCGCTTTGGTGAGGACGTTCGGTTGTTTACTCCGACCATGGTGGCGGGGATTGGCCGCAGGCCGTAGGGCACCGGCGGGCTGGGGCGCCGCCCCGTACCGCCGGCCCGTCGCGCACGCCGTCGCGCCGGCCGTAGTCACACCAGCCCCACTAGCCTCTCCCGCCGGCGGCAGGCGTGCTGCCCGGCTTGTAGCGACAACGGGCAGAATCGCCGAAGGCCGGTGCCGTAGTCACACCAGCCCCACTAGCCTCTCCCGCCGGGGGCAGGCGTGCTGCCCGGCTTGTAGCGACAACTGGGCAGAATCGCCGAAGGCCGGTGCCGTAGTCACACCAGCCCCACTAGCCTCTCCCGCCGGCGGCAGGCGTGCTGCCCGGCTTGTAGCCGCAACTCGGCAGGGACGCAGATCCGTTTCCCCGTTGGAAAACTGTCGCTCAAAGGCGGGCACAAAGCATGCCGCCCAGCGGAGAGGCTGATGTGGCGAATGCGCCTGCTATGGCGAATGTGACAGTGCGACGAAGGTGGCCAGTGTTGCACACCAAGCGGAATCCCTTGTCCCCGTCGGGAAATTGTCGCTCAAAGGCGGGCACAAAGCATGCCGCCGGGCGGAGAGGCTAATGTGGCGAATGCGACTAGTGCGACGATGGCGGCGGTGTGACCTGCGTAAGCGCGCCGGACCAGCATCCGTCCCCTATATCGCCTTCAGCAATGCCGCTTTGCCCCGCGTACGCAGTCGGTAGAGGCTCGAGCCACGCAACTGCTCGATGCGCGCGGCCATCTTGGCGCCTAATTCCTCCAACTCTTCGTCGCTGAGCTCGACCGGAGGCGGCGCCGGAATCATGTCACGCTCCTCTTCGTCGGCGTGCGCCTCCAAGACGGTCTTGAAGGTGTTCCATTCCTCCTGGTACCCCGGCGAACTCTGCGGGGTACGCAACAGCACACCCAGCTGGTCGACCACTTGGCGGTGCTCGGCGTGGGCAATCGCAATCAGTCGGCTGGCCGCCGCCAGGGCCGGGTAGTAGATGTCGTCCTCGATGCGAAAGTGGATGTCGAGCTCGATCAGCATCTCGTCGAACAGGGCATGGCGCTCTTCGCTATTCACCGGCGCCTCGCTGACCTTGCGGCCCAGCGCCTTGAGCACTACATGGTGTTCTCTCAAAACGTCGTATGCGTTCACTTCGTTGCTCCAGATCCAGTTACCTCGACCATTCCATCGACGACCCGGGCTTGATAGCACGGCAACGCACTCGCCGCGGGTCCCCGCAACACCTCTCCTGACTCCAGCGCGAAACGCGAACCGTGCCAGGGACATACAATCCGACCGCGGTCGACCCAGCCGTCGGCCATCGGCGCGGCCAGATGCGGACAGAACTCACCGAATGCCGACACCTCGCCCGGACCGGTCCGACACACCACCAGCCCGACGCCGTCAACCTCGACCCGGACCGGCTTTCCGTTCAGCACGCTCGCCGGCAGCACCGGCGTCCACCGGTTGGTCTGCAACCGCTCACCGGACTGGTCGATGCCGATTCCCGACTCGAACACCAAGGCGCCACCGAGGTAACCGCCACCCACCGTGACGCCGTAACCGATCGCACTGAGCGCCATCCCGCGCAAGCGCCGGCCGCGCCGACGATCCCACCACGACAGCACGTACAGGACCGTCGCGGCCGAGTTCACCACGCCGTGCACCAGCCCGATGCGGCGCTCCTGCTGGTGGGTGTGCTGCCAATCCGCGACGCCGGTGACGGCGGATCCGACGCTGGCCAGGATCCCCAGCTCCAGGGCCCGCGACGCAAAGTGCGCGGCGTCGGCGGCTTCGCCTGAACGGCCGGCACGGCCGGACACCATGCTGATGCCATCCAGCGCCACCGCCGTACCGAGCGCTCCGCTGGCGAACGACGTCAACGGCGGATGAACCGGATGGCCCAGCCAGACGCCGTTCAGCGCGTTCATCACCCGGTCGCGGGCCGAACCCAGGCCATTGAAGACGAGCGTGAGTACGTGCTCGAGGCGGTAACTGGGACGATCCAGCCACTCCTGGCGCCCGATAACCGCGAGCACTCGTGATCCGATCGACACCAGTCCAACGTATGCACGCCGCAGCACCCGTCGATGTGAACGATCTGTGAGTTCGCGGGGAGGGTTCTGCCAATGCGCTCTGTTAACTAGAATATATTTCTGCATGACAGAAAAGCCGACGGCGGGAAGCCAGTGACACTTCAAACCGACGTTTTTGCCGACGTCCGCCGCGGGATGATCCCCGCCCACATCTACAACGACAAAGATGTGTTCGCGCTGGAAAAGGAGCGCTTATTCAGCAAGGCGTGGATGTTCGTCGCCCACGAATCCGAGATCCCGCAGGACGGCGACTACGTGGTGCGCCGCGTACTCGATGACTCGTTCATCATCGCGCGCGATTCGGACGGCGAAGTCCGCGCCCTGTTCAATATGTGTCTGCACCGCGGCATGCAGGTCTGTCGGGCTGAGATGGGCAACGCCTCCAACTTCCGCTGCCCCTACCACGGCTGGACCTACCGCAACGACGGACGGCTCACCGGCTTGCCGTTTCACCGCGAGGCCTACGGCGGCGACGAAGGCTTCGCCAAGAACCAAAGCCTGCTCCCCGCACCGAATTTGGCGAGCTACAACGGTCTGATCTTCATCAACCTGGACCCGGATGCGCAGCCGCTGGCCGATTTCCTCGGTGACTTCAGGTTCTATCTGGACTACTACACCAAACAGAGCGCGCAAGGACTGGAGGTGCGGGGACCGCAGCGCTGGCGGATCAAGGCCAACTGGAAGATCGGGGCCGAGAACTTTTCCGGCGACATGTACCACACGCCGCACACCCACGCGTCGATCGTCGAGATCGGCCTGTTCCGCGAGCCGAAAGCCCAAAAGCGCAAGGACGGCGCCACCTACTGGGCGCACAGCGGGGGCGGCACCACCTACAAGCTCCCGCCCGGAAACTTCGACGAGCGCATGCGCTACGTCGGCTATCCCGACGAGATGATCGGGCGGATCAAAGAGTCCTGGTCGCCCCGGCAACAGCAGGTGGTCAGCGAGGATGGCTTCATGATCTCGGCGGCCACCTGCTTTCCCAACCTCAGCTTCGTACACAACTGGCCGAAATTGCCCGGCAGTGACCAGGTGCTGCCGTTCATCTCGATCCGGCAGTGGCAGCCGATCAGCGAGAACGAGACCGAGGTGTGCTCGTGGTTCGCGGTGGACGCGGCCGCACCCGAGGACTTCAAGGAGAACTCGTACAAGGCCTATCTCATGTGCTTCGGTTCGTCCGGCATGTTCGAGCAGGACGACGTGGAGAACTGGGTCTCGCTGACCACCACCGCCGGCGGTTCGATGGCACGTCGACTGCTGCTGAACAGCCGGATGGGCTTGCTGGACGACGACCGTCCGGTGATCGAGGCCCTACCGCCCGAATCGTTCCACGGACCCGGACGCGCTCAGGTCGGCTACAACGAATACAACCAGCGCGAGTTGCTCAAGCTGTGGGCGGACTACCTGGCATGAGAAATGGACCGAGAAAGCCGCTGCCGTTCAACGACATCCGCCATCTGCAGGCGCATCAGTTCCTGGTGGACGAGGCCTACCTGCTGGACACCCAGGACTACGGGACGTGGCTGGACACATTGACCGACGACATCCGCTACGTGATGCCGGTCCGCGTCACCACCGCACGCGGGTCCGGCTTCGACATGTCCCCCGGGATGGCCCACTTCGACGAGGACAAATACTCGCTGACCCAGCGGGTCGCGCGCTTTCGCACCGAACACGCATGGACCGAGGACCCGCCGTCGCGACTACGCCATTTCATCACCAATGTCCGGACCTTCCCCGGCGACGACGACCGACACCTGATTGTCCAGTCGGCCGAGTTGCTGTTTCGCAGCCGTGGCGACGTCAACGAAAGCGCACTGTTGTCCTGCGGACGCGAGGACGTGCTGCGCTGGGATGACGACGCGCAAACGTGGAAGCTGGCCCGGCGCAACATCATCGCCGACGAATCGGTGTTGCGGATGCAGAACCTGGCGGTGTTTCTATGAACCCTGTTGGCGAGCCCATCACCGTCGCAAACGAATTCACCGAAGTCGTGGTTCAGCGCGTCGACACCCGCAACGGGTCGCGACTGCTGATCAGCGCACCCCGGACCGGCCGGTGGATCAGCCTGGACGCGCTCGAGGTCGAGGCGCTGACGTGGCAGAACCCTCGTACGCTGGCAGCCATGGTCGGCAACTCGTTCGCCCCGCTACTGCCCGACGAGCAAGACGGCGGCGATGACCGGCTGGCTTGACGGCAAACGCGCGCTCGTGGTGGGCGCCGGATCCGGCATCGGCCGCGCGGTTGTCGACGCATTCACGGCCGAAGGCGCCAAAGTCGCTGTCCTGGAACGTGACAGCGGCAAGTGTGACACGCTGCGCCGGCAACTGCCCGCGGTTCCGGTGATCGAAGGCGACGCGACCAGCCGTGCGGTCAACGATCGCGCGGTCGCGGCCACCGTGGAGGCGTTCGGCGGTCTCGACACGCTGGTCAACTGCGTCGGCATCTTCGACTTCTATAAGGGCATCGCGGACATCGACGCTGACAACCTCGATGCGGCGTTCGAGGAAACGTTCCGCACCAATGTGCTCAGCCATCTGCATTCGGTGAAGGCGGCCATCCCGGCGTTGCAAGCCGCAACCGGGTCCTCGATCGTGCTCACCGAATCCGCATCCTCGTTCTACCCAGGACGCGGCGGCGTGCTGTACGTGTCGTCGAAGTTCGCCGTACGCGGGCTGGTCGCGGCGTTGGCGCACGAGTTGGCGCCAGGCATCCGGGTCAACGGGGTGGCGCCGGGCGGCACCCTGAACACTGACTTGCGCGGCCTGGCCAGCCTGGGCCTGGACGACATCCGGCTCGACGATTCTCCCAACCGGGCAACCGACTTGGCCGCGCGCACACCGCTCAACGTGGCACTCAGCGGCGCAGACCACGCCTGGAGCTTTGTTTTCTTGGCCTCGGATCGGTCTCGCGGCATCACCGGCGAAACCGTGCGTCCCGACGGCGGATTCGGGCTTGGTCGAAATGTTTGATCAGCAGCGCGCACTGGTCGCCCAAGCCTGCCGGGTCGCAGCAGCCCGAGCGCTGGTCGACGGCATCCTCGGACACGTGAGCCTGCGCGTCGACGACGAGCACCTGCTCATTCGCTGCCGCAGTGACTCCGACAACGGGCTGGCATTCACCCGCCCCAGCGACATCCGGCTGATCACCTTCGACGGTAACGAGGGCGCACCGGGCGAACTCGACGGCTATCGCGTGCCGAACGAACTTCCCATCCACACCGAAACCCTGCTGGCCGACCCGGGGCACCGGGCGGTCGCGCACTTGCACCCGCCGGCCACCGTCGCGGCGAGCCTGGCCGGCATCGACATCCGGCCGATCTACGGTGCCTACGACATTCCCGGCGCCTGGCTGGCCCGCGGTGGTGTCCCCGTCTACGAGCGTGCGGTGCTGATCCGCAACTCGCGGCTGGCCAAGGACATGGTGGCGGCGATGCGCGGTAGACCGGTGGTGATCCTGCGCGGTCACGGAATCACCAGCGCCGCAAGCACCGTCGAGCAGACCGTGCTGCAGGCGATCAGCCTGAACGAGCTGGCGCGAATGTCGTTGCGCGTCAACGCCGCCGGCGGCGTCCTACGCGATATCGACGAGGCCGACTGGGATGACCTGCCCGACTTGGGATCTGGCTTCAATGTCGATGCGGCCTGGCGGCACGAGGTCGCCCGGCTGGGGGATTAACCGGGAGCACCGGCTGATCCGTCGTTACCCTTCCCGCCGGCAGTCCCACTGCCTCCGCCCGTTTGCGCAGTGCCGGGCGTGCCCGCGGCGCCGCCGCTGACCCCGCTGCCTCCGTCGCCGCCGCTACCGCCGGCTCCGGCAGTGCCGGCGATGCCGGCCTGACCGAACAGCCCACCGCCGCCGCCCATACCGCCGGTGCCACTGCCGCCACCGTTGCCTCCGTCGCCTCCGTCGCCTCCAGTGCCGCCATTGCCAGCGTCACCGCCAAAGCTGCTGCCGGAGATGGAATTTGCGTTACCACCATTGCCACCGATGCCGCCAAGGCCTCCGCTGCCTCCAGTGCCGCCGTGGCCGCCGACGCCCGCGTTGCCGCCGGCACCGCCGTTGCCAAACAGCCCTCCGGCGCCGCCGTTACCACCCGCGCCGCCGGCCCCGCCGGTGCCGCCCGTGCCACCGGTGGCACCTGCGCCACCGTCGCCGCCCACACCACCTTGGGCCGTGGAGCCAGTGACTGCCGTGCCGGCAAAAGCCACGTTGCCGCCCGCACCGCCGCTGCCGCCATCGGCTCCGAGGCCGCCGATGCCGCCGGTGCCGCCGGTCCCGCCCGCCCCGCCGGTGCCGGCCAGCATTCCGCCATGACCGCCGTTGCCACCGGCGCCCCCCGTGCCACCCGTTCCTCCCGACGCGCCCGTGCCGCCGCCGCCGCCGTCGCCGCCGTTCCCCGAGAAGGCGAACGAACTGGACCCGAATCCAGTGGCTGACCCGCCGGTACCGCCCGCGCCGCCCACGCCACCTGGGGCCGAAGCGTTGGTCCCGTTGCCGCCGTCCCCCGCGCTCGCCGAAGCGAAGCTCCCGGACGCGCCGCCTGCCGTCGCATTTCCGCCGGCGCCGCCGGCACCCCCATTGCCGCCTGCGCCGCCGACGCCGCCATTACCGCCGACCGCAGAGGCGCCCGCTCCCGCGAGCGCCTCTCCGCCGGTACCGCCGGTGCCGCCGGTGACGGCGGAACCGCCGTCGGCCCCGTCGCCGCCGGTGAAGCCGAAGGAATTGCGCGTGGTCCCGTCGAAGATGGCGTTGCCGCTGCTGCCGGTGGCAGCCTGACCCGTAATGACCGGGTTCACGCCGTTGGCGCCGGGCAGACCGGTGCCGCCTTGGCCGCCGGCGCCGCCCGCGCCGAACAACACGGCGTTGCCGCCATCGCCCCCTCGCCCGGGCAGGCCGCCGTTGATGCCCGCGGCGGCGGCACCGCCCAGCCCCCCGTTGCCGCCGTTGCCGCCGAGCCAGCCTCCGGACCCGCCGCTGCCGCCGCGTGCGCCCACGCCACCGGCGCCCCCGGCTCCGCCGGTGCCGAACAGTCCCGCGTCGCCGCCGATGCCGCCCGCCTGGCCGGCCGCGCCGGAACCGCCGGCACCCCCATTGCCCCACAGCAACCCGCCGGCACCACCGTTTGCGCCGCTGCCCGTGGCGCCGTTTGCACCGTCCCCGATCAGCGGACGCCCGAGGAACGCTTGAGCCGGCGCATTGACCGCGCTCAGCAGAAGCTGCTCGACGCCGCTTGTTTCGGCCGCCGCGTAAGCGCCGGCGCCGCCACCGAGGAGTTGCACGAACCGCTCATGAAACGCCGCCGCCTGGGCACTGACTTCCTGATAGGTCAGGGCATGGCTACCGAACGCCGCGGCGATCGCCGCCGACACCTCGTCCGCAGCCGCAGGCAAGACGCCCGCCGTGGCGGCCGCCGCGGTCGCGTTGGCCGTTCCGAGCGCAGTTCCGATACCGGCCAAATCCGCGACCGCCGCGGACATCAAATCGGGCATGGCAATGACGTAGGACACGGCGCGCTCCCATCAATCTGGGACGATGCGACGCGTACCTGGGCCGGAGGGCCGACCATCCTTCAATCAGCGCACTCTATGCCCGTCACCATCGGGTGGAATGCGGAATTACCGATTGACACGGAAGCAAATTAGTCAACCCAGCTGATCGCCAATCTCCTTAGCCGCCTTGCTAAGTGCACCCGCCATCTCGCCATACCGCGAGCTGTCCAACCGGTTCTGCGGTGCCGCCGCATTGAGGGCAAGACGCAGGCCGGGCGCCCTGGTCGGTATCGGCACTGCCACCGAGGCGACGCCCTCCTCGCTCTCCTCGCGGTTCACGGCGTAGCCGCGCTCACGAACGCGCAGCAGCTCGGCTTCGAGTTCGGTGCGGCTGCCGATCGAGTTCGGAGTGATGCGCTCCAACTTCTCCTGCGGAAGTAGTTGTCGCAGTTCGGGTTCGGAGAGCTGGGCCAGCAGCGCCTTGCCCGTCGAAGTGCAGTGCGCCGGCATCGTGCGGCCCAGCCGCGAGGCCACCCGGACCGCGGTCGGGCCCTCGACGGCGGCAACAAACCGGACGCTGGTGCCGTCCAGCATCCCGAGGTGAACCGTTTCCCGCAGGCGTTCGCTGAGGCTGCGCATTATCGGGGTGGCCGTTCGCTGTAGGTCGATGCGGCCGAAGATCGCGAACGCCACACTCATGAGCGCCGGCCCGGGCAGATACGCCTTCGACGCTGGATCCTGCCGGACGAAGCCTCGGTAGGTAAGCATCGCCAGCAGTCGGTGCGCCGTGGAGGACGCCACCCCCAGATAGCGGGTCGCCTCGCTCAACCGGACCTGCGGCCGTTCGCCGAACAGCAGGAGCAGCTTGAGCGCGTTGTCGACCGACTCGATGGGGTACTGCGGCGCAGACGAATCGGCGGCCGGCACCGACTTTTTCCGCATGACAGCGACGCTACCGCGCGAACTCAGACGATGACTCCTGACTTGCCGTCTGCCCCGCCCCGACCACCCGCACCGTTGTAGGCAGCACCGCCCACGGCGACAGCCGTCGCCGACGGCGGATCCGGTTCGCCGGACCGTGCCGCGGTTGTCACCCTTCCCGGCGCCGCAGGCACAAACGACATCGAAGAGCTGCCACCGCGTCGCGGCCAAGAATACTATCCTCCTTACGAAATAATTGTGGCAAATCTCCGAAATATTCTCCTGCAATTTCTGCACCAAACGCGGCGACTCCGTCACGTCGAATTTATTCGCAAAACGCTTCCGGATTGCGCAGCTACGCGTACCGTCTCGCGGTGGGTGGCCGGACGAGCAGGTTACCAGCAGAGGACGGTCATCATCATGAGCTATTTTATATTGCCGCCGGAGTTAAATTCGTTGCGCATAATTTCCGGCGCGGGCACAGCGCCGATGTTGACTGCCGCCGTTGCATGGGATGCATTGGCCGACGAACTGACCTCGGCCGCGAAATCTTTCGCAGCGATCACCTCAGGTCTTGCCACGGAGGCCTGGCAGGGTCCGGCGGCGACGGCGATGGCTGCGGCGGCGACACCGTACGCCGGCTGGCTGAGCGCCGCGTCGGCTCGGGCCGTTGATGCCGCGACGCGGGCCAACACTGTGGCGAGTGCATTCGAAGCCGCGCGCACGGCAATGGTTCATCCGCTGGAAGTCGCCGCGAATCGCAGTGCGTTCGTTCAGCTGGTCGTGTCGAATCTGTTCGGTCAGAACGCCCCAGCCATCGCTGCCGCTGAAGGAATTTACGAACAGATGTGGGCCGCCGACGTAACGGCGATGGCCGCCTACCATTCAGCAGCTGCGGCCGCGGTCGAGCAGCTAGGGTCGTGGAACACCAGCATCGGCAACAACGGTGTATGGAACCTGGGCATCGGCAACACTGGCAATGACAACTTCGGCAGCGGCAACACCGGCGACGCCAATGCGGGCAGCGGGAACCTGGGCATCGGCAACCTAGGCAGCGGCAACTGGGGCAATTCCAACCTGGGCAGCGGGAACAGCGGAGACGGAAATCCGGGTAACGGCAACTGGGGCAACAGCAACCTCGGCAACGGCAATGTCGGCAATAGCAACTTGGGCAGCGGAAACCAAGGCGCCTTCAACTTCGGTTCTGGCAACGTCGGCAATGCCAATCGGGGCGGTGGGAACATCGGCGACGCCAACTACGGCAGCGGCAATCTCGGCTCCTTCAACCGGGGTGTAGGCAACCTTGGGTCCTACAACATCGGCTTCGCCAACCACGGGCAGTTCAACGTCGGTTTTGGCAATACCGGCGACTACAACATCGGGATCGGGCTCACCGGCGACCACCAGGTCGGCATCGGGGCGCTGAACACCGGCATCGGGAACCTTGGTTTCGGCAACTCCGGTAACAACAACATCGGCCTGTTCAACGCGGGCGACAACAACGTCGGCTTGTTCAACTCTGGGAGTGGCAACTTCGGATTTGCGAACGCGGGCATCACCAACACCGGCATGTGGAACGGCGGCTACGACAACACCGGTTTCGGGAACGCGGGGGGCACCAACTTCGGTTCGGGAAACGCCGGCTATGGCAACACGGGCAGCGGCAACGCCTTCTATTACAACGTAGGCTTCGGCAACGCCGGCTCGGGCAACACCGGCCTGTTCAACTCGGCCGACTACGGGACGAACACGGGAGCCTTCAACTCGGGTTATTGGAATACCGGCTTCTTCAGTTCGGGGAGCACCAACACCGGCCTGTTTGATTCAGGCAGCCTGAACACGGGCATCGGCAGCTCGGAGACTCCTGTCGGTGTCGTTAATTCCGGGTTTGGCAATGTCGGCACCAATCTTTCCGGCTTCAACAACATCGGCAGCGATAGCTCGGGCTTCCAGAATTCAACCGAATTCGCCTACGGCTACACCTCAGGAATTCATAACGAGAACGGTCGAGGAAACGTCGGCTTCTACAACTCCGGTTTCGCCTTGTCGGGTTTCAACAATGCCGGCGAATACAACTCCGGAATTTGGAACAGCGGCTACGCCAGCTCGGGTATGGGTAATTCGGGCTCGTACGACTCCGGCGGCTACAACAAGGGCGACGAGCACGCTGGTTTCTTCAATTAGTCTGTGCCACTTGAGTATTGGCCCACCGGTAGTCGGCCTTGCCGGACGGGGAACGCACCACCCGGTCGACGAAGATGATGTCCTTGGGCAGCTTGTAGCGCGCGATGTGGCGGGCTGCTTCGGCGATGATGCCCGCGGCATCAGGCTGCTCGCCCGGGGCCAACTGGACGATTGCAACGACCTCGCTTCCCCACCGGGCGCTCGGCCGCCCCGTGACCACCACGTCATAGACCGCGGGGTGCTCGGCCACCGCGGCCTCGACCTCCTCGGCGAAGATCTTCTCGCCGCCGGAGTTGATGGTGACCGAATCCCGACCGAGCAGCTCGATCCCGCCGTCGGCGTGCCAGCGCGCCCGGTCACCCGGCACCGAATGCCTGATCCCGTCGATGACCGGAAACGTACGCGCGGTCTTGTCCGGATCGCCCAGATAGCCCAGCGGAATCAGGCCCTGCTGCGCCAGCCAGCCGATCTCGGGGTCGCCGGGTGTCAGGATTCGGGTCAAGTCCGCGTTGACCACCACCGCACCCGGATTCGGGGTGAACCGGCCAGACGCACTTTGTGCGCGGCTGGAGACCTGGCCCATCTGCGATCCGGACTCCGACGACCCACCCGCGTCCAGGATGGTCAGCTGAGGCAGCAGTTCGACGAACCGCTGCTTCAGCGGTGCGCTGAGCGCGGCCCCGCCGGTGACCAGGACGCCAAGTCCGGACAGGTCATAGGATCCGGACTCCAGTTCCTCGAGCAGCGGTCGTCCGAATGCGTCGCCGACGATCGACAACGTCACCACACGTTCACGGCTGGCCAGCGACCACACTTCGGCCGGATCGAGGTGCGTCGTGGTCGGCGCCATCACGAAAGGCCGTCCGGCGAGGAGATTTATGAACGCGGCCCATTGGGCGGCGCCGTGCATCAGCGGCGCGGCCGTCATCGAACCCGGCCCCTCCGCGCGTGACCTCTCGACGATCTCCGCCAGGCTCGTCACCATCTCGCCCGTGCCGTACACCCGTCCGCCCATGGCGTTCACGTAGATGTCGTGCTGACGCCACAGCACCCCTTTGGGCATTCCCGTGGTGCCGCCGGTGTAGAGCACATACAGGTCGTCGGGCGACGGTGTGACGGCGGGCGGCTCGTCCGAAGCCGAGCCCAACAGATCCTCGTAACGCGTCGCGCCGGGCAGCGGATCGTTGCCCGAGTCGTCGTCGACGTGGATCAGTCGCGGCTGCCGGCCCAGGCGTGGCAATGTCTGTGCCAGCGTGGGGCCGAACCGGGCGTGATAGATGAGGGCGTCGGCGGCGGCGTTGTCGAGCAGGTACACCAGTTCGTCGGCAACGTAGCGGTAGTTGACGTTGAAGGGCGCCACCCTGGCCTTGTACGCACCGATCATCGCTTCGATGAACTCGTTGCAGTTGGCCATGTACAGGCCGAGGTGGCTCTGCCCGGATTCGTGCGGCGCCAATTCCGAACGTTCCTTGCGGGCACCGAGCCCCCAGGCGTTCAACACCTGGGCAAATCGGTTGGTGCGCCGGTCGATCTGCGCGAAGGTCAGACGGAGATCACCGAAAACGATGCAGTCCCGGTCGGGGTTTGCGGCGGCCACCGCCGAGAACACCTGGGCGAGATTGAACTCCACGAAACACAGCCTCCTCGAGTCCCGTCGACGCTAGCAATCACGCGACTCGCAAAACTCGGCGATAGATCTCGGCGCGCCTGCCTTGCACGTCAGGCATTCTTTACGCATGGATATCGAGGCCCTGCTGCAGTCGATCCCGCCCTTGGCGGTGTACCTGGTGGTCGGCGGGGTGGTCGGGCTCGAGAGCCTGGGCATTCCCCTGCCCGGGGAAATCGTCCTGGTGAGTGCGGCGTTGATGTCGTCGCATCACGAGCTTGCCGTCAACCCGGTCGGGGTCGGCGCAGCCGCCGTCGTCGGTGCGGTGGTCGGCGACTCGATCGGCTATTCGATCGGACGCCGGTTTGGTATGCCGCTTTTCGACCGGCTGGGCAGGCGCTTCCCGAAGCACTTCGGTCCCGGACACGTCGCACTGGCCGAGCGAACGTTCAACCGGTGGGGCGTGCGGGCGGTGTTCTTCGGTCGCTTCATCGCACTGCTGCGGATCTTCGCCGGGCCGCTGGCCGGGGCACTGAAGATGCCGTACCCGCGTTTCTTGGCGGCCAACGTTTCCGGCGGCATCTGTTGGGCGGGCGGCACCACCGCGGTCATCTACTTCGCCGGCATCGCCGCCGAACGGTGGCTGTCGCGCTTCTCCTGGATCGCGCTCGTCATCGCCATAGCTTGTGGCGTCACTGCGGCGATCTTGTTACGCGAGCGCACCTCTCGCGCTATCGCCGAACTGGAGGAAGAGCACTACCGAAAAACGGGCACCACGGCCGCCTGACTAGTCTGGCGCGGCGCCCTCCACGGCTGCCGCCGGCGCCCGATGCACCTCGATGAGCGAACGGGCCATCTTTTTCGCACGCCGAGCGGCATTCAGGTCACCGACGGCCGCCATGATGATGGCGCCTTTCATCAGGATGTGCCAGGACTGAGCGAAGTCCTCGATGTCGTGCAGTCCGGCCGCGATCGCACGCTGTCGGACGATCTCGCGGACCCGGTCGATATGGGCAATGCTGGCGCGTCCGGCCGGGTGATCGGGTCCGAGTTCGAGCAGCACGTTGATGAACGAGCAGCCTTCGTAACCATCGCGGTTGTGGAACCAGTGGTCCATCACGTCGAAGATCGCCAGCAGTTGCGCCTCGGGAGTGTCGCCCATGCGCTCGGACTCGCGCTCGATCAGCCCATGCGTCCACAGTTGCTCGCGACGCTCTAACACCGCCAAAACCAGTTCGTTTTTCGTCGCGAAATGACGGTAGAGCGTCGCCCTGGCGACGCCGGCCCGCACGATCACCTCGTCAGTGCCTACGGCGCGGATACCACGCCGGCTGAACAGGTCGTAAGCGGCCAAAAGGATACGTTCACGAGCCGGCACAGCGGGCGTCGCCAGATCACGGGTTGCCATCGCAATACTTAACCTACTCACAGGTCAGTTATGTAGACAGACCGCCCTGTCTTGTTATAGAAATGAGATCTACGACGCAACACATCTGTCTGTCTTCAGACTTGCAGGACGGGCATTCCATCGCGGCGTTGCCCAACGCCAGCCGATTAGGAGCGCACGATGAGCCTGGTCATTGCCGAATCCTTCGCCACCCGCTTGAAGCTGAGCCCGAGGCTGGTTTACGAGCTCGGCGACCCGCGCAGCACACTGCGCGCGACCACCGACCGCAGCGGCGACGCGGTGATCATTCACGCAGGCGGCGAGATCGACGCGTGCAATGAGCACACCTGGCAACAGCTGGTCAGCGAAGCGGCCGCCGGGATCAGCGTCCCCGGCCCGTTCGTGGTTGACGTCAACGACGTCGACTTCATGGGCTGCTGCGCGTTCGCGGTGTTGGCCGACGAGGCCGACCGCTGCCGCCGTCGTGGTATCGAACTACGCGTGGTGAGTGGGCACGCGATCGTCAGGCGAATCGTCGACGCATGCGGCTTGACTGAGCTGCTGCCGATCTTCGAAACCGTGGATGAGGCCCTGTCAGCTTCGCGCTCGCGCGCGTAGACCTTTTCGCCGGCCGGCTTGACCAGAGTTCGGCAATTCTCGGCGTAACTTTGCTGGTATGAGAGCCGGTGCCCGGTGAGCGAGCTGCCGACCGTCGGTGTGGAAGAAGAGTTTCTCCTCATCGATCCACAATCCGGCGAACCGGACCCGCGTAGTGCCGAGGTCGCCGCGCAGGCCAAGCGTCGGGGCGTCGAACTGCAACTCGAGCTCAGCAGTTGCCAGGTCGAAACCACCTCCGGCGTGGCCAGCACCAGCGCGGAGCTCCGCGACGATCTGCTGGCGTTGCGCCGGGCCGCGGCGCAGGCAGCGGAAGCCGTCGGCCTTCGCCTGTTAGCACTGGGGCTTCCCCCCGTCACGCCGCAAAAGTTTCCGGTCACCGACACTCCCCGGTATCGGCAGATCGGGGCGCTCTACGGGATGGTTGCGCACGAGCAGGGCATCAGTGGCTGCCACGTCCACGTGCAAGTCCCCGACCGGGCGGCGGCGGTCCACGTCAGCAATTGGTTGCGGCCGTGGCTGCCGTCGCTGCTGGCGCTGTCGGCCAACTCGGCGATCTACCGCAACGCCGAAACCGGTTATGCGAGTTGGCGAAGCGTACTGTGGCGGCGCTGGCCCGCCGCCGGTGCGCCACCGTTTTTCCCGTCGCTCGACGACTACGAGCGCACGGTGCGGATGCTGGTCGACACCGGAGTGATCCTGGATCCGGACATGATCTATTGGGACGTGCGAGCATCGGCCACCTTCCCGACCGTGGAGGTTCGGGTGGCCGATGTGCCGGCGACCGTCGCGGAAACGGTGTTGCTGGCCACCTTGATTCGGGCTGCGGTGATGACAGCGTTGCAGGAGCGCGACGACGTCGGACGGCTGGCGCCGGCGGCTCTACGGGCGGCGTACTGGATGGCCTCTCATGACGGATTGCCCGGTCGCGCGCTGAATCTGTTCGATGACTGCAAAGCCGTGCCGGCGCGCGAGCAGCTGTCCGCGTTGGTGCGCCGGGTGCGCCCGGCCCTCGAAGCCCTCGGTGAGTTCGATGTCGTCGTCGACGAACTCGAACGCATTGCCGCCCAAGGCAATGGAGCGATGCGACAGCTACGGGCATGGCGGCAGCGCGAAGATGTGCGCGACGTCCTTGAGGAAGCCGCGGCGGCCACCCTGTCCGGCGTCGACTTGTAACTACACCGCGAGCAGGCGGTACAGACCGATCAACCCGACCACAACGATGGTGGCGCGCAACGCGTTTGGCGACAGTCGACGTCCGTACCGCGCACCGAACACTCCCCCGATCAGCGACCCCACCGCGATCACGCCAGCCACCGGCCAACTGATGCGATCCCAGGCCACCAGCGTATAGCCAACGGCCGCAACGATGTTGACCAACAGCGACAGCAGGTTCTTGGCTGCGTTCATGCGCTGCACCGATTCCGGCAGCAATGCGCCCATCACCCCGACCAGCAAGATGCCTTGCGCAGCGGTGAAGTATCCGCCGTAGACACCGACTGCGAACGTTCCCAACACCAGGGCGATCATCCGGGTCGTCGAGACGTGTTCGGCGGAGCGGCCCGCCTCCTCGGCCCGGCGGCGTGCCCACGCCTGCATCCGCGGACCGATCACCACCAGGATCAGGGCCAGCACCAGCAGCACCGGAACGATCGAGATGAACACCTTCTCGGGCAGATGCAGCAGCAGGTAGGCACCCAGCGCAGCGCCCAGCAACGACGCCGGCATCTGCCAGAGCAGTCGGTCCCGCTGACCCTGCAGCTCGTTGCGATAGCCCCAGGTGGCCGACACTCCCCCCGCCACCAGGCCGACAGCGTTGGACATGGTCGCCGTGACCGGCGGGTAGCCCAGCGCCACCAGCGTCGGGAACGTGATCAGGGTGCCCGACCCGACGAGCGCGTTGATCGCACCGGCACCCAACCCGGCCAGTCCGATCAACAGCATGTGGTAAATCGACACCCCAAAACCCTACTGGGCTGGCAGCATTGACGGTTGTGCTCGAAGTGATCACCAAGGGTGTTGCCAGCAAATCCCATCCTGCTCCGTTGCTGTTCGTGCATGGCGGTTGTCTCTCAGCGTGGTGCTGGGACGAGCACTTTCTCGACTTCTTCGCCGAACGCGGGTTCTGCGCCGCTGCGGTGAGCGTGCGCGGCCACGGGGCCAGTAATTGCCCGACTCCGCTGCGCAACTGCGGCATCGCGGACTACCTGGACGATGTGCGTTGGGCCGCTGACCAATTGGGCGGGCACCCCGTGCTGATCGGGCATTCCACCGGTGGCTTCATCGTGCAGAAGTACCTCATGGAGCGCGATGCGCCCGCCGGGGTGCTGTTGGCCTCCACGCCGACCCGCGGCATCGGGTTTTCGTCGGTGAGGGTGTGGCTGCGGCATCCCGTGCAAGTCATGCGGGCCAACATGTCCGGCGGCGCGCGTGACATCTTCAACACCCCGCCCCTAGCGCGGGATTTTTTCTTCAGCCCACAGACTCCCCAGCCCATCGTCGACGCGTGCGCCGCGCGCGTCGAACACGACAGCATGCGCGCGGTCTTCCTCGACCAGACGTTTCGCCTACCGCACCCTAAGCGTGTGCGGACCCCGCTGCTGGTGCTCGGCGGCACCGAGGACGGCTTGATCAGCCAGAAGGAGGTCCGCACCACCGCCCGGGTCTACGGCGCCGACGTGGAACTGTTCACCGGCATGGGGCACATGCTGATGCTCGAACCCGGCTGGCCCGCGGTTGCCGAGCGGATCTGCAGCTGGCTCGGCGCCCGGGGGCTCTAGCGGGGCGCTGTAGACGACATCGGCATTCGCGGTCTCGCTGTGCGTCAGCCGCCCAGGTATGGCACTCCAGGCAGGTTGGGGATGTTGTGCCAGTCGGGCAACGAACCGCCCTGCTGGAAGAGCTGGACGGCGGCGTTCTCCCCGTTGGCGCTGGCGACCCAGTCGCGAATCTGGAAGTACAGGTTCGTGCTGGCCTGGGTGGCGAGCTTGGCCGCGAGGTCGTACTCGTTCATGTTCGTTCCCGGCACGAGCATCGAACCGCGCGGGGTGTGCGGGCCGTCCTTGTTCAAGGTCGTGTGGCATTCCTGGAAGCCGGGCGGCGGACCACCCGCCGGGCAGCCCTCGAGGGGCGGCCGCTGCGAGAAGTCGATGCTGAAGTAGCCGGTGTGCAGGTCAGCGGGAAAATCGGCCGGGTTGCACACCGGGAAGATCGGCGGGGCCAGGCGGTCGAGCTGACCGATGGCGATGTTGTCGTCGACCCAGTTGGAGTGGGCGTACAAGTCCTGCTGCGTGTGCAGCAGAGCGCCGAACGCTGCTCGGGCACCCGGGCCGTCAACCTCCGTGTTGCCGTTGACCACCGACCCGCTGAGGATGATGGGCGAGAAGGTGTCCCATGCCTGCCGCGCCCGGTTGCAGATTTCGACCGGGTTCACCGAGTTGTCGAGGTGACGGAACTCGTCGGTGGCAAATGCGTCACTGCCCATCGCCCCACCGCCGGGCGGCGGGCCGATGAGGATCTGGTTGACCGCCAGCTGGCTGACCTGGTCTGCCGGCAGGGCATTGCGCGTGATCGTCTCGTGGTACTTGACGTAGAACGCTTGAGCCCGAGGCGCGAACACGACGAACGATGCCATCGTGGCAAGACTTGCCACGATCACGGCGAGGACGCCCAGTGGGTGTCTGCGGGTTAGCGTCATGAGAACTCCGTGCTAGTAGGGACGTGCTTTCGTGCGCTTTTGTAGACGTTTCCTCATGATCGTTCCGAAATCAATAAAGACTCCGCGATATGAACATGCGCGCATCTGTTGACGCCCAGCTAACTCGTGTTCAATAGCGCGTGGTTAGCGCCTCGGCATCTCTACACGTACGGCAGCGTTGTGGTCCGGACCGTCTCGGAGGTGTGCGCGAGCAGCTCGGCGAATTTGGACTCGAGCGTCGCGGTGGTCTCCCCCACCGGCTTGTCGCAGTAGCGGCAGTGCGCCGTGAAGCGCGGCTGGTCTTCCTCGCTCGGCCAGAACCGGCGCGGGCCCACTTGGGCGCCTGGGTCGAACTGGACGGCCTGATGCGCGCTTTCCCTCAGGATCCTGCCGACGGGATGCATCTGCGGGCACTCGAGTTTCAGCGTGCCGATGCCTTCAACAAAGCTCATCGTGGTCCACCCTTTGGGTTTGCAGATCGTTAGGAAACGATACCGGCCGTTGCGGTTTCGGGCAGCGGTCACGACGCGGCGTGCGCAATCTACGACCCCTTGCCACCGCTTATACGTCCTGTGACTGACGTTCTTGGTCGGTGGCGTCGACAGGATCTTACTTGCCAGTAAGAACTGGTCATCGGGCAAACAGTCAAGGAGTTGGGCATGTCGTTTGTGAGCGTGATGCCGGAGTTGCTGCAGGACGCGGCACGTGATCTGGCGGGTATCCGTTCGGCACTGGTCGAAGCAACTGCGACCGTCGCGGGACCCACGACCTCGATAGCGGCTGCGGCTCAAGACGAGGTGTCGTTCGCCATCTCCTCGCTATTCGGCAGCTTCGGCAGGGAATTCCAAGTTGTCAGCGCCGAAGCGCAGGCGTACCACGAGCAGTTCGCCAACCTGGTGCGGGCCGGAGCGGGTGCCTACCTGAGCGCTGAAGCCGCTAACGCGGAACAGGCTGTGTTGGGAATGGCATCGAACGGCAGTGCTGCTGCCGCGTCACCTGCGCTGTTTGACAGCTTCGGGGCACTCGTCTCGAATACGGCCACCAACCTGCAGGGTCTTCGCGACGCCCTGTCGGCCAATCCGGCACCGTTTCTACGGCAGGTCCTCAGCAATCAGCAGGCTTACGCCCAGACCCTCGCGACCGGGTTCCAAAATGCGGTGCAGAACCTGCCTGCCGAGTTGGCCAATCTGCCGACGACCATCGGCGCGGCCCTCTCGGGCGCGAATCCGGTGCCCATCCTGCAGCAGCTGGTTAGCAACCAAATCGGATACGCCCAGGTGATCGCGACGTCACTGCAGAACGCCGGCAACGATTTCATGGCCGGGCTGAACGCCTTCCCGGCCAGCTTGCAAGCGGCGTCCCAAGCCTTCATGGCCGGCGACGTCACCGGCGGGCTGCTGCAGATCGGTGGCGGCCTCCTGAACCCATTGTTCACGGGGTTCGGCGCCAGCATCGACCCCGTTACCAACCTCATCTCGATAACGCCGCTTGGCGCCTTCGGAGATTTGTTGCCCATCTTCAGCATTCCGGGCCAGATGGCGCAGAACTTCACCGATCTGCTGCCCGCCGGATCCGTTCCGGCGATGGTGGCGCAGAACGCGACCAACGTAATCACGGCGCTGACGGATATGTCGCAAACCCTGGACTTGAATACGGGTGTTCTTCATGTCGGCTTGCCGTTAGTGCTCGCACTTGACGCGATAGGGCCGCCGGTCACCACACTGCAAGCGCTGGGATCCAGCGCGAATGCTTTTGTCGGCGCGATTCAAACCGGCGACGCGCTCGGGGCGGCCGCGGCACTGATCAACGCTCCCGCGGTCGTCGCGAACGGCTTCCTCAATGGCCACGCAACGCTACAGTTACCGGTTTCACTCTCTGGGCTCGAAACGCTCACCGACATCCCCCTGGGCGGGATTCTCACGCCGCTCGATTTCGCAGCTCTCGAAATTCCGATCCTTGGGCCGGGCTCACTGACGCTGAGCGGCGCGACATTTGGGGGTCTGCTTCCCGGCCTGTTGCAATTCCTTCCCCAACAGCTCGCGCAGGCGATCGGCGCAGCCGTACCCGTCTGATAGCAACTGCCGTTGCGACAGCACGCGAGCCTCAGATCAGACAGTCCAGCGGGACGCTAGCCGCCGCGGGTCACCGAGGCCTCGATTGGCCGCCCGTTATGGGAAGTCGAGACGACGGACGCGACCTCGGCTTGCCGCTTGAGCGGCTGGGCGAAGCTGCTCCCTTCGTCGGATCGTTTCGCGTGGGCCTCGCTGGCCTCGCTGGCCTCGCCAGCCTCGCTGATGCCGAACTTTGCGTGCAGCCACAGCAGCGATTTGGGCGCCCACCAGTTCCAGCGGCCCATCACATGCATGAAGGCGGGTACCAGGACCATCCGCACCAGCGTGGCATCCGCGGCCACGGCGAGCGTCAGGCCCAGACCGAACATCCGCATGAATGACACATGGGCCGCGATCAGCGCGGCGAAGGACATCGACATCACCAATGCCGCCGCGGTGATCACCCTGCCGGTGCAGGCCACGCCGTGCGCTACCGCCTCGTCGTTGGCGGCGTGTTCCTCCGTCGCGGTCGGATGTGCCGGCCGGTACGCCAGCCAGTACTCGCGGATCCGGGAGATCAGGAACACCTCGTAGTCCATGGACAAGCCAAAAGCGATGCAGAACAACAGAACTGGCATGTTGGCCGCCAGTGTGCCGCTCGGAGTTGTGCCCAGCGCACCGAGATGACCGTCCTGGAAGATCCAAACCAGAGCACCGAACGCCGCGGTCAGTGACAACACGTTGCACGCCAGCGCCTTTGCCGGCAGCACCACGCTGCCGGTCAGCAGGAACAGCAGCACGAACGTGATGGCGGCGATCAGCGCCAGCACCAATGGCAGGCGGTCGGTCACCGCATCGACACTGTCGCGATTGACCTGCGCGACACCGGCCATCGCAACGGATCGGCCGGCGGGCCCCGCGACCTCGTGCAACCGCTTGAGCTGGAGGTCGGAGGCTTCGGAAAACAACGGCGCCGTACTACTCACGGTGAGGAAGGCGCTGCCTTCGGCCATTCCGGCGGCCGCGGCCGGGGGACCGTCGAGATGACCGTTTACGAAGGTCCCATCGGGGGCCGACACCGCAGAAACATCGGGAACCCGTGACAGGTCGGCGGCATATCGGCCGATCTCCCCCATGCTCAAGTTGCGTGCGTCGGGGATCACGATGGCCACCGCAGTCGCGGAGTCATGCGCGAAACCGCTCCGCAATCGGTTACCGACCTCATGCGAGGACACCGAAGTCGGCAGCACCCGGTCGTCGGGGAAGCCCCACTTGACCGAGAAGAACGGCAGCCCGAGCAGCAACAGGAACGCCATCACGGCGAACCCGACCGGCGCCCACCGGCGCATAACGAACTTGCTCGACCGGTACCAGAAATGCTCCTCGACCGTCAGGCGCAGCGGGTCGTGGCGGCGCAACACCACTTGACGGAGAAAACGGCGCACGTCGACCGCGTCCAGTCGGTTGCCCAACAGGACGATCGCTGCCGGCGTCACCACGATGGACGCGGTCGCGACGAAGGCGACCGAGGCCACACCGGCGTAGGCGAACGACTTCAAGAAGTACATGGGGAACAGCGCCGTCGCCGACATCGACAACGCCACGGTGACCGCCGAGAACACCACCGTGCGACCGGAGGTGACCATGGTCCGTACCAACGCCCGATCTGCGTCGCCGTCCTCGGCCAACTCGTCGCGATAGCGGCCGATGATCAGCAATGTGTAGTCGATGGCCAGCGCCAGGCTCAGCGCGGTGCTCAGGTTGAGCGCGAAGATCGACACCTCGGTGGTACACGCGATCAGCCGCAATACCGACATCGAGCCGACAACGGCCAACGCGCCGAGCGCAATCGGCAACCCCGCCGCCACCAGACCACCGAACACCCAGATCAGCACCAGAAAGCTCAGCGGGATCGCGATTGCCTCCGTGACCAGAAGATCGTCCCGGTTCTGGTTGTTGATCTGCGCGTACTGCATCGCCGAACCCCCGGCCCTAACAGCGACTCCGTCGCGATCGTGGACGAATTCGCCGGCGAGGGTTTGGGCATTTTTCTGCGCGTCGTTTTCGCCGCCCCTGAGGTTGACCACGATCAACCCCGACTTGCCATCCGCGCTGATCAGATCGGCGGCCGACTGCGATGGCGCTGTCCACGGCGAGGTCACGTTGAACGCCAACGACGAACGCTGCACCTGGTCGACGACGTCGGCACCCACCCTCCGCGCCTGCTCGCTGTTGGCGCCGTCTGGCGCGGTTACCACGATCAGCATCTGCTGACCGCTCTGCCCGAACTTGTCGGTCAATATCCGGATCGCCCGGCCCGACTCCGAGTTCGGATCCTGGAACCCACCCGAGGACAGGCTCTCGGCGACCGGAATCCCGAACGCCGCCGCGGCGATGAAGACCAAGACGGCTCCAACGATGATTCGTCGTGGCGCCCTGATTGCCAGACGAGCAATCCCGTGGAGCATCTTGCGTCCCTCCGCCGTGGATCTCGGCGTTCCCGATGACCGGCACATAGCCGTGGATCCAAACCGAGGTAGTTCAGCCTGCGGCTTGGTTGTCTGCCCTTTGGCGGCCCTACCGCCGTACTGGAATCGTCGCCAGTTCTGGATGACGTGTACTCAGTACGCGGTTACTCGAATTTCTCCGCCCAGATAGGGCATTACCCGCTGCGCTGACGCTTCCGAGGTGGCTGGAGGGTGGCTGGGGCAGGTCCGACCATGCCGCACAGCCCGGCCGACGACCTGCGGTAATTGTTGTGGTCCCGGCTGGGATCGAACCAGCCTTATTAGACATTTGCAGGATCTACGTTGACCTCGCCGGATTGCGCAGAAAATACTATTAACCAGCATCTTTAGCGATCCGGCTGGGTTCCGGCTGGTGGATTCTGTAGGGTTCTGTAGGACTCACTATTGTGCAGATGTTGTGCAGATGTAGG
This sequence comes from Mycobacterium intermedium, assembly GCF_002086275.1. GTDB lineage: Bacteria > Actinomycetota > Actinomycetes > Mycobacteriales > Mycobacteriaceae > Mycobacterium > Mycobacterium intermedium. The sequence goes on along the minus strand of NZ_MVHT01000046.1, from coordinate 6,126 downwards.
GAGCGGCGACATGGCACGCGGCAAGCGCGGAACACCCAAACGACAGGCGTTCGGACGCATCCGACAAGAGCGGTCGGGGCGGTGGTCGGCCGCCTATCTGCACAACGGCGTGTTGCACCGCGCGCCGGCCACCTTCCCCACCAAGGCATCAGGGCAGCGATGGCTAGAAGACGAACGCGACCTTATCGACCTGGACCGCCGCAACCTCGGTGTCTGGACACCGCCGGCTGAGCGCGCCCGAAAAGCCGCGACCGCCAACATGACGTTGCGCACTTACGCGCAAACCTGGCTAGAACAACGCAACATCGCACGCCGAACACGCGAGAACTACGCCTATCACCTGGACAAAAACATCCTGCCGGTGCTCGGAGACAAAGTGCTGGACAGGATCACCCCAGAGGACGTGCGCGTATGGTTCGCCGGGCTGGACAAACAGCTTGAGACCCGCAATGCACGGGCGTACGGGGTGTTGACAGCTGTGCTCAACACGGCCGTGGACGATGGCCTGATCGACCGCTCCCCCGCCCGCGTCAAGGGCGCTAGCAACGTCAAACGCACCAAGCGTTCTGTCGTGCTGCTGACGGCCGAGGAACTCGCGGCGCTGGCCGACAAGATGCCGGACGGACTCGGGCTCGCCGTGTTACTGGCCGGCTGGTGCGGACTGCGCCGCGGTGAACTATTCGCCCTCACTCGCGCCGACGTTGCCCCAGACTGCTCAACCCTACGAATTGAGAAGGCGGTGACACGACGCGAAGGACGCGACATTTGTGGCCCGACAAAGACGAAAGAATCACGGCGCACCGTGACGGTGCCGACCCATCTTCGGCCCTTGATCGCTGAGCACCTGCGCGAGCGCGTCGGTGCCGCCAAGACCGCGTTGCTTTTCCCCGATCCGGTGACAGGTTCCTTCTATACCGAGGGGCGTTTTCGCACACCGTTCTTCGCCGCCCGCGCAGCAATCGGCCATGAGGACTTGCACTTTCACGATCTGCGGCACTTCGGCGGTGTCATGGCGGCGGTGGCCGGCGCAACCACCAAGGAGGTCATGGACCGGTTAGGCCACACCACTAGCACGGCCGCGATGCGCTACCAGCACGTCGCCGCCGGGCGGGCCGACGCATTGGCCGAGCGGCTATCCGCACTGGCATCGACGCCGAGCACATTGCCTACCTAAGTCTGCATTATGCGTTGGGATGCAACGGATTTAGTTGCATTCTGTTGGCTTGCCAGCTATCTTGGCAGTCACGCTGGGACTGCACCCGCTGCCAAAGTGACAGCGAGGAAAGCAGGACTATGACTCACTCTCCTGAATACGAGTCGTTAAAGCACGCCTCGAATCGAACCGGAATCTCCGTATGGACTCTCCGAGAGAAAATTGCCAGCGGCGAGCTGCGTGCCTACAGATTCTCCGATAAGCCTGGTGCAGCAATTCGAGTCCGGCGCGTAGACGTTGATGCGCTATTCAAGCCGGTCATTCCCGACACCATTTACGCTGGCCAGCGGCGGAAATAGGCCGCTCACAACACCTTTCACACGCGGTGCATTCCCCGCGATCGCTCCGTCCTCTTAATCCAGACCTCAACCCACCCTCAACCGAGATAGGAGTGTGTTTCACCATGCCCAGAACAACCCCGGTACCGATGATCAAGCGCCGCCGCTGGACCTGGCCGAATTTCCCGCCTGGGATGTTCGAGGACGCCACCGGCTATCACTTCGAGGGCGCCGAGCACTTGGACCGCCACACCCTTAACCGATGCCTTCATGCTGACCCCAACGCCGCGGCGTTGTTGAACGACCTCGCAGCGGAAGGCACGCTGGACTTGGCCTGGCCGGACATGGCCGGAGTAGTCCCGCAGGTGTGGGCAGCCTCGGAGTTCGCCGAGTCGGCGCTGTGTCGTCGCCATTGGGTGAAGCTGTTCTACGCCAACGGTTTCAGTATCGACGGCCAGCGCGCAGAGCAGCCGAGCGAGCCGGTTCGGTTGTATCGAGGCACCGTTCCCGCCGTCGTCGCTTTTGACGCGGTTGGGCACCTGGTGGCCATCGACTTCAACGGGCACCCGGCAGACCCCTACGGCGAGATCGCGTGCGCGTGGCACAGCTCGCGCGGGATGGCGTGGACAAGCGATTTGTGTGCCGCACGCCAGTATGCCCGGCGCGGGCCCTGGGGTCACGAGTGCGGGCAGGTGTACGCCGCTGACATCGAGCCCGAATACCTTTTAGCCCGCGTTGGAACCGATTTCATTGTCGATCCCGCCGGCCTGGCTGACAACGTCGTGCCGCTGGACATTGCGCCGGTGGGGCAATGACCAACGCCTCAGCGAGCCAGGTACGCATGGCACGCCGGCGGGCCAAACGGCTAGGCCTGCGGATGGTCAAGCGCGGCAACGTAGTCACGTTGTACGACATTGACGGCCAGGTAGTCGATTCAGGCGACCTGAGCGCGATTTCGGCATACCTGGCCGGTGCTGCGGTGCGTCGCCGGCCGGGACCGGTACAGGCACCAGTGCCGGCAGCTTGGCGGCACTCGATCGAGGACTACTGCCTTCACCTGGCGGCGGCAGGGCAGTCACCCCGCACGGTCGACGCGCGCCGTAAGGCGTTGGTACGCCTTGGCCGCGAGCTGGGCTGCGCCCCGGCCCAGGTGACCGCCGAACGCCTCGTTGGGTGGTTCGGTCGCCAGACCCAATGGAAGCCCGAGACCCGCAAGACGTACCAAGTCGCAGCGCGCGAATTTTTCAGGTGGGCATACCGCAAGCACCTCGTGCCGGACCACATTGCCGATGAGCTGCCCACGGTGAAGGTGCCGCCGGCGGTCCCGCGGCCGGTGCCCGATGACGCTTGGCAACAAGCGCTCGCCCGCGCCGACGCGCGGACGGCGCTGATGATGCGTCTCGCGGCCGAGGCCGGGTTGCGCCGCGGCGAAGTCGCGCGGGTCAACGTCCGCGACGTTGTCGAGGGCGTCGGCGGGCCGCAACTCATGGTGCGCGGCAAGGGCGGACGGACCCGTGCTGTACCCATCAGCGATAGCTTGGCGGCCGCGGTCCGCCGTGGTGCTGCCGGGCACACACCAACGCTGGCCGCCTTCGGCGACTGCGACGGGTGGTTGTTCCCGGCGGCGCCGGCCGCCGGGCACCTGACAGAAATGCACGTCGGCAAGTTGGTCGCCGCCGCCCTGGGCCCGGGCTGGTCAATGCACAAGCTGCGGCACCGCTTCGCCACGCGCGCCTACCGGCACGGTGGCCGCAACCTGCGCGCGGTGCAAGCCCTGTTGGGACACAGCAGCGTCGCCACGACTGAGAGATACACCGCTGTTGACGACGACGAGATTCGTGCCACCGCGATGGCTGCGGCTCTCGATGACCCGATCGTGTAGCCCGTGACCGAAACGCCGAGCACAACAACAACTTTGGTGGGCATTGTGCTCGGCGTTTCGCGGTGTCTGCACCGCGATTTCGTAACCTCTGGAAACACATCGAAAACCGACAGACAGGACGGCGTGCCGATGGCTGTGACCTTTGACAACCCCGATGCGTTATTCCCAGCAAGGGACGTCGCCGCACTCCGATGCAAAACAGAGAACGCTCTTGCCGTCGAGCGGCACCGTGGTAACGGGCCGCCGTACGTCAAGGATCGCGGCCGGGTTCTCTACCGGGCCGGTGACTTGGCGGCCTACCTCGCCGCCAACACGGTCACGCCGGGATCACCACCGCCGCAGCGGGACTGACGTTCTGGCCGTAAACAGATGCACCGCGCCGGGAGATTGGCCTCTGCCTCGGCGCGGTGCGATCCATCCGAAACCCCATCCCCGCGAAAGGATGAAGAACGTGCACCAGACTAACGCGCGCCAGGGCACAGAGGCCGATCTCGATCTACTGACGAGACTGCTCAACGATGCGCCCGACCCCGCCGACCCCATACGAGTTCGCCAGTACCTGCACAACTTGGCCGACGCTGGGCTGTCGGTCCTGCTGATCAAGCCGGGCACCAAAGAGCCCTTCGACGGGCGCACCGCGGGCAAACGACTGGCCGATGACAAGACCGCTCAGCTCGCGGCTAAAAAGGCCGGACAGCGCAATTGGCGCAAGGTGAAGTCCCCGTCCGGGGTCCACCTGGCAAGCCGGGATGCCGCGGCGCTGGGCGGCTACCTCGACCGCTACATCGCCGCCTTCGGCCCCGACTGCGCGGTCAATATCGCCGTAGCGCTGGGGCGCAGCCGGTTGGTCGTGGTCGATTGCGACACCCCCGAGCAGCAGGCGGAGTTCCTCGCGGTGTTACCTCTCGACGACCCGGCGCCAACGGTCGTCACGCCGGGCCAGCTCGGCGCTGACGGGGAGACAATGGTTCACCGCGACGGCGGTCATTTCTGGTTTGTCGTACCCGATGGTGTCGACCTGCCCGAGTGTTTGGAGTCGGCCACCATGGGCACCGGTGACGGCGGCGGGTATTCGGTGCTGTGGGGGCCAGGCAAGTACGTGCTTATCCCGCCGAGCGTCCGGCCCGAAGGCGCATACAAGGCCGTTGGAAAGGTCCACCCGTTACCGGCCACGCTGCGTGATGAGATCGCCACGCACGCCGCAGCCCGGCGACAGCGGGCCGGGCGCAGCGAGGGTTGCGCCGATGGGCCGATCGCCATGTGGGGCGCGGCGATAACGTGGGCGGAGATTCTGGCCGGCACTGACTGGACGCTAGCGAGCCGCACCGATTCGTGTGGCTGTGAGATTTGGACCGCGCCCGGTCCGCACGCCGACCCGAAGTCGGCCACCGCGCACGAGCCCGGGTGCACGCAATGGACCGATTCACCCGATCCGCCGTTGCACATCTGGACCGATCACGACGTTGATCCGTTCGCCGGGCTCGGCGCGACGGTGACGCGGCTACAGGCCGTCACACGGATTGACTACGGCGGTGACCTCACCGCCGCGATGGATGCGCTGGACTTGCACGACGAACCGGTAACCATCGACGGACGCACGTGCCGGGATGAGGGTCGGGGGCCGGCGAACCTTCCCGAAGAATTTTGGGCCGCGCACCCTGTGCTGACCCACATTCGCGATGCCGCGCACCGTGGTCTCAACTCGGCTGACGCGGTGCTCGGCGCGATCCTGGCGCGTTTGGCCGCCCACGTGGACCCCGCCGTCACCGTGGACACCGGGATCAAGGCGCCCATGCCGCTGAGCATGTTCGTCGGTCTGGTCAGCTCTGCCGGTGGCGGTAAGTCGTCGGCGTGCGCCGCCGCCGAACGGCTGTTGGAGCTGTGTCTGCCGGACCCGTTGACCCCGAACTTGATTGCCGCGCACGAGACGCCGGTAGAGAGGCCGGTCGGCACCGGCCCCGGTGTCGCGGAGGCGTTCATGGGCACCGTGGTCGATCCCGGTGACCCCACGGGAAAGATCAAGCGGCGTGAGCAGGTCGGCCATAAACTGCTGCTGCACTCCGACGAGGGGGCCGGCCTGGTCGCCGGCATCCTCGACACCAAGAACGCCAACCGCATCGGTCCTGTGCTACGCGCCGCATGGACTGGCAGTGTGCTAGGCGACGGCAACGCGTCTGCGGACCGGCGGCGCGTGGTCCGCGATTACGTCGTGGGGCTGGTGGCCGGTTTCCAGCTCGAAGCCCTGGCCGCGTTATCCACCGCCGAACAGATGGAATACGGGACACCGCAGAGGTTCCTCTACCTGGCCGCCACCGACCCCGCAATCCCTGACGATGCTCCCGTCGACCCCGGCCAGCTTGAAGTGAAGCTGCCCACGCGGCCACTGCGGTACAGCGACGAACTACAGCAGCAGGTTCGCGCCGAGGTACTGCACCGCGCCCGTGGGCTGGCAGACGACGAAGACCCAATGCATGCCCACCGGCCGGCGATGACCGCCCGCTTGGCCGCCCTGCTAGTCGTGTTGTGCGACCCCGGCCGCACGGTGATCGAGGCAGGGGACGTGCAGCTGGCCGAGATGCTGCTGAATATTTCGGTGTGCATCCATGAGCGCGCAATGGACTACCGACGCGAACGGGAAGCCGCCGAGCGTGAGCGCCAGGCCGAAGCGCGCATTCAGGAGCAGGTGGCGACGGCAGCGGCCGTTGATGATCGAGAAGCCAGGTTAGACAGACTCGGCGAACGCATCCTGCGCC
>NZ_MVHT01000045.1 GCF_002086275.1 Mycobacterium intermedium | reverse complement strand
GCTCGCGCAGCGAGGGGCTGAGGAACCGACCCATCGGCCGCGTCGGTGACGAGGCAGCTCGCGCAGCGAGGGGCTGACGAGGCCGCTCGCCCTGCCGTCCCAATCACATCCGCCACATGCGTCACCCCGCCGGGAGAGACCCGTCGTGCCCGGCTCGTAGCGACAGCTGCCTTCCCAACCGAGCTTGTCGCTACAAGCCGGGCAGACGCGCATGTGGTCCGGCGGGGTGACCAGTGTGACAGGTGTGGCGACGCTAAATGCAACCCCGGCGGTCACGAACCCGCCTACCGCCAACCGCCCATTCGCCAGTTCCTATTGCGCACAAGGCAATTAGCGTTGCGCCGGCCAACCGGGGAGCAACCGAGCCCCCACTTGTAACGGAAAAGTAATGACGAAGGCCGACCCGAAGGCCGGCCTTACAGTCTCTGAAGTGACCGCTAGCTGATCCCGCGACGCTTGCGCTTTTCGAAGAATTCCGACCAGGACGCGACGTCGGGATGCTGCTTCAGCAGTGCCCTGCGCTGGCGCTCAGTCATACCGCCCCAGACGCCGAACTCGACCTTGTTGTCCAAGGCATCCGCGGCGCATTCCTGCATAACCGGGCAGTGCCGGCAGATCACGGCGGCCTTGCGCTGGGCGGCGCCGCGGACAAAGAGTTCGTCGGGGTCAGTCGCCCGGCACAGCGCTTGCGAAACCCAGCCGAGTCGCTCGTCGGCATCACTCTTACGTACCGGGATACGGCCTACCGACGTGAGGTGGGTCCGTCGGCTAGCCGGACGATCTCCTGACACGAGCTGATCCCTTCCTCCCGGCCACAGTCCGTGGCCGCCTCCTCTGGGTACCAGCCGATGCGGCGATCTAGGCCACAATGCACACACCGGTGTTACCTGAATCTCACTGCGTATCTAAGTTAGGTGTCGGCTGGCAATTGCGCAACAGTCCGATAACGAATTTTCTGGGACGCTCGTCCAGGCTTGAGACGCTCGGCCGGTGCAAACACGGCGCGTCCGTCCAAAATGTGGCCCTGACCTGTAACGCAGGTGCAAATTGCCCTGTCAGGCGAGTAGCGCACTAGATCAACACGTGCTACAGAAATTTTTTTCCGCCGGACGGCGCGGAGCCGTGACAAAGGGTCGCTACTGTAGTACGCATGTCCGAGCGCCCCCCGGTCGCACTCACCCTGGCCAAGCTGGCAGGGTGTTGTCTGCTTGCGGCCATCGTCGCCGCGGCGCTCATGTTCCCCTTCGCCGGCGGGCTCGGATTGATGTCCAACCGAGCGTCCGAAGTCGTCGCCAATGGCTCGGCCCAGCTTCTCGAGGGGCAGGTCCCGGCGGTATCGACGATGGTCGACGCCAAGGGCAACGTCATCGCCTGGCTGTACTCGCAGCGCCGCTTCGAGGTGCCCTCCGACAAGATCGCCAACACCATGAAGCTGGCGATCGTCTCTATCGAGGACAAGCGGTTCGCCGATCACAACGGTGTGGACTGGAAAGGCACCCTGACCGGCCTGGCGGGGTACGCCTCCGGCGACCTGGACACCCGCGGTGGTTCGACGATCGAGCAGCAGTATGTGAAGAACTACCAACTGCTGGTAACGGCCCAGACCGACGCCGAGAAACGCGCCGCCGTCGAAACCACCCCGGCCCGCAAGCTGCGTGAAATCCGCATGGCGCTGACCCTGGACAAGACCTTCACCAAGCCCGAGATCCTGACGCGCTACCTCAACCTGGTCTCGTTCGGGAACGGTTCGTTCGGCATACAGGACGCGGCCCAGACCTACTTCGGCATCAATGCCAGCGACCTGAACTGGCAGCAGGCGGCGCTACTGGCGGGCATGGTGCAGTCGACCAGCGCACTCAACCCCTACACCAACCCCGAAGGCGCGCTGGCCCGGCGCAACCTGGTGCTCGACACCATGATCGAGAACCTGCCGCAAGAAGCCGACGCGCTGCGCGCCGCCAAGGCCCAACCGCTGGGCATCCTGCCGCAGCCCAACGAGCTTCCCCGAGGCTGCATCGCGGCCGGTGACCGTGCGTTCTTCTGCGACTACGTCCAGGAGTACCTCTCGCGCGCGGGTATCAGTAAGGAGCAGGTTGCCAGGGGCGGCTACCTGATCCGCACCACGCTCGACCCGGACGTCCAGGTCCCGGTCAAGGCGGCCATCGACAAGTTCGCCAGTCCGACCCTCGCCGGCATTTCCAGCGTCATGAGCGTGATCCAGCCGGGCAAGGACTCGCACAAGGTGCTGGCGATGGCCAGCAACCGTAAGTACGGCCTCGACACCGAAGCCGGCGAAACGATGCGACCGCAGCCGTTCTCCCTGGTTGGTGACGGCGCCGGCTCCATCTTCAAGATCTTCACCACGGCCGCGGCCATGGAAATGGGCATGGGTATCAACGCAAACCTCGACGTGCCGCCCCGGTTCCAGGGCAAGGGCCTGGGTAGCGGCGGCGCCAAGGGATGCCCGAAGGACACCTGGTGTGTGGTCAACGCAGGCAACTACCGCGGCTCGATGAACGTCACCGATGCGCTGGCCACCTCGCCCAACACCGCATTCGCCAAGCTGATCTCGCAGGTTGGGGTATCCCGCGCGGTCGACATGGCCATCAAGCTGGGGCTGAGGTCCTACGCCAACCCGGGCACCGCCCGCGACTACAACCCCGACAGCAACGAAAGCCTGGCCGACTTTGTCAAGCGACAGAACATCGGCTCATTCACGCTGGGCCCCATCGAGGTCAATGCGCTGGAACTGTCCAACGTCGCCGCCACTTTGGCGTCCGGCGGTATGTGGTGCCCGCCGAGCCCGATCGACAAGCTGATCGACCGCAACGGCAACGAAGTCTCGGTCACGACCGAAACCTGTGAACAGGTGGTCCCCGAGGGCCTGGCCAACACCCTGGCCAATGCCATGAGCAAGGACTCAACGGGCAGCGGCACGGCTGCCGGATCGGCCGCCGCGGCGGGCTGGGACCTTCCGATGTCCGGCAAGACGGGCACCACCGAGGCGCACCGCTCCTCCGGCTTCGTCGGCTTCACCAACCACTACGCGGCCGCGAACTACATCTACGACGACTCCCCGTCACCAACCGATCTGTGTTCTGGGCCGCTGCGCCACTGCGGCTCGGGCGACCTGTACGGCGGCAACGAGCCGGCACGTACCTGGTTCACGGCGATGAAGCCGATAGCCACCATGTTCGGCGAGATTCACCTGCCTCCGACCGATCCGCGCTACGTGGACGGCTCACCGGGGTCACGGGTGCCCAGCGTGGTCGGCCTGGACGTCGATCAAGCCCGTCAGCGCCTGAAGGACGCCGGCTTCCAGGTTGCCGACCAGACCAACGCCGTCAACAGTTCGGCCAAGTACGGCGAGGTCGTCGGAACGTCGCCCAGCGGTCAGACGATCCCGGGTTCGATCATCACCATTCAGATCAGCAACGGAATCCCGCCACCACCACCTCCGCCGCCGGAGGGTGCCCCGGAGGTCATCGGGTCGCAGGTCGTCGAGATACCTGGCCTGCCCCCGATCACCATCCCGCTGTTGGCGCCGCCACCACCCCCGGCGCCGCCTCCGCCGTAACCCGTATCGAGGCCCAAAGGGCTGCAAATCGGGCCGCAAAACGGGCTCAGTGAGGTAAGAGACACGACGTCAGACGCCTACCGGCAGTAGGCTGCCTGCATGGTTGCTGTCCTGCCTGCCCTGTTACGCACCGGCGCCGTTGCGGTCACCTCGGCCGTCGCCGGCATCGGCTACGCCTCGCTCGTTGAGCGCAACGCGTTCGTCCTGCGCGAGGTAACCATCCCGGTCTTGAGCCCGGGTTCGACTCCGCTGCGGGTGCTGCATATCAGCGATCTGCACATGCTGCCCAACCAGCGCCGCAAGCAGGCCTGGGTGCGCGAACTGGCCAGCTGGGAGCCCGATCTGGTGGTCAACACCGGGGACAACCTGGCCCACCCCAAGGCGGTGCCAGCTGTGGTCCAAGCGTTGGGCGACCTGCTGCACCGGCCCGGCGTGTTCGTCTTCGGCAGCAACGACTACTTCGGGCCCCGGCTGAAGAACCCGGCGAACTACCTAACCAACCCGGATCATCGCGTCCGCGGTGAACCGTTGCCGTGGCAGGACCTGCGGGCGGCGTTCACTGAACGCGGCTGGCTGGACCTGACCCATACCCGCCGCGAGTTCGAGGTGGCCGGGTTGCACATCGCCGCCGCGGGCGTCGACGACCCCCACATCGACCGGGACCGCTACGACACGATCGCCGGCCCGGCCAGCCCGGCTGCGAACCTGCGGCTGGGCCTGACCCATTCGCCCGAACCCCGGGTGCTGGACCGCTTCGCCGCCGACGGCTATCAGTTGGTGATGGCCGGCCACACCCACGGCGGACAACTGTGCCTGCCGTTCTACGGAGCGATCGTGACCAATTGCGGCCTGGACCGATCCCGGGCCAAGGGTCCGTCCCAGTGGGGCGAAAACATGCGGCTGTACGTGTCGGCGGGACTGGGCACGTCGCCGTTCGCGCCGGTGCGCTTCTGCTGCCGTCCCGAGGCGACCTTGCTGACCCTGATCGCCACCCCCAAGGGCGGCCGGGATTCCACCAGCGATCTGGGCCGACAGCCAACCGCGTCGCTGGTGCGTTGAGCGACCGGACCCGCATCGCGGTCCGCAATCGGTCCCGGAACTGGACGGACAACGCTGTCCGGCTGATCGAAGCCGACGCCCGTCGCAGCGCCGACACCCACCTGTTGCGCTATCCCCTGCCGTCGGCCTGGGCCGCCGACGTGAACGTCGAGCTGTACCTCAAAGACGAGTCGACGCACATCACCGGCAGCCTCAAACACCGCCTCGCGCGCTCGCTGTTCCTGTATGCGCTGTGCAACGGGTGGATCGACGAGGGCACCACGGTGGTCGAGGCATCGTCGGGTTCGACGGCGATATCCGAGGCGTACTTCGCCTCCCTGCTGGGCCTGCCATTCGTCGCCGTAGTGCCCGCCTCAACCAGCGCCGCCAAGGTGGCGTTGATTGAAGCGCAAGGCGGCCGTTGCCATTTCGTCGAGAAGTCGAGTCAGGTCTATGCCGAAGCCAGGCGGGTGGCCGACGAGACCAACGGTTACTACCTCGACCAGTTCACCAATGCCGAACGCGCTACCGACTGGCGTGGCAACAACAACATCGCGGAGTCCATCTACGCGCAGATGGCGGAGGAGCGCCACCCCATCCCGGAATGGATCGTGGTGGGCGCCGGCACGGGCGGAACGAGTGCCACCATCGGCCGGTACATCCGATACCGGCGCCACGCCACGCGGCTGTGCGTGGTCGACCCGGAGAATTCCGCGTTCTTCCCCGCCTACGCCGAACGGCGCTACGACCTCGTCACCGGCGCCTCATCGCGAATCGAAGGCATCGGCCGCCCGCGGGTCGAGCCGTCGTTTCTGCCCGAGGTGGTCGATCGTATGGTGGCGGTTCCCGACGCCGCCTCGATCGCGGCCGCCCGCCACGTCAGCGCGGTCCTGGGGCGCCGCGTAGGACCGTCGACCGGCACCAACGTGTGGGGAGCCTTCGGTCTGCTGGCCGAGATGGTCGCGCAAGGTCGTAGCGGATCGGTGGTCACCCTGCTGGCCGACAGTGGTGACCGGTACGCCGACACCTACTTCAACGACGAGTGGGTCGCCGCGCAGGGGCTGGATCCCAGCGGTCCCGCGCAGGCGCTCGTCGAATTCGAGCGCAACTGCCGCTGGACATAACCGTCCTACCTGCGGTTTGGGACAGTGGTCCACCCGTGCGATAGGCTGTCGTGGCTTAATCGGGGTGTGGCGCAGCTTGGTAGCGCGCTTCGTTCGGGACGAAGAGGCCGTGGGTTCAAATCCCGCCACCCCGACCAGACAACAATGGTCCGGCCAGCAGCGACACGGTCGGCGCTGCGGATCTTGGCGGACTCGCCGGATCCACGCCGCACCGAAGCCGACGGCTCAGCGGAATTCGTCGATCAGCTTGGCTACTGCCTGCTGAGCATCGTCGACGGTCAGCGGAGGCGTGGCGAACATTTCAGCCAGCATCATTGCTACTGGCGTTGTCCAGAGCAGCATGCCCAACGCGACGGCATGCTCACTGCTGGTCCCGGTATGCATCCGAGCGATCAATGCTGCGAGGGCCGCGCCGAGCCGCTTCAGGTGTTCTCCGCCAAGGGCGCTGCGCAATTCCTTGGTGGCGATGAGAATCTCCAATCCCGCCATCGCCTTCGGATTGGCGAATGCTTCCCAGGTCGCGCTCACCAACTCCTCGGTACCGATCGGCCGCTCAGGATCGGCCAGCATCTCGAGCGATGCGACCAGACGGTCGACTGCGTCGTCTATCACCGCGGTGAGCAGACCATCCCGATCGCCAAAGTGATGCTGAATGACACCCCAACTCACGCCTGCGCGTTCGATGATGTGCCGTGCACTGGCCGCCGAATAGCCCTCCTCACGGATGCAGCGAACCGTCTCTTCTATCAGCAGTTCTCGGGTCCGGTCCCCTCGCTGCTGTCGACCAGCGACCGGCCGACGCGGACTGGTGCGTCTGCCGGCAGTCACCCCGGTAGTCCGCTCTGCGCACCGCATTGCTTCATCAAAAAATGAGCTTAAGACACTTTGGAAAGTTTCCTGTTCGTCAGGGTCGTAGGCGTTCACCTGCGGGAAAACGCAGTGCCAACCTTGCTGTAAAAACATGGCATGTGCCATGCTTTTGCGCGTGCCGTCAGTCATCCCCCTCGCAGGCCGTACTCATGACTGAGACGATCAACGCCGACAAACAGGCAGCAGCGGCCAAGCCCGGCCTCTCGTCACTGCAGAAATCACTGTTCGGTGTCCTGGCGTTCTTTTTCGTCATCCAAGTTGTGTTCTGGTACCTCGAGTTTCATGCCGGGGTATCCCACACGGTCGCCACCACCACGCTCGTCGTTCTCGTCGTTGGCTGTTTCTTGACCGCACTCGCGCTGCCGTGGTTACCGCTCCCCGGTCAGCGTGACCGCACCAAAGCCGAGCGACTCAGCGCGATGGTGATCGTCTGGGTTTTCATCGCCCTGATCCCACGGTTCATCTGGGAATTACCGTGGCTTCTGCTTTTCGACCAGATCAAGGCTGGCGTCCAGCGTGGCGCGCTCTGGACGTACATGTGGGCGCCCATCCTGCTCGGCGGCGACGCCCGCTACCTCAACGGCGATCCGCTCATCGTCGTCCTTGAATGGATCGCCCTGTTCGTCGGGCTATTCGAGGCGTACGCGATGGTCCAGTTCTTCCGCAACGGCAAGCGTTTCACGAACACGCAACTCTCCTTCATCATGGGCGGGATGATCGTGGAGGTCACGCTGCCAGCGGTCTACTTCGGGGTAGAGATCGCCAACAACCTGCAGAGCATGACCAGCCCCGTCGAAATGTGGATCAAGTTCGTCGTGCTCAACCTGTTGTGGTGCACCATGCCTTTTGTCACGTACTTCTGGGGGGTCAGCAGACTGGCGCGCCAAGATCTCGCGGTGAAGTTCTGAGGTCGAGGAACCGAACCCCGCCAACGCGGCCCTAGGACGATCCGCGCTCTTCCTCCCGGGCGGCTTCGGCCTTGGACCGACCCTCTCCCGCCGTGCGCCGGTGTTCCGTGGCCGCGTCGCTGTGTTGCTCGCCGCCACGACCGGGCTTCGCCTTCTCGGCCCACTCATGGCCTTCAGCGATCTGTTCGTTCAGTTCAGCCGCCCGATCACCCGCGTCCGCGCGATCGCGCGCTGAATCCGGCATGTCACAACCATAGCGGGCGCCGAACGTCGCCTAGCAGACAATCGAGACGTCAAACTGTCGTCCTTACCGTAACGTGTTGGTGATGGCACCCGAGCACAGGACCACGTTCTGCCGGATCTGCGAACCACTGTGCGGAATGATCGCGACCGTCGAGGACGGCAAACTCGTCAGCCTTCGTCCAGACAAGGAGCATCCGCTCTCCGCCGGCTTCGCCTGCCAGAAGGGCATCGCCTTCACCGAAGTCCAGAACGACCCGGACCGCGTCACCACGCCGCTGCGACGCACGTCGACCGGGTTCGAACCGGTCACGTGGGATGCGGCGTTGTCCGATATCGCCGCTCGACTCGGCCGGATTTTGAAGGCCCACGGCTCGGGTGCGGTGGGCTGGTACATGGGCAACCCGGCGGCATTCAGCTACGCCCACACGTTTGCGGCACTGATGTTCATCAAGGGCCTGGGACGCCACAGCCACTACTTCACCGCCTCGTCTCAGGACACCAACAGCAGGTTGATCGCGAGCCAAATGCTTTACGGGGTACCGACATCGACGCCGATTCCCGACCTGATGCGGACCGACCTCTTCGTCGTTATGGGCGCCAATCCCGTTGTCTCGCATGGCAGTTTCTTGACGGCGCCCCGCATCAAAGACCGCATGCACGACATCGTCAAGCGCGGCGGGCGGGTCGTCGTCATCGATCCGCGCCGCACCGAGACCGCCACGGCTTTCGAGTGGCTGGGCATCGTCCCCGACACCGACTCCTATCTGCTGCTGTCCCTGCTGCAGGTGATGTTCGCCGACGACCTTGTCGACCTGCCGCGAGTGCGCCAACAGGCCGACGGGATCGAGTGGGTGCAGACGCTCTGCAAGCCGTTCACACCGGAGATGACGGCACCGCACACCGGTATCGAACCGGAGACCGTGCGCTCGCTCGCGCACGACCTGGTGCGTACCGAGCGGGCGGCGGTCTACGGACGGCTGGGCACCTGCGTCGGCCGAAGCGGCACCCTCACGGCGTACCTGATCGACTGCGTCAACCTGGCCGCTGGGAACCTCGACACGCCCGGAGGCTCGGTGTTCGGGTCGATGGAGACGGTGGGCGCGCGGTGGGTGAACACCTTGATGGGTGCGGGACTCCGTCACGACACCCGACGGAACCGTTCGCGCATCGGCGGCACGCCGAATGCCATCTTGTCCGAACCCGCCGCCTTCATCGCCAAAGAAATCACCACGCCCGGCGACCGGCAGATCAGAGCCATGTTCGTGTCGGCCGGCAACCCCGTCTTGTCGGTGCCCAACGGCGACGAACTCGAGGCAGCCTTCACAAAGCTCGAACTTTCGGTGGCTCTCGACTTCTACGTCACCGAAACCACGTCCCGCTGCGACTACATCCTGCCGACCACGACGATGTATGAACGTGACGATTTCCCGTTCACCTTCCAGCAATTCCAGGCCACGCCGTTTCGTCAGGCCACCAAAGCCGTCGTCGCCCCCCGAGGAGAAGCGCGATCCGAATGGGACATCGTCGACGACCTGACCAAGAGATTGGCACGTCAGGCGCCGACCTTCGGGGCACTAGCTGTCGCACGAAAAGCGTTGAGCGTCTTTGGGGTAACGCTGTCTCCGCGCCAGATGATCGACGTCCTCATCCGGACGTCACAGGGCGGAGACCTGTTCGGCGTGCGCCGCAACGGTTTGTCGCTGCGGCGACTGACCGAGGATCACCCACATGGTGTGGTCGTGGCGCCACACATCCGAACGGGTGTGTTACGCACGGCGGTTGCCTATCTGTCCCGACGGGTCAAGCTGATTCATCCCGAGATCGCCGACGAGGTCGACAAGCTGCTGGCCCGCAAGGATCCTGAAGGCTATCCACTGCGAATGATCGGCATGCGGGAAACCCGTTCGGAAAACTCATGGATGCATAACGCGCCGTTACTCATGCGCGGAGAGCGGGCACATCGCGCGCTGATCCATGTCGACGATGCGGCGGCCCTGTCGCTGACAGACGGCAGTCTGGTGCAACTCTCGTCACCGTACGGTCAGATCCAAATCACTGTCTCCACGACGAAAGACCTGCTGCCCGGGGTGATAGCGGTGCCACACGGATGGGGCCACAAGGGCACCGGAACTTGGAGCCTGGCCAACCGGGCCGGCGGCTCGAACGTCAATCAGTTGACGTCGAGCGCGCCGGAAGATGTCGAACTGTCCGGAATGGCTTGGCTCACCGGCGTTCCGGTCCGAGTGGACCCCATCCGCGAGCCGGTAGTTCCGGTCAGCTAGAACCAGACTTTTCGACCACCGACGGGGCGGCCGACCGCACCGAGAATCCATAAGACCACGCCGATGACGACCAGGATGCCGCCGATCGTCTCCAGAATGGCGAGCTTGGTGACCAAGCCGACGATAAACAGGATGATTCCCAAAATGATCATGGCGACTCCCCTTTGCTGAACGGTGTCCAATTGATTGGTTCACCAGGGGTACCCGACTTGCGGAACGCCCAATCGCAACGCGGCCCTTAGATTACGGGTACCCAGACAAGCCCTGAAAGATCTCGCGAAACCCGCGAGAACCGGCTCAGTTACCGAGCGGGGCGGTATCTCACCAAAGTGCCGTGTCGGGGGGCGAGCATGATGGAGCGCCGCACAATCCGTTCGGGATCCCCCCCGGCAGCCTCAAATTCGCCCTCACGCAGCAGCACATGCAAGACGGTGATCAACTCCCGCATCGAAAAGGCGGCGCCCAGACACCGTTTGATTCCGCCGCCGAACGGAACCCATGCGAACGTCTGGGGTGGCGCGTCGACGAATCGGTCCGGACGAAACTCGTGCGGCTGGTGGTAGGTGTCGGCACTGCGATTGATCGCGATGATATGGATGACGATGCGGGTGCCGGCCTCGATGCGATAGCCGCCAAGCACGTAGGGCTGTGCGGCGACACGGGCGGTGAAGGGAGCCGGCGGACGGACCCGCAGCGTCTCGTTGATCACCGCGGTCGTGAAGGCTTCCCCACCACCGCATGCTTCCTCCCGGACCCGCCGCAGCGCGTCGGGATGATGGAGTAAGAGGTCGAACGCCCAAGCCAGGGTGGTCGCCGTGGTCTCGTGGCCGGCCAACATCAGCGTGATCAGGTCATCCCGAATCTCGTTGTCCGACAGGCTCTCTCCGTTCTCGCCGCGAGCGCGGATGAGCAGCGCCAGAATGTCGTGTTGCTCCGCCAGGCGGGCGTCGTTCCGCCGTTGGGCTATCAGTGGCATGACGACGTCGTCGATGTCACGCCAGGCCCGTGCCCGCGACGGCCACACCCGCAACGTGCCGAGCCGCCGCAATGCATAACGAACCGTCAGTTGTTCGGACACACCGAGGTTCAGCAGTCGTTCGAAGGGACGGCCCAACCGTCGCACCTCATCGGGATCGTCGACACCGAAGATGATCTTGACGATGACGTCCAGCATCAGTGAGCGCGCCGCCGCCAACATTGCGAAGGGGCGGTCGACGGGCCAGTCGCGCATTGCGGCGCGGGTGGACTCTTCGATGATCGGCACATAACTGCGCAAGGCACCGCCGTGTAGCGGCGGTGTGAGCAGCTTGCGCCGCCGTAGATGCTCAGGCTCTTCCTGGACGAACATCGACCCCGATCCATAGATCGCCGCCGCCGGTCCCACCCCGGCTCCGCCGAGCAGAATGTCGGGCGGGGCCGCAAAGACCTCTTTGGCTAGGGCCGGGTCAGAGACGATTGCCACGTCGCCCAGGCTGAGGATCGGCATCGTCATGATCGGCCCGTATCGGCGGATCAACCGCAGCATCCGACGTTCGCCACCGACCAGGTAGGCGACCGCATACGCCGCCGCGTACGCGGCATGGAAACGGCGGGGCGCGGGTAGGCCTGGCGGACTGGTCAGATGGCTGAGTCCTCCCATGCAGCCTCCCGCGACCGCGGCAAGATCACGGCTAAGCGTACTAACAGCGTTAGTAGCTTGTGTGCGCCATTCGGTCAGCAGGAATCCCGATCTGTCGCACGCAGCCGACGGCGTAGCGGGCACACGTCCCGCGCCGCCGCGGTGGGTTAGAACGTTTTCAGGTTAGACACAGTCGGCGCAGATTTGGCGCCCACCGCTGGTGCTGCGCAGCCGGCTACGGTGCTGCACCAAGAAGCAGCACGAGCACATGAACTCGTCGGCCCGCTTAGGAACCACCGCCACCGTCAGCTCTTCGCCGGACAGGTCTGCACCAGGCAGCTCGAAGAAGGGGACGTCGTTGGGATCTTCGTCGACGACGACCGTGGACAACTTCGGCAATGAGGGCACAATCTCGCCGAGGGGCGAGCGGTCCCCCGCGTCGATCTCGGTCACGCGGCGTGCGTCGTAATCTGCTGTGGTGGACATGGCCGATCCTTCCTGCTGAGTCATCGGGTCGCTCATCACCCGTGGCTCAGTCAGTACCCTTTTAGATCACCGGCCACACGCGTCTACACGAAAATTTTTGGTCCGCAAATAGACGACGCGCTGCAGGTCAGGATTACTTTGCTAGGCGCGAAAGTCAGTGGCCGGCGAGGTACAGTTCGCGGCGTCCGCTCGGCAAGTCTGCAGGCTCGAACTGCCCACTCCCGGATCGGCTGCGCGACACCCATGCCAGGCCCACCCAGGGCGATAGGACGGCCAGGCAAAGGGTCACTGCCGCGACGGCGCCGTGTCCGGTGGCCAGCGCAATGATGCCCGCAATAAGACAAATTGCCCAGGTCAGAGCGAAAATCACGCCGGGCAGGCGCACTCCGTTGTCGTCGGCAGCCGTGAACTGCGTGCTCCGCTCGTTGCTGGTTGCGGTGTAGTTCATGCTCAACTCCCAAGGACAGGCAAAAACATGCCTTCAGGCCACTGTAGCCTATAGATACTATTGCTTAATTATTGAGTTGCTGTGGCCCCGTACTTCCAGCAAGACGAGGTCTACCCGATAGCTACTAGGCATAAACGTTGCCATCGTGTGCTGGCGACGTTAGAGATGAAGGCTGGTTAGAAGCTAAGGAGTGGGTATTACTGCGCTGTGAGTGATACCGCCGTACTGGTCATCGACATGTTCAACGACTACAGCCATGAAGATGCCGAACAGCTGACAACCAACGTCGAAAAGATCATCGACCCGCTGGTCGAGCTGGTTCAGGAGGCCCACCGCCGGGACGATGTCGACCTGATCTACGTCAACGACAACCACGGCGACTTCACCGCCGACCACAACGCCATCTTCAGCGCGGCGTTGAACGGCGAGCGCCCCGACTTGGTCAAGCCGTTGAAGCCGCCGCCCGATTGTCGGATTCTCACCAAGGTCCGCCACAGCGCGTTCTATTCCACCGCACTGGACTACCTGCTGGACCGCCTGAAGACCAAGCGCATCGTGCTGACGGGCCAGGTCACCGAGCAGTGCATTCTTTACACCGCGCTCGACGGCTACATCCGGCACTTCGACGTGATCGTTCCGCCCGACGCGGTCGCACACATCGATGAGGACCTGGGCGCGGCTGCCCTCAAGATGATGGAGAGCAACATGGGTGGCCAACTGCTGCCCGCCGCCCGCTGCCTGGACTAACGCCGCACCCCCGCGGCAATCAGCGGTGCAATTCGACCACCAGCGGTCGGTGATCGGAGATCGGCATCAAGTCAGCGACCGTTCCCCCGGCGCGCAGCGTTGGATCATCGGTCAGTATGTGGTCCAGCTGGCGGTCCGGCGCCGGCGCCGGGAACGTGGCCGCAAAAGCCAGCGGCCGCATGCCCGACCAGCGCTGCGCCGCCGGCGGAGTCAGGTTGAAATCGCCGATCAACAGCCTGGGGCCGGGCAGGCCGCGCACGTCCCGAACCAAGCTACGCAGTTGCCGGCGGTTCCAGCCGGGCACGAAAGACAGGTGGGTGTTGGCCACGGTGAGCGGCCCCAACGGGGTCTCGAAACGCCCGATGACGGCCGCCCGGGGCTCCTCGTCGACCATCATCACCTTGTTGGGCCCAGGAAGATACATGGGGAATCGCATGCGGATGCGAGGCAGCCGCACCACCTGCCAACTCGACGCCGGATACCGCGACAGCAGTGCGATTCCGTAGGCCGCGGTACCCGGCTGTTCAAGACCGGTAGCCGCCATCCAGGTGGCACCGGGGGTGCCCGAGATCGCGGCAACAAAGCGATGCTCCACCGCTCCCATGGCTTCTGCCGCCGCCGCAGTGAGGTCCGCTTTCCCCGACCGAGGCTGCTCGACATCGACCTCTTGCAAGCCGAGCACGTCGGGATCGAGCGCCTTTACACAATCCCGCAGCCGTTGCACGTCCACTCCGTCACCCACGGTGCGGCCATGCAGGATGTTGAAGGTGGCGACCCGCACGGCTCTGCTACACGCCCCTCAGCCGCGCTCGCCAACCAGCCGGCCGAGTTCGGCCAGATCGCGCTCGGCGTGGCTTTGGCGAATGTAGATGGTGAGGTCGGCAACCCGCTGCGCGTGCCGCCCGTCCTCGGTCAGCGGTCCCGGTCCCAGGGCACGGCCGGTGCGGGTAATGGCTTCGTCCACCGCATGTTCCACCACGGCGCGGACACGGCGGGCCAGGAGCTGCGCGGTGTCGGTCCGGTCGAACGGATCCGCGTCGATCTTGCTTGCGGCGACGGCCAGCATCGCCTCACCGGCGGCAAGCGCCGCGTCCACCGCGCCCAGGTGCGCCAGCGCATACGCGTCGGCCGACTCGCTACTCGCGCAACGATAGAGCGGGTCGGCGACGCGTTTGGCACCACCGAGCCAACAGGCCGCCACCCCGATGGCGCCGTGCCAAAATCCCGGTCGATTCACGTAGTCACCGGGTTCGCCGACCAGGACGGCGTGCGCATTCGTGAACTGCACCGACCTGGTGTCGCTGCCCGCCATCCCCGGATTCCACCAGGTAGTCGGCAAGGGCCTGATGCCGGGATCGGTGACGGTGACCGCGAACAGCCCTCGTTCGCCGCGCTTGTCGTCGATGTTCGCGGTGACAAGCGCGTGCGTGCAAAATCCAGCACCGGAACACCACACCTTGACGCCGTTGAGGGTGTACGCGTCGCCTACGACGCGGGATGCGGTCAGCACGGTGTCTGGATCTTCGGCTGCCCACACTCCCCACAGCTGGCTGGCATCCGGAGGCTTGCCGCCCAACTCATTCAGGATGGCGACGGCGTCTACGTGGTATTCGGCTATGCGTGCCGCAGAGATGTCTTCCTGCGCCAGTTGCACCAGGCGCTGCCAGCGTTCGGCGGTCAGACCCGAGGCCGGCAACGGCAATTCCAGTCTCCCGGAATCGAGCCAGTGCTGTACCACGCCTGCCGTCATGCGCAATCCTCCACCGGCCCCGCAGCGCCGACGCTGTCCAGTTGCCGCAAGCGGTCGGCGAAACCGTCAAGGGCCGGCGCGTCGATCCGCGCCGAGGTGACGACCGATGGCCTCGTGTCGCGGTCGACGCGGTAACCGGCGGCCTCGAACCGCGCGACGAGGTCGACGTCTTCGCCCGAAGACAGGGACCGGAAACCGCCTAATCTCCAGTACGCCGCGGAGCTGAATCCCATGTTCGCCCCCTGCACGTGGTCCGCGTCTTGGTCCCGGTCGCTACGCGTCTCGTAGTCCCGCTCGAGGCGGTCGACAACCTCCCACCGGTGGCGGCCCCTATCGGTGACGCGCACCAGACCCAGGTACATGTCGGCGTCGCTCTTCAGCTGCCGCACCAGCCAGTCCGGGTCCACCCTGCTGTCGGCATCGGTCGTCGCATACCAGCAGTCGGCGTCACCGAATGTCGGCAGCGAACGCACGTAGCGGAAGCCTGCGGCGCGAGCAGCACCGACGTCGCGCGCTTCCACGCGGACGAAGTGCACATCGGGCCCGTATTCTCCAGCCAAAAGGGTGCTGCCGTCTTCGGTCGCGTCAAGTACTACAACCACCGTGACCGGAGTCGGAACACACAGGCAGGCGGTCAGCACCGCACGCAAACAGGCAGGGAGATCAGCCTTTTCGTGGTGGGCGGGAATCACTACGGCTGCTTGGCCATAGGCGTGCGGGGTTGCGGCGAACATGCACCGTTAATTTCCCATTTCAGCGTCAATTAAACGAGTGCCTCATGCGAGCAGCGGCGGGCAGGTTGGCAGCCGCATGCGCAGGGTATGCCTAGTCGACGATGAATGAGACGCCTGTGGCCGACTGTACGCATTTGCGGGAAGCGCTCCGCTCCGCCGCATCGGCACTCAAGGAGCATGGGCCGCACTTCGCGCTGGCGGGTAGCTACGCACTGTGGGCGTATGGCGCTCCCGAACCCACCCACGACGTCGACATTGTCGTCGCCGAGTCAGACGCTCAAGCTGCGGCTGCGACACTCGAGAAGGCCGGATTCCGCATCGAGCACCCTCCGGAGGACTGGCTCTTCAAGGCACATTCCGGCGACATGCTCGTCGACGTGCTGTACCGCGTTAATGGAGTGACGGTAACGCCGACACTCTTGGATTGCGCCGAAGAGCGTGTGGTGCTGGCGATTTCGATGCCGGTGCTGCCGCCAACGATGGTGTTCATTCAGAAATTACGCGCACTCACCGAGCATCATTGCGACTTTACGAAGTTGCTTCCCGGCGCCCGAGCGGTTCGCGAACAACTCGACTGGGACCGGATCGAATCCGAAACCGCCGACAATCACTTTGCCGCTGCATTCCTACTGCTGGCCGGGCGACTGGGCCTCAAGAACTAGGCCTCAAGAAACTAGGCGACCGGTGGGCATGCCCCGTCCGCCCCACTCGGACGGGGCATGCCCGTAGGGGAGTGTCTAGACAGCGCCGCCCCGCGGGGTGTTGGTCACTGTTCCTGCCCCGGGCCGCACGTTGGCGCCGGCGTCGTTACGCCGCTTCAGGCCAGCGAGGCCCAAGAGACCGAGCAGACCAGTAAGTCCCCACAGTCCGGTGTTGTCGCTGTTTTCATTGTCGTCGACAGCCAGCGTGGTCGTCGTCGACGTGGGCGTCGTGGACTCGGGCGCGGCATTCGCAACGCCGGCACCGCCGAACACGAGCGCACCTGTGGCAGCCATGACCGCAACGGACTTTCGCATTTTTCCTCCATTTGTTTCGGCAGCCCGCAAGGGAGCCGCTTATCGAGAACCAGTGTGCTCTAGTCCTCAGAACCGCAACGCTTTTGGCGACATCAATTTGTTGTCGCAGGTCTATCGTTGCGCCCTAGCAATACCCACATACGTGGCGCGGAAACGCGTTTCAAGCCAGCGATCTGTTCTCGGGGACTATTCCCAAGGCGGAGTGTCATCCATCTTGGTGTAGTACTTGGCCAAGTGGCTCTTCACCCGTTCGATGTCCGACTCCGGCAGGTCGATACCGCCGCGTGACCCCTGCATGATCGCTCCGGCGGCCATCACCGCTCGCGGCACCACTCGGAGTTTGCCGTCGATCACGTCGGCGATCAGCAACTTGTAAGCGGTGAAGTTGTTTTTCTTGTCGCTGTCGTACCACACGTGGGCGTCACGATATTTCGCGTTGGGTTCCTCAGTGGCAGCAGCCCACTGCCGCACCCGCTTCTCCGCCGCCGTGCCATCCCACTTGCGATTACGGTCGGCCAGCGGCAGATCTTGGAACGCGGTGACTGTCATCGCTCAGTGGTTGCGGAGTTTGGCGACCAGCTTGTCCTTGGTCAGGCTCGAATACCCGGAAATTCCAAGCTCTTTCGCCCGCTTCTTCAGCTCAGGTACCGTCCAGTCGTTGTAGGACCCGCTCCTGCCGCCCTTGCGAGCGACCTTCGACTTCCCTTGGCCGGCTGCGGCGTTGGATATGCGCGCCGCCTTCTCTTTCGAGTCGCCCTTCTTGCGCAGGTCTTCATAGAGCTTCTCGTTCTTGATGGACGAGTTCGGCATGATCATTACCTCCTGTACGTGCTGCGATGCGAAAGGGGTGCCCCGTCGCACCGCGCTCAAACTGCAGATCGGGCATCACACCGCTTCGCCGGTCGGCGAAATGATCTGGCCGACCGGCCCTCTCACGCGGTCGGTCAGGATGCGGCAGGCAAGCGACGTCATTGCGCTCGCGACCCTTGTCGCCATGTTGTGCTTTTCGGCTTGTTCGAGTGCCTGCAAAGCCTGACGCGCGACGCTGGAGGGATGACCGGCGGGCACTCGGCCGATCACGGCCAGCAATAGGTCGCCCAAGCCGGCGCTGTCCCGGTGTGAAGGCTGCGGCACCAGCGCGACCACCTTTACCCCAGTCCCGCGCAGGTCCTGCTGCAAAGCCTCGGCGTACGTCTGTAAGAATGCCGAGCCGGCCGAATAGACCGCAGCGTCGAGGCTTGACATCCCCTTCGGAGGAGAGGCGGTCAAAACGATGCTGCCGCTGCCGTGCAGCACCATCTCGTCGGCCAGCAGACGAGCGAGCAGCATTGTCGCCCGGACGTTGTCGTCGACCTCCTCTAGCGCGCTGTCGAGGCTGCCATCCAGGTGGCCGTCGGGCGGTGGCATGCTGAGCGCGGCCGCCACCACCGGCTTGCCCATCGCTGTTGCACGCCGGTACAGCAGGTAAGCGTCGTCAACACAATGCATGTCGGCATTTACCGGCTCTACCTCGGTGCCCAGAACGCTCAGTGCGGCGGCCGCAGTATGTATTTCCTCGTCGCGATCGGCAACGATCAAGTCGTAGCCACGCTTTGCGAATTGCTTGGCTAATGCGAAACCCACGCCGCAGCTCGCGCCGGTGGATACAGCTACCCCGTCAATCCCAGCCAATGGTCGCTCCTTAGTTCCCGAATCGCCGCCCGACGGCGACCCGCGGCGCAGACCTACCCGTCGGGGCAACCCTCAAACCGATGGCGGCGGCGAATCAGCAAAGTTTTCGCATATTGGATGGCGCAGCCCTACTGAACTATCCAGCGACGCGGTTGCGCACGCGGGTACCGGGTATTCGTAGTTCATATGCAACCGGCTGATGAGCGGGCCGGCCCTGATGGCCGGCGCAACGGAACTTTGGCCATCGGCGTTTCCGTGGGTGGCGTCGAGGCTTTGTTGCGCCCGGGCGACGGTCTGCCTTACGCCGAACAGGCGATCCTGCCCAGCGAACGACTTGCCGACAATGTTTCAACGGGCAGCGATGGCTGACCTCACGCCCACCCCCGCCATTCTGGTCGACATCCGTCGCGAGCAGGACGCGACGATCTTGACTCCCGAAGGCGTACTGGACAATTCGACGTACCTGAAACTGCGCGACGTCGTCATCAAGGTCGCGCTTGACGAACGCCGCCCGGTAGTTGTCGACGTCAACTCGCTTGCAGTGCCGGCTGATGCGGCATGGTCAGTGTTCACCAGCGCGCGTTGGCACCTCAGCATCTGGCCTGATGTTCCGATTCTGCTCGTATGTGGGAACCCGCGGTCGCGACGCGTCATCGCCAGCTGCGGTGTCACCCGCTTTGTTCCTGTACACGCGACGCGTGCGTTGGCGCTCGAAGCGATCGAGGACCATCCGCTCACCGGTCGGCACCGGGCATGCGCCGAACTCCCGGCGACGCAGAGCGCGCTTCGGATGGCGCGCGATCTGGTCACCGACTGGCTCACCACGTGGGACCGGCGCGAACTCATTCCTGTTGCTGGGACCGTGGCGACGGTGTTCATCGAAAACGTACTCGCCCACACCGTGAGCGAACCGGCTTTCATTCTCGAACATCACCGAGACGGTGTGACCGTAGCGGTCGAGGACCATAGTCGCCAACCTGCGATCCGGCACGAAAATCCCGTTCGTGGGGCCGACATACTCTCGGGTCTGGCGATCGTTTCGTCGCTGTCTCGCGTGTGGCGCAGCACTCCCACTCCGACCGGCAAGACCGTGTGGGCGGTAGTTGATCGCGAAAATAAGCTGTGATGGCCGACCATCGAGGCCTCTGCGCCGTTCCCGATGCGGATGCAATCTGACCCAGGACCCGCCGCGGCTCGCATCACGTGGGATGTCCACAAAACGCACCGCCCAGAGCGCGTTTATCCAGAAAAGAACAGGGGTAATCCCTAATTTTCCCAGGTATTCGACTTGCGCCAGGAGTAACTCTGAAGATCGCGATAGTTAGTGGCGACGACATTGCCGCGGATTGCGGCCATGTCTACGACAGCGATGGCCACCAGTTGAGCGCCGCCTTGGCCTCGCTCGGACACGATGTCACCGCCTACGAGCGACGAGGCGATCACACCCGCGACGGCGCCGCTGCAGCCGAATACCAAACAGTCTCGACATCCATTGGTCCGAGCAAGCGCATCGCTCCTAGAGCAGTGCTGCCCTACGTCGGCGAATGGGCAGACGAACTTGTGCAGCGCTGGTCGTCTGAACCGCCCGACGTCGTGCATGCATACGGCTGGTTGGGCGGGTTAGCCGCTCAACTTGCGGCCCGGCGCCCAGCCCTGCTGACGGTGCAGAGCTTTTACGGAGTGAGCGCGTCACCGACGTCGGTAGAGGACACCGAACGCACACGGCTACAGCCGGTACTGGCCCGCAATGCGGCATGGGTCACCGGCGGTAGCGGTGACGACGTAGACGGGCTAGCCAAAATGCGTCGCAGCCGGGCGAAGTTGTCGATCTTGTCAACCGGCGTGGATGTCGAACGCTTCGCCCCCGTGGGCCCGGAACTTCCCCCGGCCGGCCTCCATCGTATTCTATGCTTGGCGCCAAACCCCGACCCGTGCAACGGATTTGATCGTGTCATTCGGTTAATGCCTAGAATTTCTGACGCAGAATTGGTGATCGCGGAAACCGGTCCCACCGATCGTCATTTCGATCGCGAGCGGGGAGCTTTGCAGACGCTGGCAGC
The DNA here is from genome assembly GCF_002086275.1 of Mycobacterium intermedium. GTDB lineage: Bacteria > Actinomycetota > Actinomycetes > Mycobacteriales > Mycobacteriaceae > Mycobacterium > Mycobacterium intermedium. The sequence continues at coordinate 29,300 of NZ_MVHT01000045.1, read as the reverse complement.
TGATTTAGCCGTCGGCCATCGAATTCACTTCGCGGGCAACGTGACCGGCGACGCCTTGCCGACCCTGGTGAGATCCGCCGACGTGGTCGTTTGCCCGCCACGACACTCACCGCGCGCCACTGCTGCGCTACAGGCCATGGCCAGCGCAGTGGTTGTTGTCGCAGTGGATACCGGGGCCCTCACTGACACCGTAATTCACGGTGTAACTGGCTTATTAGTGGCGCCGGACCAGCCCGGCGAGTTGGTTTTGGCCCTCAAAACAATTCTTGCGGAACGCTTTCAGCGTCAGAGCATGGGAGCTTCCGGGCGCTCCCGCGCAACGTCGCGGTTTACGTGGGACCGCATTGCGCTTGACGCAACCAACATCTACCAGCAGGCGATTGCGGCGCAGTCGCCGGGCACGACGAGAGCAAGGGGTGAGCACTGTGCCACCGTCCGCTAGGACCAGCGCGAAACGCGCAAGTGAAATAAACGGGTCTGTTCACGAAAGCGGCCAACCCGGCCTCGGCTTGGCCGAAATGCGCGGCCTTCCGGCAATTCGCCACCGCCAGTTTCACACCATCGATCCCGACACCGCCCAGCGATTCTTTGCCAGCGCATACACGCCGAGTTGGCAGATCGGCGGGCTGGCGAAAGGCGACGCGGTCACGCACCGTCGCTGCGAAGCGGGCCTGCTCACTATCGACGACGTTCGTATCGAGGGTCGGATGACTTGCGAGGCGGAAACGGAGGACGCCGTCGTGGCGATCCGGCCTCGCGGGGGCTCTTTGGCGGTCGGTGAAAAGCCAGTCACCGACGTGGTGCTCGTCGCGTCGAACATGCCGGGCCTGCTCGAAGTGAGAAACGCCCGGTTCCAGGTGGCGAGCATCTCGGTGAAGTTGCTGCGCAAAGTGGCCGCGCAGAACAACACGCCGCTGCCCCAGCAAATTCAGTTCCTCAGCCCACAACCGCGCGCGGGCGCGGCCGTGCACACCTTGAACGATGCCCTGGACTACGTGAGCAACGCATACTCCGCCGCCGACACGGCAAATCGTCCACTGGTCGTCGCCGCCGCAGCCCAGCTGTTGACCGCCGCGCTGCTTGACACATTTCCGTCGAATCTGACCAACGTCCCGCAAGAACACAACGGCAAGGGGCCGGTGCCGCCGGCCTTCAAGGAAGCGATGGCGTTCATCCAGCGCCATGCGGGTCACGGCATTGGCGTCAACGACATCGCCGCGGCGGTGAACCTGACGCCTCGCGCCGTGCAGTACTTGTTCCGGCAGCAACTCGAGACCACGCCCACGGAGTACCTGCGCCGGGTGCGCCTACAGCGGGCCCATCACGACCTGGTGCGTGGCGACCAAGCCTCCACCACCGTCACCGAAATCGCGCAGCGCTGGGGCTTTGCCCACACCGGCCGCTTCGCCGTCCTGTATCGCGAAACCTACGGTCAGAGCCCGCACACCACTCTGACCGAGTAGGGGTCATCCGAAGTCCGTCGGCGGGGCGCCCGCGCTCGTTTCGGCGACAAGGCGCTCGGCGACCACCCGAAGCTTCGTGTTCGAGTCTTGTGAGATGCGCGTCAACAGCTGAAACGCGATGTCGGCGCCTACCCCGTACCGCGCCATCATGATGCCCAGGGCTTGGTTGATGACGGCCTTGCGAGCGGTGATTTCCTGCACCGCCTCGGTTGTTCGCGCCTGCACGTCGGCTTGGTACTGCTGAGTCTCGTCGACGTAGAAGCCCGCGATGCCGGCGGGGACGCCGTCTTTGTCGACGATCCTGTCTCCCACCATGACGACCACGTGCACGCTGCCGGCCGTGTCGATGATGCGGTGCCGGCTGCTGAACGCGGTGCCGTGGCGGCGCACCTCCTTGATCAGGTCGAGCACGCTCGGCATGTCGTCGGGATGCTTGTGGGAAAGCAGCAGCGCGGTGGTCGGCGTGACCGAGCCCGGTTGGTAGCCGTGCATCTTGGCGACTTCGTCAGACCATTCCCAACGGTCAATGCGCGACAGGTAGCGAAATCGACCCGCCGGCGACCAGCGGTGCTTTCTCCGCATCGAGTCGGCAGGCACACGCACAATGTATTCGCCGGTCCCCAAAACCGTGTCGTGTCCATCAACCGATTCGGAATCTGGACAACGGCCGCGCTCGAGCGAAGGCATGGCTAGCTCACCTATGCCGTCTTTGCCAGTTGCTGTGCGCCAGATGAGCTGTCGCTCTTGGCTACTCGGCGGATTAGCGTCCGCGTCGCTTTCTCCAGGATCTCCTGCCCAGCGGCTGGTTTACGGGCCCGCTCCGCGCGGCGCGCCGCGTTCGCAATCGTCATGCCCTGTCGATAACCCGTCACCACCCGCGGATCCACATAGGAGCCACGTGCCACCGCCGGCGTGTTGCCCAATTCCTCGGCGACTTCCTTCATTACTGCCGATTCCACTCGTTTGGCCACCCGCTGCGACACCGCCGGGTCGGCGTCGGCGAATGCCGCCGCCGCCAGCACGGTGCCGTGCCAGGTGCGCAGGTCCTTGACGCTGTAGTCATCACCGACCAACTCCTTGAATCGCGCGTTCAGATCATCGGATCGAATGTCGGTCCACCCATTTGCAGTGCGGCACACCAAGAGTCGTTCGGTGCAGTCGGTGCGCCGGACGAGCGCGCCCACCGCTCGCACCACTTGCGGGTCCTCGATTTCCCACGTGCGCCGCACTCCGCTTTTCGCCGGGAAGTCGAACTCGACCACGCTGCGTCGCACCGTCACGTGTTCGCACAGCAAGGTGGACAACCCGTAGGACTCGTGCTCCTCGGCGTACTCCTCGCCGCCGGCGCGAAAATACCCCTGGTCGAGCAGATGCAACGCGAGCGCCAGCACCCGGTCACGCGTCAGACCCCGGCCACCGAGGTCCCGCGCGATATGCTCCCGCCACGCGGGCAACTGTTTGGACAGCTCAAGCACGCGGTCAAACTTCTCCTCGGCCCGCTCCTGCTGCCACGCTTGGTGATACAGGTACTGTCGTCGCCCGGCCGCATCGGTTCCGACGGCCTGGATGTGGCCGTTGCGATACGGCGCGATCCAGACGTTTTTCCATGCCGGCGGAATGACCAATTCCTTGATCCGTTGCAGGGTTTCGGCATCCTTCCGGTCGGACAACAGCCGACCGTCGGGCGCGTGATACGCAAAGCCTTTGCCTCGGCGCTTGCGTTTGATCCCCGGCTTGTCCAGCACGCTGCGACGCAGTCGCATATCGCTCCTTAAATCCCATCAATCACACGGGAATTACCCGCGCAGCCAATGGTTCACACCCTCGTGTGTTGTTGACCGGCTATTCGCCTGGCAATTGGAGATTGCGGGTACGCAACGCGAACGGCAGCACGACCCAGGCCACGGCGAACAACGCCAGAACACAGCCCCCGGCGATTAGAGCCGCCGCAGTGCCCGCGACCGCCTCGAAAATGATGATCGCCACCCCGGTCAATGCCAGACCGAGCAGCAGCAGCCCCACGTACGCGCACCGGTGGGCAGCGGATACCAGCACGACAAGGCGGTGTCGACGAAACAGCAAGCGGTGCATGCCCACCGGGGCGATCAGAAGTACCGTCGCAGCAATCGAACAACCCACCGTCGCCAGGTAGACCACCCGCATTTCGTCGCTCAACATGTTGAAACGCTCTTGGAACGGCAGCGTTAGCAAGAAACCGGTGAGCAACTGCACACCGGTCTGCACCACCCGCAGTTCCTGCAGGAGGCTATTCCAGTTGCGGTCGAGCCGCTCGGCCTCTGTTTCATGCCGCACGCGTTGATCCCACCGCTGATCATCTTCGGGATGATCCACATCCACGCTGGTGATCATTGCATCAGCACGTGCAAAGGGAAACGGCCCGCCACACGATCGTGGCGAGCCGTTCCGGCGATTCGTCGGACAATCAGTCCGAACGAATCAGCCGGCCATGAATTCGTGGTAGGCCGACTCCAAGTGCGGCGGCAACACCGACACATTGCACTGACGCTCGGTCTCCCCGATCGGCGACAGGATTCCGCGCAGGTCGTAGTACTCGTTGGGATGCGCGGTGAAGTAACTGCGAATGTTGGCAGCCGCCTCCCCACGCGGCTGGCCGTAGGCGGCCGTAACCACCTGATTGGCGCCCGGGTGGGCGGAAAGGTACTGCTCCGCCTCGCCGCGCACGGATGACACGGTGCCGTTCACAGCGTCGGGACTGCAATCGGGCGAAGCCGCCGCCATCGGCGCACTGATAACACCCATTGCCATTCCCCCGAGCAGACAACCGGCGCTGACACCGGCAACTCGCCGGCGCGCGACGATACTGCTGAATTTCATAGTGGTTCCTTCGAATGTGCGAACTTAGATTTCGCGTGGTGAGCGCCGCCCACGTAGAGCAGCGATGAAACACCACAGTCTGGCAAGGGACCGCCCGAGGTCCCGAAATCCAAAGTAGCGAAGGCTAACGCGGCGCGCGGATGTTGTTCGCGCTCAACGAACAGCGGCATCCGGTCATCGGGGCTCGATGGCGTGACACGTGCAACGGATGTGGCAATTCTTGTTAAGCGATCGCCAAATCAGCGGGCCAATAATGAGATCTCTTAGAAAGCCGTCCAGATCCTTAAGAGAACGTGATCTTGATTCGTGACGAAACCGTTATCCCGGGGCCGTTCCAGAGTCGCGCCTTGAGGTGCGCTGCTAGCGGTTCGACTTGCCGTCCCGAACACCGGTGAGCGCATCATCCAGTGTTGGGTACAGCGGGAACGTTTTGTCCAGGCCGGTCAGGTGAATCGGTCTCCTGGTAGCCGGACCGCGTGCCACCACGCCGAATTCGGCGCTGTCACCAAGCTTCTCGAACGTGGCCGCCAGAATCTTCAGTCCCACCGAGCCGAGAAACTCCACCGCGGAGAGGTCGATCACCAGCGCCTGCGGATTGTCCGCTACCACTGCGCCGATGGCTTCCTCGAGGGCCGGGGCGGTGACCAGGTCGATCTCGCCGCCGACACTGAGCACAGCGACTCCATCGTGGTCCGCGACCGTGGCGGTGATCGAATCAGGTGCTGACAATGCGCGATCCTTCACTCCGGGCCTGACGTGTGACCAAGCGTGTTGCAAGCCTAACCCGCCACGCTAACTGCGAGAAGAAGAACACCTCAACACGTAAACGCTGTGGTGTTCAGGCTAGTCTCCCCATAGGGAAGTGCGGCCCGCGAAAAGCGATGCGCACTCGGGAGGCCTTGGGAGGTCCCATGTCAGATTTGCCCTCGGATTCCAACAGCACCACGGCGACCGCGCAGACGGTCAGTGAAGGTTTGCTGCCTCAGTTGGTCCAGCACTTGAGACGCAACCGAACTGGCTTGCGTGAGGAATGGGCGCGCAGGATCACCGAGGCGGAACTGCTGACCGCGATGACGCCCGAGGAAATATTCTCCGAGGCGACCGCCGTGTACGACAACTACGTCGAGGTGCTCGAGACGGGAAGCGTCGAGGCGCTGCAGGACTATGCACGCGACCTGTCCGAACGAATCATTCCCCGGGGCGTCGAAACCGACGAGGTGCTGGGCATCGTGCTGTTGCTGCGCGACGTGCTGGCGCGATCGCTGTTCGAGAAGTACCAGACCGACTTCGAGATGCTGAATCGCGTTCTGGATGCCTATGAACCGGCGGCCAACCGCATCGCCAACACCGTGGGCGTCAGCTTCGTCCAGGAACGCGAGCGCATCATTCGCCAACAGCAGGAAGCCATTCGCGAGCTGTCCACCCCAGTGCTGCAGGTGCGTGAGCAACTGCTGATTCTGCCGATCATCGGCGTGCTTGACAGTCAGCGCGCCCGCCAGGTCACCGAACAGTTGCTGCGGGCCATTCGCGCCAACCGCGCCAAGGTCGTCGTCATCGACATCACCGGTGTGCCCACCATCGACTCGACCGTGGCCAACCACCTGGTACAGACCGTCGACGCGTCGGGGTTGATGGGTGCCAGCGTGATCATCACCGGCCTGTCGTCCGAGATCGCGCTGACCCTGGTGACGATCGGGCTGGACTTGTCGAAGATGAACGCCGTCGGTGACCTGCAGGGCGGCATCGAAGAGGCCGAACGGCTGCTGGGTTACGAAGTCACCCGGGCCAGCGACTGATCCCAGCAGGCACACACCGAGAGCAGCCATGCCAGTACCAATTCTGAAACAGGGCGCGGTTCTGATCGCCACTGTTCAAGCCGCACTGACCGACTCGGATACCGAGAGGCTGCGCGAAGACCTGATGGAGCGGGTCAGCCAATCTCGGGCACAAGGGATCGTCGTCGACCTCACCGCCATCGACGTGATGGACTCGTTCGCAGCTCGGTCCCTGCGCACCATCGCCCACATGACCCGGCTGCGCGGCGCCGACACCGTCATCGTGGGTCTGCAGCCCGAAGTGGCTTTCGCGATGGTGCAACTCGGACTGGCCTTCGACGACATGAGCACGGCGCTGGACCTGGAAGAAGGCATCGCGCTGCTGGAAAAGAAACGCGGCCTCGGGAAATCAATGATCGGGCGCGACGGTGGCGGATGACAACGTGGTTGCGATCAACAACCCCGATGACATCGTTGCCGCACGCAAAGCCGGCCATCAGCTCGCTCTAGAACTCGGGTTCACGTTGACCGACGTGACAATGATCGCCACCGCGATCTCGGAGATCGCCCGCAACATCACCAGCTATGCCGGGCGCGGCGCGGTTCGAGTCGCTGTCGCCGAGCGTGAGGGACGTAAGGCCCTGGTGGTACGCGCCGAGGACGAAGGTCCGGGGATCGCCGATATCGAGCGGGCCATGGAAGACGGCTATTCGACCGGGCGTGGCCTCGGCATGGGGCTGCCGGGAGCGCGCCGGTTGATGGACCGGCTGATCGTGGAGTCCAAGTTGGGCAGCGGGACGGTCGTCGAGATGTGGAAATGGGTCCCGACCCGTGTATGACCATGCGTGACAGTGGTCGCTTCGGGCCCGTCGAATGGGCGACCGCAGGTCGCCCACGACCCGGCGAGCACGAGTCTGGCGACCAGTCGCTGGCCGTCTCGATCGACGACGATGCCGCTCTGTTCGGCGTTCTGGATGGGCTGGGTCATGGTCCGCCCGCCGCGAGTGCGGCAACATCAGCGGTGGAGGCACTGAAGAATGCGCGCGGGGAGCGGCTGGAAGTATTGATGCAGCTCTGCCACCGGGTGTTGGGCGGCACGAGGGGGGCGGCGATGACGCTGGCACGGATCGACTTCGCGGCTGGCACGCTGACCTGGACCGGGATCGGAAACGTCACGGCCAACCTGGTGGCAAAGGCCGTCAGCGGGGTGGACATCCGTTCCAGCGTGCGTCTGACCGGCGGCATCGTCGGCTTCCGGAATCCCGAGATCACACCGGCAAGATGCGTTCCCATTCGTCCTGGTGACCTGCTCGTCATCGCCTCCGACGGGATCAGCGACGATCACCTGGACCACGTCGACTTCGCCGCCTCCGCCACCACCATCGCCGAGCAGATTTTGGTGAAACACAGCAAAGACGCCGACGATGCGATGGTGCTCGCCGCGCGTCATAGAGGCCGCACGACATGACCGACGCCGACGGTTTCCAGACGCAGTATGTCGCCGCGTTGCGCGCCTACCTGGACACCCGCGACGAGGACAGCCTGGCCGTGGGCCACGAACTTGGCCGACGGGCGCTGCAGGAACAGATCAGCATTCTCGACATCATCGAAAGCCACTTCCGGTTCCTCGCCGAACTGGAGGCTGACTCCGAAGCCCGCCCTGGGAACTCCCTGGAATTCCTGTTGCAGACGTTGGCCACGCTGGACATCGCGACTCGCGGATTCCTCGACGGCACAAGGCGTTACGAAGAACAACGGGCCCGCGCCGAAGGTCTGGCCGACCGCGACCGATTCCGCACCGCCTTGGTGAACTCGCTGCAAGAAGGCTTCTTCGTCGCCGACCACGACGGGGCGGTGATCGAGATCAACAATGCCTTCACCGAAATCCTCGGCTTCTCCCCAGAAGGCTTGCCCTACAAGTGGCCACACCCTTGGCTCGTCGACAAGAAAACCGCTGCCCAGCAACAAGATCTGGTCCGATCCCAGGGCAGCGCCCAGTACGAAACACCGGTCCGGCACCGAGACGGCCATCTCGTGTGGGTGGCTACGAGCATCAACGCCGTTCGCGGCCCGGCCACCGACCGCGACGTGTACGTCGGCACCGTCCGGGACATCACCGCCGAGCGGGCGTTTGCGGCCCGGGAGAGCGCGGTGCTGCGATTGGCCACCGCCGTCGGCGTGGCCAAGAGCGTCTCCGAGGTATTGGCGATCACCCTCGAAGAGTGCCGGACCGCGGTCGACGTCCACCGGGTGGTCGCGGTCATGTGGCCCGCCGGTGACGGCGAGCCGACCGTCCAGGTAGCCGGCAGCCCCGCCGAAACATCTTGGCGTCAACTTGATCCGCTGCTGCGGCAGACATTTCTGGATGCGCGTCACCAATTGCCACTGACGGCAAGGACGGTGCAATGGCCGAATGCTCCGGGCAAGGCCCACGGATTGGTCGCGGTGCTGTCCGGGGCCGCAGACGTGGCCTTGTGGCTGGAACTTCGGGTGCCACGCTATGTGATCGCCGAGGACAGGCTGCTGGTCACGGTCCTCATCGGGCATCTCAGCCTGGCCATCCAGCATGTGCGGCAATTCGAGAGCGCACGCGAGACTTCGCTGACCCTGCAACGCGCGATGCTGCCGCCGGTCGAGCCGCCGGCAGGGTTCGCCGTCCGATATGAACCCGCCGTCCCGCCGCTAGAGATCGGCGGCGACTGGTATGACGTACTGGCGATCGACGACCACCGCATCGGCATCGTGGTCGGCGACTGCGTGGGCCGCGGGCTGCCGGCCGCTGCCATCATGGGTCAGCTGCGCAGCTCAGCACGCGCCCTGTTGCTCACCGGCGCCCGCCCGGGGCTGCTGCTCGAGCAGCTGGATGCGGCCGCGGCACTGATCCCGGACGCTTATTGCACGACGGTGTTCCTGGCGATACTCGACACGCCAAGCGGAGTCCTGGAGTACAGCAATGCCGGCCATATGCCGGCCGTGCTCGTCGGGCCGGAGTCCGAGTCCGTCTCGGAGCCAATTTTCCTGACCGATGCCCGGTCGGTGCCGCTTGCGGTACGCCGACATGAAACCCGCCCCCAAGCCTCCCGGGTGCTGCTGCCGGGCTCGACGCTGATGTTTTTCACCGACGGCCTGGTGGAGCGCAAGCACGAATCGATTGATGAGGGCCTCGCACGGGTCGCCACCGTTCTGGCGGACTCGGTGGCGCTACCCATCAGCGCCGTCGCCGACGTCGTGCTGACGCAACTGGCTCCGCCGGGTGGCTACGACGATGACGTCGCGATGGTGGTCTATCGCCACCGACTCGCACCCCTGCTTGTCGAAACACCCGCCAGCGCACAAGAATTGGCCGGCATCCGGCATCGGCTGACGTCCTGGCTGACGGCAGGCGACGTGAGCGACGAAAAAGTCAACGACATCGTGCTGGTGCTCAGTGAGGCCTGCACCAACTGCGTCGAACACGCTTACCAGGGACACGACGTCGGAACCATGCGGTTGGAGGCGGAATTCGCCGACGACGAGATCCGTGCTCGCGTCATCGACACCGGTTCCTGGAAGCCACCAGCCCCCCATCCCGGCAATAGTGGGCGCGGACTGGTGTTGATGAAGGCGATCAGCGAATCAATGAACATCCAAACCACTCCGCGCGGAACTACCCTGGAGTTCAGCTTCCCGCGGTGACCCGTCGGATAACGCCAGCCCAGTTTGACCCGACGCGATAGGGGTATCCACGAGCGTGAGTTTCGCATCGATCATGCCTAGCAAAGGCGAACGCAGCGTTGCGGCTGAGCCAAACCTGCCGGCTGGCTACGGCCCCCTGTCGATCGCCGTTCGCCGTGCCCTGACCGGGCCTGCGCCCCGCGACCAGTTCGCACGTATCAGCGCGTCGGTGGGCGATGTCGATCCGTACGGACTGGATCTGCAGTTGGCGTTGTATATGTGCTACGAGTTGCACTATCGCAGCTTTGCCGGAGTGGATCCGATGTGGGAGTGGAACCCCGCGCTGCTCCACCTGCGAGCCCAGTTGGAGCGAGCGTTCCTGGCGAGCGTGCGCCGCGACGTCGGCCCCATCGAACCCCACCACACCGCGGCGGCTGAAATGGAGGCGATCTCGGTCGAGCCGCCAGACGGTACCGGACCCTCGTATTACCTGCGCGACACCGGCACGTGGCAGCAGATGTGTGAGTATTTCGTCCACCGGTCGCTGTACCACCTCAAAGAGGGCGATCCGCATGCCTGGGCCATTCCACGCCTGACGGGCCGGGCGAAGGCGTCGTTCGTCGCCATCGAGTTCGACGAATTCGGCGCGGGACACGGTTCGCGACTGCACCAACGACTCTTCGCCGATCTGTTGGACGCGGCCGGACTGGATTCCACGTACCTCGCCTACCTTGACGTTGCCACGGCGGAGTCATTGGCCGTCGTCAACATCATGTCGCTCTTTGGGTTGCACCGTCGGTTGCGCGGCGCGACCATCGGACACTTCGCGGCCACCGAGATCACCTCGCCGCCGGGTTCGGCACGCTTGGTCGCCGCGTTACGCCGGATGGAGGCCCCAGAGGCTTGCGTCAGGTTCTACAGCGAGCACGTGGAAGCAGACGCGGTACATGAGCAAGTAGTGCGCCACGACGTGGTGGGCGATCTCGTCGCCCGCGAGCCACAAATCGAAAGCGACATCGTGTTCGGGATGCGCGCCCACGCCCTCGTCGAAAACCGTTTGGCGGACTGCATACTCGAGGCATGGCAGGCCGGCCGGTCTTCGCTACGGCAGCCACTGTTCAGCTAGTCCGCCCAGGCGCTGGGGAAACAGCGTTCGGCAAACGCGAAATCCCCCGAAAGATAACGGCTTTCGGGGGATACTTCGTGCGCCAGGCAGGTCTAGCCGGCCGCCGTTTTCGGCACCCGGCACCTGCGGTGGCTGGTGTCGCACAACGGATATTCCTTGCTGCGCCTACAGGTACAGATCGCCACCATGAACCGGTCGGACTCTACGACGCGGCCACCGGGGGTCTCGACGCTGACCGGCCCGGAAACCAGGACCGGGCCGTTGGGGATCACTTGCACCCTGGTAGTACTCACGATTTGTCCGCCCGTATCACGACAATTTCTTCTTCCCGGCAACCTCGTGGTACCTGGCCGGTCTCCTCGAGCCATGCCGCACGAGCCGATAGTACCGGGCCGAAAGGTATCAATTGGGAAGCAACGACGTCCGCTTCCATTCCCGACGCCCGCAATGCTTCCAGCGACTGCTTCACACCGGCGAGCGCCGACTGCACCAACAGCAGCGATCCGTTGTCGGTCAACAGTTTCGGCGCAGCCTCGCACAACGGATCGAGCACCAACCGGCCGTCCGTCCCGGCATTCCAAGCCCACGATGGCCCGGCGGCAGCGTCGATGATCTCGTCTTCGGCGTCGGATGGGGTCGGGACGTACGGCGGGTTGGACACCACCACGTCGAACGGACCGCAATCGAGAGCCTTCACCCACGATCCTTGCCGGACATCCACTTTGACGCCGGCACCAGCCGCATTGCCGCGTGAGTTACGCACGGCGTGCGGGCAGATGTCGAATGCGGTGACGCTGGCACACCCCATTTCGGCGGCGGCGATTGCGACGAAACCACTTCCAGTACATAGGTCCAGTACCCGGCGCCGCGGGATCAGGCCCGTCTGTCGCATCGCGCTGACGAGTAGACGTGAGTCGTGCTGTGGCCGATAAACTGGTTCAGCGATCAGTGTGTCGCCCGGATCGGGGCACGTGATTGTCATGGCCTGATTAATGCCCGCAAAATGGCGCGTTAAAACCAAAAGTGCGACCACTCATAGCTGAGGACACTCAGCTCGCTGAACTCTGTACCAATTCCTTGACTATCCTCGTGCAGAAGGCCTCAAGGTCTTTAGGCGACCGGCTGGTGATGATGTTGCCGTCGACCACTACCTCTTCGTCGACCACGTTGCCCCCCGCATTTCTCAAGTCGGTGCGGATGCTCGGATATGAAGTCAACGTGCGTCCCCGGATGACGTCGGCCTCCACCAACGTCCAAGGGCCATGACAGATTGCGGCGACGGGCTTTCCGGACGCCACGAAATCGCGGACGAAGGAGACAGCGGTGCCGTCCTTGCGGAGCTTGTCCGGGTTCACCGTGCCGCCGGGCAGCACCAGACCATCGAATTCGTCAACCGAGGCTTCCGCCACGGCGCGATCGACGGCGAAGGTCCCAGCCGGTTCCAGATCGTGGTTGCGCGCTTGGATTTCACCCGTTTGCAACGAGAGCACCTCAACTTGAGCACCTGCCTCCTGAAGCACCTTGCGCGGTTGCTCCAGCTCGACCTTCTCGACGCCATCCGCAGCCAGTATGGCAATCTTCTTGCCCTGCAACTCTTCTGACATAGCGTGCTCCTTTACGGTTTGAGGACGACCTTGGTGCAGTTGTCCTGCTTATGCTTGAAAATTTCGTAGCCGTGCGGCGCCTGGTCCAGTTCCAGATGATGGCTGATGATCACGGTGGGGTCGATCTCACCCGTGCGGATCAATTCGAGCAACGGGCGCATATACCGGTGCACATGGCACTGGCCCGTTTTGATGGTCAGCGAGCGGTTCATCACGGCACCGATCGGAAACTTGTCCATCAAACCGCCGTACACCCCGACGATCGAGATGGTGCCGCCATTGCGACAACTCATCACCGCTTCCCGAAGGGCGTGTGGCCGTTCGGTTTCCAACCGCATGGCTTGCTTTACCCGGTCGTAGGCATCCACTGCCGTGGTGGAGTTGCGCGCCTCCATTCCTACCGCGTCGATGCAATGATCGGGCCCGCGTCCGGCCGTCATGTCCCGCAGCTCCTCGAGCACCGAAGTCTCGGCGAAGTTGAGCGGGGTGGCGCCCAGCTTCTTGGCGAGGTCCAGCCGATACGGAACCTGGTCAATGGCAATGACCTTGGCTGCTCCCAATAACAGCGCACTCACCATCGCGAACAGCCCCACCGGCCCGGCGCCCCACACCGCGACGATGTCGCCGGATTTGATGTCGCACATCTCGGCACCCATGTAACCGGTGGGCAAGATGTCCGACAGGAAAAGCACCTGATCGTCGCTCAGGTCGTCCTCAATCTTCAGCGGCCCCACGTCGGCGAAAGGCACGCGCGCGTATTCCGCTTGTCCGCCGGCGAAGCCACCCAACATGTGGGAGTATCCGAAAAGCCCTGCGGGAGAATGGCCCATCAATTTTTCGGCGATGCCGGCATTCGGATTGGAATTCTCACACAATGAATAAAGGTCGCGCTCACAGGCCGAGCACGCCCCGCAGGCGATGGGAAACGGCACCACCACCCGGTCACCCGCTCGCAAGTTAGTGACTCCCTTGCCGACCTCGACGACCTCGCCCATGAACTCATGGCCCAGCACATCGCCGCGCATCACGGTGGGGATGTAGCCGTCGTAAAGGTGCAGGTCCGAGCCGCAGATCGCCGTCGAGGTGATGCGCACAATCGCATCGCGATCGTTGAGGATGGTCGGGTCCGGAACCGTCTGCACTTCGACGCTGTTGCGTCCCGCGTAAACCGTGGCCTTCATCGACTCGCTCCTTCGGATTGCGCCGTCTGCTGATGCATCTGCCGGAACGCCGCGGTGCCCTCGGGTGACCCGTCGGAACGCGTGACCTGACCCGTCTCCAAGATCTGTTTGAAGCGGCGGAGGTCATCGTTGACCTGCTGGTCGGGCGACTCGCCCAGCAGCGTTGCCCCCGCCTTGGCTAGCGCACCACCGGGGAGGTGGTATCCGATCGCGACGCGGACTTCGGTGCCGTTACCGGAGCTATCCGGGGCGAAGTCAACACATCCCCCGTTCTGAATGCCGGAGCCGGGCAGTGACTGCCAGGCGATTCGCTTGTTCGGCACGTCCTCGGTGAGCTGCGCGTCCCACCGAATGGGTTGGCCCACGGGTGCTTTCGCGACCCAGTGCGAGCGACCGTCCGGGCCCGTGGTCACCGACTCGAGGTGGTACATGAAGCTGGGCAGGTGCTCCAGGTCGCGCCAAAAGCGGTACACCTCCTCCGGTGGCCGCCGCACGGTGACGGCTGCGCGCAACGTCTGATGCCGCGGGGCATTTGCATGCCGACCGGTGTCCGACTGGCCGTTGCTGCCCGTGGCACGCAGCGCGGCGTAGAGATCTGCTCCGCCGATGACGGTCAACGCGACGGCGGTCAGGGCGCCACGCCTGCGGCGCTCGGCAGCGTCACCGTTGCTGCGCCGGAGGCCAGCTACCAGTAACGCGATATCCAGCGCATCGCCGGCCACCCTCGTCCACACCAGTTTTGGCGAGCCAAACAACAAGGCCGCGCCGTGGCCACACTCACGCACACCGAGCGCTCGGGTCACCACCCGGGCTCGTTGGCTGTCGCTTATGCCCGCCAGTGCGGCGACCTTTCCGGGTGCCAGCACTTCGCTGAGTCCCAGCCCCAAACTGGCCACACCGAGCCCTTTGACCAATGCTGACGTTGAATTCGTGCCGGGTCCGCTCATGGTCCAACCGCATACCCCTGGAGCGGTGAGCCAAACGTTCAGGCGGCGGCCTCCCGTAGTGCCTTGAGCAACGGCTCAGCGGCTTCCTTCAAGAACAGTTCCTGCGATTCGCCGCCGATCTGCAGCAGCGCGATGTCGGTGAACCCGGTTTCCCAGTAAGGCTTGACGGCCTCGACGATCGCATCCAGGTCCGGGCCACATGGAATGTTTTCGGCGACGTCCTCGGGACTAACGAACTGGGTGGCTGCGGCGAAACCCGCCGGTGTCGGCAAGTCGGCGTTGACGCCCCAGCCGCCCCCGAACCAGCGGAACTGGTCATGGGCACGCTCCACGGCGGCGTCGCGGTCTGGGTCCCAGCAGATGGGTATCTGCCCGATCACCCGTCCCCCGCCGGCCATTCCGGCCGCCTGGCGTACCGAGTACCAGGCGTCCACCAATTCACCGTCTGGCTGCACCGCGACCAGGTGGTCGGCGAGTTTGCCCAACTTGTCGATCGCCTTGGGCCCGCCGACCGCGACCGCGAGGCCGACCGGCACATCGGGGACGTCCCACAGGCGCGCGGAGTCGACCTGGAAATACTCGCCGGTGAAGTTCACCAGCCGGCCACCGAAGAGCTCGCGGATGATCTTGATGGCCTCGCGCAACATGTCATGGCGCCGCTCGACCATCGGCCAGCCTTTGCCGACCACGTGTTCATTGAGATTCTCGCCGCTACCGAGCCCCAGTGTGAAGCGCCCGTCGGCCAGGATCTGCACGGTCGCCGCCTGCTGCGCAACGATCGCCGGGTGGTAGCGCATGGTCGGACAGGTCACGTAGCTGTAGAGGTCCACCTGCTGTGTCGCGTGGGCGACCGCGCCAAGAACCGCCCAGGCATTGGGCGCGTGCCCCTGCGACGTCAGCCATGGCGAGAAGTGGTCACTGCACACCTCGAAATTAAAGCCATATTCTTCGGCTGAAACCGCGTCGCTTACAAGACTTTTGGGATCACTTTGCTCTGTCATCAGGGTGTAGCCGAACCGAGTCATAACACCCGGGTACCCCGGTGACCTCGCCGCAAACGACGGCGGGCCCGGCCGCTAGAGCCGCTCTTTGACCGCCGCCGACAGGCGCGCCCCGTCGGCCTTTCCTTCGGCTATCGCGGTGGCAGCCTTCATCACCAAACCCATCTGCTTCATGCTGGGCCGCTCACCGATCTGCTCAGCCACCTGGGCTATCGCGGTGTCAACCACGTCAGCCACCTCGGCGTCGGTGAGCTGCGTCGGCAGATATTCATCGATGATCCGCGCCTCGGCGTGTTCGTTGGCGGCAAGCTCGCCACGACCGTTTTGGGTGTAGATCTCTGCCGCCTCACCACGCTTGCGGGATTCCCTGGCCAGCACTTTGAGCACTTCCTCGTCGGAGAGTTCTCTTGCCTGCTTGCCTGAGACTTCCTCGCTCTGGATAGCGGCCAGCAGCATGCGCAAGGTGGCGGTTCGCAGCTTGTCCTGCGCCCGCATCGACTCGGTCAGGTCGGACCGGAGCCGGGACTTGAGTTCTGCCATGACAGAGACGCTACGCGTCCTAGATTGTGAAATGACCAGACCGCCGACAGGATGGAGGCCATGACCTACGACGACGGCAGCTACCCAACGTGAGCACGCCGCCGCCCGACGATCCGGTCGAGCCGTCACCCGATGATCCGGGCCGCGAGCCGACCGGGGACGCCCAGCCAACATATGGAGCACCGGCGGACGGTCCCGCGCCTGCGGACGGCCCTTCGCCGGCATACGGCCCGCCACCGGCATACGGCCCGCCACCTGCATACGGGGCGTCACCTGGCTACGCGGCGCCGCCTGGGTACGGGGCACCGCCTGGATACGGGGCACCGCCTGGGTACGGGGCACCGCCTGGGTATGGGGCACCACCGTCGTACGGCGCACCACCGCCTGGCTACGGCACGCAGCCGCCTGGCTACAGCGCGCCGCCGGCTGGCTACGGCACACCTCCCGGTTACAGCGCACCGCCGCCCGGCTACGGGACGCCACCACCTGGCTATGGCACAGCCCCTGGCTACGGCGCACCACCGCCCGGCTACGCGGCGGCACCGCCCGGCTATGGCACAGCCCCCGGCTACGGCGCGCTGCCCGGCTATCCATACGGCCCGCCCGCCGTCCCGCAAGCCGTCAAACCTGGGATCATCCCGCTACGACCGCTGACCCTCAGCGACATCTTCAACGGTGCGGTCGGCTACATCCGCGCCAACCCCAAGGCGACGCTCGGTATGACCGCCATCGTGGTGGTCATCATGCAACTCATCACGCTGGCCACCACACTCGCGCCCTTGGCCGCGTATGGCGAGTTCTCAACCGAGCCTCCCGACGAACTGACGGGGGCGGCGGTGGGCACCTGGTTCCTGTCCATCGGCGCCGGCCTGGTGGTCTCCTGGCTGGGCGGTGTGCTGCTCAGCGGCATGCTGACGTTCACCGTCGGACGCGCCGTGTTCGGATCGCCCATCACCATCCGCGAGGTGTGGGCCAAAGTTCGCGGTCGCCTGCTGGCGTTGATAGGTCTGTCGATACTCGAAGGCCTGGGCGTCGTGGTGATCGTCGGCCTGGTCATCGTGATTCTGGTCGGCGTCGCGGCGGCGGCCAATGGGGCGGTGGCCGTGCTGCTCGGCTTCCCGCTGCTGCTCGTCGTGGGCCTGCTACTGGTCTACCTCTACACGGAGTTGTTGTTCGCACCGGTGGCGATCGTGCTGGAGCGGCTGACCGTCTTCGAGGCGATCACCCGGTCCTTCGCCCTGGTCAAGAACGGGTTCTGGCGCGTGCTGGGCATCCGACTGTTGACGGCAATCGTGGTTGGCGTGGTCGGCGGCGCGGTCTCGGCACCGTTCAGCATCGTCGGGCAGATCATGGTGGGCGTGACCGGTGAGAACGGGACGACGATGATGCTGATCGGTACGACCCTGACGTCCATCGGCGGAGCCATCAGCCAGATCATCACCGCGCCGTTCACCGCCGGTGTCGTCGTGCTGCTCTACACCGACCGCCGCATCCGCAGCGAAGCCTTCGACCTGGTGTTGCAGAGCGGCGCACTGAGCGGGCCCGCCGCGGTGGAGTCCACCGACAACCTCTGGCTCACCAGGCCGGTCTGAGGACTGACTGACAATGCCTGCCATCGATATCGATCGCGATGCCGCGCACGAGGCCGCCCAGCGCGAGTTGAACAAACCGATCTACCCGAAAGACTCACTGCCCAACCGCATCAACGACTGGATCACCGAACTGCTCTACAAACTGCTGGAGAAGAGTTCCGAGATACCCGGCGGCTACTTCACCGTCACCGTGTTGCTCATCATCCTGGCGATCGCAACAGCCGTCGCCGTACAAACCGCGCGCCGCACCCTGCGCACCAACCGCGGCGGCGATGCACAGCTCTTCGATATCGGCGAGCTAACCGCGGCCCAGCATCGCGCCACGGCGGAAGGCTATGCTGCCGAAGGCAATTGGGCCGCCGCGATCCGGCACCGGCTGCGCGCGGTGGCTCGCCAGCTGGAAGAGACCGGCGTGCTCAATCCGGCACCGGGCCGAACCGCCAACGAGCTGGCCGCCGACGCCGGCGAGGCGTTGCCACATCTGAAAGGCGAATTGTCCCAGGCCGCAACGGCGTTCAACGACGTCACCTACGGTGAACGGCCCGGCACCCAGGCCGCATACCAGTTGATCGCCGACCTCGATGACCATCTGCGGTCGCGCTCCACCGCATCGTCGGCAGTGGAAGCACCGGCCGCATTCGATTCGTGGGCGCAGGTCCGGTGACCTCCGCGCGTCCCGATTCCGAAGCGGCCACCAAACGGCGGCCGTGGCGGTCAGTTCTGCTGCTACTGACCGTGGTTGCCATCGTCGCGGCGGTCACCACTTACCTGACGGCGCCTCGACCCGGCGGCACCATGGACCCCGAGGCCACCAATCCGTCGGGTGCGCACGCACTGGTGACCCTGTTGCGCGAGCATGGCGTCGAGGTCGTCGTCGCCAACAACGTGGCCGATGTCGAGCGCGCGGCACGCGCTGACTCGCTGTTGCTGATGGCGCAGACTCAGTACTTGAGGGACAACTCGCTGCTTGAGCGGCTGGCGCATACTCCCGGTGACCGGCTACTGGTCGAGCCCACGTCACGCACCCGCGCGGTGCTGACACCTCGGTTGCGTCACGGGGCCGCCAAGGAATTCAGCAGCCAGCCCGATTGCCCACTGCGCGAAGCGAACCGGGCCGGCACGGTACGCTTCGGTCCGAGCGACGCCTACCAACCCAAGGGTGACCTGCAGGTAATCAGCTGCTACGGCGGAATATTGGTCCGGTACTACGACGACGAGGGTCGCTCGATCACGGTGGTCGGCACCAACGACTTCATGACTAACGGGGGCCTGCTGTCGGAGGGCAATGCGGCGCTGGCCATGAACCTCGCGGGGGCGCGGCAGCGCCTCATCTGGTTCGCGCCTCGCCACGTCGAGGGTGAAAACGCCGCTCCAGCATCGATTTCCGATCTGATCCCGGAAAACGTGACCTGGATGGTCTGGCAGTTGTGGCTGGTCGTCCTGCTGGTGGCGCTGTGGAAGGGCCGACGGATGGGCCCACTGGTCGCCGAAGACATTCCCGTCGTCGTCCGGGCGTCGGAGACCGGCGAGGGCCGCGGCCGCCTGTACCGGTCCCGCCGCGCCCGCGACCGCGCCGCCGAAGCCTTTCGGACCGCGACACTGCAGCGCCTGGTGCCCCGGCTGGGCGCTGGCTCCACGTCCGACCCTGCCGCGGTGGTTCTGACCGTTGCTCGGCGCACCGGCGCCGACCCGGAATTCATTCGGTATCACTTGTTTGGCCCCCCGCCGACGACCGATCAGGATCTACTTCACCTCGCCCGTGCGCTCGACGACATCGAAAGGCAGGTCACCCACTCGTGACGCATTCCGGTTATGGGTCCTCGCCCAGCCCGCAAGCTCCGCCCACCCAGTCCCCCGCCGCAGAGTCGGCCCGGGAGGCGCTGTTGGGCCTGCGCGCCGAGATCGCCAAGGCCGTCGTCGGACAGGACGGCGTGATCAGCGGCCTGGTGATCGCGCTGCTGTGCCGGGGCCACGTGCTCTTGGAAGGTGTTCCGGGAGTGGCCAAGACGTTGATGATCAGGGCTTTGGCCGCCGCGTTGCAGCTGGAGTTCAAGCGGGTGCAGTTCACACCCGACCTGATGCCGGGTGACGTCACCGGCTCGCTGGTCTATGACACGCACACTGCGGAGTTCGAGTTCCGGCCCGGGCCGGTGTTCACCAACCTGCTACTGGCGGACGAGATCAACCGCACCCCGCCCAAGACCCAGGCCGCGCTGCTCGAGGCGATGGAGGAACGCCAGGTCACCGTCGAAGGCAAAGCCAAGCCCCTGCCCGACCCGTTCATCGTCGCCGCGACGCAAAATCCGATCGAATACGAGGGCACCTATCAGTTACCCGAGGCGCAACTCGACCGTTTCCTGCTCAAACTCAACGTGACGCTGCCCGTGCGAGACGCCGAGATCGCCATCCTCAGCCGGCATGCGCACGGCTTCGACCCGCGCGACCTGTCCGCGATCAGACCTGTGGCCGGCCCGTCCGACCTGGCCGCCGCACGTGAGGCCGTAGCCCAGGTGTTGATCGCCGACGAGGTGCTGGGCTACATCGTCGACATCGTCGGCGCCACCCGGTCCTCCCCCTCGCTGCAACTGGGCGTCTCACCCCGCGGGGCGACGGCGCTGCTGGGCACCGCACGGTCGTGGGCGTGGCTGTCCGGGCGCAACTACGTCACACCCGACGACGTCAAGGCCATGGCCCGGCCGACGCTGCGGCACCGGGTCATGCTCCGCCCGGAGGCCGAACTCGAAGGCGCCACCCCCGACGGCGTCCTGGACGGAATCCTGGCCTCGGTCCCGGTGCCCCGCTAGTGGTTCTCACCGGACGGACCGGATTACTAGCGCTGATCTGCGTCCTGCCGATCGCGCTATCCCCTTGGCCTGCGGAGGCTTTCGGTCTGCTGCTGGCTGTTTTGGTGGCGCTGGTCGTCGTCGACGTGGTACTGGCGGCCAGCCCGCGCAAGCTGCGTTTCGCCCGCTCACCGGACAGTTCAGCCCGCTTGGGTCA
Organism: Mycobacterium intermedium; assembly: GCF_002086275.1. Lineage (GTDB taxonomy): Bacteria > Actinomycetota > Actinomycetes > Mycobacteriales > Mycobacteriaceae > Mycobacterium > Mycobacterium intermedium. The sequence goes on along the minus strand of NZ_MVHT01000045.1, from coordinate 8,561 downwards.
GCCGGCCCATTCCGACCTGACAATCCACAATGACGGCCGGCGCCGATTCCGCGGCCAGGTGCACGATGCGTGGCCGCCCAGCGCCCGCGCCCAACCGCGCGTCCATCCGCTCAGCATCGCCGCCGGTCAGCGCGAGCAGGTCCGCACCGAGTTGGCACCGGTCCGCCGCGGCGACCAACGCGCCGCGGCCGTCACCGCCCGGTCCGTGGGACCGTTGGGGTTGGCCGGACGGCAGAAATCGCAGCAGGTGCCGGGACAGGTTCGGGTGCTGCCACCGTTCCTGTCCCGCAAGCATCTGCCGTCCCGGCTGGCCAAGCTGCGGGAAATCGATGGCTTGCTGCCCACCCTTATCCGCGGACAGGGCACCGAGTTCGACTCTCTGCGCGAGTACGTCGTCGGGGACGACGTCCGCTCGATCGACTGGCGGGCAACAGCGCGGCGGTCCGACGTGATGGTCCGCACCTGGCGGCCCGAACGCGACCGCAGGGTCGTGATCGTGCTCGACACCGGCCGGATGGGAGCGGGCCGCGTGGGTGTCGACCCGACCTCAGCCGATCCGGCGGGATGGCCCCGACTGGACTGGTTCATGGACGCCGCGCTGCTGCTGGCGGCGCTGGCGTCGCGTGCTGGTGACCACGTCGACTTCCTCGCCCACGACCGGGTGGGCCGAGCCGCCGTGTTAGGCGCGTCACGCACCGAACTTCTCGCGCAGCTGGTCGAAGCGATGGCACCGTTGCAGCCGGCGCTCGTCGAATCCGACTGGCGGGCAATGATTGCCACCATCTTGCGGCGCACCCGCCGGCGCTCGTTGGTGGTGCTGCTGACCGACCTCAACGCAACAGCCCTCGACGAGGGCCTGCTGCCGGTGTTGCCGCAGTTGTCAGCCAAACACCACGTGTTGCTGGCCGCGGTCGCCGACCCACGCGTGGACGAACTGGCCGTCGGTCGTTCCGACGCAGCAGCGGTGTACGACGCGGCCGCCGCCGAGCGGGCCCGCAACGACCGGCGCGCGATCGCCTCGCGCCTGCGCCGCGGCGGGGTGGAGGTCGTCGACGCTGCGCCCACGGAGATCGCGCCCGGCCTCGCCGACCGCTACCTGGCGATGAAAGCGACCGGCCGGCTCTAGATCTCTGGGGCGGGGCAGCCTCAGCGGGTTGGGACGACGTCGGGCGCGTCCTCGATATCGCCGGTCTCACCAGCCCTGATGCCTTTACGCCCGAAATGCACGATGTACCACAGGAACGCCGCCTCGGCGAGAACCCCGATGGCTATCCGGACGAACGTCGGAAACGGCGCCGGGGTCACCAGCGCTTCGATCAGCCCGGAGACCAACAGCACGACGACCAGTCCGACGGCGACCGACACCACCCCACGACCGTGCTCGGCGAGGACCTGGCCCCGTGGCCGGTCACCGGGCGAGATCACCGACCAACCGAGTCGCATCCCTACCGAGGCGGCCAGGAACACCGCGGTCAGCTCCAGCAGTCCGTGCGGAATGAGCAGTCCCAGCAACAACCCGCCCTTACCGGCGTGGAACATCAGCCCGCCGATCACACCCACGTTGGCGGCATTCTGATACAGCACGAACGGAATTGGCAGCCCGAGCAATACGGACATCGCGATGCATTTGGCGGCCACCCAGGAGTTGTTGACCCACACCTGCAACGCGAACGCCGCGGCTGGGTGCTCGCTGTAATACGACTCGACGTCGTGATTGACCAATTCGTCGATGTCCGCCGACGTTCCGATCAGCGACTGCACCTCGGGGCTGCCGGCCACCCAAAATCCCATCACCACGGCCACCGCGAAAAACGCCACCGCCGTCGCCAGCCACCACCGCCAGGCACGGTAGGCGACGACCGGAAACGAGACCGTCCAGAACCGGGTGAAGGTACTGCTCAACGGGGCATGGGCGCCGGTGACCGCCGAACGGGCACGCGCAACGAGACTGGAGAGCCGGCCGATCACCAACGCGTCGGTCGACACCGACCGCAGCATCGACAGGTGGGTGGAGACCCGTTGATAGAGCTCGACGAGTTCGTCGACTTCGGCTCCGGTCAGCGAGCGACGCCTCTTGATCAGCTGGTCCAGCCGATCCCACGTGTGCCGGTGAGTCAGTAGGAACGCGTCGACGTCCACGTCGGCAGCCTACCCAAGCGCCCAGGTAGGCGCCCCAAAGTGTGTAGCGTTCTCTGGTATGTCGGAGGTGGTAACCGGGGACGCTGTGGTGCTCGATGTCCAGATCGCACAGCTCCCCGTGCGCGCACTCAGCGCGATCATCGACCTCACCGTGATTTTCACCGCCTATTTCCTGGGACTGATGCTGTGGGCGGCCGCGATCAGACAGTTCGACGAGGCGCTGACGGTCGCCTTCCTGATCATCTTCACGGTGCTGGCCATGGTCGGCTATCCGGTGGCCATCGAAATGGCGACACGCGGCCGTTCGCTGGGCAAGATGGTCATGGGCCTGCGGGTGGTTTCCGACGACGGCGGCCCGGAGCGCTTCCGGCAGGCGCTGTTTCGCGCACTGGCGTCGGTGATCGAAATCTGGATGCTGCTGGGTAGTCCCGCGGTGATCTGCAGTCTGTTGTCGCCCAAGGCCAAACGCATCGGCGACATCTTCGCCGGCACCATCGTCGTCAGCGAACGGGCTCCGCGGCTGGCGCCTCCCCCGATGATGCCGCCAGCCCTGGCTTCGTGGGCGTCCTCGCTGCAGCTGTCGGGACTCACGGCCGCTCAAGCCGAGGTCGCGCGCCAATTTCTCTCCCGGGCAAACCAACTCGATCCCCGACTGCGCGACCAGATGGCCTACCGCATCGCCGCTGACGTGGTGTCCCACATCGCTCCGCCACCACCGCCCGGCGTTCCCCCGCAATTCATCCTTGCGGCTGTTCTTGCCGAACGACACCGGCGCGAATTGGCACGACTGCGTCCAACCGCGCCGCCGTCCGCGATGCCGGCGACTACGCCAGCGCCGTGGGCTCAGCAACAGTGGCCGCAACAGCAGTGGCCGCAACAACAGTGGCCACAACAGCAGTGGCCTCAGCCGGCACCGCAGCCATATCCGTCGGCCCCAGGTCGGTCGCCGGAACCACACATCGAGTCACCGCAACCGGCGCCAAGCCAAGAGGGATTTGCCCCGCCGAGCTGAGTTCTAGCGCGCGACGATCAGAGCCAGGACGGCGACGTCGGCAATCAAGAGCGCCCACCCGCACAACGGAACGGCAATGCCGAATCGGCGCTTGGCGGTGAACAGCGAGATGACGATGACGCAGAGGGCCACCAGGGGCGCACCGTAGAACAACACGCCGAAGTCGATCCCGGTACTCAGGTTGGGACAGGTGCCAGCGGTGCAGGCATCGGTGCTCATGACCGCGCCGAGCGCGAAGAGCATCACGATCGCCGCACCCGGGACCGTCAGGATCGCGAGCACCCAGTTCGCCCAGGAAGCAGTCTTGCGACCACCCGTCGCCTGGCTGTGCGTCGGATCGGTCTCCGACCCGGCTTCGAAGGTCACCTGGTGGTTTTTCCCCTTCATCACCTCAGTTGCTACCCGGCACAGAATGAATGCAAACAAGCAACCCCAGGATAGCCACGCCTAGCGCTACGATAGTTTCCGATATATCGTGATACATAGCCGATATACCGCATGGCGCCGCTACGGGCGGCCATCCCGACGTAAGGAACAAGAGTCATGAACGACCGCTTCACCCCGCCTGGCGGGCCATTCGGCGTCCAGCCGGGCTTCGGATTCGGACCGGGTTTTGCCCCGGGTTTCGCCCAGCGCCGAGCAATGCACGCCGCCAAGCGGCATGCCCGACGCGAGTTCGTCGAGAACCTCCGCGACCACGCCGGTGGCGGACCCTTCGGGTTTGGTCCCGGAGGCCCCGGCCCGGGATTCGGCTCGGGATTCGGGCCGGGCTTCGGGCCGGGATTCGGCTTCACCCCGCGCGGTGGCTGGCGTCGCGGCGGCCCCGGTCGGGGCCGGCGGGGCGACGTCAAGGCCGCAATTCTCGTCCTGCTGACCGAACGGCCCATGCACGGCTACGAGATGATTCAGCAGATCGCCGAACGCAGCAACGGTCTATGGAAGCCGAGTCCCGGTTCGGTCTACCCGACGCTGCAACTCCTGGACGACGAGGGCCTGATCACCGCCACCGAGGCCGACGGCAGCAAGAAGCTTTTCCAGCTGACCGAGGACGGCCGTGCCGCCGCGGCCAAGGTCGAGACCCCGCCGTGGGAGGAGATCGCCGAAGGGGTGGACCCTGGGCACGTCAACCTCGCGACCGCGGGGCGCCAACTCTTCGGCGCCGTCGCACAGTCGGCCCACGCCGCCACCCCCGAGCAGCAGCAACGCATCGTCGACGTGCTCAACAACGCCCGCCGCGAGATCTACGGCATCCTCGGCGAGGCCTGAGCTCCCGGTCGCGAGCGCGCGCAAATGTACGGCCACAACGGCGTGTCCACGTACAACTGCGCGCGCTCGCGGAGCAAGTCTTAAGAAACGTCCACCCAGTCGAGGGTGCGCTGCACCGCCTTGCGCCACCCGGCGTAGCCCGCGGCGCGCTGGTCGTCGTCCCAGGATGGCGTCCACCGCTTGTCCTCTTGCCAGTTGGCGCGTAGATCGGACGGGTCGGCCCAGAAGTCGACCGCCAAACCCGCCGCATAAGCGGCGCCCAATGCCGTGGTCTCGGCGACCACCGGGCGCACCACGTCCACGCCCAGCACATCGGCCTGAATTTGCATGCATAAGTCGTTGGCGGTGATGCCGCCGTCGACCTTGAGCACCTCGAGGCTCACCCCGGAGTCCGCCTTCATGGCGTCCACCACGTCGCGGCTCTGGTAGCAAATGGCCTCCAGCGTCGCGCGCGCGAGGTGGGCGTTGGTGTTGAAACGCGACAGGCCCACGATCGCGCCGCGCGCATCGGATCGCCAATACGGAGCGAACAACCCGGAAAATGCGGGCACGAAGTAGACGCCGCCGTTGTCGGCGACCTGACGGGCCAAGGACTCGCTCTGGGCTGCACCGCTGATGATGCCCAACTGATCACGCAGCCACTGCACCGCCGACCCGGTCACCGCGATCGAACCCTCGAGCGCGTACACCGGCTTGGCGCCCTCGAATTGATAACAGACGGTGGTCAGCAAGCCGTTGTCCGAGCGCACAATGTTCTCGCCGGTGTTCAACAGCAGGAAATTGCCGGTGCCGTAGGTGTTTTTCGCCTCCCCCGCATCCAGGCACACCTGACCGACCATCGCCGCATGCTGGTCGCCCAGGACTCCGGTGATCGGCACCTCCGCGCCGAAGGGACCCGACTCCGAAGTCACGCCGTACGACTCCCGCGCTGAGGACGGCTCGATCGAGGGCAGCATCGCGCGCGGAATGTCGAAGAACGACAACAGCTCGTCGTCCCAGTCCAAGGTCTCGAGGTCCATGAGCATGGTCCGACTGGCGTTGGTCACGTCGGTGACGTGCACGCCGCCGCGCGGGCCGCCGGTCAAATTCCACAGCACCCAGGTGTCCGCGGTGCCGAACAGCGCCTCGCCCTTTTCCGCGGCCGCGCGCACCCCGTCAACGTTTTCCAGAATCCACTGCAGTTTCCCGGCGGAGAAGTAGGTGGCCGGCGGCAACCCCGCCTTGCGGCGGATCACATCGCCGCGACCGTCGCGGTCCAACGCCGACGCGATGCGATCGGTGCGGGTGTCCTGCCACACGATCGCGTTGTAATACGGTCGGCCAGTCTGCCTGTTCCACACCAACGTCGTCTCGCGCTGGTTGGTGATACCAAGCGCAGCAATATCTTTCGCCGACAGATTTGCGGTGTTCAGCACGGTGGTCAGTACCGACCAGGTCCGCTCCCAGATCTCGACCGGGTTGTGCTCAACCCAGCCGGCACGAGGCAGGATCTGCTCGTGCTCGAGTTGGTGACGAGCCACCTCGGCCCCCTCCTGATCGAAGATCATGCAGCGGGTGCTGGTCGTGCCCTGATCGATAGCGGCCACGAAATCTCCGGACTCGGCCAACTGCTCTCCTCGATAGATCGGACACGGCAACTCATCGTCCATGATGGTTTACCGCACTCACACTTGCGTAGCCGACGGTAAACCTGTTGCATCAGCTTTGTGGGCGAAGAGGTCAAGCGCACCACGTATAACCGCGCACATCGGCGGGAATACCGGCGCAAAGTGCGGTTGTGTCTAGAGGTCTTCGAGTCGATGCTGGCGCAGTCCCGGTTCGTCTGCGACCGACCGCTGACCGGTATGGAGATCGAATGCAACCTGGTTGACGGGGATTATCAGCCCGCCATGTCGAACCGCTTCGTGTTGGACGCCATAGCGGATCCGGCCTATCAGAACGAATTAGGCGCTTACAACATCGAATTCAATGTGCCGCCTCGGCCACTGGCGGGACACACCGCGCTGGACCTCGAGGAAGAAGTGCGGGCCAGCCTGAATGCCGCCGAGATGAAAGCCAACTCCGGTGGCGCGCACATCGTCATGATCGGCATCCTGCCCACGCTGATGCCCGAACACCTTTCCGACGGCTGGATGAGCGAATCGACGCGGTACACGGCCCTCAACGATTCCATCTTCAGCGCGCGCGGCGAAGACATCCCGATCAATATCTCCGGTCCCGAGCCGCTGAACTGGCAGGCGGCATCGATCGCACCCGAATCGGCTTGCACCAGTATCCAATTGCATCTGCAGGTGGGTGCCGAGAACTTCGCCGCCAACTGGAACGCGGCGCAGGTGCTCGCTGGTGCCCAGTTGGCGCTGGGCGCGAACTCGCCGTATTTCTTCGGTCACGAATTGTGGGCCGAGACGCGCATCGAACTCTTTGCGCAGTCCACCGATACCCGTCCCGAAGAACTGAAGACGCAGGGCGTGCGACCGCGGGTGTGGTTCGGCGAACGCTGGATCACTTCGGTGCTGGACTTGTTCAAGGAGAACGTCCGCTATTTCCCGTCGCTGTTGCCGGAGGTGTCCGACGAGAACCCGTTGGCGGAACTCGCAGCCGGTCGCACCCCGCACCTGTCCGAACTGCGTCTGCACAACGGCACCGTGTACCGGTGGAACCGGCCCGTTTACGACGTTGTCGACGGACAGCCGCATCTCCGCCTGGAGAATCGGGTGTTGCCGGCCGGTCCGACGGTGATTGACATGTTGGCGAACTCGGCCTTCTACTACGGCACGCTGCGCAGCCTGTCGGAGGCAGACCAGCCGGTGTGGACACAGATGAGTTTCCCTGCGGCACATGCCAATTTCCTAGCTGCGGCCAGGCACGGCATTGATGCGCGGCTGCACTGGCCCGGTGTGGGCGAAGTGTCCGCCCCTGAGCTGGTGTTGGACACCCTGCTGCCGCTGGCGCACGAGGGTCTGCGACGTTGGGGCGTCGACGCCGAGGTTCGCGACCGGTTCCTGGGCGTGATCGAAGGCCGGGCCCGCGCCGGCCGCAACGGAGCGAGCTGGCAGGTGTCGACCGTGCACGCCCTGCAAGACGGCGGGATGGACCGGCCCGCGGCCCTGACCGAGATGTTGCGCCGGTACTGCGAACACATGCACGCCAACGAACCCGTGCACACCTGGGACTAGTCCAAGCGCGCGTAGGTTGGGATACGTGACTTCCGACGTAATGGACTGGGACAGTGTCTATAAGGAGCAAGGCCACTTCGCGGGTCCGCCGCCGTGGGATATCGGCGAGCCGCAACCTGAATTGGCGGCGCTGATCTCGGCCGGGAAAGTCCGCAGCGACGTTCTCGATGCCGGATGCGGCCTCGCGGAGTTGTCTTTGGCCCTGGCCGCCGAGGGGTACACCGTGCTCGGCGTCGATATCAGCCCCACGGCCGTGGCCGCGGCCACGAAGGCCGCCGCGGAACGGGGTTTGACCACGGCCAGCTTCGAGCAGGCCGACATCACCGAGTTCTCCGGACACGACGGCCGCTTCGCGACCGTGATCGACAGCACCCTGTTCCATTCGCTTCCGGTCGAGGGCCGCGACGGCTACCTACGCTCGGTGCATCGTGCGGCCGCCCCAGGCGCCAACTACTACGTGTTGGTGTTCGCCAAGGGTGCCTTCCCGGCCGAGGCGCCAGTCAAGCCCAACGAGGTCGACGAGGACGAGTTGCGGGCCGCGGTGAGCAAGTACTGGGAGATCGACGAGATCCGCCCGGCCTTCATCCACGCCAACCGGGTCGAAGTACCGCCCGAGCTGGCCCAGGCAGGTGTCGAGTTCCCGCCGCACGACCTCGATGACAAGGGCCGAATCAAGTTCCCCGCATACCTATTGGCGGCCCACAAGGCTTCGTAGGGTTCACAGGGTTCAACACGCCCGTTACGGCCAACCCAAGTTGAGGTGGCCGGGGCCGGCAGACGCGACCGATACCGACCACATCGCGTTACGGGGCAGTGCCCTGCTGGAACAGACCCGCCAGGTTGCTACCGATGTTTTGTAGGCCTGAGACGAAGCTGTTGACGTTGAATCCGCCTAGGCCGATGTTTCTGAAGCCCGAAACGCCGCTTCCGAGGTTGCCGATTCCTGAGGAGCCTTCGCCGAAGACGTT
>NZ_MVHT01000044.1 GCF_002086275.1 Mycobacterium intermedium | reverse complement strand
ACCCGCCATTGCCCCCGCGACCAATCAGCAACCCACCTGGACCACCGGCAGCCCCCGACCCCGCCGCACCATCGGTACCCGGACCCAACAACGGACGCCCTAACAACGCATTCGTCGGCGCATTGATCGCATCCAGCAAGGCCTGCTCCAGCGACTGCAACGACGCCGCGGTCGCCACCTCCACACCCCCGTACGCGCCACCAGCGCCCACCATCAACTGCACAAAACGAGCATGGAAATCCGCCGCCGCCACACTGGCCGCCTGATACTCCCGGCCATAAGTCTCAAACAACACCGCAATCGCGGACGACACCTCATCACCGGCAGCCGCCGCCACACCAGTCGTCGATACTCCCGCCGCCGCACCGGCCGCACCCACAGCCAACCCGATCGCGCGCAAATCCGACGCGGCCGCAACCAAGACCTCCGGCGAAACAAAGACGTGAGACGACATAGCACACCCATCAGTAGGACTTGGCGCAGAATTTACGCAGAAGCTAATAACGCGGTAGGCCGCAACCATAACCGCTTACCAGCAATAATTGCGCCCGTTCCACACAATCGATTCGGCGAAGTAATCGACGCACCTACAGGGGTCTATCCGACCCACCGGGCAGCACGACGCACCGTACCGATTTGTCAGCGCGGCGAAAAGTTGGATACGCGCACCGCTGATCACGGTCGCCGCGGCTCGTGGTTCGGTCATCGTGCCGACCATCCGCAGCGCATCTTCGTAGGTCTCGATAAGCCAGTCGGTAACTCAAGCCGTTGGCAGGCTTGCGATCCACGCGGCCCTGCCGCCTACATGACGAGATGGCGACTCGGCAACGAATCCCATTGCAGTTCACGAGATGTGAAATACCAGCCGCCACGCTCATAGACGAGCTGATCCCGGTAGGTCCCGGTGGCCTGCAACGTTGTGTCGCTGTGCACACCAGCGAAAAGTATTGCGACGCAACGCTGAGTGGCATTAACTCCATCAACATAGATCTCGTGGTCGGCGGTGATCAGGCGTCGCCCGTCACCGCCGTCGAAGGCCGCACGCAGATCGGTGAACTCATGCCCATCCCGCGTATAGCTGGCGCCGGAATGACGGAAGGTGGCAATCCACGCGTCGCGATCGCCGGCGGAGTATGCCCTGTTGTGCCGGGCGGTCAGGTCCAAGATGGCGGCGCGGCCCGTGGCGGCTTGCAGCATCTGCTGTTCCTGGTAGGTCATGGACATCTTCTGTTCTCCAAACGCTACTTACCGGCTGACGACATATCCGTGATGTTCACGATCCCACGCGCCCCGACACAGACCACGAGCACGCAGCAAGTCTTTGCGTACCCGTCCGATCCCGTTTCGCGGAAGTTCATCCACGATGTCGACGTAGCGTGGAACGCAGAAGTACGGCATGCGGGCGGTGCAGAAATCCAGCAACTCCGCGTAATCCAGTGGGGCGCCGGGGCGCAATGTCAGGACTATCAAGATGTCGTCCTCCCCCACGTCGCTGGCGACCGCGACGGCCGCGGCTTCCGCCACGGCGGGGTGGCCCATGACGACGGTCTCGACTTCCACCGAGGAGATGTTCTCACCGCGCCGCCGCAGCGAATCCTTGACGCGATCCACATAGGTCAGGTTCGCCTCCGCATCGACTCGGCCCAGGTCGCCGGTGCGAAACCACTCATCGTGGCGATGCACCTGCAACCGGTCGCCGACGTAGCCTTCACTCATTATGTGCGGATACTTGGGCCGGCAGGTGATCTCGCCCACCGCCCCGGCCGGCAACAGTGCGCCGTCCTCGTCCACGATCCGTACGTCGAAGTTCGGGTTGAGGCGTCCAGATGTTCCGGGCACGCCTTCGTCGGCAACACTTTTGACGGCGATGGGAAACGCTTCGGTCATCCCGTACATCGTCACGATGCGGCAGCCGTAACGCTTTTCGATCTCGCGATAGGCCTTGGCGTCGATCGGAGCCGCCGAGATGAACCGCAGCGGCAGGTCCGCGTCCCGCGGATCCGGTGGCAGGCCTTGCAGCATCGATACCATGGCACCGGCGCCGAAGAAGCCGACGGCACCGCGGGCACGCACGTCGTCCCACACCTCGGTCGGATGAAAAGCGTCCGCCAGCAACGTCGTTCCGCCGATCAGCATCGGCGCCAGCACGCTGGGTGCGGCGCTCAAATGGAACAGCGGCATCGCCGTCCACAGCGTCTCACCAGTAGCGAATTGCCACGCGGAGGCGGCCGTCGCGGCCACGGTGAACAGATAATGCCACGACGTGGCAACCGCTTTCGACGGCCCGGTGGTGCCCGAGGTGAAGAACAGCGCGCCGACGGCTTCGGGCTCGGCAGCGTGGTCCACCTCGGTACCAGGGTCGTTTGGCCAATCCTCCGGTGTCACAACGGTAGCCACGGTGTCGAGCCGGTCGATAACCTCGTCGAGACGTGGGCGTCGCGCCGGGTCGGTGAAGATCACCTTGGCTTGCGACAATCGAAGGTTGTGCAGTAGGAAGTCACCCTTGTTGGCGGCGTTGACCGCCGCGCTCAACGCGCCGATCCGCGCCGCGCCCAGCCATAGATAGACCCACTCCGGGCAGGTGCCGGAGAACAGCGCCACGCAGTCACCTGGGCCGACACCCAACTCGCCCAACAGGTTTGCCGCCTCGCATGATCGCTGCCGCATTTGCTCAAAGGTGATATCGGTGCCGCCGATCGACATCATCACCCGGTCGGGATGCTGCTCGGCCCTGCGATCCAGCACCGCCGGTACGGTGAATCGCTCGACGCCGAAGTCGGCGGGACCCAAGGGTCCGCTCATTACGCTTGCGCGGCAGCGGGGTCGGGCCGGCCTTCGGGGGTGTAACCAAAGTCGTTGGGCGAGGGCTCTTCCCCCGGATAGAAGCGATGCGCCCAACGGCGCAATGCCGCATAGTCGTGCGCCTCCTCGGGCGCCAGATTGGGCTTCTCCAGGTATTTCATGTTCTCCCAGGTGAAGAAGTCCTGTTTGATGACCTCTTGTTGCAGCGCAAGGAACTTGGCGGCGCGCCCGGTGGGCACGTCGCCGGTGTCGCCGGGCTCGCGGATGGAGGCCTGGGTGTAGAAGTAGTCGGTGTAGTCCTCGTCAACCGGTGTCTGTCCGGTGACCTGGACGGTGGCCACCAGCTCGCTGGGGAAGCGGACGATGCCCAGTCCCAGCGAGTAGTTGTCGTAGATGATCTTGGCGTCGACCGGCCCGTTGGGCGTCAACCAGGTCTTCGCCCGGCCCCCTCCGAAATTGGCGTTGACGGTCGCGTGCAGGTGATAGCCGGAGACTTCGAACGAAGCGGTGTTGGCGGGGTTGGCGGCCTTGTGCACGTACTGGACGTGGTATGGGTCGGCGGCGTTCTCGATGATCATCTGCGCATGCACCTTGACCCGGTTGACCATCCGGGTATGCGGGTGCAGCGGGTAGTACTCGTCGGTCTCGAGTTCGGGCAGCACGGGCGGTTGCCAGTACGGCGGGCGGCCGTGGCGCTCGTGCCAAACCAGGATGAAGCCGTACCACTCCGTCACGGGATAGGTCCGGATGCGGACGTTGTTCTTGCAGCCGATCTTGCTGTACGGAATCAGCGCGTTGGTGCCGTCGCCGCGCCACTGCCATCCGTGCCACGGGCAGACGATGTGCTCGCCCTCCACGCTCCCGCCGACGCCCATGTTGGCGCCGAGGTGCTGGCAGTAGGCATCCAACGCGTGCACCTTGCCGGACGTGGTGCGAAACAGCACCAGCTCCTCACCGAAGTAGTGCACCCGCTTGACTTCTCCGGCACCCAGGTCGGAGGCGAAGGCGACGATGAACCACCCCGTCGGAAAGCGGTATTTCGACAGAGCGATGCCCGCCGACCCGAACTCACGTTCCGACGGGTCTGCGGATTCAGAAACGGTGTCCGTCACGAGCTCTCCGGTTCGACGTCTTGGCTCTATTTTTACTATTTTAAGCATTGAACGTCAACGCGGCGGGCATGCGGAGCTTCACCCGTTGTAGCGCAATGCTTTTCGGGCGTTGACTGCGGCGGCACGCCGTTATTCGACGATCCGCAGGGCGGCCCTGGGGCACTGTTCCACCGCGGCGCGGACGTCGATCTCCCTATCCGGAGGCACCGGACCGTCGGCGATCTGCACCACGTCCTCGTCACCCAACTCAAAGATGTCCGCGGCGATCGATTCGCAGAAACCGTTGGCCTCGCACATGTCCGCGTCGACAATTACCCGCATCGAAGGCTCCTTTCTCTACAGCCCGACCGGTCGAGTCCCAATGACCCCGCTGGCGGCGAGGGACTCGAGTTCTTGCTCGGTCAGCCCGCACTGATCGCGCAGTACCTCTTCATTGTGCTCGCCCAGGGTGGGCGGCGGGCGTAGCAGCCATTCTCGCTGGCCGGTGAGCAGGGCGAACGGCGGCGTCGGATACAGCGCCTGCCCAATCCGCGAATGCGTCAAAGACTCGAAAAAGCCCCGGTCACGCAATTGCGGGTGCTCGGTCACCAACGAGGGCGACACCACCGGGGCGGCCGGAATCCCCGCGCTGGCCAGCAGCTCTACCGTCGAGTCGCGTTCTCGGCCAGCGAACCACGCCGCGACGTGACCATCGATCTCGTCGCCTCGCTCCCGTCGTCCGGCCAAAGTGCCCAAGGAGTCGTCGCACCACGCGGGTCGACCCATGACGTCGACCAGCGCCCGCCAATCCCGGTCGTCACGCACGCTGACCGCGATCCACTCGTCGTCGCCGGTGCACCGATAGATGTTCTGCACTGCTCCGCACCGGCCACGATTGCCGCGCCGGCTCAGGGTCTGACCGAACACCTCGGTCTCGATGGGTTGGATCGCGGTGACATTGAGAACCGCTTCGACCATCGGCAGCTCAACCTGTTGACCCAAGCCGGTGCGTTCAGCGAAATGCAACGCGGCCAGCACCGCGAACGCCGCATGGACGCCGGCCAGCGGGTCACAAGCACCGCGCGGGGTCACCGGAGGCGTCTCCGGCAAGCCCGTCACCCAGGTCAAGCCCCCGATCTGCTCCATGGTCGGCGCAAATCCGACCCGCTCCCGCCACGGCCCCTCCAGCCCGAAGGCCGGCATCCGCGCGACGACGACCTTGGGATTCACCTCCAGCAGGACGTCGGCGGTCAGCCCGAAGTTGTCCATCACCCGGGGCGAGAAATTCTCGATCACCACGTCGGCGCCGGCGACGAGCTTGAGGAACATTTCGCGGCCTTGCGGGGAACCCAAATCCAGTGTGATGGAACGCTTGTTGGTGTTCATCGCGTGGAAGACCCAACCGTATTCCCACCAGTCGTCCACGTCGGTGCGCATGCCCCCCGAGTTCCTGATGCCGTCGGGGCGCTGAATCGACTCCACCTTGATGACGTCGGCGCCGAAGGCGGCCAGCAGATGGGTCGCGGCCGGGCCGGCCCAGAAGGCGGTCAAGTCGATCACGCGGACACCCTGCAGCGGCAACCCTAGCTGCACCGGCGCACTCTCGAATTTATCGGTGTGTGAGGGTGTTTCACCGTTGTCAGCGGCGTTGTCAGCGCCGATACCGGGGGTCTTGCCCACCGGCGCGGGCGCACACCGAGACATCAGCCACGGCGGGCGCGGCTGGTGAAAACCGGCCGGATTGCGTACGAAGACCCCGCGCTGGGTCACATAGTCCGTCTCGCGGATGGTGGCTCCGTTACCCAGCGCCGCGATCGGCAACCGGAACAGCTGCCCCAACTCGACGATTTCCTCGACCGTCCGCGAGGTCATCCACGGCTTGATCGATTCAAAGATGTAGTCGCGGAATTCCCAACGCCCGATTTGGAATCGAAGCTGCGGAATCTCTTCGAACTGCGGGCATTCCACCATCGCGGCGAAGTCCAGCCACTGCTGCCCGGTGACCATGGTGATGCCGACGTAGCCGTCCTTGGCCGGCACGATGGATGGTACTTCCAGCGTGCGACGGACCGGGCCAACCTGCAGCAGCTGCGAATGCAGCCACTCGCTGCTCTGCATTGCCGTCAACGCTTCGAGCATGGACAGGTCGAGATGCTCGCCTGGACCGCCGCGCCGAACACGCCGGTGGACCGCCAGGGCACCGAAGGCGGCGTACACCCCGCCCATGTACTCCCCCAGGTCACCGCCGATCGATATGGGTGGTCCGGCGGGATCACCGCGGAAGCCGGGCGAGCCGGACCAGGCTTGCAGCGTGAACTCGTTGGCCGCGCGATCGGCCCACGGCCCCTTCCAGCCGAAATCGGAGATCGTGACGATGACGGTTCGGGGATGATCGGCCAGCAGCCGTTGCGGGTCGATACCCAGCTCCGGTGCCTGCGCGCGACCGACGGTGGCGATCACGACGTCCGCGGCCTCGAGTTCGGCACGGTAGTGATCGGAATTCGGAGCGATACAAAGGCTGCGCTTGCCGGCGTTCAGGTAGCTGAAGAACGGCGAGTCGGCGCCGTCCGGGATCGGCGAGCAGGTTGCGGAATACCGTCGCAACGGATCCCCTTGCGGCGGTTCGATTTTGTAAACCTGCGCCCCCGCGTCGACCAGCAGCTTGCCGCAGTAGCTACCCGCTATGCGGTCACTGATCTCAACGACACGCAACTCGTCGAGTGGTGTGGGCCGATTATCGGCCTCGCGACTCACGCGGCTATTTATACCATTACTGCTAAAATAGCTAAGCCAGTGACTGTGCGAACCGCGAGGATCGGATGACCGCCTTGGGAAGTGGACCCGACGCCCGTCGCCGATTATCGGCGCCGAGGATCGCCGAAATCGTAGCCGACGAGTTGCGCCGCCAGATCATCGACGGCGAACTCGCCGACGGCGATCTGCTGCCGCGCCAAGAGGTACTGGTCGAGCAGTTCAATGTCAGCCTGGTCTCGCTGCGAGAAGCGCTGCGGATCTTGGAGACCGAAGGTTTGGTGTCGGTGCGGCGGGGCAACCGCGGCGGCGCCGTCGTGCATGCGCCGGCCAAGACGAGCGCTGCCTACATGCTTGGTCTGCTGCTGCAGAGCGAGTCCGTCGCGGTGGCCGACCTTGGCATGGCATTGCAGGAACTCGAACCCGCCTGCGCCGCACTCGCGGCCCAGCGGCCTGACCGCGCCGACACCCTGGTGCCCGAACTCAAGCAGGTCAACGACGCCATGGCCGAAAACCTCGACGACGGGCGGGCTTTCACCGAAATCGGGCGGCAGTTTCACAATCTCATCGTCAAGGGCTGCGGAAACCACACCATCATCGCGGTCGTCGGCAGCCTGGAAACCCTGTGGACCAGCCACGAGCAACAGTGGGCCGATGAGACCTCCGCCCGGGGCACCTACCCGTCCCTGGCCAAGCGCCGCGCGGCGCTCAACACTCACATCAAGCTGACCGAGACGATCGCCGAAGGTGATGTGGACCGGGCGCGACGCATCGCGGGTCGCCACCTGGCCGACACGCAGACCTATGTGTTGTCCGGCCGGCCCGACCAACGGATCTATGCGCTGTCCCCGCAGGCGTTGTCGCGCACGCGGGATATCCGGCGACCTTAAGGGAGACATTGCGTACCGCGTTGGTCACCGGCGGCAGCGGTGGGATCGGAAAGGGATGCGCCGCCAAGCTATGTGAACGTGGCTATGACGTGGTTCTGGTGGCGCGCCGGGAAGCGCCGCTGCGCGCCGCGGCCACCGAGATCGGCGCGCGTTACATTGTGGCCGATGCCTCCGATCCGACCGGGTTCAGCGAGGCGATAAGCCACCTCGATCGAATCGACCTCGTTGTCCACGCGGCGGGCACGCTGGGCGGAACCTATGCGCGCAAGCAGACTTTCGACCAGTGGCAGAGCATCATTTCGGCGAACCTCGATTCCTGCTTCGTGGTGACCTCGGCTGTGCTGCCGCGAATGCGCGCGGGCTCGCGACTGGTGTTCATCTCCTCGTCGGCCGCGCACGAGCCGATGCCCGCCCGCACTGCGTATTCCGCGTCGAAGGCCGGCATGAACGCGTTCGCCCGTGCTCTGGCACTCGAAGTCGACCGTGACGGGATCAGTGTCCACATCGTGACGCCGGGTCCGGTGGAAACCGAGATGCTGCAAGACGTTCCCTTCGAGATGTATGCGATCCAAGTTTCCGACGTCGCTGAAACGGTCGCGTGGCTGGACACCGTCGATTCGTCCGTCGACCTACCCGAGATCAGGCTGAGCGCCGTGCAGCGTGGCCCCTTCGCCCGTCCGCCCGTGGTGCCGACGGAGGCTCTCCGCCGCGCCGAGGCGGCGCGGCCTTCCGACTCGCGTTGACTCTGCACTTTTGGCGGCGCCTACTCGCACTTCTCCGCCCCAGACGCAGACTCAACGCCGCAACGCCCCACCCTCCCGTTGACTCTGCATTTTTGGCGGCGTCTACTCGCACTTCTCCGCCCCACGCGCAGACTCAACGCCCAAGGCGCCCAAGGTGCTCGGGAGTAAAGCCCTTGATCACGGATTCGCCGAATTCGGTGAGTGATTCGGGCGCGGCGAAGTCGGCGAACCACACGTAGAACCGCTCCACTCGTTGCGCCGCCAAACCTTCGAAATACTCGACGAGTTCGCCGGCATCGCCGCAGACCAACCCCGGTCCCAGATGGCCAAAGCGCCGGTTGCTCACCTCGCGGACGGCAGCGGGATCGTCCTTGGCGCGGACGAAGCCCACCATCTGCTGGACCGAGATCCGCGCCGGTCCCGCGGCGGCGGCCAACTGCGGCAGCCTGTCAACGTGGGTGCACTGCAGATTCCACCAATCAGCGTATGTACGAACAAGTTCCATCATCCGTGGCCCGCGACCGCCTAGAATCAGCGGGATTGGATATTCCGGCCTGGGCAGCTGGCCCCGGTCTCCGTCACCCCAGTACTCCTTGATGACGGCCAGGTGTCGACCCAGTTGTTCGACCCGCGCTATCGGATCCTGCTGGCCGACACCGAATCTGGTTAACTCCGCGGGCCAGGACCCGGAACCCAAACCGAGCTCGAACCTGCCTTCGGACGCGGCCGACAGTGTGACGGCCTGCTTGGCCAGCACCGCCGGATGCCGAAAGGCGTCACAGAGCACCAGGTGACCCACCTTTAGGCGCTGCGTCTTGGCGGCGACCCAAGTGGCAATGCTCATTGCCTCCCAGATGCTTTCGCTGGGCCGACCCGGCGCTTCCAGGTGATCGATGAAGGCGATGCCGTCAAATCCGCCGGCCTCCGCACGACGGGCGCGTTCGACGATGTCGGCCACCGGCAGCCGCACCTGCGGCAGGAACAGATACCACTCGACCATGCGCCCTCCGATTGCAAGCGAACCGCTAGTTTACTATTTTTATTATGTTAGGGGTCTTATGGATGTTGGTCTGACTTCGGAGCAGCTGTCGTTGCGCGACACCGTGCGCGACGTCCTGCGCACCGAGTGTCCCCCCGACGTTGCACACCAAGCCCTCGCGGATCCGGAACGCTGGCGACCGCTGTGGAAGACGGTAGCGGACCTGGGCTGGACGGAGCTGGCCGCGCCGGACTCCGCGGACTTGGGTCCGTTGGAGCGGGTAGTGGTTCTCGAGGAGTGCGGCGCGGCCCTGGCGCCCGTCCCGTTGTTGAGCAGCGTCGGTCTGGCCGCCGGCGTGCTGCGCGCGTGCGGCAGCGAGTTCGACGGCGTCCTCAGCGAGATTGCCAGCGGCGTCGTCGCCACGCTGGCTGTTCACTCCCCCGGCCAACGACTGGCGGGAGCGCCCATGTCGCTGCGGCAGGGACGGCTGCGCGGGCGCGCGGTCGCGGTCCCGAACCTGCCGCGAGCGGAACTCCTCGTCACGCTGGCCACGACCGACGACGGGGTGGCGGTCGCGGTCGCGCGCGTCGGCAATGGCGTGGCAATCGAGTCCGGCGAGGCCCACGACCCCGCGCATCCCGTCGCCGACGTCGAAGTTGACGCGGAACCCCTGGCGACGGCGCCCATCAACAGCGTCGAATCGGTGTTGACCGCACCGCTGGTGGCCGCGTCGGCCGATCTAGTCGGAGTCGCCGCTGCCGCACTGCACCTGTCCGTCGAACATGCCAAGAACAGGCGGCAATTCGGCACGCCGATCGGCGCGTTCCAGGGGATCAAACACGCGCTGGCAGACAACTACGTCAGCGTCGAGCGGGCCCGAAGCCTGACCTACGCCGCGGCCGCCAACGGCGACTGGACCACCGCGGCAATGGCCAAGGCGGCCGCTGGGGACGCCGCGGCCAACTGTGCGCGCACCGCAGTCCAGGTGCACGGCGCGCTCGGGCAGACTTGGGAGCACGACGCCCACCTCTACGTCCGGCACGCGTGGCAGGGAGCGGCGATGCTCGGCGACAGCCGTGCGTTGTACGCCGAGTTAGGCCGCCGCTTCTGCAGCCAGAGCGGGGACACAATATGACCGGCGTCATCGACGAATTCAGCACCTGGCTGACCGAGTTTCTGCCCGCCGACTACTACGAGCGTTATTCCGAGTACCGCTGGGACCTGACGCTGCGGCGCGCGTACCAGCGCGCGGCGTTCGAAGCGGGGTGGCTGCAACCTACCTGGCCGCGCGAGCACGGTGGTCGTTCGCTGGGTTTGCGCGACGCCATGGAAATCCGGGTCGAGGCGGCGCTGCGGTCTGCGCCCAAGATGCCCAACATCGCCGGCCCGAATGTCGCCGCCCCTGGCATCCGGCAGTTCGGGACCCCAGAGCAGATAGACCGCCTGCTGGTACCTCTGCTGCGTGGCGACGAGTGGTGGGCCCTGGGCATGTCCGAGCCGGAGGCAGGGTCAGACTTCGCCGGACTGCGTACCCGCGCCGAGCGGGACGGCCACGTCTTCCGCGTGAACGGACACAAGATCTGGACCACGCAGGCACACCTGTCGCGGTGGTGCACTCTGTACGCTCGCACCGACCCCGAGGCGCCGAAACACCGTGGCATCTCTTGCCTTATCCTCGACCTGCAATCACCAGGTGTTCGCATCGAACCCATTCGGATGGCGTCGATCTCGGACGAGACGTTCTGCGAGGTGTTCCTCGACGACGTCGAGGTGCCCGTCGAGAACCTCCTGGGTCCGCTCAATGGTGGCTGGAACGTCGCGCTTGCTTCGCTGCAGCATGAACGCCAGATGATCTGGATCATGAACTGGGTCGAGATCAAGCGCGGCCTCGAATCCATCAGGGGCGCTGACGACGAAGCCGTCTACGCGGAACTGGGTTCGTTGCTCACCGACGCCGAAGCGCTGCGGGCCACCGGCTACCGCGCGCTGAGCAACGAGCTGGCCGGACGGCCAAGCCCGGAAGCAGACACCATGAAGCTTCTCGGATCTATTACGCTGCAACGTGTTTGGGAATTGAGCGCCGCGGTGGCCGGTCCGGGCGCGACGCACGACCGCGACCTGCTGTTCGAGCGCCAAGACGCATTGGCCGCGACCATCTACGGCGGGACCTCCGAAGTCCAGCGAAACATCATTGCCGAGCGGCTGCTCGGGCTGCCGAAGGGATGACGACGATGGATTACGAACTCGGCGATGACGCGGCCGAACTTCGGACGCACCTGCGGCAGTTGATATCCGACAACCTGCCGGCCGATTTCCTCGGGGCCTGCACCGACGATCCCAAAGACTTGGCCGCCACCGAGTCGTTCTGCAAATTGCTGGCCGCCGAGGGCCTGTTGGCGTTGGCGTGGCCGAAAGAGCATGGTGGCGGAGGCGGTTCGATATGGCAGCAGACGGTGCTGCGCGAAGAGATGTGGGCCAACTACGAGCCCCGGGGTCCGCAGTACATGGGCATCAACTGGGTGGGCCCGGCGATCATGCGCCACGGCACACCCGAACAGAAGGCCAAACACCTGTCCGCCATCGCATCCGGTGAAGTGATCTGGTGCCAAGGATTTTCCGAACCGGAGGCCGGAACCGATCTCGCCTCGTTGCGCACCCGCGCGGTCCGGGACGGGGCGAACGGTTGGCGCATCACCGGCCAGAAGGTGTGGACCTCGTATGCCCGGATGGCGTCGTGGTGCGTGTTGGCGGCCTGCACCCATCCGGACGCGCCGAAGCCCAAGCGGCTCAGCCTGTTTCTCATTCCCATGGACCGCCCCGGATTCACCGTCCGGGGGATTCCGTCGATGCTCGGGCCGCATCACCTCAACGAGGTGTTCCTCGATGACCTTCCGGCGACCGACGACGACATCCTGGGCGAACCCGGCGACGGCTGGCGGGTGATGCGCGAAGCGCTGGCGTTCGAACGCGTGGGCATCGCCCGCTATGCACGCTGCGAATCGCTGCTGCACCGATTGCAGGCCGAACTCGGTGACGACTGGGACCAGCTGCCCGAATCGATTCGCGCCCGCTGGGTTCGGGCGTTGGCCGACCTGCGGGTGGCCCGCCTGATGGCCTATCGCGCCGTGTCGCTGCAGGACGACCCGTCCGCGGGTGCAGCCGCCAGTGCGGCGCGCATCGCCACCACCACCTGCGACCAAACGGTCGCGGAGTTGCTGTTCGACGCGTTGGGGCCCACCGCGTTGGACAGCGGTCCGTCGGCCGCACTCCACGGGGCGATCGACGACCATTGGCGCTACGCACAGGCCGCCACCGTGGCATCCGGCACCATCGAAGTCCAGCGC
The DNA here is from genome assembly GCF_002086275.1 of Mycobacterium intermedium. Classification (GTDB taxonomy): domain Bacteria; phylum Actinomycetota; class Actinomycetes; order Mycobacteriales; family Mycobacteriaceae; genus Mycobacterium; species Mycobacterium intermedium. The sequence goes on along the minus strand of NZ_MVHT01000044.1, from coordinate 38,068 downwards.
ATGATGGTGGCACGCGACGTATTAGGAGAACACCGGTGAATACCGGACTACCACAGGATATTTCCGAATTCGCCAGCGTCGCCGGCAAGCGCCTCGCCCGGGTGGGAGGGCCGCAGGCCGCGCTCCGCGCCGAGACCGACGACGCCGTTCGCGACTCCGCTCGCGCCGCCCTGGACGAGGTCGGCGCGTTCGAACTCGATGTCCGGTCCGGATCCGACGACCTCCTCGCGGCAGCGGTCCTCTGCCAAGCCGCCGGCGCCACCGCGTTGCCCTACCCACTGGTCGAAGCACTTCTCACGATCGACGGTGCCCGACTGGCGTTGGTCAACCCGGAAGCCCCCCGCATCGACCACGGCGACTTGGCGGGCGAGTGGGCTGCCACCGACCTCGACGGTCACCTCTACCGCCCGCAGCTGGGGCCGCGGTCCAACGCCAAGCTGGGACCGTTCCTGGTGTCGGCCACCTTGGCCGGACCTGAAGGACCCGAGGGAACGGTGCCGGCCACCGACGTTAACCTTCATCTCGTGCTGGGATCGTGGCGGATTCTGGGAACGGTGCAGCGGTCGTTGGACATCGCGACCGAGCACGTGCAGACGCGAATCCAGTTCGGCAAGGCGCTGGCGGATTTTCAAGCCGTCAGGTTCGCGGTCGCGGATGCCGCCGTGGCGGTGCGCGGACTGCACGAGCTCGCGAAATACACTCTCAGCCGGACGAAATCGGTTCCGATACCGGTCGCTACGGCGGATGCCTTGCTGTTGCGGCTCAAGGCCGCGGACACCGCACGCCAGGTGCTGCGCACGGCCCATCAGTTGCTCGGCGCGCTCGGCTTTTGCGACGAGTCCGACATCAGCGTGTTGGACCGGCATGTCCAGCCGCTGATTCGGCTGCCGCTGAGCACCGAGGCGCTGAGCCTGCGGCTGCTGCCCGGCGTGCGCGACGGATCGCTGGAAACCCTGTTCAGTACGCCTATTTCGGCATGAGCACCCAACCCGCCACGGCCAGCGAGCCGGTCAACCCGTTTGCCGACGGCATCCCGTTCGGGACCAAGTTGCAGGGCCTCGCCGAAGAACGGCCCGACAAGCCGGCGGTGACCATCGTCGCGCTCGACGGCAGCACCCAGGCGCTGACCTTCGGTGAACTCGATGTCCGCGCCAACCAGTGGGGCCGGGCCCTGGCCGCCACCGGCGCTACCACGGGTTCTTTGGTCGCACTTGCCATCCCGAACTCGCTGCATCTAATTCTGGCCGCCCTGGGCTGCTGGAAGATCGGCGCGGTCCCCGTTCCCATGCACTGGGATCTGCCCGAGTGGGAGCGCAGTCGCGTGCGCGCGGTGATCAACCCCGCCGTCGTCGTCGATGAGCAGACCCGGTGGGAATTGGACGCCCGTGCGGGTAAGGAGTCTGGAAGTCCACTGCCCGAGGCGGTTTCGCCGACCGCCAACGGCATCTGCAGCAGCGGTTCGACGGGCGTGCCCAAGGTGATCCTGACCTTGGCACCGTCGTTGTGGATCCCTCAGCAAGGCGAGCCCTTCCTGGCGAACTGGACGCCCGTCGCCAAGCCGCAGACCATCATGGTGCCCGCACCGATGTACCACACCAACGGCTTCGCCACCTTCTTCATGCTGCTGGACGGCGACCATCTGGTGGTGCTCGAAAAGTTCGATGCGGCATTGGTTGTGGACGTGATCGAGCGGTTCCGGATCACCAACTTCACGGCCACTCCGACGATGTTGGCGCGCATCGCCGCGCTCCCGGACATCCGGCAGCGGGACCTGTCCAGCATTGTGTTCATCCTGCAGGGCGCCGCGGTGATGCCGCCGCCCCTGCTGCGAACCTGGTTCGAACTGCTCAGCCCGGAGCAGATCGTCATCGCCTATGGCATGACGGAGAATCTAGGGCTCACCGCGCTGCGCGGGGACGAATGGCTGAATCATCCGGGAAGCGTTGGCCGCGGGTTCCGGGACACCGAGATCCGGATCCTGGACGCGGACAAGAACCCATTGGGTCCGGGCGAAGACGGCGATGTGTACCTGCGCGCGCCGATGAGTGCGGGCTACCGCTACCTCGGGGGCGCCCCGCCGCTGCCGTCGACGGAGGACGGATTCCGGTCCGCCGGAGACATCGGCCACCTGGACGAGGACGGTTATCTCTATATCGTCGACCGCCGAGCCGACATGATCATCACTGGCGGCGCCAATGTCTTTCCGGCCGAGGTCGAATCCGCGCTGTCCGGGCACCCCGACATCGCCGACGTCGTCGTGATCGGTCTGTCCGACGCACGGTGGGGACGGCGGGTGCATGCGGTGGTGCAGCCATCACCACTGGCCAAGGCCCCGCTGACCGAGCAACAGGTGATCGAGTATGCTAAGACTCGGCTGGCGCCGTACAAGGTGCCGAAGACGGTGGAGTTCGTCGACGCCATTCCGCGGACCGCGGCGACCAAGGTCAATCGTTCGGCGATGATCGCGGCGCGGGGCGGCTGAGGACGTCAGGCCTTTTCACTCCACCACTTGAACAGGCTGTCGATGGTCTGGCCTTTGCCCTCGAGAACGCCGACCCTCAGCTTCGAGGTGTCACTCCAGATGACGGTGGGATAGCCCTCGCTGGAAACTGCGCACTCGACCTGACCCGCCGTCTGGCTGCTGCCCTCACTCCAGTCCGCCGGCGAACCTTTGCCGCCCGGGCAGGTGGACGACACCTTGTACCCGCCCGCAGCCGGGCCGGTCTTGAATTCTGAAGCCAAGTCACTTGAATTCGCATAGAGCAGGAACAGCGCATACGAGGGTCCGCTCGTGTCGCTGTTCTGGTCACACGTCACTCTTTCGACCGCGGGCCCAGAAGCCTGTTTTTCGACGCAATTCGCCGAGGAAAAGCCCGGGGGCAGCATTTCCATGAGTTTGCCCGACGGCGCGGCAGCGGAATTCGCCGTCGAACTGAGGACTGCGGCACCGCCGCATGCGGCGACCGCGACCAACCGGGCAGCGGTAGTACAAAGAGACATCACAACAAACTCCTATGCTTGCGGGACGTGAGTCGTAGGCCAGCAACAGGTCCGACCGCATACCGCTTGCATCGCCGCCTCACCAGCAAACAATATCCCCGCAGGCGTCAATTGCAATAGAAAGTTTCGCCGACGCTCGCCCTCCGGCCGGTCCGGAACCCTGCGACGCACGCGGTAACCTCATTCTCAAGGTGCCGGGACAGCGCCCCGGGACAGGGACAGTGCCCCAGACGAGGAGAAACCACTCATGGCCGGCGCCAGCGATGAAGCCGAAGTGACACGCAGCGAACGCTTCATCAAAACGGCGGTCGAGATCCTCGGCGAAACCGGACGTACCGATTTCACCGTGCAAGAAGTCGTCGCGCGTTCCAAGACCTCACTGCGCGCCTTTTATCAACACTTCAGCAGTAAAGACGAACTGCTGCTGGCACTTTTCGATCGGACCATGGTGCAGGCCGCGGACACGTGGCGCGCGGAAACGCAGGGACTCGACAGCACGGCGGCTCTCAAGCACGTCCTCGACCGCGTCAGCGCCCAGCCCGAGTCGAGCACCCAGGACAGCCTGAACCGGGCGCTGAGCCTCTACAACCAGCACCTGGCCGAGACCCGTCCCCGCGAGTACGCCCGGGTGCTTTCTCCCCTGCATCACCTGATCCGCGACATCATCGGGCAGGGCATCACCGAGGGCGTCTTCAATCCCGGGCTGGACGTCGGGGCAATGGCCGCAATCGTCATGCAGACGATGCTCGGTGCGCTCCGGTTGCGTTGGCTGGGAACCGAATTGAACGGGACACCGGTCGATGCGGGCCAACTGTATGACTTCTGCACCCGCGCGCTCGGCATCCGCGACACCGACGACGACTCGGGCGAACCTACGCTGGCCCAACTGTTCGCCCAGATTGGATTGCGGCCGGCCGCCACGGCAAACGACGGCGAGTTCGCCGTGACGATGCCGGTCAGCCCCCAGGTGGTGAACACCTCGGGCGCCCTCCAGGGCGGGCTCATCGCCACGCTCGCCGATGTGGCGGGCGGGCAACTCGGACTCAAGTACCTCGAACCCGGCACGGCCATGACGACCTCCGATTTGGTCATTCGCTACCTGCGTCCGATCAGGCAGGGATCGGCACGAGCGGTGCCGAAGGTGTTGCGGGCCGGTCGCCGGTCCCTGGTGATGCAGATCGACATTTTCGGCGACAGCGACAGCGAACTCGCCGCGACCGCAACGGTGAATTTCGCCATCATCAAACACGAAGAAACGGCCACCAGCGAATAGACGCAACGTCGTTACGACGATGCGGGACCGGCACTTCGGCGCGCGGACGGCGCGTGGATGGCGCGTTGCCAGTGCGTGGATGGAGCGTGCATCACGCGTGGGTTGCGTGTGGATTGCGCGTGCATCGCGCGTGGATCGAATGCCTGCCGCAAGAAATTGTTCTGTGTAACCTATTGCCCAGCGAACTGGGGCCCAATCGTTTAGATTCCCTATGGACGGGCCCAAGTCCGGATTGAAGTAGAGCACGGTTAGTCCGGGGGGCCGGCGTAGCCGAACGGGGGGTACAACATGAACGTCGCTCGAGCGGAGTCTTACACCACTCACGTCATGCTCAGCACACGGCTGGCGACCGAGTTGGGCGAACCGCACAGCACACTTCGTGCGGTGACGCGGCGCCACGATTCCGCGGTGGTCATCAGTGCGGGCGGTGAGATCGACGCCGCCAACGAGCACACCTGGCGCCGCCTGGTGCGTGAGGCCGCCGCAATCGCCACTGCTCCGGGACCGTTTGTCGTCGACATCAATGACGTCGCCTTCATGGGGTGCTGCGCATTCGCGGTTCTGGCCGAAGAAGCGCAACGGTGCCGTCGGCAAGGCGTCGAACTGCGTGTGGTGAGTCTCGACCCAGGCGTCCAACGGGTCGTCGACGCGTGCGGCCTCTCCGGCGTGCTGCCACTTCATCCGACCGTGGAGAGCGCTCTCACTGCGGCATAGCCGGAGCTCGAACCGAGTTGCAGGGACGGGCGGACCCGAAATTGGTGCGGCTGGCCAGTTCGGGACGTTGCTAACCTTGATGTTGCTGGCGGCGTCCGCCGCCGCAGCTGACTCGTTTGCTCACCGGTCCGTAGGAGGGACGGCAAGATGTCGACCCAAAAGGACTGGGACAAAAGGGTCGGCACGTCCGACGACGTGCGACGCGTATTTGAGAACATCCCCGCAATGGTCGTCGGGTTACAGGGCCCCGACCATCGCTTCGTGGCGGTCAATGCGGCTTTCCGCGCCTTCAATCCGGTAAAGGACACCGTCGGAAAGACCGCGAAAGAGGTATATCCGGAACTCGAGAGCCAGCAGATCTACGAGATGTTCGACCGGGTGTACAAGACCGGCGAGCCACAAACCGGATCGGAGTGGCGACTGCAGGCCGACTACGAGGGTTCGGGTATCGAAGAACGGTACTTCGACTTCGTCGTCACCCCACGTCACGCCGCAGACGGCTCGATCGAGGGCGTGCAAGTCATGTTCGACGACGTCACCACGCGCGTGCAGGCGAGGCTGGCCTCCGACGCCCGAGTGGCCGAGCTGTCCGAGCGATACCGCAACGTCCGCGATTCCGCGGCGCTGATGCAGCAGGCCTTGCTCGCCCCGTCGGTGCCGGTCGTGTCGGGCGCGGATGTGGCCGCGGAGTACCTGGTCGCCGCAGAGGACACCGCCGCCGGAGGCGACTGGTTCGACGTGCTGGCCTTGGGTGACCGACTGGTGCTCATCGTCGGTGACGTCGTCGGTCATGGGGTTGAGGCCGCCGCCGTAATGTCGCAATTGCGCACCGCCCTGCGCATGCAGATCTGTGCGGGACACACCATCACCGAAGCGCTGCAGGCCGTCGACGACTTTCATCATCAGGTGCCCGGATCGCGGTCGGCCACCATGTGCGTCGCCTCGTTGGACGTCGCCACCGGCGAGTTCCAGTACTGCACCGCCGGGCACCCGCCGCCGTTGCTGGTGACGGCCGACGCCCGCTCGAAATACTTCGAACCGTCCGGCGGCGGCCCATTGGGCAGCGGCGCCGGTTTCCCGATGCGCACCGAGATGCTCGATATCGGCGACTCCGTGTTGCTCTACACCGACGGCCTGATCGAGCGCCCAGGCCGGCCGCTGACTGCCAGCACCGCCGAGTTCGCCGATCTGGCGGCCGGCATCGCCGCGGGTGTCGGCGGATTTGTCCTCGACGCCGGCGGCCGCCCGGTGGACCGCATCTGCTCGGAGACACTCGAATTGTTGCTTCGGTCCAGCGGCTACAACGACGACGTCACCTTGCTTGCGGTACAACGCCGGACGCCGACACCACCGTTGAAGCTGACGGTCGACTCCTCAATCAACGCCGCGCGGACAATAAGGTCCCGCCTGCGGCAATGGCTGACGGAGATCGGTGCCGCTGACGCCGATATCTCCGACGTGGTGCACGCGGTCTCAGAGTTCGCCGAAAATGCCGTCGAACATGGGTACGGCAAAGAGGTTCCGGACGGAATCACCCTCGAGGCGTCGCTGTCCGGCGACGGCAAATTGCATGCATCGGTGATCGACCACGGCCGGTGGAAGGACCATCGGGTCGGCGAGCAGGGCCGCGGGCGTGGACTGGCGATGGCCGAGGCGCTGGTTTCGGAGGCGCACGTGATCCACAACGCCGACGGAACGACCGCAAGCTTGACGCACCGCCTCTCCCGACCCGCGCAGTTCGTCACCGACGCGGTGGTCAGCCGGTCGACGCACCAACGGCCGATCGACAGTGAGTTCGTCTCGACCGTCACCGAGACCGGCCACATCGTCGTCCGGGGTGACGTCGATTCGCATACCGCGTCGACCCTCGACCGGCAGATCGCCGTCGAAAGCCGCTCCGGCGTCGCACCCCTGACGATCGATCTCAGCGCGGTCACCCATCTCGGCTCGGCCGGCGTCAGCGCCCTGGCAGCGGCGCGCGATCGGGCAGTCAAGCACGGCGGCGAGTGTGTGCTGGTGGCACCGCTGGGCAGCCCGGCACACCACGTCTTGTCACTGGTCCAAATACCGGTCAGCAGCGACGACAACCAGAACGTGTACGCCGACGACCGATAAAACGGTCCTGATCCGACGTGGGACTAGCGGGTCTGGCCGTGCCGCACCTGATTGAAGGGAATGCCGCGGTCGGCAGCGTATTCCCGAGGGAAATTCAGCACCCGTTCGCCGATGACGTTGCGAGCCACCTCGATGGTGCCGCCACCAATGGCGACCCCCTGCCGAGCCAGGTAGCGCAGCCCGGTTTGCAGGCCGTCGCCGATCTGCCCGACGACACCGGCGGGGCCGGCGATGGCCAACGAGGTATCCATCTCGCAGTGCACCGTCTCGGCATGAAAGAGCCTGATCAGGGTCCCACCGGCGGGCGGCAGCCGGCCGTCCCTGACGCTGCGGTAGACGTGCTCGGTCAGCTGTTCGGCCACGGCACGGTGCACCAGTGCGCGGCCGGCCAGCTCGTGCACCCTTTCGCTGTCTGCCTGGCCGGTCTTCTCGGCCAGGGCGGCATAGTCGACCGGTGTCGTGTGGCCACCTTCGCTGCCGGCGCCGCTGGCGAACTCCGAACCCATGCCGACCGCACGTCGCTCGTGGAACAGCTGCCGCGACGCCACGGCCCAGCCACCGTTCACTTCCCCGACCACGGCGTCGTCGCCAACGTCTACGTCGTCGAGGAACTCCTCGCAGAACTCGCGCGAGCCGTTCAGCTGGGTGATGCGCCGCAAGGTGATGCCGGGGTGGGTGATGGGCACCAAGAACATCGTCAGGCCTTCGTGCTTGGGCACCCCCCAGTCGGTGCGGGCCAGGCACAATCCGTAGTCGGCGGCGAAGGCACTGGTGCTCCAGGTCTTGGCGCCGTTGATCACCCAGCGGTCACCCCGGCGTTCGGCCCGGGTGATGACACCGGCCAGATCCGATCCACCGCTGGGTTCGGACAACAACTGCACCAGCACTTCCTCGCCTCGCAGCGCGGCGCCGATGTGTTGCCTCTTCTGCTCCTCGGTGCCGGTGTCGAGCAAGGTCGCACAGCAGATGGTGAAGGTGGGCGTGTTGAGAATCAACGGCATTTCATAGCGCAGCGATTCCTCGTCGAACGCCCGTTGATACTCGTAATCCAGGCCCAACCCGCCGTACTCGCGCGGGAAGCAGATCCCGGCGAATCCGCCTTCGTAGAGCCGCTTTTGCAGTTCCCGCGCGCGTTGCCATGAGGCTTCGTCGTCACGCGGCGCGGCCGGTGGGTCCAACGGGTCGATGGGCGGCATATGGTCGGCCAGCCACGCCTTGGCCCGCGCGGCGAACTCGGCAACGGATTCTTGAGCTGTCATTCAACCGATTTCGCTTTGGCATGCCAGTCGTACACCCTGCAGTTGTGTTCCTCGGGTGTGCCGAACATGGCCCGGTACAACGTAACTCGCCTCAGGTACAGGTGCAGGTCGTGCTCCCAGGTGACACCGATGCCGCCGTGCATCTGCACGCACCGCTGCACTATCTGGCCCGCCATCTCACCGACGTAGGACTTGGCGATGCTGGCCGACAGTCCGGCCGTCGTTGAGCGCGCGGCGATTTCGGCGACCGCGGCGGCGGTGGTCGCCCGACACGCCTCCAGCCACATCTTCATATCGGCGAATCCGTGTTTGAGCGCTTGATAGGACGCCAGCGGACGACCGAACGTATGCCGGTCCAACGCCCACTGGACGGTGAAGTCAAAAACGGTCTGCAGGCTGCCCACCACCTCGGCGCACTGCAGCACTTGGGCGATTTGACTCTGTCGTTCGATCACCGCGGCCGTCTCAGCGGTATCACCGACGACCGATGACGGTGGCACTGCGACATCGTCGAACTGCACGCGTGCGTATTGCTTGACCAGGTCGACGGACTCAAGCGGCGTGACGGTCAGACCAGGCGCGTCGGTCGGGACCAGAAATTGACGAACCCCAGAACTGTCCGGGTCGCAGCGCGCCACCACCAACAACACGTCGCTCTGCGCGCCGGCTTCGACCAGGTCCTTGGTGCCGCTGATGCGATAACCGCCGTCGGTCGGTGTGGCCGTCACCGCCGGGTCGAGCGGAGCCCAGGGACGACCGGGTTCCGAGACCGCCCACGATGCCACCGTTTCGCCGGAGATCAGCGACTCGATCAGATCGGCATGTGCCTCTGGTCCGCGGCTCTCGACCAGGCCCACCAACACGGTGCTCACCGGGTACAGCGGTCCCGGCGCCACGGTCTTGCCCAGCTCTTCGGCAACGGACGCCAGGTCCGAGACACCGTCACCCGAGACACTGCCACCGCCCAATTCCTCGGGCACCAGCAGCCCCGTCCATCCCAGCTGGGCGGCCCGACGCCACCAGTCCCGGTCAAAAGACTTCCCCGCCGCATGCAACTGGCGGACATGCCCCAGCGACGCTTCTTTTTGGAGAAATGCTTGGGTGGTGGAGGTAAAGAGTATCTTTTCGGGAGAGTCGACAGCGGTCATGATCTGCGAAGGAAGCAAGGGGGGAAGCTTTGGCTGATCATCGCCTAATCGGTCCTTCTGGGCCGGCGGGGTGGAAGTTCGCTGCGATTCCGATCGTAGCAACGAGAGATACGGTAAGAGATACGGGAGTTCCGTCGATAATGATGCTGACGAGCCGCAGCCATGGCTGACACCGACGAATCGCCGACAGAGTCGGCGGCGTTGAACGTCGACGCGTTGACGCTCGCCGAGCAGGCTGAAGCGGAGGCCGCCGAAGCCGAGGCACTGGCCGCCGCGGCACGAGCCCGCGCGCGTGCGGCCCGGTTGCGCCGGGAGGCTGCCTTGGGCTCGGCGGAAGGCGCGGACGACACCGGTTACAGCGATATCGACGAAGAAGACGCCCTCGCCGACGAGACGCTCATCGACGAGGACGAAGATTACGAAGACGACGACTATTACGACGACGCCGACGGTTACGACGAAGCCGAGGGTTACGAAGAGGAAGCCGAGGAAGCCGAGCCCGTCGCAAAGTCGTGGCGAGACCGACTGCGGGTGCCGAGGCCGTCGACGATCGCCAAAGCGGTCACGCTCCTTGTCATCCTGGGCTTCGTCGGAATCAGCACTTACATCGTGTGGAAGCACCACGAAGCGACGGAGCGGGAACAACGCGCCGCGGCCTTCGTGGCCGGAGCCAAACAGGGCGTCGTCAATATGACTTCCCTTGACTTCAACAAGGCCAAAGAAGACGTGCAGCGGGTGATCGACAGCTCGACGGGCGATTTCAAGAGCGAATTCCAGGCGCGCGCAGCAGATTTCACGAAGGTCGTCGAGCAGTCCAAGGTGGTCACCGAGGGAACGGTGAACGCGGCCGCGATCGAATCCATGGACGGGCACACGGCCGTGGTGCTGGTTTCGGCGACATCACGGGTCACGAATTCCGCTGGGGCCAAAGACGAACCGCGCGCGTGGCGGCTACGAGTCACGGTGACCGAAGAGGACGGGCAGTACAAGATGTCGAAAGTTGAGTTTGTGCCGTGAGCGATGACGTGCGCGACGCCGACGAGACCGCCGACGAGACCGCCGACGAGACCGAGGTCATCAAGGCATCCGAGCCGGACCCGGAAACAACCGTCCTAGAGACGGTGGACGCCGAACACGAGGCCCCCAGGGCGTTCAGCGAGGTCGAAGACCACGACGAACCCGACCTGCCCGACCTGTCCGACGAGCCTGACTTGGTCGACCACACCGACGAGTCCGATGTGACCGATGCGGCCGTGGTGGCCGACGACCAGGAGGGCGTCAAGGAGCCCGCCGCCCGGAAGAGTCGCTGGCGCCGTGATATCTGGCGTGTTCAGATCACCCTCAGACCCGTCCCCGTGATCTTGTTCGTGCTCCTGGTGATCTCGGCCAGCGCGACGGCGTGGCTGTACGTCAAGCAGTACAAGCCCGATCAGATGACCAACGCCAAAGTCGCACGCGAGGTGATCAACGCCGCGTCGGAAGGCACCGTCGCGTTGCTGTCGTACTCACCCGACACGCTCGACAAGGACTTCGCGACCGCCAAGTCGCACCTGGGTGGGGACTTCCTGTCCTATTACGACCAATTCACGCAGCAGATCGTGGCGCCGGCGGCCAAGCAGAAGTCGCTGAGAACCACCGCTCACGTGATGCGTGCGGCGGTGTCCGAGTTGCATCCGAATGCGGCCGTGGTGCTGGTGTTCGTAGACCAGAGCACGACCAGCAAGGAGCATCCCGATCCGACGATGGCGGCAAGCAGCGTGTTGGTGACGATGGCTCGCGTCGACGGTAAGTGGCTGATCACCAAGTTCACGCCGGTCTAGCGGCGATCGCAAGCGCGGCGAAGCCGGGCGCAGCGGGTCGCCGCCATCTGGTCCGGCGATCGCAAGCGCGGCGAAGCCGGGCGCAGCGGGTCGCCGCCATCTGGTCCGGCGATCGCAAGCGCGGCGAAGCCGGGCGCAGCGGGTCGCCGCCATCTGGTCCGGCGATCGCAAGCGCGGCGAAGCCGGGCGCAGCGGGTCGCCGCCATCTGGTCCGGCGATCGCAAGCGCGGCGAAGCCGGGCGCAGCGGGTCGCCGCCATCTGGTCTAGCTCGAAGCTCAGATCGCGAACGCGCGGCGCAAGGAGCGGGCATGCAATGCCCAGTTCTCTTGCGATACAACCCAACTCGGCACCACCGAGTCGAATCCATTGAAGGTTGCCGCGAACACGTGTAGCTCGGTGTGCACGTAGGCATGCAGCAACCGGTTCGCGTAGCTGATGGCTTCGTCGCGGCACGGGTCGATCGCCGCGCAACTGATGAACGTCGGCGGCAAGCCTTCCAGGTTGGCTCGGTGCCCGGGGACGTGCTGCCCCGATGGGGTGGCGTGCCCGAGGTAATGGCCCCATGCGCGGCTCACCGCCTGGCCATTGAGGCCGGGCGTGCGCTGGAACTCACGCCGTGACGGCGTCGCATCGGAGTCCAGCATCGGCTGATGCAGGATCTGCAACAGGATGCGTGGGCCCTCGTCGTCGAACATGCGCTGGGCCAGGCTGGCGACGAGCGCCCCACCCGCATCACGTCCCATTACCGCCAGCCGCCCGGCGTCAACGTCAAGTTCGGCGCTGTGCTCGACGACGTAGCGCAGACCCGCCTCGAGGTCGTCGATGGCCGCCGGACACGGATTCTCCGGCGCAAGCCGGTAGTCGACCGATACCACCAGGCAACCGGCCGCCCGGGCCAGTTCGACGCACTGCGGGTGGTCGGTGTCCAGGTTGCCGGTGACGAAAGCACCGCCGTGCGCGTAGATCAGCACGGGCAGCCCGGATCCGGTATCCCCGCGGTACAAACGAAGATTCACCTGCTGACCACCGGCACCGGTGATGGAGCGGTCGTCGACGGCGACGCCGGTGGTGTCGACCTTCGCGGCCCGTTCGGCGGCGACCCGGTTGGCGTGTTCCCGCTCGGCGGGCAGAGTTTCCAGGCTGAATTCGACGATTTCCAGCTCGGCGGCGGCTTCCCTCAGCGCCGGGTCGATGCGGCTAAGGCCTTGTGGCCGGGTGAGATTCGTCTGCGTCATGCAAACCCTTCTTCGAGGTAAACCTGCGACTCCATCTGATGACAGATGCGGTAGTTCGCACCGCGAGCTGTCAGCGACCACGTGATCCAGCTGGATCGGTGTGCACGACGTCGGATTCTATTGCCGTGAGACTCCAGCGGTTCAGCAGGATGCAGCGGGCCAGTCCGCCGTTCAGTGCTTCGGCCGACCTCGGTGGTGACGTCTGACACGTGCTTCAGCCGGCTGGCCACCACGGGGCCCGGTGCCGGTCGAGTCACCGCCTTCGAAGCTTCGTTGCTATTTATATTATGATAGCGACATTCATGCCCAGGGAGGAGCGCTGATGTCGCTCAGCACCGATCGCTTCGATTCTGAGGGCCAGGCCCTGGCCCTCGACTTCACCGGCGAAACCAGCCCGTACCCGTTTTTCGAACAGATGCGGCGTACCGATCCGGTGTGGCATGGCAGCCTGCAGGACACCTCGCAAATACCGGAAGAACTGCGCCCCAAGGACGAGTGGGTCCTGTTCGGCTACGACGACGTCTTTCACGCCTTCCGCGACGACCGCATCTTCACCTCAGCCGAATACGACAAGACCATCGGTCTGGTGATGGGCCACACCATCCTGGCAATGGGCGGCAAGGAGCACCACGACCATCGAAACCTAGTGGCCAAGGCGTTCCGGGCCACGGCGCTGGAACGCTGGGAACCGTCGGTCATCGGTCCCGTGTGCGATGCACTGGTCGACGAGATCAAAGAGCGCGGCGAAGCGGATCTGGTCAAGGCGGTCACGTTCGAGTTCCCCACGCGGATCATCTCGGTCCTGCTCGGACTTCCCCCCGAGGATCTCGACCTGTTCCGCCGGCTTTCACTCGACCTCATCTCCATCCCCACCGACATCATGGCGGGGTTGACAGCCGCGGCCGAACTGCACGGCTACTTCCTCGAACAGGTCGAGCAACGGCGCCGCAAACCCACCGACGACATCATCGGCGATCTGGTTGCCGCCGAGATCGACGGCGAGAAACTCTCCGACGAGGCCATCATCGCGTTCCTGCGCCTGTTGCTACCGGCGGGACTGGAGACCACCTACCGCTCCTCGGGCAATTTGCTGTACCTGCTGCTGACCCACCCGGAACAACTGGACATGGTTTACCGGGACCGGTCGCTGATACCGATGGCGATCGAAGAGGGCCTGCGGTTCGAGACACCGCTGACCATGGTTACGCGGACCACCACGCAGGACGTCGAGATCGGCGGTAAGACCATCCCCGAGGGGGCGCAGGTCGACATGTGTATGGGCTCGGCCAACCGCGACGAGACCCGTTGGACCGACCCGAATACCTTCGACATCCGCCGCCCGCGGCAGGCCCACATCTCCTTCGCCGGCGGCATCCACATGTGCCTCGGCATGCACCTGGCCCGCATGGAGACCCGGGTGATGCTGAACAGCCTGTTCGACCGGGTCCAGGACCTGACCTTCGTCGCCGACGACGGGACCGGCGTGGAGTCAAAGATCGTCGGACTCACCTTCCGGTCGCCGAACAAACTTCCGGTCACCTTCGCCCCCGCCCCATGAAAAGCCGCGCGGCGATCCTGCACGATGTCGGCGGGCCGTGGTCTGTCGAGGAATTCGAGCTGGACGCTCCGCGCGCGGGCGAGGTTCTGGTTCAGCTGGCGGCCGCCGGGTTGTGCCACTCCGACGACCACATCCTCAAGGGCGACATGTCGGCGCCCAACGAGGTGCTGCGATCGCTGGGTTTGCCCACCATGTTCCCGACGATCGGTGGGCACGAAGGTTCCGGCATCATCCGCGAAATCGGTCCTGGTGTCACCGATTTCGCCGTCGGCGACCACGTGGTGATGTCATTCGTCGCCGTCTGCGGTCAATGTCGTTGGTGCGCTTCGGGTATGGAGTACATCTGCGATGCGGGCATCGGCACCATGACCCCTGGTATGCCCACCGACGGTACGTTCCGCCATCACACCTCCGACGGCCGGCCGTTGGGCCACATCTCGAAGGTCGGCGCCTTCGCCGAACACACGGTGGTGTCGACGAATTCGCTTGTGAAGATCGAACCCGATCTGCCGCTGGTACCGAGTGCCCTGCTGTCCTGCGCGATTCCGACGGGTTACGGCTCGGTGGCGAATCGTTCCGGCATGCGTGCCGGCGATACCGTCGTCGTCGTGGGAGCCGGCGGAATCGGTACCGGCGCCATCCAGGGTGCGCGGATCAACGGGGCTGCTCAGATCGTCGCCGTCGACCCGGTGGACTTCAAACGGAAATCGGCTGAGCTCTTCGGCGCTACGCACACTGCCGCTTCGGTGGCCGAAGCGCTGGATCTGGTGCGGGGCCTGACCTACGGCGTGATGGCCGACGCGGTGGTGGTTTCGCCGTCGCTGATCACCCCCGACGACGTCCGCGACTCGCTACAACTCACCCGCAAGGGTGGTACCTGCGTGCTGACGGGCATGACTTCGCAACTGACGCGGTCGGTCAAAATCGATTTGCAGGACTTCATTTTGATGAATAAGACCTTGGCGGGCACGGTATTTGGCTCGTGCAACGGCAAAGTCGACATCCCCCGTCTGGCCAAGCTCTACCAAACCGGCCAATTGCAGCTCGATGAGATGATCACCAGGCGTTATCGGCTCGACGACATCAATGACGCCTACCAAGACCTACTCAACGGCGAAATCGTCCGAGGAGTAATCGATTTCGGTATCGCCTAGCAGGTTGCCGGCGGCGGGGCGGTGTCAAGAAGCGGCGTGCCTTCGGGAATGACGTAGAGCACTTCGAGCACCACCCGTGTCTTCCCGAAGTTTCTGCCGTCGTGCACATGCTCGGGACCGCTGGGCTCGATGAACGAGTCACCCGGCTTGTAGACGGCGTCGACCCTGCAGTCACTGCCGAAATGCCACAAGGTCCCTTCCTTGACGACGGCGATGACGTGGCCTCGGTGCCAGTGCCAGCCAATGCTGCCGCCCGGTTCGATCGTGGTATCGCGAACGATGAACTTTCTTCCCTGGTCCGAACTTTGCGCGACGACGTCGTAGTCAACGCTGGGAGTTGACGACGGTCCGATGAGCTGGTGACCCAGCCAACCACCGAGGGCAAGCAGAACCACGATGAAGACGACATTTCTCAGCACGAGTTGCGTGGTGCTGGTTGTCTTTTCGCGCATTGCCACCCCGTATCACTGAAACACATCCGGCGACCGAGCGGGACCCCTTGGTCCGTGCCGCGAGATCGCCGGCCGGGTACGCACGTCTTCGCCACGATGTCCGCACCCTGTCCGGCCCGCCCGACAGCAGCTACCGGCCCCCGCCGCGCCCGGTGATGCATGCACTGCCGCCATCTAAAGCCGCGACCGACGGCAATTACCTTCCCATTCCAGCCTGTGAGGTTTCTGTGAGCTCGGCTTCACGGGGTGTGACCTGCGACGCGACTAGTCCTTCTTGGCTTTGTCGCGTTGTTCCGCGATGGCTCGCAGCCGCTTGAGTCGCATCAGCTTTTCCACTTGCCCGTACGCATCGATGGGGCTGTGTAGCGCCAGCCCCCCGTCGGCGTGTACCACTTGTCCCGTCACCCACGACATCTCGAGGATGCCGACGATCGCTCCGGCCACATCGTCCGGCTCGCCCAAGCGACGCAAAGCTGTTTTCTTGGACACGCCGTCGATCCACGCCGGCCATGTCTCGGCGTTGGGCAGCATCGGGGTTCGGGTTACGCCGGGTCCGACGGCATTGACCCGGATGCCGTGGACACCCCACTCCACCGCCGCGACCTTCACCAGCATGTCCACACCGGCCTTGGAGACGCAGTAGGCGCCCATGTCGCGGTCGGCGACGGTGCCGCTGATGCTCGAGACCGCGACGATCGAACCCTCCACTTCGGCATCGATCATGGCCTGGGCGGCGGCGCGGATCGTGTACCAAGTCCCGGTGAGATTGACCGACAGCACCCGCTCCCACTCCGCGGGTGGCACCTTCAACAACAGGCCGGACGACCCGATACCGGCGGAAGTCACGACTCGAGTGGGCACTCCGTGCTCCCGGACGGTTTGCTCCATCGCCGCCGTAACGGCGTCGGCATCGCTGACGTCGCAGTCGATGTCTCCCCCCGACACGTCCCACACCACCACGTTGTGACCGGCCTCGCGCAGCATATCGGCGACCGCCCGTCCGATCCCCGATCCGCCGCCGGTGACCAGCGCAGTGCGGGCGCTCACGCCGCCAACCTCGCAACACGGCGCCCAAGACTGGGCTGGAAATTGCCGGTACAAGTCGGGTAAGGGGCAGCTAGCACGTCTACAGTTTCCGCCCTGGCGTCACGGGGCTGAGAGCCGGGTCGCCGAGTGTGAACGGCTCGACTCAGTCGGCGACCTTGGCCAGCGTCCGGTCCCACAACTGACCTGCGAGGTGGGGGTCGTAGGCCGATCGGTGGGCTTTTGCGACCTTGCGCTTCGAGTAGTACTCACCCGGCCGCCAATCAATTCCAGGCGTGCTCGAAGCGAGCCAGACCAACTGGTCGGCTCCCTCGTCGGCCGACAGCGTGAATCGCTCGAGGGGTGAGTAACGCTTCATGAAGTTCAAGAACTTCGAGCCCGATGCGTCACCGAAGTTGGAGTTGACATAGCCGGGATGAAAGGTCGCAGCCGCGACTCCCTGTGAGTGGTACCGGCGGTGTAATTCCCTGGTGAACAGGATGATTGCGAGTTTGGTGCGGGCGTAAGCGAGGCTGGGCCTGGACTGGGCGGTGTTCTCCAGTTGATCGACTGTGACGCGGGGCAGCAGCTTCTGCGAGTTGCTGGTGGTGTTGAGCACCATGGCGCGGGATTCGACCAGCACGTCCATCAACTGCGTGGTGAGCAGAAACGGCGCCAGGTAGTTCACCTGATACGTCCGCTCGTATCCGTCACCCGTCATGACGACGGCCGTGCTCATGCCGCCGGCGTTGTTGGCCAGTACGTCGATGCGCGGGTATTCCGAGCGGAGCTTGTCCGCCAGGGCCCGCACCTGGGACAGGTCGGAGAAGTCGGTGACGAAATAGTCCGCGCCCAACTCCGTCGCCACCGCTTTGGTCTTGATTTCCGAGCGGCCGACGACGACAACCTTTTCCCCGTTCCGGGTCAGTCGCCGGGCTGCAGCGGCACCGATGCCGTCGCTGGCACCGGTGATGACAATCGTCTTCTGCGTCATATCAGACCAGAGTGTAGCGAACCGGCAGGTGCTTGAGCCCGCCGACGAACGTGGTCGCCATGAACTGGGGATCTCCCGCCAGCTCAATGGATTTCAGCCGCGGCAGCAACTCGGTGAAGAAGCTGCTGACCTCCATGCGGGCCAGTGCGGCGCCCATGCAGAAGTGCACGCCGTAGCCAAAGGCCACGTGCTTGTTGGGTTCACGCCCGACGTCGAAGCGGAACGGGTCGTCGAAGACGTCCTCGTCGCGGTTGGCGGAAACATAGGAGAGCAGCACGGATTCGCCCGCCGCGATCGGTGTTCCACGCACCTCGGTGTCCGCGGAAGCGGTGCGCATGAAATGCTTGACCGGGGTAACCCAACGAATCATCTCCTCAGTGGCGTTGGGAATGAGTGCGAGGTTGTCGCGCAGGCGCTGCAGCTGATCCGGGTGCTCGACGAGGGCATGCAGGCCGCCCGAGATGGTGGCGCTGGTGGTGTCGTGGCCGGCGGTGGCGACGATCAAGTAGTAGGACACGGTTTCGATGTCCGACAGCGGCTCGCCGTTCACGCGGGCATTGGCGATAGCGGACGCGAGGTCTTCGGTGGGCTGCTCGCGGCGCGAAGCCGTCACCCCGTTGAAGTATTGGAACATGTCCAGCAGCGCCGGCAACTGCTCTTCAGCCGAAGTGCCGCGTCTGAATTCGCTGTCGTCGCTGCCGAACAGCTCCTGGGTCAGCTTGAGCATGCGCGGGAAATCTGCTTCCGGGATGCCGAGCAGCGACATGATCACGTAGAGCGGGAAATTGACCGCCACCTCCTGCACGAAGTCGCATTCGGGCCCGCACTCCATCATTTTGTCCACGTATATCTTGGCCAGCTCGTCCACGCGAACCTTCAACGCCCGCATCGCCTTTGGCCGAAACCAGTCCGAGCCGATCGCGCGGACCACCCGGTGTTGCGGGTCGTCGAGGTGGATCAGCGTGCGGACACCCACCGCCGCCTGCATCTCGTCGCCCTCCACCGTGGCCAGAAGCGGTCGCGGCCAGTTGGTGAACAGCATGTTCTCGCGCTCGATGTGCATGACATCGGCATATTTGGTGATCGCCCAGAACGGCTTGTAGTTCGGCACCTCCACCCACGACAGGGGGGCGTTGGTGCGCAGGTGGGTCAGCGCCGCGTGCAGCTGCGGCTCATCGGTGTACGCCTGGGGGTCCGCCAGCACCTTGGCGGCGTCGTCTCGGACCTTGGCTGGAGCGCTCATTGGTGAAACTCCTTGAGTGCGGCACTAATACAGTTCTGCGATGCGGCAAAGAAAATCGGCAGTGCACGGTCGACGACGCCCTCGCAGCGCTCGCGCAGGGCCGCGCCGATCTCCTCGACCGGGCCGACTACGGCGAATGTCCGCAACATCTCATCGTCGAGGAGCGAGGCCATGGTGTCCCACTCGCCCTGCTTGGAGAGGCGGTGCAGCTCGGGCTGCAGATCGCCCCAACCGTGGACCTCGAGGACCTTGCGATATGCCGGCGTGGATCCGTAGAAAGCGATCTGCTTACGCGCGGCGGCCATCGCCTTCGCGAGTTCGTCATCGTTCTCGCCGGTAGCGACCATCACCTCGGCCGACACCTCGAACTCGCTGCGGTCGCGACCCGCGCGTTCCAAGCCGCGCCGCAGCACCGGCAAGGTCACCTCGGTAAGAAACCGCTTGGAGACCATCGGGTGGCCGAGATGGCCGTCGGCGACCTCGCCGCACAGTTCGGTCATCGCCTCACCGACGGCGGCCAGGAAGATCTTCGGCGGCGGGTACGGCTGCGGTTCGGGCGTGAACATCGGCGTCATGATCTTGTGGGTGTAGAACTCGCCCTCGAACTGCAGTTTTCCGCCGTCCCGCCACGCGGACCAGATGGCGTGCAGCGCCGCGACGAATTCCCGCATGCGACGCGCCGGATGGCTCCACGGCATGCTGAACCGCTTCTCGATATGAGGCTGAATCTGGGTTCCCAGCCCTAGGATGAAGCGGCCTTCGGAGTACGCCTGTAAGTCCCAACCCAAATTGGCGACGATCATCGGGTTGCGCGCGAAAGCGACCGCGATGTTGGTGCCGAGTTCGATGCGTGACGTGTGCTCGGCGGCCAGTAGCAGAGGAAGGAAGGGGTCATGACTGGTTTCGGCCGTCCAGCCCCCGTCATACCCACGCTGTTCCAGGTTGCGGGCCGCGTCGGCGGCTTTGGCGAGCTGATTCGGAATTCCACCGTCGACCTTGAGGCGGGCGGCGCTACCCATGCGGGCAACTTTACAGTAAGCGATCCAGTATGTAGGACAGACTCATGACGAAAGCGGAGGAATGGGAGGCGACGCTCGAGGACCTCGACCGTCGCCGTCAACATGCGCGCGGCATGGGCGGGCCGGAACGACTCGACAAGCACCGCGGCATGGGCAAGCTCGATGCCCGGGCGCGCATCGAGCGCCTGCTCGACCCCGGCACCTTCCGCGAACTCGGCACGCTGGTC
Organism: Mycobacterium intermedium; assembly: GCF_002086275.1. Lineage (GTDB taxonomy): Bacteria > Actinomycetota > Actinomycetes > Mycobacteriales > Mycobacteriaceae > Mycobacterium > Mycobacterium intermedium. Next base: position 17,833 of record NZ_MVHT01000044.1, on the reverse strand, counting down.
GGCGGTGACGTTCCGGCCGACGCCATCGTGATCGGCTCTGGCTACATCAACGGGGTGCCGGCGATGGTCGGCGCCGAGGATTTCACGACGCTCGCTGGAAGCATCGGACCGGGCGGAAACTCCAAGCGGTACCGGATCGCCGAACTCGCACTGCGCGACCGGGTCCCGCTGGTGATGCTGCTCGACGGCGCCGGGTTCCGGCCCACCGGCGGGCACTATGGCCGCTCGCCCACCGACCTGCTGGCCCAGACGCAATGCTCGGGTCGGGTGCCGACGGTGGCCGCGGTGCTGGGGCCGTCGGCGGGGCACGGCGCCCTGGTGGCGCCGGTGTGCGACTTCCGGATCATGAGCAGGCAGGGCACCATCTTCACCGCCGGGCCACCGGTGGTCAAAGAGTCTACGGGCGAAGAGATTTCGAAAGAGGACCTCGGCGGGCCGGACGTGGCGCTGCCCAGCGGGGTGATCCACAACGTCGCCGAGGACGACGAGGCCGTGATCGACGAGATCCGCCGCTACCTGTCGTACTTTCCGCCGAGCGCCTGGTCGTACCCGCCCTCGTTATCCGAGGACGAGCGCGACGAGTCAGCGGGGCCGCGACCGACACCCGAATTGCTCGACATCGTTTCCCGCGACAACCGTCGCGTCTACGACATGCGTGCGGTGCTCGACGTGGTCTTCGACCGGCCCGACTGGTTCGAGGTGCAGCCCGCCTTCGGAAAGGCGATCATCTGCGCGCTGGCACACCTGGGCGGTCATCCCGTCGCCGTCGTCGCCAACCAACCACGCGTGCTGGCCGGGTCCATCGATGCCGACGCGGCGGACAAGGCGGCACATTTCATCATGGTGGCCGACTCCTTCCACCTGCCGATCATCTTCCTGGCCGACAACCCCGGCATGCTGCCCGGCAGCCGCTCGGAGCGTCAGGGCGTATTGCGCAGCGGCGCAAGGATGTTCGCCGCGCAGACCGCGGCGACGACGATCAAGCTGCACCTGACACTGCGTAAGGCCTACGGCTTCGGGTCGATGGTCATGTCGCTGCTCGGGTTCGACCACCAGGCGGCCACTTTCGCCTACCCGGGCGCCACGATGGGGGCCATGAGCGCCGCGGCGCTGAGCCGCGCCTCGAATGCCGACGAGGACCTGTCGACCAAGCTGCGCAACGCCGAACTGCAGGCCTCGTATCGGTCGGCCGCGAACATGGGCTTCGACGAACTCATCGATCCCCGGGAAACGCGCGACGCCCTGCTCGCCAGTTTGCAGCGCGCCCTTTACAGCCGGCAGGCCGCGCCGGAGCCGGTGACCCGCACCGTGATCCTGCCCTGACTTAGCCACCGCGAGCGTGCGTGTCGTGCCAGCGACACGCCGCGCATCCCGTACAACTGTGCACGCTCGCGGCCGGTAGTCAGGGCAATAGCCCGGCCTTTCTGGCCAATGTCTTGGGGGCGACGAGGCTGTAGGACGTGTGCACCCATTCCTCGATCTCGCGCCACCGTTCGGCACTGGCGCGGGCGCCGATGCGGATCGAGACCCACCCGTGTCGACCCAACCCGTAACCCGTCGGTTCGGCGTCGGGATCGGAGGCAACCACCGCAGCCGCTTCGGCTTGGGAAAGCTTCACCGAGATGCTCGATCCGTCATTGGCGGCGAAGACGAAGTTACGGCCGCGCACCCGAAACGTCGGCTGGCCTCCCCACGCCTCGATGTCGACCCGGGTCGCCTCGGGCAGTGGTGCGATGATTTTCTCCAGCCGTTGCAACCTGGACAAGGCCATGAGACTAGTCCCGCCGCGCCCGGTAGGCCTCGACGACGGGCTGCAGCTCGTCGGGGGTGGCACCGTGCATGATCAGCGCGTCGGCACCGTAGTCGAATTCGCGCCGAATCCGCTCGACACATTGCTGCGGCGAACCGGTGGCCGACGGTTCCAGCCATTCGTCGGGAATCAGCGTCGCGATGTGTTCGATCTGCTCGGGGGTGGCCTTGTGGTCGATTCCGCCCGCGATGGACGTCACCACCGGATCCGCCCGGAACCGTTGCAGCACAGCGGGATCCCAGCCGTTGGTCTGCACCAGCAAATCGCCGTAGCCCTGAAGATAGGTGGCCAGCCGGGCGACGGTCTTCTTCAGCCGCAACTGCTCGGGCAGGTGATCGCCAACGGTGGCGAAGCATGACCACACCCGCACGCTGTCCGGGTCGCGGCCGGCCTGCTCGGCGGCGGTCTTGACGGTGGCGACGCAGCGCTGGAGAGTCTCGGGGGTGAAGTAGGTGTGCAGAATGACGTCGTCGAAGGCGCGGCCGCCCAGTTTCAGCGAGTTGGGCCCAAAGGCCACCAGGGCCAAGCGAATATCCTCGTTGAAGTCGGGATCGAGAAACAGGATGGGGTACTTGCCCATCGGGCCATCGTGGTTGAAGATCACCTCGCCGCGCCACAGTCGGCGCATCACCTGGGCCCAATCCTCCATCTGCGCCGTCGTAACGGCGGGTATGCCAAACGCCGCGTAGATGGCCGCGATGCCGCGACCGATGCCCAGCGTGAAGCGTCCTCCCGACAACCTGTGCATGGTGGTCGCCCACGATGCCGTGATCAGCGGGTGCCTGGTGTTGTGATTCGTTGCGGCGGTGGCGATCTGCATCCGGCTGGTGACCGCGCAGGCCGCGCCGACGAGTGACGATGCCTCCTTGACGTTCCACCGCTCGGAGATGAACGCGGTGCCGAAACCCAACTCTTCGCCGCGGCGCGCCTCATCCATCAGCGTCGCCGGGCCCTCTCCCCCGGCACCCGCCAGGAGGTAGTAACCCAACTCATTCAGGGGGCTAGCGCCCGATTCCAAGCTCACTTCCAAACCCCTTGCTGGTAGCCGCAGTTCCACACCTCGGTGATCTTGCCGTCGACGACGTGGAACACCTCGATGCTGCCAATGTTGGTTTCGTTGCCGTCCTTCAGGGTCATGGCGGAGTCGTAGACGATGGCGACGTGCTCGCCGTCGTCACCGGCGACCACGACATTCAGGTCGAACCGCAGCTTGTCGAACAGTGCCCACATGTCCTCGACCCGTTTGACCGCCTGCTCCCGGGTCAGCGTGTGCGCCCCACCGACCTCGTGGCGGATCACCGTGTCGGCGAACAATTCCTCGGCGAGCGCGAGGTTGCGTTCATTCCACACCACCAGGTTGTACAACTCCACCACTTCGCGCGCCGTCCGCGCGGGCGCGGTCATGCGCGCGCATCCTGGGCGACCCCGCGCAGGAATCGCTCCGACACCCGCTGCACACGCCGCGAGAACACGTGTCCGACATGGCTGCCGTCATACCAGTACAGTTCGCCACCCCAACGTTCCTGCAACGCGAGCGCGGGCTCGCGCATTGCCATCCGGTCGTGCCACGCGCCGACGATGAGCCGGCGATGCCGGGGCGGATTGGGCACCACGGCCAACGGGTCGATCACCGAGGTCACCGCCGACACCTCCGGTGATCCCAGCAGCCGGCGAAGCTCGGTACGCGACGGCCCCGAGCGCCCGAGGTGGTGGGCGATCATCGAGTTGAGGCCGAGGATCGGCGTGTAAACCGCGACCCCATCGAGGTCGTCCTCCAGATGAGAGACCAGGGCGGCAACCGGGCTGCCCATCGAAATCCCGGCTACCACAACGGCGGTGGCTTGGCGGCGCAGCCACCGCACCACCGCGCGCACCTCCGACACCACCCGTATCATGCCCGCGACATTGCCCAGCGGATCCATGTCCGGATACTGCGGCCATTCGTGACGCCGGCTGCCGTGACCCGGTTGAATGGGCATCGCGACATTGAAGCCGAGTTTGCGGTGCACACGATCGATCCGGGACAGCAACAGGTCTTCCGCACGCCCTTGACCCGCCCCGTGTACCCACACCAGCCAGGGGCGCGGGCCGTCGGTATGCCGGCACAGATGCACCACCGCCGTTGCGGGGCCGCCAAAGCCCTCCGCCAGCAACGTGTTTGGCAACTCCGGCTCGTGCCGGAACGTCATTCGTTCATAGGCCAGACCGCCCACGCGGCGTCGCTTGATCGTGCGTATCAGCAGCGGTTCCGGGTCGGCGTGCGCTCCATCGACGCCCAGTGCGGACAGTTCCTCGGCCGCCGCGGCGCAGCCGTCCAGCGGCCGGATATCGCTGGGCAGATTCCCGCCCAGCAGCGAAAAGCCAGTCAGCACAAGCTCGTCCAGAAACACTTCGCCGAACTGGCGCACGCCGCTCCGCGAGGTCGGGACCCAGCCGGTCGACTGGTTGAGGCCCGATACCGTCCTCGGCAGCACTAGAGCCATTTCGCGGGCGATATCGCGGGCGCGCGTTGCCGTCGACATACCTACTCCCTACCTGAGTTTGAACCCGGTGTGACCCGCCGACCGCGATCTCGTCGCAGCGGCGGCGCCATTCCGCGGCCCCGCCAGCGCTTTGCCCCCGTTGTACCAGGGGCGGCAGCCCGGATGCACGCTCCGTCCGCTCCCGCTGCTACTCGAACGTCGAGCATTGCGTCCGGCCACCTCCTCGCCGCATGGTGCTGACCTGCTGAAAGCTATACTGTAACGAACTTAGTATCAGCCCAGCCGAGGAGCCGCCGTGAAAGTTCCGTTCACGTGGAAGGTCACCGGATGGTTCATGATCGGCTGGTCGCCCGAGTTCCCGGTCGGCGAGGTTCGGCCGCTGCACTACTTCGGCGAGGACCTGGTCGCCTACCGTGACGAGGGCGGCGAGTTGCATGTGCTCGAGGCGCACTGCAAACACCTCGGCGCGCACATCGGCCACGGCGGCAAGGTCGTCGGCGATTGCGTGCAGTGCCCGTTTCACGGCTGGCGCTGGGGACCGGACGGCACCAACCGCTACATCCCGTACCAGCCGGACCGCCCCAACCGCGCACTGACGCTGCGGGTGTACCCGGTCATGGAGCAGTACGACTGCGCGTTCGTTTGGCATCATCCCGACGGCAAGGAGCCGCAGTGGGAGATGCCGGACATCTTCCGAAAGTTTCCGCAGTTCGAAACCGACCCGGCGGCCTACTACCGGGCGTATCCGGAGTTCTCCCGGCGCGCCGAGCGCGAACCGGTGCATCCGCAGATCGTGGCGGAGAACGCCCCCGACAGCGCGCATTTCGAATACGTACACCACGCCACGGTGACGCCTCGGGTGCTGGACTGGCGGATCGTGGACCACGAATGGCAGTTCACCGCGGGCTGGCCGGACGCGCGCAGCGACAACCCCGACGATTTCGCGCTGAAGTTTCACAGCCACCTGTTCGGCCTCGGCGGCGCAATCAGTGTTTTCGAAGGCGCACAGAATCATCGGCTGATATTCACCTGCACACCGGTCGACGAGGAGTGCTCGGACCTGTTCTACTCCATCTGGTGGCCGCGAAACCCGGGCGATGACGCGCCCGTGCCTGAGGGGAAGCTCCGCGAGCTTGTCGAGAAGCAGTTCCTGTCAACCGTGTTCGACGATCTGCAGATTTGGCGCTACCAGGTATACGTCGAGCACCCACCGCTGTCCAAGGTCGACGCGAAAGGGTATATGGCACTCCGTAAATGGGCCACTCAGTTCTACGACGTGCCACCACGCGAACCCGCGAAGGCGCCAGCATGACCGACACCGCTTCCGGGACGCACGGCGGCTTTCCCGACATCAAACCCGTCGACAAACCACACCCCGAATTGGGGGAGTTCGTGGCCGCGCTGCGCCGGTTACAGGATCTCGCCGTGTCGACAAATCCCGATCCGGCGCTGTGGGTCAGTGCGGCCCGCCTTGTCAAGGACGCCTGTGCGCTGATCGAATGCCACCAGGCGCCGGAGACCGAGGCGCCCGGCGGCCGGGTGTTGGACCTGCCCGGGCTGGGCCACCCGCTGCTGCCGCCCTGGATGATCACGGAGTCCGGGCCCGACGGCGTGACCATGGAGGGACACTTCAGCAGGTCGCACGTGGGCGGAAACAACGCCGTGCATGGCGGCATGATCCCGTTGTTCTACGACTGGCTCTTCGGCATGGTGGTTTCCACCGCCGAGATTCACCCCATCCGGACGGGCTATCTGCACGTTGACTACCGGGCCATCACCCCGATCGACGAGCCGCTCGTCGCGCATGGGCGCATCAGCCACGAGGAGGGCCGTAAGGTCTTCATCGCGGCGACCATGACCAGCGCCGACGGCACCCTGCTCACCGAAGCCAACGGCCTGATGGTTCGCCTACTCCCCCACCAACCCTGACCGCGCGAGCAGACGCAAAATTGTGCTGTGCGAGCCTCATGAGTACGAGTTTGTGTCTACTGCTCGCGGAGAGGATTGACCTTGGTCACCACGGAATTCACGGTTCCTGAAGTAGCGGCGGCGGTGGCGGCCGCCATACCCGACCGAGAACTGGTCATTCAGGGCGACCGGCGCTACACCTACGCGCAGATCGTCGAGCGATCACGACAGCTCGCCGCATACCTGCGCGCGCAGGGGCTGGGTTGTCATACCGAGCGGTCCGAACTCGCCGGCCACGAGGTGGGACAGGACCTGCTTGGCCTGTACGCCTACAACGGAAACGAGTTCGTCGAGGCGTTGCTCGGCAGCTTCACCGCCCGGGTCGCTCCGTTCAATGTCAACTTCCGCTACGTGAAGAATGAGCTGCAATACCTGCTGTCCGATGCGGGTGCGATCGCGCTGCTGTACCACTCGGTATTCGCACCGCGCGTGGCCGAGGTCCTCCCGGATCTGCCGAACCTGCGGGTGCTGATCCAGATCGCCGACGACTCGGGCAACGAATTGCTCGACGGCGCAGTGGATTACGAGGAAGCCCTGGCGTTGGGCGCGCAACTTGCCGCCGAGCAGCCCCCGGTGCGGCACTCGCCCGACGACCTCTACGTCCTCTACACCGGCGGCACGACGGGGATGCCGAAGGGTGTGCTGTGGCGCCAGCACGACATCTTCATGACGTCGTTCGGTGGCCGCGACCTGGTCGGCGGGCAGTTCGTGACCTCGATCGACGAGATCGTGACGCGGGTGGGCGCGAATCCGGGCACCAAGCTGATGATCTTGCCGCCGCTGATCCACGGCGCCGCGCAGTGGAGCGTGATGACCGCGATGAACACCGGCCAGACCATCGTATTCCCCTCCGTCGTAGACCATTTGGACGCCGAGGAGGTCGTGCGCACCATCGAGCGGGAGCGGGTGATGGTGGTGACGGTGGTGGGCGACGCGATAGCCAGGCCATTGGTGGCCGCGATCGAGAAGGGCATTGCGGACGTGTCGTCGTTGGCGGTGATTGCCAACGGCGGCGCGCTGTTGACCCCGTATGTCAAGCAGCGCCTGATCGAAGCCCTGCCCAACGCCATGGTCATCGATGGCGTCGGGTCCTCGGAGACCGGCGCCCAGATGCACCATCTGTCCACCTCCGGGGCGGTGTCGACGGGCACGTTCAACGCCGGGCCGGACACCTTCGTCGCCGCCGAGGACCTGACGTCCATCCTGCCGCCCGGTCACGACGGGAACGGCTGGCTGGCCCAACGTGGCTATGTTCCCCTCGGCTACAAGGGCGACGCCGCCAAGACCGCCGCGACGTTCCCGGTCATCGACGGCGTTCGGTACGCGGTGCCCGGCGACCGGGCCCGCCACTTCGCCGACGGACGCATCGAACTGCTCGGCCGCGACTCGGTCACGATCAACTCCGGTGGCGAGAAGATCTTCGCCGAGGAGGTCGAAACGGCCATCGCGTCGCATCCCGCGGTGGCCGACGTGGTGGTGTCCGGACGCCCGAGCGAACGCTGGGGCCAGGAAGTCGTCGCGATCGTCGCCCTCGCGGAGGGAGCCACCGCCGAAGCCGACGAGTTGGTCGCGCACGCCGGAAAGTCGTTGGCGCGCTACAAACTTCCCAAAGCCATCGTGTTCCGCCCGGTCCTGCAACGCAGCCCTTCGGGCAAGGCCGACTACCGGTGGGCGCGGGAACAGGCGCTTCAAGGGTGACTGTTTAACGGGCGGGCAGCACGATCCCGGTTGCCGGACCGAGAGCGATGTGCTGCCCAGCGGAGCCGTAGATGCCGTATATCGGGTTGGTCGGGCCGCCCCCGGCGTAGAAGTCGTTGATCCAACCCGTGGCCAGGATGTATATGGCTGCGGTGGCGCCGGGCGGAGAGAATCCGGTAATCAGCTGACTGACGAAGTCGATGACGGGCTTGGCGCCCAGCATCGGATCGATATGTGAGCCGCCGACGATCTCGACACCCACGAACTGGCCCGGGTACATGCTGACCAAGTAATTCGTGGGGATGCCGAAACCGTTGAAAAGTTGGGGCGGCGCGGTCACCGTGTACAGCGGGATGCCCGCCGCCTGCAGGTTGGTTACCGAAGCCGCGAAGTGGAGGAAATTGATGTCGCCCCCGTCGAACAGCACGACACCGAGCAGGTTGTTTGCGGCGAGGTTTGAGCCGATCGCCGCGACGTAATCGCCCGCGGCGGTTACTGCGACCCCACCGCCGGCCGAGTGTCCGGTCAAGACGAATTTCTCTGGCAGCGTGCCCTGGTAACCGGCCGCCTGCGCACTGATGTTCAGTGCCGTTTGATCACCAAGGAACAACGAGGCCACGCCCTGGTGCAACTCCCCGCTGAAGATCCCGGGACCGAACGGCAACGGAAGCGACGGCACCGTGGGAGTGACGACGACGCTGTTGGTTTGCTGGGCAAGCTCGATGGCCAGCGGCTGGTAAAACCAGCCGATCGCCGAGAAGCCGTGCGCCAGATAGACGGTGCCGTTGGCGTTGACTGCGCCGTCCGCCTGCGTCGGGAAGTACCAGAAAGCGGGAGCGGGCCACTCGTACCCATACGGAATGCCGAGAACCGAACCGCCAATGGGGATGCGCAGGAACGAGAACCCGATCTCGACCCCGGTCACTCCGTCGATCCCCGCGACCGCCACGGTGGACGGGAAATGCAGCACCCCACCGAGGCCGACGGCATTGGTGGCCGAGTTCAGCACCGCTCCGAGCGATGCGCGGGCAAGCGAAATCGACTGCAGCGGAACCATATTCGCTGCCTCAGCGAAAGCATACGCGGCGCCGGACGCACTCAACAATCGCTCAAACCCATTTTGCAACAACATTATTCGCGCTGTCAGCGCTTGAAACTCCTGGGCATGGCTGCCGAAAAGCTGCGCAACAGCCAGCGATACCTCATCCGCGGCCGCGGCGGCAATCCCCTCCGTCGAGGGCGCAGCGGCGATGGCCGCTTCCTTGACCGCGTCTCCAATTAGGGCCAGGTGCCCCGACGCCGCGGCCAGCGCCTCAGGAGCCGTGACCAGATACGACACGGCTAGCCTCCCAGCACGATTCCGGTAGCCGGCCCCAGGATTATCTGCTGGCCGCCAGGCGGTACGTACGGGGTGCCGGGTCCGCCGGGTCCGTAGATTCCGTATATCGGGGCGGCGGGGGTTCCGCCGTGGTAGAGGTCGTTGATCCAGCCCGTGGACAGGGTGTAAACGGCCGCGGTGGCGCCGGGTGGCGAGAACCCGGTGAGCAACTGGGCCGCAAAGTCGACGAGCGGGTTGCCGCCCAGCATCGAGTCGACGTGCGAGCCGCCGACGATCTCGACGCCGGTGAACTGGTTCGGGTAGAGACTGACCAACTGCTTCGTGGTCGCCCCGAACGCGTTCCATGGTTGGGGCGGTGCCACCACCGCGTAGACGGGAATGTTCGCGGATTGCAGGTTGGCTATCGCGGCACCGAAGGCCGTCGAATTGCTCGCGACCCCGTCGAACATCACCACCCCGTGCAGGTTGCCGGGGGTACCGCCGAGGGTCAGGTAATTGCTGGCGGCCAGCGTGGCGAGGTTCCCGCCGGCGGAATGTCCGGTCAGCACGAAGTCCTGCGGGAGCGTGCCGTGGTAGCCGGCCCAATGCGCGGCGGCATTCAGCGCCGGTTGCCCGCCGAGGAACAGCGAACCCACGCCGTGCTGCATCTCCGGGGTGCCCAACCCCAGGCCGAACGGCAACGGAATGGACGGAATGGTGGGAGTCACCACGACGCTGTTGGTCTGCCCGGCCAACTCGATGGCCAGCGGCTGGTAGAACCAGCCGATCGCGGCGAAACCATGCTGCAGATAGGTGATGCCGACGGCGTTCACCGCCCCGCCCGCCTGCGTCGGGAAGTACCAGAAAGCGGGAGCCGGCCACTCGTACCCGTAGGGAATCCCCAGGAAGGAACCCGTCACCGGAATGCGCAGGAACGAGAACCCGACCTCGACCCCGGTCACTCCGTCGATGCCCGCGACGGCCACGGTGGAGGGGAAATGCAGCAAGCCGCCTAGGCCGACGGAGTTGGTGGCGAAGTTGAGCAACGCGCCCACCGTTGCAACGTTGGGGCCCACCGTCCCGCCGAACAGCGGTTGCAGCAGCGCCCCCAATGGCCCCACGTTCGCGGCCTCGGCGGTCGCATACGCGGCCGCGGTGGTGCTCAAGTCGCGCACAAATCGGGCGTGAAACAGCATCGCCTGCGAGGTCAATGTCTGAAACTGTTGGGCGTAACCACCGAAGAACTTCGCAATGGCCGCCGACACCTCGTCGGCCGCCGCCGCGACGATGTCGGTCGTCGTGGGCGCCGCCGCGGCCGCGGCCGCCTCAATCGCCTCCGCTAGCCCGGCCAGGTTCTGCGACGCCGCGGTCAGCGCTTCGGGCGCAGCAATCACATACGACATGGACGCTCCCTCCTAGCAGATACTAGGCAGGTCAGACTCGGCTTGACTGGCTTTTGAACATTGACTCTGCGCTGACGGCGCGGTCTACCCGCACTTTTCCGCCCAAGGCGCAGAGTCAACGACTGTGTAATCGTGCTCTCGCGACGTAGTTTTCGGCGGCTCGTCGGATGAAGTCCTCGGTGGGCTTCGGGTGCCAGCCCAATTCGCGGGTGGCCTTGGCGTGGCTGGCCGGCGACGTCATCTCCACCAATTTCGCGCTTTGCCTGCTCATCGGCAGAATACGGCCGGTCAGCGCGCTGATGGCATCGGCGATGCGACCCGATATGTGCATCGCGGCCATGGGCAGGCCGAAGCGCGGTGGTCGGGCACCGCCACCCTGTGCGGCAATGGTGGCCATTTCCCGGTGGGTCATGTACCGCTCGGAGATGATGTAGCGGTGGCCTACGCGTCCGCGTTCGGCCGCCAGTACCAGCGCCTCGGCGACGTCGTCGATGCCGACGACCTCTGACCCCGCGCCGCGGATGTAGAACGGCAGCTTGCCCAGCGCGGCGTATTGAACGATCATCCCCTGCCGGGGCTGCCAATCCGGCGGTCCGTAAGGATTCGACACGTTGGTTATCACGGCGGGCAGTCCGCGCTCGGCGGCGTAGGACAGCACCAATTGCTCAGCCTGGCGTCGCGATTCGATGTAGCTGCCGCACTGGTCCGCCCAGTTGAAAGGTGTGTCCTCGTCGACGGTTTCGCCGTTGAGGCCGACCGCGATGGTGCCGATGGTGCTCATGAACACGAAGCGTCGCAGGTTGGCGTTCACGGCCACGTCGAGCACATTGCCGAGGCCCTCGACATTCGTCCTGAACAGCGGAGTGGGATCACGCAATTCCGCCCTGGGGTCCACCACGCAGTAGTAGACGACGTCACGGTCGGACATTGCTGCGGTGACGCTTTCGGTGTCGAAGATGTTCCCATAGACTCGCTCGACATCGAATCCGTCAATACCCAGAGTGGAACTGGACTTTCGCAACATCACCCGAACATCGGCGCCGGCGCGCACCAGGTGGCGAACGACGGAGGATCCCACATTGCCGCTCGCACCCATGACCAACGCGCGCTGGCCGGCGCCAGCCACGTGAGCTTCTTCTACGCCCGTCATTGACGCTCCACAACGCCGAGTGCGGCTTGAGCGCGTTCTTCGTAGAACCGTCGCGCCGTGTGGTCGATGTCATCGAGAAACAGCTTGTCTGCGCCGATTCTCTTGTTGAACCAGCGCCTACCGCGCGCCCCCAACATCGACACCAGCGGCCCGACGAGACGGGTGGGTTGCGGCAACGCCACGTAGGTGCGCGGCTTATCGAGCGCGCCGACGACCGCCGCGGCTACCACCTCGGGCTGGACCGGTTTGCCCACGCCGGACGACTTCGTCCCCGCAATCAGGTCGGTCTGGGTGAAGGGCGGCAGCACCACGCTGACTTCGACTCCCCGCGAAGCGAATTCGTCGGCCATCGCCACGCTGAGTCCGACGACACCGTACTTGGTGGCGGCATAGACGACCTGTCCGGGTATCGCCATCACACCCGCCATGGAGGCGATGTTGATGATGTGGCCGCTACGTCGAGCAACCATTTCTGGCAGTACCAACTGACAGCCGTTGAGCACGCCGTAGAGGTTCACCTCGAGGGCGGAGCGAATCGCCTGCTGCGACTGGTCGGTGAACGAGCCCACGGGCATCACGCCGGCGTTGTTGATCAGCACGTCGATGCGTCCCCTGCCGTCGGCCCGGGCGGCGTCTAAGAACTCGGCGAACGACCGGCGGTCGGCGACGTCGACCAGGTGACCGGAAATCGAACCGGCAGTGGCCAATTCGGCTACAGCGGTGTCCAGGGCGGCCCGGTCCCGGTCCCCGATGACGATGCGTGCACCCCGGCCTCGCAGGGCGGCTGCGGTCGCGAAGCCGATGCCTCGGGCGCCGCCGGTGACGACGATGGTCCTGCCGATGACCTTATCCTTGTGGTCCATGTGGCACCTCTCCCCCGCGCAACTCGTCGAGGATGGTCGCCACCGTCGACGCGGGCAAATCTCTTGGAAGGGCCGGCAACACGCGGTCCACCGCGCCGTCGCACCTGGTGCGCAGCGCGTCGGCGATCTGGCCAAGGGGAGCGACGACGGCGAAGGTCGCCAGCACCTCGTCATCGATCAACGCGCCCATGGCATCCCACTCACCTTGCCGGGACAGCCGGTGTAACTCCGTGTGCAGGTCGGCCCAGCCGTGCAGGTCCAGCACGTTGCGGTAGGCCGGTGTCGACGCGTAGAAGGCGATCTGTTTCTTTGTGGCCGCCGCGGCGGCGGCCAACTCGGCGTCAGTGCGGCCGGTCACCACAAACACCGCGCACGTCACCGCGACGTCGGCACGCTCGCGGCCGGCGTGCCGTATCCCGTCCAGCAATGCCGGCAGGGTCACCTCGTCCAGGTAGCGCCGGGTGGTGAACGCGTGTGCGATGACCCCGTCGGCTACCTGGCCGCACATCCGCGTCATCGCCGGTCCGACGGCTGCTACGAAAACCTTTGGTAGTGGCCCGGATAGCGGCTCGGGTGTGAACATCGGCGTCATGAGCTTGTGCGTGTAGAAATCGCCATCGAAGCTCAGCCGGACGCCGTTCTGCCAGCACTCCCAAATTGCCCGCAGCGCCAGGACGTATTCGCGCATCCTTGCCACCGGCCGGCTCCACGGCATGCTGAACCGCTTCTCGACGTGCGCACGCACCTGGGTGCCCAACCCAAGGATGAAGCGGCCGCCCGAATAGGACTGCAGATCCCACGCGACGTTGGCAACGGTCATGGGACTGCGTGCGAAGGCCACCGCAATGCTGGTACCCAACTCGATCGTTGAGGTGTGCTCGGCGGCCAACAGCATTGGCAGAAAGGGATCGTGGTTGATCTCGCCGGTCCAGCAGCCGTCGTAGCCGAGCCGTTCGACTTCGGCGGCGACGGCCGGTACCCGTCGGAGGTCCAGGGGAATACCCCCATCGACCTTGATTCCGGCATTGGGCGGGGCAATCATCACCAGAGCGGCACAGTTGTTCGCCGGTGACGCCGGTCACACCTGCCGCCCATGGACATGGAGGCTACTGTAACCAATTCGGTAGGGTCAACCGGGGCCGGTTGACCCGGGCGAGCGGTAGCAGCGAACGGAGGCTGAGTGATGAGCGATCTGCGTCAGGCCCTGCTGGGCGGTTGGTGGCTGGAGTCGTTCGTCACCCGGAATGAAGAGACCGGTGAACAGAGGAACACGTTCGGCGAGCACCCGAGGGGCCTGATTCTCTACACCGCTGACGGTCACATGTCCGCGCAATTGACCCCTGGCCCGGGCGCCGAATACATCTCCTACGGTGGCCGCTTCGATGTCGACGAGTCAGCCGGGACGGTACGCCACGATGTGGCGATAGCGACAATGCCGGAGTTGTTGCAGCAGCCGCTGTTTCGGCGCGCTCGGATCGACGGCGACCGGCTGACACTCTCGGCGAGCACGACCTCCGCGTCGGGCACGCGGCTGCACAGCACGCTGGTCTGGCGCCGCCGGACCGACCGCTAGGGCAGTACCCGTACCGGCACGTTGCTCCAACCCGCGACGTTCTGCATGTTGACTCGTCTGCAGCCGGCCCAATCGACCTCGTAGCGGGGCATGAAGTCGAGCATCCTGTCCAGTGCGATGGAGCTCTCCAGGCGCGCCAGCGCCGCCCCCAGACAACTGTGGATGCCGTAGCCAAGACCCAGATTCTGCGCTTGGGTGCGGTCGCGTTCGATGTCGAACGCGTCCGGGTCGGTCCACGCCCGTTCATCCCGGTTGGCCGAACCCCCGACCAAGAACACGGGTTTGCCCGCCGGGATCGTCACACCGTGCAGCGTTACGTCGCGGGTCGAGCGCCGCACGTTGTACTGTGCGGGCGCCTCGTAACGTAACAGTTCCTCCACGGCCAGCGGGATCTTGGCGCGGTCGTCCAGCAGCTTCTGCCACTGGTCGGGGTTCCTGGCGAACACCACCGCGGCGTTTCCGAGCAGCTTGGTGACGGTCTCTGCACCCGCACCGCCCAACAGCGTTGCGAACTCAGTGATTTCGATGTTGCTGAGCGGTGTCATCTCGCCGTCGTCTCGCTCGATCTCGGACTGGATGAGCCTGCTCAACAAGTCGTCGCCCAAGTTCTCGCGGCGCTGCTTGGTGAGACGGAAGTAGTAGACGGCCATGTCGACGGCGGACTTCAGGCCGGCCTCGCTCATCTCGACCTCGCCGGCGTCGCGGTGCAGTAGGTCGTCGATCCACAGCCGGATCTGCTGGCGGTCCTGCTCGGGCACCCCCTGCAGGGTGGTCATCACGTCGACGGGGAAAAGCGCCGAGAAGTCTTGGACGAAGTCGAAGCCGTCCGGGTTAGCAGCAGCGAGGAACTTGTCCACCGATTCCGTCACCAGCGGACGCAACGCCTGGATGGCGCGCGGCGTGAACACCT
Source organism: Mycobacterium intermedium (assembly GCF_002086275.1). GTDB lineage: Bacteria > Actinomycetota > Actinomycetes > Mycobacteriales > Mycobacteriaceae > Mycobacterium > Mycobacterium intermedium. The sequence continues at coordinate 2,657 of NZ_MVHT01000044.1, read as the reverse complement.
TGTTCAGCAATCCGCGCATGCGGCGATGTGCGGGCGGATCCATGGCGATGATCGAACCGTGCTCGGTGACATGGCCTTTGCGCACCTGAGCGAGATCCACCCCGTAGGCCGACGAGTAGGTCTCGTAGTCCTTGAACGCCCCCGCCACATCCTCGTGGCGGGTCAAAGCGTAGAAGTCGTACTCCTGGCTGTAATAGACCGGCGCCTCCGTCCGCATGCGCCGGTAGGTCTCGTACGGATCGTTGAAGAACTCGTCGGAGAACGGGTCGAAAATCACTGTGGCAGTGGTCATGACGCCGCCCCTCTGGAGATCATGTCGCCGCTGGGCCCGGCCACGCGACACCCATTCGGCACGATCAACGGTAATGGTTACAGTATTATAGACATTCATCTTTGCGGGCACAGTGGGAGGCGCAGCGTGAATGAAGTAGCCGTCATCGGCGTAGGCCTCCACCCCTTCGGGCGATTCGAGGGGAAAACCGCCATGCAAATGGCCGTCGAGGCGATCTTCGCCGCGGTGGCCGACGCCGGTGTGCAATGGTCCGACATTCAGGCGGCCACCGGCGGCAGTTGGACCGTCGCCAACCCGGACGCCATCGTCGCAATGGTGGGACTGACCGGCATACCCTTCACCAACGTCTTCAACGCCTGCGCCACGGCGGCCAGCGCCGTCAAGGCGTGCGCCGACGGAATTCGACTGGGCGACTACGACATCGGCATCGCCGTCGGCTTGGACAAACATCCGCGGGGTGCGTTCACCGAGGATCCCGCCCTGGTCGGGATGCCGCGCTGGTACGCCGAGAACGGCCAGTACCTCACCACCCAGTTCTTTGGCATGAAGGCCAATCGCTACCTGCACGACCACGGCATCTCCCAGCGGACGCTGGCCAAGGTGGCGGCCAAGAACTTCCGCAACGGGGCGTTGAATCCGAATGCGTTCCGGCGCAAGCCGATACCCGAGGACGACATCCTCAACTCGGCGATGCTGAACTATCCGCTCACCCAGTACATGTTTTGTGCCCCGGATGAGGGTGCGGCGGCAGCGGTGCTGTGCCGGGCCGACATCGCCCATCGCTACACCGACAAGCCCGTGTACCTGAAGGCGATCGAACTGCGCACCCGCAAGTACGGCGCGTATGAAGTGAACACCACCTTCGCCCCGGTCGAGGAGGACGTCTCCCCCACCGTCTACGCCGCCCGGGCCGCATTCGAAAACGCCGGTGTCAGCCCGGACGACGTCGACGTGATCCAACTGCAGGACACCGATGCGGGCGCCGAAATCATCCACATGGCAGAGTGCGGCTTCTGCGGCGACGGAGACCAGGAAAAGCTGTTGGCCGACGGCGCCACCGAGATCGGCGGTGCGATGCCGATCAACACCGACGGCGGACTGATCGCCAATGGCGAGCCCATCGGAGCGTCCGGTCTGCGCCAGATTCACGAGATCGTCAGGCAGTTGCGTGGCCAAGCCGGCGATCGCCAGGTTCCAGGCGAACCGAAGGTGGGCTTCACCCAGCTTTACGGGGCGCCCGGTACGTCGGCCGCAACGATTCTCACCACCTGAAAATCCCGATCACCGAGCAGACATCAGCGCGCCCAATAGTTACTGTTTAACCGGGGATTTTGCGTCTGCTTGCGAAGAAATGGGCGGCGCCGGTCTACGATTTTTTCTGCCGGGATACCTGGACGCAGGAGAACAGCGATGAGCGACGGCACGGTACCAACGGTCGGCAACCGCTTCGGGCCCTACGTGCTTAAGCGCATTCTCGGCAGCGGCGGTATGGGCACGGTCTACGAAGCCGAAGACACCGTCATGGACCGGACAGTCGCCCTCAAGCTCATCTCAGGTGACTACGCCCAGAACGAGGACTACCGTCGGCGGCTGCAGCGCGAAGCGCGCATCGCGGGACGACTGCAGGATCCACATGTCGTGCCGATTCACGCCACCGGCGAAATCGACGGGCACCTTTACGTCGATATGCGGCTGATCAATGGCGTCGACTTGGACACGATGCTGCGGAACGGTCCGCTGCCGCCGGCCAAGGCGGTGTCCGTCGTGCGTCAGATCGCCTCGGCGCTGGATGCCGCACACAACGCCGGAGTACTGCATCGGGACGTCAAGCCCGCCAACATCTTGATCACGGCGGATGATTTCGCCTATCTGGTGGATTTCGGAATCGCCAACGCCGCGACCGAGCAGCGGGTGACTCAGCTGGGTGACGTGCTGGGCACCTGGGCGTACATGGCTCCGGAACGGTTCAGGGGTGACGCGGCCCAGGTGACCGCCAGGGCCGACACCTACGCCCTGGCGTGCGTGCTGTTCGAAGCCATCTCCGGGGCACCGCCGTTCTCCGGCGACACCGCTAGCCTGGTCGGCGCCCACCTGTCCGAGCCCGTGCCTCGGGTCAGTGCGCGATTGGGGCTTCCGCCGGCTTTGGACGACGTGATCGCCCGCGGCATGGCGAAACGACCGGAAGATCGATACGCGACGAGCGGTGACTTCGCCCGGGCGGCGGAGCAGGCACTGGCAACCCTGGGCGGTAGAACGGACACCTTCACCGTTCCGGCCGCTACGGTTCCCAGCGCGACGCCCACCCCCGCGGCGCCGGCCCCACCGAGTTTCCCCGGTTAAACAGTAACTATTGGGCGCGCTGATG
>NZ_MVHT01000043.1 GCF_002086275.1 Mycobacterium intermedium | reverse complement strand
CCGAACAGGGTCGCGATCACCGCAGACACCTCGTCGGCGCCGGCAGCCGCAATCTGCGTCGTCGCACCCGCCGCGGCGGGAATGGCGGAGCCGGGGGTCAAGGAGGCGCAGGCGCCACCGGAGTGGCCGGGGGTGCCGGCGGGGACGGCGGGGCCGGCGGCGCGAGTAGGGCGCTGTTTGGCGGAACCGCCGGTGCTGGCGGTGACGGTGGGGCCGGCGGGGACGGCGCAACAGGTGAAACGGGCAGCGCGGGTGGCGGGACCGGCGGCGACGGCACCGCCGGCGGAGCTGGCGGTGCCGGTGGCGCAGGCGGCGCCAACGCGAGCCTTTACGGAGTGGGCGGCGCAGGCGGCGCCGGCGGTTCGGGCGGCGTGGGCGGTGACGGCGGCACCGGTGGCACCGGCGTGGGCTCTGCCACCGACGGCGGCACTGGCGGCACCGGCGGTACCGGCGGCAAAGCCGGGGCTGGCGGGGCCGGCGGCGCCGGCGGCCCGTTGGGTGCCGTCGGTAAGACGGGCAGCAACGGCACCGGCGGTAACGGCGGCTCCGGAGGCGACGGCGGAGTCGGCGATGTGGGCGCCGCGGGGACTAGCTCCGCCACACCGACCGCGGGCCTGCAGGGCTTTCAGGGCGGCGCCGGCGGCCAAGGTGGCGCGGGTGGAGCCGGCATCGACGGCCAAGGCGGCGGCAACGGCGGCAACGGCGGTCAAGGCGGCCAGGGCGGCGAAGGCGGTAAGGGCGGCTCCCACACCGGCACCAACGGTGCTAACGGCGCGGCAGGCGGGAAAGGCGGCACCGGCGGCGCAGCCGGTGCGGCCGGGCTTGGCACCGACGGCGGCCTGGACGGGTCGAACGGCACCGGCGGCCAGGGCGGCACCGGCGGTCAAGGCGGTAGCGGGGCAACGGGCAGCACCGGCGGCAGTGGCTCTGGGCCCAGCAAGGGCGGCCAGGGTGGCCAGGGCGGCGCGGGAGGCGTCGGCGGCGACGGCGGCAGCGGGATCAACGGCGTGGGCGGCGGCAAGGGCGGCACCGGAGGTATCGGCGGGACCGGCGGTACCGGCGGAAACGGCGGCAACAACACCGGAAGTGCCGGTAATAGCGGTGCCGCCGGCGGCAAGGGCGGCACCGGCGGCACGGCCGGTGCCGGCGGTATCGGCACCGACGGCGGGGAGACCGGCGCGAACGGGACCGGCGGCACGGGTGGCACGGGCGGCAACGGCGGCAGCGGCGGCACCGGAACTGCGGGCAGCAACTCCACGAGTGCACCAACCGCCGGGAAGCAGGGCGGCGCGGGCGGCGCGGGCGGTCAGGGCGGTTCCGGCGGGGCCGGTATCAACGGTGAAGGCGGGGGCCAGGGCGGTCAGGGCGGCAACGGCGGCACCGGCGGCACCGGCGGCGTCGGCGGCAGCAACACCGGCACCACCGGCGGCACCGGCGCCGACGGCGGCAAGGGTGGCACCGGCGGCGCGGCCGGCGCAGCAGGACTTGGCACCGACGGCGGCGATGACGGCGGCATCGGCGTTGGCGGCACGGGCGGCAAGGGCGGCAACGGTGGTAACGGCGGCACCGGTACCACCGGCACCAGCAGCGGCACGCCTACCAATGGTGGTCTGGGCGGCAAGGCCGGCACGGGCGGCCAGGGCGGTGACGGCGGTGCCGGCATCGACGGTCAGGGCGGCGGCCAGGGCGGTCAGGGCGGCAACGGCGGCACCGGCGGCACCGGGGGTGCCGGCGGTAGCAACACCACCGCCGGCAGCGCAAACGTCGCCGGTGAGGGCGGCAAGGGTGGCACCGGCGGCACCGCCGGAGCGGCCGGACTCGGGGTTGACGGCGGCCAGAACGGGAAGATCGGCACCGGCGGCACAGGCGGCACCGGGGGCCAAGGCGGAACCGGTTCCACGGGTACCGCTGGAAGCGGCGGTGCGGCTCCCACCGAGGGCAAGGCGGGTGGCACCGGGGGCGCGGGCGGCGTGGGTGGTGACGGCGGGGCCGGCATCGGCGGCGTCGGCGGAGGTGCCGGCGGCACCGGTGGCCAAGGCGGCACTGGCGGAACCGGCGGAACAGGCGGTAGCAGCAACGCCGTCGGCAGCACCGCGACCGGCGGAACGGGGGGCGCCGGTGGCGTCGCGGGTACCGGCGGTGCCGGTGGGAATGGAACCGATGGTGGTTCCGGCGGCACCGGCGGTCAGGGTGGCACCGCTGGCGCCGGTGGCGCCGGCGGCTTGGCCAACACCAACGGCAAGGGCGGTACTGGCGGAGTCGGGGGTATTGCCGGAACCGGCGGCGTCGGCGGCAATGCCGGCGGCGGCGACGGCAACGGCGGCAATGGCGGTGTCGGCGGCAATGGAGGCACGGGCGGCGTCGGCGGTAACTCGAGCAGCTCTACCGGCGGTACCGGTGGTGACGGCAGCATCGGCGGACTCGGCGGCGCGGGCGGCACCGGCAGCGGCGCGGGCGTGGGCGGGACCGGCGGATCCGGCGGCACCGGTGGTGGCGGCGGCACCGGCGGCAAGAGCGGCTCTACCAGCGGCAAATCCGGCATCGCCGGTACGGCGGGCGGCGTCGGCACTGGTCCGGACGGCGTCAATGGCGGCACCGGTGGGGCCGGCGGCGGCTTCGGTACCGGCGGTTCCCCCGGCTGACGTTGCGGCCGGACGCCTCGCGCTCGCCCGGTGTCGCGCTGGCGTGACGCTCGGCGTCGGCGGTCACTCTGGTGTGACGCTCGGCGGCCAGTTGCCTCGCTCGCCCGGTGTCGCGCTGGCGTGACGCTCGGCGTCGGCGGTCACTCTGGTGGGACGCTCGGCGGTGGGACGCTCGGCGGCCAGTTGCCTCGCTCGCCGGGTGTCGCGCCAGAGTGACGCTCGACGTCGGCGGTCACTCTGGTGGGACGCTCGGCGGTGTGACGCTCGGCGGCCAGTTGCCTCGCTCGCCCGGTGTCGCGCTGGCGTGACGCTCGGCGTCGGCGGTCACTCTGGTGTGACGCTCGGCGGTGGGACGCTCGGCGGCCAGTTGCCTCGCTCGCCCGGTGTCCCACCAGAGTGACGCTCGACGTCGGCGGTCACTCTGGTGGGACGCTCGGCGGTGTGACGCTCGGCGGCCAGTTGCCTCGCTCGCCCGGTGTCGCGCCAGAGTGACGCTCGGCGTCGGCGGTCACTCTGGTGTGACGCTCGGCGGTGGGACGCTCGGCGGCCAGTTGCCTCGCTCGCCCGGTGTCGCGCTGGCGTGACGCTCGGCGTCGGCGGTCACTCTGGCGTGTCGCGCCAGAGTGACGCTCGACGTCGGCGGTCACTCTGGTGTGACGCTCGGCGGTGTGACGCTCGGCGGTGGGACGCTCGGCGATGAGCTAGACCTGGGTGATGACCACCGGCAGCCCCGGGTCGCTCACCGCATCCAGCGGCGACGGCTCGGCTCCCGCCGCTACCAACTGTGCGGCGAACGCGGCGATCATCGCCCCGTTGTCGGTGCACAGCCGGGGCCGGGGAACGCGCAGGGTCAGGCCGGCGTCGGCGCAGCGTTGCGTGGCCAGTTCCCTGATCCGCGAGTTGGCGGCCACTCCCCCGGCGATCAGCAGGTTCGACACACCGAGGTCGGTCGCAGCGCGCACCGCCTTCTTGGTCAAGACGTCGGCGACGGCCTCTTGAAACCCGGCGGCGACATCGGCCGTCACGGCATCGGGATGGCTCTCCACGTAGCGCGCGACGGCGGTCTTGAGTCCGGAGAAGCTGAACGCGTATGGGTCGTCGTTCGGGCCGGTCATGCCGCGGGGGAACGGGATGGCGTCCCGGTCGCCGGTGCGCGCCAGGTCGTCGAGCACCTTGCCGCCCGGGTAGCCCAGGCCCAGTAACCGCGCCACCTTGTCGTACGCCTCACCGGCGGCGTCGTCGACGGTGCTGCCCAACTCGACGATCGGCTCGCCGAGCGACCGCACGTGCAGGAGGTGAGTGTGACCGCCCGACACCAACAGCGCCACGCACTCGGGTAGCGGGCCCTGTTCGTAGACGTCGGCGGCCAGGTGCCCGCCGAGGTGGTTCACCGCGTAGAACGGCACCCCCCAGGCGGCCGAATACGCCTTGGCCGCAGCGACTCCCACCAGTAGCGCGCCGGCCAACCCGGGCCCGATGGTGGCCGCGACGATGTCGGGCTTGGCCAGGCCGGCGGCTTCCAGCGCGCGTCGCATAGCGGGCCCGAGCGCCTCCAGGTGTGCACGGGAAGCGATCTCGGGCACCACGCCGCCGAACCGCACATGCTCGTCGACGCTGGAGGCAACCTCATCGGCCAACAAGGTCACACTGCCGTCGGGCGCCAGCCGCGCGATGCCGACACCCGTTTCGTCACAAGAGGTTTCGATGGCAAGAATGGTGGTCACTGGGCCTCCCGGCGCATCGTGTAGGCATCGGCGCCGCTGACTCGGTAGTACCGCTTGCGCAGACCGATCTGCTCGAATCCCATGCTGCGGTACAACCCGATGGCGGCCTCGTTGTCGGTTCGGACCTCCAGGAAGACGACGCCGCCGTCGGCGAAGTGCAGTAACTCTTCCAACAATCGGCGGCCGATGCCCCGCCCCTGGTAGGCCGGGTCTACCCCGATGGTGTGCACTTCGTATTCGAACGGGGCGACGCGGCCCAGCCGTGAGATCCCCGCGTACCCGACCAGTAGGTCCCCGATCCGCGCACCCACGTAATGGTTACGCCCACTTGCCAATTCGCGCTCAAAGGCGACCGCCGGCCACGGGTCGTCGCCGTCGAACAACACCGCTTCAAGCTCGGCGCAGCGGCGAGCGTCCGCGCGGGTCAGCGCGCCTACGGTGACGGGCACGTCGGCGGCGCGTGTCATGACCGTGCCGCCAAGGGCTTGGCATCCGGTCGGCGCAGGTACAACGCCACCAGTGGTGCCGGCGGCGCCGAAAAGTCGGGCACCGCGCGCACCAGGCCCGCCGCCGTCGGGTAGACGGGCTCTATCCGCGGCAGGTCGAAAAGGGCGGCGTGCTCGGGCGATCCGGCCACCGCGTGCGCCGAGCCGGGGTCCACATCGGCTGGAGAGTTGACGTCCGCACCCGCGGTGCGGACGCCGTCGCGGTAGCGCGCCCAGTAGACCTCTCGCCGACGCGCGTCGGTCACCACCAGCACGTCACCCGTGGTCAGCACCCCAATGGCATCCAGGCTGCACACGCCGTGCACCGGGATGTCCAGCGCATGCCCGTAGGCAGCGGCCGTGGCCATGCCGGCCCGCAGGCCGGTGAAAGGCCCCGGCCCGCAACCCACCACCACGGCGTCGAGATCGGCCATGACCAGCCCGGCATCGGCGAGCGCGGCCAGGACGTTGGGAGTCAGCCGTTCGGCATGCGCGCGGGCGTCGAGCGTGACACGCTCGGCCAGTACCTGCACATCATCGAGACCGAGACGGACGATGCCCGCCGTCACCGCCGGCGTCGAAGTGTCAAGCGCGAGAACAACCTTCACGATCCCCACTCCCACGTCGCAATCCTGGTGTCGGAGTGGCTGACTCGCTCCAGCCGGACATCGAGGTGACGTTCGGAGAGTCGTTCGGCCAGACCTTCGCCCCACTCCACTACGACGACGGCGTCTTCGAGATCGGTGTCCAGGTCCAGGGAGTCGAGTTCGCCGAGCAGGTCCGCACCCTGATGGTCCAGCAGCCGGTACATGTCGACGTGGATCATGGCCGGCTTGCCCGCTTGGCGCGCCGGGTGTACCCGGGCCAGCACGTACGTTGGCGAGGTGACCGGCCCGTCGACATCCATCGCCGCAGCGATCCCCTTGGCCAACACCGTTTTTCCTGCGCCGAGCGGACCGGATAACACCACCACGTCGCCGGCGCGCAGCTCGGCGCCGAGCTGGGAGCCGAGGGCGATGGTGTCCTCGACGCGCTCGCAGGTTGCGGTGCCTCCGCCGGCCCGGGCCGTGCTAACCATGGCGCCTAAACCGTTCCCGGAGCCGCTCGCCGAATCGGCGGTACCGCAACGTCATCTTGTTCGGGACGGCCCGCTCGACGAGCCGGATCAGGCCCTCGTTGATCGGATCGGGCTTGTCGAGCAACGCCAGGTGGCTGGCACCTTCGACGATGATCAGCTCGGATTGCGGCAGCGAGGCCGCCATCAACCGGGAGTACTCGTCCGGGGTGAGCAGGTCGTGGTCGCCGCACACCACCAGCGTCGGGACCTTGAGCAGCGTCCACAATCCCCCGGTTTCGTCATGGGTTTCGAGGGCCCGCAGGAAGCCCACCAGGGTGGCGATCGGGGTGCCGGTCATCATCCGTTGGGAGAACGCATCCAGGCTCCGGCTGACCTTCAGGTCGCTGTAGGACGCGGCCCGCAGGATGGGACCGATCAACGACCGAGATACGTTGCGGCCGCGGTCCATCAGCTTCGGCGCCGACTTCGCGGTGAACCGTACGGCGTTGAGTGCCGGGTTCTTGAGGAACTCGCCCAGCGGTGAGCGCGTCACGCCCTCGGCCGCCGACGACAGTAACGCCGCACCCACGATCCGCTTGCCGTACCGCTCGGGGAATTGCCGGGCGTGTGACAGCACCGTCATGCCACCCATGGAGTGGCCCACCAGCACGACCAATCCGCGGGGTGCGGTGGCCTGCAGCACGGTTTCCAGGTCCTGCCCGAGCTGGGTCAGCGTGTAGGACTCGGGCTCGCCTTGCCCGGACTGGCCATGCCCGCGCTGGTCGTAGAAGACCATCCGCACCCGCGAACCGTAATGCTCGCTGAGCCGGGTCCGCTGAAAGTGGAAGGCGCCCATGTGCAAACAGAATCCGTGCGCGAAGACGATGGTCAGCGGGGCATCCTCCGGGCCGGCCTCGCGAACCGCCAACTCCACCCCGTCCGGCGTCGTCACCACTTTGGCGCGGTCACTGTCCAGTCGGTCGAAATCCTCGTCGGCCCACGGGTCTTCGACGACGCTGCTGCGTTCGGCGAGCGATCGCCGCGCCGAGGCGCCCACGATCGTGGCCACCGCCGTCAGCCCTGCGCTACCCGCAAGCCACGCCTTCTGGCGCTTGCGGGCATCCTCGTCGCTCAAGGTTTTTCGGCCTCGCGGTAGGTCCTGGTGATACGACCCCGGGGGCTGGTGACGATCTCGTAGTGGATGGTCCCGACGAGATCGGCCCAGTCCTGGGCGGTGGGCTCGCCGTTGCCGCCTGGCCCGAACAGGATCGCCTCGTCACCTTCGCTGACGTCGACGGGTCCGGGCCCCAGGTCGACGACGAACTGATCCATGCAGACCCGTCCCACCCCCGGTCGCCGCTTACCGTTGATCATCACCTCGAGCCGCCCGCCCAAGGAGCGGAACACCCCGTCGGCGTAGCCGATGGGCAGCAGCGCAACGGTGGTGTCGTGCGGCGCGACCCAGTCGTGCCCGTACGAGACACCGCTACCCGCCTCTACCGACTTCACCAGTGCCACAGCACATTTCAATGTCATCGCGGGCACCAGACCCATGTCGCCCAGTTCGGGCACCGGACTCAGCCCGTACACCGCGATGCCGGGCCGCACCAGGTCCAGCGTCAGGTCGGGCCGGGCCAGGGTGGCCGACGAGTTCGACAGGTGCGCGACCTCGAACTTCACGCCCTTTTCGCGGGCGTGCTCCAGCATGTCGTTAAACCGTTGGGCCTGAACGTCGTTGATGGACTTGTCCGGCGCGTCGGCGTAGACCATGTGCGACATCAGCCCGCGCAGCCGGATGGTTTCCTCGGCGACGGCCGCGCGCAACGCGGTCAACATCGCCGGGTACAGCTTGGCGGGTACACCGTTGCGGTTCAGTCCGGTGTCGACCTTGACGGTGACCGTGGCGGGGACGCCGGTGCGCCGGGCCGCGTCCAGCAATTCATCGAGCTGGCGCACCGAGGACACGGCGATCTCCACGTTGGCCTGCAATGCGGGCGCGAAGTCGATGCCGGGCGGGTGCAGCCAGGCCAGCACGGGTGCGGTGATGCCGTCGGCCCGCAGGGCCAGTGCCTCGTCCACGGTGGCGACGCCGAGTTCGGTGGCTCCCGCCGCGAGCGCGGCGTGCGCCACCCGGGTGGCGCCGTGGCCGTAACCGTCCGCCTTGACCACGGCCATCACCTGCGCGTTACCGGCGTGTTCGCGCAGCACCCGCACGTTGTGCTGGATGGCGCCCAGGTCGACGACCGCCTCGGCCAATACCCCCGGTGTCAGCGATGTCGACGTAGCGTGCACGGCCGCCATTGTCCCAGAACCGGCGGATGTGGGTAGCCGGGCGACCCGGGCGACGGTGTGTGACCCCGGACGAGGCCCCGCTAATGCGCGAAATGCTGGCCGTCGTATTGCCCGCCCGGCTTCACCTTGTCCAGCGTGTGCAGGGCGGTGACGGCGTCGTCGTGCAGGGCCCGGGCCAGGTCAGCGGAGAATCCCTCCCGCACCACAATGCGCAGCACGGAGATGTGCGTGGCGTTGTCGGGCATGGTGTACGCGGGTACCTGCCAGCCGAAGGTGCGCAGCTCGTGGGAGACGTCGAACTCGGTGTACCCGCGGTCGCGGGCCAGCCGGAACGCGACCACCGGGATCGCAGAACCGTCCGAGATCAGCTCCATGTGCTCGCCCGTCCGCAGCTGCTCGCCCAGCCAGCGCGCCGTCTGCGACAGGGACTGCATGACCTTCGTATATCCCTCCCGGCCCAGCCTCAGGAAGTTGTAATACTGCCCGACCACCTGGTTGCCGGGGCGGGAGAAGTTGAGGGTGAAGGTCGGCATGTCGCCGCCCAGGTAGTTGACCCGGAAGATCAGCTCCTCGGGAAGATGCTCGGCGCTGCGCCACACCACGAACCCGATGCCCGGGTAGGTCAGCCCGTACTTGTGCCCGCTGACGTTGATGGACACCACCCGCGGCAGCCGGAAATCCCACTTCAGGTCCGGATGCAGGAACGGCACCACGAAGCCGCCGCTGGCGGCGTCGACGTGCACCGGAACGTCGACCCCGCCGCCTGCGGCCAGTTTGTCCAATGCCGCGCAGATTTCCGCGATGGGTTCGAGCTCACCGGTGTAGGTGGTGCCCAGAATGGCCACCACGCCGATGGTGTTTTCGTCGACGGCGTCCACCACCTGCTCCGGGGTGATGACGTAGCGACCCTCTTCCATCGGCAGGTAGCGCGGCTCGACGTCGAAGTAGCGGCAGAACTTCTCCCACACCACCTGCACGTTGGACCCCAGCACCAGATTCGGCGTGCGCCCTTCCCAGCCCTTGCCGACGCGCTGACGCCATCGCCATTTCAGCGCCAGCCCGCCCAGCATCACCGCCTCGCTGGACCCGATGGTCGACACCCCGATGGCGCTGGACGGGTCATCATCGCGCAGGTTCTCGGCGTGGAACAGGTCGGCCACCATGCACACGCAGCGCTGCTCGATCGCCGCGGTCGCGGGGTACTCGTCCTTGTCGATCATGTTCTTGTCGAACGTTTCGGCCATCAGCTGTCCGGCCTGGGGATCCATCCAGGTGGTCACGAACGTCGCCAGGTTCAGCCGCGAACTGCCGTCGAGCATCAGTTCGTCGTGGATGAAGCGGTAGGCGGCTTCGGGGTCCATCGATTCCTCGGGCATCCGCAACGCCGGGATCGGAGCGTTGAACAGCCGGCCGGTGTAAGCAGGCGCGACCGAGTGCCCCGGAACGGACGGGTGGTGTGTTGCCACAACGGATCCTCTCTAACTACTCGCGGCTCAACGCCGCTAGATGGCGGCCAGGGCGGCCCGGATGTGGTGCAGAATTCGCGACGCCGACGTGGGCGCTTCGCCGGGTCCCGGGTCGGCGGCCGACAGCGCCGCGGCGCGCGCGTGCACAAAGGCCGCGGCCGCCGCGGCCTCACCGGGCGGCAGCCCGGACGCCAGCAGCGCGCCGATCATGCCCGACAGCACGTCACCGGACCCGGCCGTCGCCGCCCAGGACTGCCCGGCCGGGTTCAGATAGACCGGACCGCCCGGTTCGGCGATGACGGTGACGTTGCCCTTGAGCAGCACCGTGGCCCCGAACGCGTCGGCAAGCTTGCGGCACGCGCCGACCCGGTCATCGCCCGGCGGCGCCCCCGCCAGTCGCGCGAACTCGCCGGCGTGCGGGGTCAGCACCGTCGGGGCTTGGCGGTTGGCCACCAGTTCCGGGTGCGCGGCCAGCATGGTGAGACCGTCGGCGTCGACCAGCACCGGCAGGTCGGTTTCCAACGCGAACCACAGTGCGGCGGCGCCGGCCTCGTCGGTCCCGAGCCCAGGCCCCACGACCCAGGCCTGCACCCTTCCGGCCGCCGACGGGGTAGGTGACGCGATGACCTCGGGCCAGTGCGCCAGCACCTCGTGGTTCGCGCTCCCGGCGTAACGGACCATGCCGGACGTGGCGGCGACGGCAGCGCCGGTACAGAGCACGGCCGCCCCCGGATACGTCGCCGACCCGGCGAGGATGCCGGTCACGCCCTGGGTGTACTTGTCGTCGCGGGGGCCGGGCACCGGCCAGCGCGCTACCACGTCGGCGGCATCGAAGCCGAGGACGTCAGTTTCGGGCAGGTCGAGCCCGATGTCGACCAGGACGACGCGGCCGCAGTCGGCCAGCCCGTGCACGTATTTGAGCCCGCCGAAGGTGACGGTCAGCGCGGCGCGCACCGCGGGTCCGTCGATCGCTCCGGTCGACACGTCGATGCCGCTGGGAATGTCGACGGCCACCACCGGAATCCCCGCGTTGTCCACGGCGTCGAACACCTCCGCCGCGGCGGGACGCAGCGGACCGGAACCGGAGATGCCCACCACCCCGTCGATGACCAGATCGGTTGTCGGTGACACCTTTTCGACGACCCGGCCGCCGGCTGCCCGGAACGCCGCCAACCCCTTGCGGTGCGTGCGCTCCGGATTGAGCAGGACCGCGTCGGCGGCCGCGCCGCGACGGCGCAGGAACGTCGCCGCCCACAGCGCGTCGCCGCCGTTGTCACCCGAGCCGACGACCGCACATATTCGACGCCCAGACACGCCGCCGGTGCGGGCCTTCAGTTCGCGCAGGATTTCGGTGGCCAATCCAAAGGCCGCGCGCCGCATCAAGGCACCGTCGGGCAAGCTGGCCAGCAGTGGCGCCTCGGCGTCGCGGATTTCATCAGCAGAGAAGTAATGCCGCATCAACGCCAGCATTGCACACGGCCGACTCGGTCGCGATCACGCTCTAGACGGTCACCGCCGCGAAGGCCTTGTGCAACCAATCGCTCATGGCATCGGCGAGCACCGCCCGGTTCTCCCGCTTGCTGATCGCGTGGCCGTCGTCGTCGAACAGCAGGTAACGCACGTCGCGGCCGGCGCGGCGCAGCGCCTCGACGATCTGTTCGGATTCGCCGACCGGCACGTTGGTGTCGTGCGCCCCGTGTACGACCAGCAAAGGCGCGGTGAGCGCGTCGACCCGCTGCAACGGAGACAGTCGGTCGAGCAACTCCCGGTCGTTGACCGGGTGCCCGTACTCGGGGTAGGCGGCGTCGGCGATCCACGGTTCGGTGTTGCGGTAAAAGGTGCCGAGGTCGCTCATGCCGCAGATGCTGACTCCCGCGGCAAACAGGTCAGGGTGAAAAGTCAAGGCCGCCAACGTCAGGTAGCCACCGTAGGACCAGCCCGCGCACGCGATGCGGCGCGAGTCCGCCAGCTTGTTGTCGACCAGGAACCGCACGCAGTCGGCGACGTCGTCGATGGCCGCGAACCGCTTTTCCTTGTCGTCGGCGTGCACGAAGGTGCGCCCGAAGCCGCCGGAACCGCGGACGTTCGGTGCCAGCACGGTGATGCCATCGTTCACCAGCCGCGCGAAGATCTCGTCATACCCGGGACGGGCCTGCCCTTCCGGTCCGCCGTGCAGGTACACCACCGCGCCCGTCGACTCGGACACATCCGGCGGCCGAAACAGCCAGGCGTTGAGGCTCAGCCCGTCACGGGCGGTGATCCGTTCCGGCTCGGACTCCGCGGTGAATCCGGTGATGACCGGGCCCCGGGTGGGTTTGCGGTCGATGAGTTCCCACTCCCGGGTGCGGGGGTTGACCAGTTCGACGGTTCGCGGCTGGTCGGGGCCCTGGATGGTCATGGCGACCAGCGAGCCGCCGGCACTGATGGACAGTTCGCCGGCAACCGGACCCGGCAACGGAATGGGCGGGGCCAGCGTGTAATCACTGTATTCGATGATCTGTAATTCACTGCGCCCCTGCAGGTTCCACAGCAGTGCAATGGTGGACAGGTCATCGCTGACGGCAAACTCGTCGATGCCGCAGTCGGGGCGTTCGGCCACCACGAAGTAGCTCACACCGTCCTCGCTGACCGTCACCTCCAACAGTCGCGTGTACTCGCACCCGTTGTCGCTGAGTACCAGCGCCCGCACGTAGCCAAGGCCGGCATTCCGGCACATCTTGGACGGGTAGTGCAGCCGGGTCTCCTCGCCGGTGAGGCCGGACCGGATGCGGCGTGGGTGATGGTCGTCGAGGATCACTCCGGCCGCCGTGACGGACCCGGGATCCGAAGGGAGCAAAGCGACTTCGCTGTCACCGTGCAGCATGATCATCTCGTGGTAACCGCGCGGCCCGACGCGAATCAGCGCCGCCCCGGCCCACGCATCGACCAATCGACCGCCCGAGCGGCGGTCCAACACGTTGGTGAACCCGTCCCCAGGGTCGATCAGGCACGACCGCCCGATCCCGTCCTCACCGGTCAGGATCGCCGCCACCCGGGTGCCGTCCCAACCGATCAGTTCGGCGGTCCCGTGTTCTTCGCCGTCGATTCGTCTGGCCATGCGGTCGTCGGGATCGGTTGTCACGATCCAGATTTGGCTGCGATTGGCTCCGTCGGGGGCCACCTGGCAGGCCAACCAGTGACCATCGGCGGAATGGATCACCCGGGTGACCGGGCCGGTTACCGGTAGCTCTACGTCCCGCGACGAACTGGCTCGTTGTCCCCGCAGAAAGCGTTGCACCGCACGGGGATAACCACCGTCATCAACCAGATGGGCAAACGCCGTCGCATCCGGGGACAACGACGCCCCGTACAGCGCGCGGACCCCGTGAGCCATCGACTCAGCCCGCCATGCTCTGCAGCCACATCTCCAGCACGCCCAGTTGCCATAATGTGTTGCCGTCCAACGTGGTACGGGTCTTGTTCGGGTCCGCCAGCAGCGCCGCCACGGTCTCGGCCCGGTACAGTCCGCGGCTGCGGGCGGCGTCGTTGGTCAGCGCGTCGCGCACCATGTCGAGCAGCTCACCCTCCAGATGGCGGATTCCTGGCACCGGAAAGTAGCCCTTCGTCCGGTCGATGACTTCGGACGGCAGCAACGCCCGCGCAGCGTCCTTGAGCACGCCTTTGCCGCCGGAGGCCAGCTTGAGCTCCGGTGGGCAGGTGGCGGCCAGCTCGACGAAGTCGTGGTCCAGGAACGGAACTCGCGCTTCGAGTCCCCACGCCATGGTCATCGTGTCGACCCGCTTTACCGGATCGTCGACCAGCATGACCTGGGTGTCGAGGCGCAGTGCGGCGTCGACGGCGGAGTCCGCGCCCGGCGCGCTCTGGTGCGCCGCCACGAAGTCGCGGCTGGCGTCGACGTCGATGGCGTACTCGGGCGCGAAGATAGCCAACACGTCGCTGTGGTCCCGGTCGAAGAACACCTTGGCGTACGCCTCGGTGGTTTGCTCCCGGGCCACGTTGGCCAGCGGCGGGTACCACGTGTAGCCGGCCAAGATCTCGTCGGCGCCCTGCCCGGACTGCACCACCTTGACCGATTTGCTGACTTCCTCCGACAGCAGATAGAAGGCGACGCAGTCGTGGCTGACCATCGGTTCACTCATCGCGGCAATGGTTTTCGGCACCGCGGGCAACAGGCGTGAGGAGTCGATGTGGATCTTGTGGTGGTCGGTGTCGAAGGTCTTCGCGATCAGGTCGGAATAGACGTACTCGTCGCCGGATTCGCCGGCGGCGGAGTCAAAGCCGATGCTGAACGTGGCAAGCCCGTGCTGGCCCTGCTCGGCCAGCAGCGCCACCACGATCGAGGAGTCGATGCCGCCCGACAACAAGACACCGACGGGCACGTCGGCGACCATCCGAAGCGACACCGAGGCGCGCAGCGCGCCCAGCAACGCGTCCTGCCAGTCCCCCGCCGACCACGAAGCCCGTTCTGGATCGCGGCCGAACGCCGGATTCCAATAGACGGTGTCGGTGTGCGAACCGTCGGGCTGGATCACCCGCACGGTGGCGGGCGGCAGCTTGCGCACGCCGCGGTAGATGGTCCGCGGCGCAGGCACCACCGCGTGGAAGCTCATGTAGTGATGCAACGCGTGACGGTCCAGCTCGGTGTCCACCCCGCCGGCGTCCAGCAGGGCGCGCACGCTGGACGCGAACCGCAGCCGGCCGGGCGAGGCCGCCAGATACAGCGGCTTGATGCCCAGCCGGTCGCGCGCCAGGGTCACCACGCCCGAATCCTGGTCGACGATGGCGAACGCGAACATGCCCTTGAACCGGTCGACACAGCGTGGGCCCCATTTGTGGAACGCCTTGATCACGACCTCGCTGTCGGCGGTCGAGAAGAAGCGATACCCGGCGGCCTGCAGCTCCTCGCGCAGCTGTTTGTAGTTGTAGATGCAACCGTTGAACACCAGCGTCAGGGCGAGGTCGCTGTCGACCATCGGCTGCGAGCCGCGGGTGGACAGATCGATGATCGACAGCCGCCGGTGCCCAAACGCGACCGCCCCGTGCGCAACGACACCGCTGCCGTCCGGCCCGCGTGACGTCATCGCATCGACCATTCGGCCGACCGCGGCGACATCGGCCGACCGACCGTCCCAGCGGATCTCACCGCAGATTCCGCACATGCCTCCCGCTTTCTACCGCGCTACCCCGCCGGACGACGGGTTGACGATCAGTGACCCTTGATACCCACGTTAGAGCCGGGGGTATCACGTAAACCGTCACCGTTATGTACCCGCCGATCGCACATCCCCTTCGCGTCCTTCGCGCGGCTGGGCGTCGGCATCAGCCGTATACGCGGCTTCAGCAGCCTCAGCGGCCTCAGCGGCCTCAGCAGCCCGACGTCGCCGGAAAATGGCTTTGAGTCTGACCGGGTTCAACGGCATGCCCACGCGGTCGCGCGCCATCGGGTAGAAGGTCAGGCCGATCAGCAGCGCGGTGAAATGGCCGATGGCGGTGAAGTCCAGCTCGGCTTTGTCCATGGTGAGCAGCGGAAAGCCGAAGATCACCAGCAGTACCGCGAGATAGCCCCACCGCCACGGTTTGACGAAGTGATAGGCCAGCACCCCCATCACCCCGGCGAGGAAATAGCTGACCCCGATATCGCGGGAATGCACCAATCTCTCGGACGACTCGCGCATTTGTATCGTCAGGTACAGGATCCCTTCGCTGAAGTAGGTGGCACCGACGTGCGCAGTCAATCCCACTGTCAGCCAACGTAATTGGCCAAGCCAATGTTCGGCGGGCGCCAAAAACAGGGTGAACAGCACGAGGTAGGGTTCCAGGTTCCGGCCGTCGATCCAAAACAGGCTGGAGAACAGCACTTCCAGCGGATCGCGGCCCAGATGCGCAAGGTTGGTGGAACGGTGCAGCAGCACCGAATGCAGCTGCCGGCCGGTGAGTATGTTCTGGATGATCGTGGTGGCCACCAACGCGAGCAACCAGGAGTAGGTCAACGGCGCATCGCTGACGTAAATCCACACCACGCGAGCCCAGCTCCGCAACCGCGCCTTCACCGACGTTCTTGCCACGGCCTAACCTTCGCACGCCGGGACTGCTTGTCACTACTTCTCGTGGTCGGGCGCCAGGTGCCGCCACCAACACGAGATGTAGAGCACCAAGGAAATGGTCAAGACGACGATCACCCACAGCACGACGGTGACGTCCACCCAGCTACCGAAGGGCGGCGAGTCGGGCAACGCATCGCGCAACGGCATCACCGCGAACAGCATGGCCGCATACCACGTCGTCATCGGCGGCTGGAATTTCCTGCGGTTGCGCACCGTCTGGATCGCGACGAAGAAGGCCAGGACGGCCAACGCGATGAGGACACCGAGGATCAGCACCGCGAACGCCATCGTGCTTTGGGAGCGGTGCAGTTGCAGCCCGTAGGGAGCGTGCCCTTCGCCCTGGTGCTGGCGCACCACGTCGACTTCCCAGCCCAGCAGCCGATCGACCAGCGTCACCGTCACCTTCTGGGGAGTCTGCGAAGCGCCGGAGAACAGATGAACCTTGAGCGGTCCGGTTTCATACCGGTCGAAGGGCCAGTCCGCGACGTCACCGGTGAGGCTGATCGATACCCGCAATGGGTCAGGCAGCGAGCCTTTCGGCCAGGTGCGCTTGCTGGACTGCACGAGCGAGTTGGCGACGATGTGAAGATCGTCGTTGAGCGTGCCGGTTTGCGGGTCCAGCAGTTCGGGCGCCGGCATGACGGTGATGTTGGCCGCCAGGATGCCGTTGTTGGACTGGATGGCTTCGATGTCGAACGTCACCTTGGTGCCGTCGCCCGCGCCGGATGACATCTGGTGCAGTTGGCCCGATCCGCCGTTGACGTACAACAGGATCGACGCGACGTAGGCCGCGACGAAGACCACCACTCCAACGATCGTGCGCGTCGACAGCGACATCCTGGCCACAGGATTACTTGGCACGCCGCCGGCTTATTTTGATGCCGACTCGGCTGGTACCGATACCGACTCGGCTTGGGGCGGTGCCGAATCCGCTGGTGCCGGTTCCGGTTTGGCGGGCGCGTCCAAGTCGAAGTCCGGTGCCAGGTGCCGCCACCAGCAGGACACGTACAACCCCATCGCTGTCACCAGGGCCACGATCACCCAGATCACGATCATCACATCCACCCAGGCCCCGAACGGCGGTGAGTCGGGCAGCGCGTTGCGCAGCGGTACCACCGCGAACAGCATGGCCGCGAACCACGTCGCCATCGGCGGCTGGAATTTCCGCCGGTTGCGCACGGTTTGACCGGCGACGAACAGGCCGAAGGCGGCCAGTGCGACCAGCACTCCGAGCAGGACGAGCGCCACCGCCATGGTGCTCGGGGACCGGTACACGTGCACCCGGTAAGGACCCGCATCGCCGATCTTGCCGCCTTCCACGCTGGGTTTCCAGCCCGGAAGCCGGTCGACGAAGCCCACCGAGACGCGCTCGGGATTTTGCAGGGAGCCAACGAAGAGGTTGACGGAGATGGGCTTGGACTTATAGGTGTCGAACGGCCAGTCCGATATGTCGCCGCTGATGTTCACCTGCACCGGGAAAACGCCCGGCTGGGTGCCCTTCTGCCAGGTTCGGCTGGTGGGTGTGGTCGCTGAAGTGATTGCGACGGTGAGGTCTTTGGTGAGGTTGCCGGTTTTTGGGTCCAATATCTCAGCGCCCGGCGTCACAGTCACATCGCATTGCAGCGAGTTGCGATACGGCTGGATGGACACGATGTCCAGATTCACGGTCGTTCCGTCGGCCGTTGGCGTGGCTTCGATGAGCGGGCGCGCCGGGCCCATACCGGCAAGGGCGTACACCGCGGCCAGACCGATGTATGCGACGACGAACGCGACAATGCCCGCGATGCGCCATTTCTTCACGGTGCCTCCCGACGACAGCTGTTCGACTATTCGACTTGACTATTCGACGGTGACGGATTTTGCCAGATTTCGGGGCTTGTCGACGTCGTAACCGCGTGCTTGAGCCACCGCGGCGGCGAACACCTGCAGCGGGATCGTCGACAGGAGTGGTTGCAAAAGCGTTGATACCGCAGGGATTTCGATCAAATGATCGGCGTAGGGACGCACCGTATCATCGCCCTCTTCGGCGATCACAATGGTCACCGCGCCGCGTGTCTGGACCTCGCGGATATTGGACAGCAGCTTCGCATGCAGCATCGCCGACCCCTTTGGCGACGGCATGACGACGATGACCGGCAGGTCGTCTTCGATCAGCGCGATCGGGCCGTGCTTGAGCTCGCCTGCCGCGAACCCCTCGGCGTGCATGTAGGCCAGTTCTTTCAGTTTGAGCGCGCCTTCGAGGGCTACCGGGTATCCGACGTGGCGGCCCAAGAACAGCACCGTCGACGACTTCGCGAACCGGTGCGCCAGCTCGGCGACCGGGTCGATCCCGGCGATCACCCTGGCCACCAGGTCGGGCATCGCTTCCAGTTCGCGGTATTCGCGCTCGACCTCGTCGGGGTATTTGGTGCCGCGGGCTTGCGCCAGCGCCAGGCCCACCAGGTAATTGGCGGTGATCTGCGCCAGGAAGGTTTTGGTCGACGCCACGCCGATCTCCGGCCCGGCGCGCGTGTACAACACCGCGTCGCACTCGCGGGGGATCTGCGAGCCATTGGTGTTGCAGATCGCCAGGACCTTGGCCTTCTGCTCCTTGGCGTGCCGGACGGCTTCCAGGGTGTCGGCGGTTTCGCCGGACTGCGAGATGGCCACCACCAGCGTGCTGCGGTCCAGCACCGGGTCGCGGTAGCGGAACTCACTGGCCAGCTCCACTTCCACCGGCAGCCGGGTCCAGTGCTCGATCGCGTACTTGGCGAGCAGCCCGGAGTGATAGGCGGTGCCGCAGGCCACCACGAAGACCTTGTCGATCTCGCGCAGCTCCTGGTCGCTCAACCGCTGCTCGTCGAGGACGATCCGGTTGTCGACGAAGTGCCCGAGCAGGGTGTCGGCCACCGCGGTGGGCTGTTCGGCGATCTCCTTGAGCATGAAGTACTCGTAGCCGCCCTTTTCGGCCGCGGCCAGGTCCCAGTCGATGTAGAACTCGCGGTACGACCCGGGGCCCAGGTCCTCGTTGCCGTAGAAGTCGGTGATCCGGTAACTGTCCGCGGTGATCACCACCGCCTGGTCCTGGCCCAGTTCGACCGCGTTGCGGGTGTGCTCTATGAACGCGGCGACGTCGGACCCGACGAACATCTCGCCGTCGCCGACCCCGACCACCAGCGGAGTGGAGCGGCGCGCCGCGACGATGGTGCCGGGTTCGTCGGCGTTGGCGAACACCAGGGTGAAATGGCCTTCCAGCCGGCGCAGCACGGATAGCACGGACGCGGTGAAGTCGCCGGCCGTCTCCCCGTGGCGGTAGGCCTGCGCCACCAGGTGCACCGCGACCTCGGTGTCGGTGTCGCTGGCGAATTCCACACCGGCCGCCTCGAGCTCGTGGCGCAGGCTGCTGAAGTTTTCGATGATGCCGTTGTGGACGACGGCGATCTTGCCGCTGGCATCGCGATGCGGGTGCGCATTGCGGTCGGTGGGACGGCCGTGGGTGGCCCAGCGGGTATGCCCCAGGCCGGTGCAACCGGCCAGCTCCGCGGGCGACATTTCCGCCGTGGCGGCCTCGAGGTTGGCCAGCCGTCCGGCGCGGCGACGCACGGTGAGCTTGCCTTTCCCATCGACCAGTGCCAGGCCCGACGAGTCGTAGCCGCGGTACTCCATCCGGCGCAGTGCATCCATGACGACATCGCAGGCAGAACGCTGCCCCACGTAGCCGACAATTCCGCACATAGCCAACCAGGGTAGTGCAGCCGTGCACTTCGTAACGGGTCCGACGGTATCGCCTACCCGCTCACCTGCATGAACACCCAGATACCGAGTCTGCCGAAGGGGGCCAGGACGGCGGCGCCCCACCAGGCCCGCCTGCAGCGATAATGGCGTGGCTGCAGTTTCTGCGCCTTCTCATCGGAATCTGATCGCAGGCTCTCCATGAATGACGCTGCGACAATGCAAGGACCCCACTGGACCCCGACTTCTGGTCACCGTTAACGTCGACGGGTGGCCCGCACCCGCAAGCTTTTCGCCGCCCTGAGCCGTCGTGGTCCGCACCGCGTTCTGCGCGGTGACCTGGCGTTTGCCGGACTTCCCGGGGTCGTCTACACCCCGGAATCCGGGCTGAACCTGCCTGCAGTTGCCTTCGGTCACGACTGGCTGACCGGCTCGGCCCAATATGCCGGCCTGTTGGAGCATCTGGCGTCCTGGGGGATCGTCACGGGGGCCCCCGACACCCAGCGCGGGCTCGCGCCGTCCGTCCTGAATTTCGCCTTCGACCTCGGCGTGGCCCTCGACATCGTGGCGGGGGTGCGGCTGGGGCCCGGCGATATCAGCGTGCATCCGGCCAAACTCGGAGTCGTCGGCCACGGTTTCGGCGGATCAGCGGCCGTGTTCGCCGCTGCGGGCATGCCTGCCAAGCTCGCGTCGGCGGTAGCGCTCTTCCCTAGGGCGACCGCTCCCCCGGCCGAGCAACCGGCCGCCACGCTGGAGCTTCCCGGCCTGATCCTGGCCGCCCCCGGCGCCACGCTGTCGCTGAATTCCAACGCGCACGAACTGTCGCGCGCCTGGGACACGGCCACGCTGCGCATCGTCAGCAACGCCCAGGAGGGTGGCCTGGTCGAGGGCCGCCGACTCACCAAGGTGGTGGGACTGCAGGGTGCCCACCGCAAGACACAGCGCGCGGTTCGGGCGCTGCTGACCGGGTATCTCCTGTTCACGCTCACCGGCGACAAGAAGTATCGCGATTTCGCCGACCCGGATGTGCAACTGCCCAAGACGGACGCGCTGGATCCCGAAGCGGCGCCGGTGACACGGGAAGACAAGATTGTCGCGCTACTGAAGTGAGCGACCGCCACGGCGCGGGCTAGGGCGGCCGCGCCAGGGGCCGCAACTTCTACCACACCCTGGCCACGCGGTACGGATTCAGCGAGGTCGCCGACCCCCGCGAAGCGGTTCGGTTTGTCGAAGAGCTGCTGCAGATGCGGCGGCGAACCTGCGTCGGCCGCGCCCGTCGAAAGCCCGCATCAGCGTCGTCACCGCCCGGAAACGGGCCTTCGACGCCGGGTACCACAGCGGCTCGCGTTTGAGCAGCGGTCCGCGGGGGCTGACGATCGCCTGCTGCCGGCAGTATTTCCGGATGCCGGCCGCGCCGCCGAACCGCGCGCCGATGCCCGATCGCTTCCAACCACCCATCGGGACAGCAAAGTTCACCATGTTCGCGAACGCATCGTTGATGTTGACCGCGCCGACTTCCAAGCGGCGCGCCACCCGTTCGCCGCGCCGTATGTCGCCCGTCCAGACGGTGGCCGACAACCCGTAGACCGAGTCGTTGGCCAGTCGCACCGCCTCGTCCTCGTCGGCCACCTTGATGACCGGCAGCAGTGGGCCGAAGGTCTCCTCCCTCAGGCATGTCATCGAATGGTCGACATCCACCAGCACCGTCGGCTCGAAGAAGGTACCGGTTCCGGATGCCTTGCCGCCGAGAAGAATTCGCGCGCCACGCGCGACGGCATCATCGACATGCCGCTGCACGATGTCACGCTGGGCCGACGTCGCCATCGCGCCGATGTCGAATCGGAACCCTCGGCCGTCATTGCCCTGGCGCAACCGCCGCACCTGCGCAACGAGGCTGGCCACGAAGCGGTCGTATACGGGCTCCTCGACGTAGATCCGCTCGACCGAGATGCACGCCTGGCCCGAGTTGAACAGACCGCCGTATATGACCCCGGCCGCGGCCCGGTCGATGTCCGCGCCGGACAGCACGATGGCCGGATCCTTGCCGCCCAGCTCCAGGCTGTACGGGATCAGGGCCTCACCGCAGGCGGCGGCGATCTGCCGACCGGTTCTGGTGGACCCGGTGAACTGCACGTAGTCGACGGCGCCGACCACGGCGCGGCCGGTGTCGGGGCCGCCGGTCAGCACCGAAAACACCGGCGGCGCACCGATTTCAGCCCAGCCGCGGCCCAGCTCGACGGCGCTGAGCGGGGTCACCTCGGACGGTTTCACCACTATCGCGGCGCCGGCCATCAGCGCGGCGAACGCGTCCATGCAGGGATTGAGCAACGGCAGGTTCCACGGGGTGATGATGCCGATCACCGGGTACGGCCGATACCTCGTGACCAGCCGCTTCGTCAGCCCGATGGGGCTGTGCGGAGTCGGCCGCTCGTCGGCCAGAAACGCCGCCGCGTGCCGGGCCCAGTACTTCACCAGGTCGATCGCGGCCGGCGCCTCGATTTCGGCGTCGCAGCGCGATTTCCCGGTCTCCGATTGCACCACGTCGGTGAGTCGCGCCGCGTTGTCGATCAGCCAATCCTGATAGCGCAGCAGCCATTTCGCCCGCCCGCGGACGCCGAGGTCCTCCCATTCCGGCTGCCGCGCGCGCAACCGCCGAATGGCCTCCGAGACGGCCGCCGCCGCGTTGTCGGGGACCGCGCCCACCAACTTTCCGTCGGCGGGATTGCGGACCTCGATCTCGCCGCGGTGGGTCACGTCAAGACCACGCCCAGGGTGGTGCCCACCGGATAGACGGCCTCCTCCACGATGTCCCCGTGCCGCAGCACGCCATCGCACGGTGCCGGGACATCCACCTGGACCTTGTCGGTCCCCACTGTGTAGAGGTCCTCCCCCGCGGACACGCTGGCTCCATCGGGAACCAGCCAACCCAAAAAGGTGCCCTCGGTCATGGTGACGTCGAGTTTGGGCATCTTGATTTCCATCCGACTCCCTTTCGGTGCGGCCGCTACTCGCTGATGCGCAGCGCCTGGCTGGGGCAGGACTCAACCGCCTCGAGCGCCGACTCGTAACGATCGGCGGGAATCTCGTCGTGCCGCGGCCGCGCGATCGCATCGTCATCGACCACGAACAGATCCCCGGCGATCGATTCGCAGACTCCGTTGCCGACGCAACGATCCTGATCAACAACAACTTTCATCGAAGTCTCCGATCAACGGGTCAACACCGTGCAGGCACTCAACCCGGGTGCCCCGTAGACATGGGAAAAGGCCACCCTGGGCCGCTCGGCGACCTGACGCGGACCGGCGTGGCCGCGTAGCTGCAGCACGTTCTCGTGGATCTGGCGCAGCCCCGAGGCGCCGATCGGTTCGCCGTTGGCCAGGCAACCGCCGTCGGTATTGATCGGCAGCCGCCCGCCGATCTCGGTGTCGCCGGCATCGATCAGCGCGGTCTGCTCGCCGTGTTCGCACAGGCCGGTCTCGGCCAGGTGGATGAGCTCCGCGCCGGCATCGGTGTCCTGCAGTTGCGCAACGTCGACGTCGGAGGGCCCGATGCCCGCCGCTTCCATGGCCGCACGCGCGGCGTCGACGGTCGGACTGTCCCCACGCCGCACCGACAGCGACGGGCTGAGCACCTCGAACGAACCCGGCCGACGGGTGCGCACGGCCGCGCCCGCGACGTAGACCGGATCCGCGCGAAGCCGCTGGGCGGGCTCGGAACTGCACAGCACCAACGCGGCGGCCCCGTCTCCGGGCGAGCACAGCATGTACTGGCGCAGCGGGTCGCTGAGCATCGCCGAGGCCTCCACGTCCGCTACCGAGAGCGGCTTGCGCCGCCACGCGTTGGGGTTGATCGAGCCGTTGCGAAAAGCCTTGCTGGCCACGGCCGCCAACAGCCGCTGCGGCACACCGTGCTCGTGCAGGTACCGCTGGATCTTGAGCGCGAAGAACTGCGATGTCATCGCCAGGCCGGTGGCGCCGTACCAATGCCCCAGGCCCATCGCCTCGGGGCGGATCGTGAAGGCACCCCGGGGATGGGAATCGAACCCCACGACCAACGCGGTCTCCGCCGCCCCCGACGCGATCGCCTGCACCGCGCAGACCAGCGAACTGGTACCGGTCGCGCAACCGTTCAGGACGTTGACGAACGGCACACCGGTCAGACCGAGCTCGGACACCAGCGTGTCCGCCGAACCGGCGCCCATGCTGCCGCCCACCGCGTAATCGATCTCCGGCCACGACAGCCCCGCGTCGTCGAGGGCTTCGCGCACCGCGCGCACCGCCTCGCCGCGGGCCGTGGTGTCCAGATACCGGCCGAAGGGGCGGCAGCCGATCCCGACTATCGCGACACCGCCGCTCATCCCAGCTCTCCTTCTTCGATCGGAGCGAACGCGAATGTCGTTGCAGATCCGCCCTCTTCGGTGGGAACCTGCAGCGCGGTCACGCGCATCGGCATGCCGATGCGCAACGCGTCCGGATTGGATTCGGTCAGGCGCGCCTCGACGATCACCTGACCGGGCAGCTCGACGTAGCCGACACCGAACGGCTCGAACTCGTCACCGGATGGCACGTACGGTGGGCTCGGGGGCGGAAAACGCTGGATTGTCCAGCTCCACAACACGCCCCGCTGGGCCAACCGGACCGTGGCGATGCGGTCCGCACCGCAACGCCGGCAGGTGTTCTGCCGCGGGAAGCCGGTTTCGCCGCACTCCCCGCACTGCCCGCCGATCAGGTGAATGTCGCCGTCGTCGACCTCCATGATCTCGCGATCGATCAGCTGTACGCTTCCTGCCGTCACCCGCGCTCCTCCCCTCGTCGTGGTTTGCCCGGGCGCACACCACGTTTGAGGACAACCACGTCGCCCTCGACGGTCGCCTGGCACGCCAGCCGGACGTGTCGTCCCCGACCGCCGCGATCGCCCGAAAGGCCCCGGATCGCCTGCGCCTCGGCCGCGTCGGCCTGCGCGAGGTGCTCGGGGTGTTCGAGGACCTCGACGTGGCACACCAGGCACTCACCGTTGCCGCCGCAGATGGTCGGCCACCGGTAGCCGGCCGCCTCGCCGGCGGCCATGATGGTCTGGCCCGGGGCAGCGGCGAATTCGACGCCGGACGGCCGCACCGTGATCGTCGGCATGTCAGCCCCGCCGTAGTTCTCGCCACGGGCGTCCGCGGTCGGGGTCGGGCTCGCGGTCCAAGCCCAGCACGCGCTCGGCGATGATGTTGCGCTGAATCTCCGAGGTCCCGCCGGCCACCGTAAGCCGCCGGCTGTCCAGCAGGCCCATCGCCTCGGGAGACCCCGCGTCGCCCTCCCAATACGCGGCACCGGGGCCGGCCAGCTCGAACCGCAACTCGCTGATGCGCTGGGACAGTTCGGAAAGCAGCAACTTGGTGATGGAGCCCTTCGCGTCCGGACGAGCGCGCAGGCGCTGGTTGGTCAGGCCCAGCGCCCGTTCCTTGGCGATCAGCGTGGCCAGCCGGTCGCGCATCGTGTCGTCGCGCCACGCGCCGGTGCGGCGCGCCAATTCCAGGGTGGGCTCCAGCTCCACGCCGCTGGCGCTGGAGGTCTCGGAAAGGCCGGAGCGCTCCGCGGTCAACGTCGAAAGCGCCACTCGCCAGCCGCCATTGAGCGGCCCCAGCATGCTGTCGGCGGGCAATTCGACCCGCTCCAGGAACACCTCGCAGAAGTGTTCGCTGCCGGTCATCTGCCGCAGCGGGCGCCCCGTCACGCCGGGCGCCCGCATGTCGACCAGGAAACAGGTGATGCCCGCATTTTTCGGCAGATCGGGGTCGGTGCGGGCGAGCAGCATCCCGTATTGGCAGAGGTTGGCGAACGAACTCCAGACCTTCTGGCCGTCGACGATCCACGTCCCGCTGTCGGTGGGTACCGCCCGGGTCGCCAGGCTCGCCAGATCCGAACCGGCGCCGGGCTCGCTGAACAACTGGCACCACATGTCGGCGCCATTGACGATGCCCGGCAGGTAGCGCCGGCGTTGCTCGTCGGTGCCCCACGCGATGATGGCCGGTCCGATCAGCGTCAACGGCACGAAATGGTGCACCGGCAGGTCGGCGTCGTGACTCGCCAGCACGTCGCGGATCACCGCGGCGGCGGCGGGGTCCAGGCCCGCCCCGCCGTGCTCGGGCGCCCAGCCGGGCACCGTCCAGCCGCGCCCCGCCAGCGCCTGGTACCAGCGCCGCGCCGCATCCGGGTCCGATTCGGTTACCTGCGGCCAGTTTTCGGGGAGGTTGGCCCGCACCCATGCGTCCGCGTCGGCGCGCAGCGCGTCGAGGCCGGTTCGGTCAGTCATCGATACCGTCCCGGGCGTCCACCAGCGCCGCCAGCCGGCGGCGGTGCAAGCCGGGCGCACCCGTCAGGGCGATCACCGAATGCGCCCGCCGTAGGTACCGATGCGCCCAGTGCTCCCAGGTGATCCCGATTCCGCCGTGCAGTTGCACCGCGGCCTTGGTGACGTCGAGGGCGGCCTCCCGCGCCAGCACCGCGGCAACCGCCAGATCCACGTCCGTCTGGGCCGCCGACGGCCGGTACTCGAGCTGCCAGGCCGCGCCGTAAACCGCCGACCGGGCCAGCTCGACCTGCGCCAGCAGATCGGCCAGCCGATGCTTGATCGCCTGGAAGGAACCGACGGTCCGGCCGAATTGGACTCGCTGTCCGACGTATTCGACGGTGGCGTCCAGCGCCCATTGGGACACCCCCAGCAACTCGGCCGAGATCACCAGATCAGCGCGCCGCCGGATCGCCCTCAGCGCGTCTACCGCCGCCGCCCCGGCACGCATCAGCAGCGGCGGGCTGTCGCGACGGGTGATGCGGCCCAACGACCGCGACGGGTCCAGCCCGGACAGCCGCTGCAACCCGAGGGTGGCGCCGGCGAACGCGATGATCACCGGTTCGCCGTCGAGATGATCGTCGAGCACGACCAGCGCGTCGTCATCGAAATCCCAAAGCGGCTGGGCGGTTCCATCCGCAGGGTGTTGGGGCTCGCCGAAGCCGGTCAGTGAAATCGCCGCGGACACACCGTGCTGTCCGGGGCGCACCGGTGCGGCCACCGAGGCCCAGTCGTCGTCGTCGAGCAGCGGGGCCAGCGCGGCCGCCGAGACCACCGCAGCGCCCGACAGCGCGGCCCCGGCTTCCTCGGCCAGGATGCTCAGTTCGGTTGCGGTGGAATCCGATTCGTCGCCTCCGAGCAGGATGTCGTCGGCACCCACCTCGGTGAGTAGCCGCCGCCAACGTAGCCGGCCGTCCAGCGTCGCGGTGGCGGCGAAGTATTCGCGCAGCACCTCCCGCAGAGCATCCTGTTCGGCGGTGAACTCGAACATCTTCGGCGTCTCGGATGTCCCCGTGGTCTCAGCAGTCTCGGCTACCGACATCAGTCACCCAACCGGGACCCAGCGCACCGGGCGGCCAGGTAGTCGTCACGCAGCTTGCGTTTGTTGACCTTGCCCATCGCCGTTCGCAGCTCGACGTCGGTCAGTTCCAGCAGTGTGGGGCACTTGTAGTGCGACAGCCGATCGCGGCACCACTGGACCAGCTCCGCGGCGTCGACATCGGCGCCGGGCTCGGCGACCACCAGCGCACACAGTTGCTCGCCGAGGTCGTCGTGCGGGATGCCGATCACGGCGACGTCGCGCACCGCGGGATGGGTGCGCAGCACCGCCTCGGACTCGGCCGGGTAGACGTTCACACCACCGCTGACCACCATGTCGGAGGCTCGATCGGTGAGGTACAGGTAGCCGTCGTCGTCGAGATAGCCGATCTCGCCCAGCGCGAAGACGCCGTCGGCGACGTAGCTGCGCCGGGTCTTTTCACGATCGCCGTGGTAACTGGGCCGGTGACCGGTGGTCGATTCCACGCAGACCAGCCCGTGCTCACCCGGGGGCAGCTCCGCGCCGTCCTCGGTGCGGATGGAGACGCGGTAACCGGGCGAAGCCTTGCCGACGGATCCCGGGTGGGCCAGCCACTCGGTGGAGGTGATGGTGCTGATCGTGCCCGCCTCGGTCGAGCCGTACGCCTCGAGGAGCACCGGCCCGAACCAGTCGATCATCGCCCGCTTCACGTGCACCGGGCACGCGGCCCCGGTGTGCACGATGCTGCGCACGCTGCTCACGTCGTATCGATTTCGAACATCCTCGGGAAGAGCCAACATTCGGGAAAAGTGGGTGGGCACCATCATCGAGCTCTCGATGCGGTGCGTCTCGATGGCGGCCAGCGTCGCCTCCGCGTCGAACTTGGGCAGGATCACCACCGGCGTGCCCGCGAGCAGGCCTCGGACGCCCGTGATCGGGGCGGTGTGGTGCAACGGCGCGACGATCAGGTGCTTACCGGGCGGGCGGAATCGGGAGGCCGCCACCAGCGCGACGTGCTCGGTGATCGAGGCCCCGCCGGGGAACATCTGGTCAGGCAGCTCAACGCCTTTCGGGAAACCGGTGGTACCCGAGGTGTAGTACAGCGGCTTGACCGGCGCGATGTCAGCCGACGGCTCGGCGTCGGAGTGTGCGCCGCACACGGTGGTGTCGAAGTCGTCGACACCGGCGACGTCGGGCCGCCCCCACGCCACCACCCGCACGTCGGGGTCGGCCGCACGCACCGTGGCGGCGGTCTGATCGCTGCACAACACGGTGTGCACGCGCGCATCGCGCAGGATGTACCCGACCTCGGCGGATGTCAGGTGGTAGTTGACCGGCACGGCCGAGTACCCCGCGTAGGTGATCGCCAGGTGCGCCATCGCGGTGTGTGCGCTGTTGCCGGCCATCACCGCGATGCGCTCACCCGGCTGGAGCCTAACCGAAACCAGCCAGTTGACCGTGCGATTCAGGGTCGAATTCAGTTGTGCCCAGGTCCATTCCGCGGACCCGTCGACTATGGCGATGCCCTCGGGATGCCGCTGTGCCGACTGCGCGATGCCGTAGACCAACCGGTTACCCCTTCGCTCGCTGCGGCGCGCGTGACCGCGACAGCGCGGACCTGGCGGCGGCGACGATGGCACCGGCGTCGGGGACGAATGCGTCCTCGAGTTGCTTGGCGTACGGGATGGGGGTGTTCGGTCCCGCGACCCGCTGCACCGGGGCCCCCAACTCGTCGAACAGACGCTCGTTGATCAGGCCGGCGATTTCGGCGCCGAACCCGCCGCGGCGCACCGCCTCGTGGATCACCACGGCGTGCCGGGTGCGCGCCACCGACTCCAGCACCGTCTTCTCATCCAGCGGCACCAGCGACCGCAGGTCGATGACCTCGGCGTCAACGGACTCCGCGGCCAGGGTCTCGGCGGCGGCCAGCGCCTGGTGCACCTGCCGGCCATAACTGATCAGCGTGATGTCAGCGCCTGGGCGCACGGTCGCCGCGCTGCCCAGCGGCACCACGTGGTGCCCGGCCGGAACCGGTTGCGGCGGACCGAAATACAGCAGGCTCTGTTCGATGACCACGCACGGATCCGGGTCGAAAATGGCGGCAGTCAGCAATCCCTTGGCGTCGGCCGGATTGCTGGGTACCACCACCTTGATACCCGGGATGTGGGTCAGCCACGCCTCGAGCATCTCCGAATGCTGTGCGCCAAACTGCATTCCGGCGCCGGCCGCGCATCGGATGGTCAGCGGCACCGTCGTCTGGCCGCCGGACATGTAACGCAGTTTGGCGGCGTGGTTGGACAACTGGTCCATGCAGACCGCGAGGAAGTCCATCAGCATGATCTCGGCGACCGGTCGCATTCCCGCGATGGCCGCCCCGATCGCGGCCCCGACGATCGCCTGCTCACTGATCGGCGTGGCCCGCACCCGGTGCGCGCCGTGCTTGGTGGACAGCCCGACCGAGGTCTTGAACACGCCCCCGCTGGGATCGGCGATATCCTCGCCCAACAGCAGCACGGAGGGGTCGCGGGTCAGCGCATCGTCCAGCGCGCTGCACACGGCCTGGAACCCCAGCATCGGCACCGTGTCGACGGCGGCAGCGGTCATGGCAGCTGCTCCTCGTATACGTCGGTCAAGAGTTCGGACACGTCCGGCGGTGGGCTTTCCAAGGCGAATTTCACCCCGGCCTCGACCTCGGCCTTGGCCTCGGCCTCGATGGACTCGACCTCGGCCGCGGTCAGAATGCCGTTGTCGATCAGCCACTCCCGGAACCGCACGACCGGATCGGCGGCACGCGCCGCGTCTAGTTCGCCGGGCTTCATGTACTCGTTGCCGTCGGACATCTGATGGCCGTAGAAGCGGAAGGTCATCGCCTCGAGCAGGGTGGGGCCGTCCCCGCGGCGCGCCCGCTCGACCGCCTCTTTGGCCGCGGTGTACATCGCCACCGGGTCGTTACCGTCCACCCGGACCCCCGGCATGCCGTAGCCGACGGCGCGATCGACGATCCGTTCGGCGCTGGTGCCGTCCTCGAACGCGGTGTGCTCGGCGTATCGGTTGTTCTGGCAGCAGAACACCACGGGCAGCTTCCACAGGCCCGCGAGGTTGCACGCCTCGTGGAACGCGCCGATGTTGCTGGCGCCGTCACCGAAGTTGACCACGGTGACCCGCTTGTCGTCCCGCAGCTGGGAGGCCAGCGCCAGACCCGCCGCGATCGGCAGGCCGCCCCCGACGATGCCGGTGGTCACCATCAGGCCCGACGCCGGGTGGGTGATGTGCATCGGGCCGCCCTTGCCTTTGCAGGTGCCCGTCGCCTTGCCCAGGAATTCGGCCCACAACTGCGGCATCGGCACGCCCTTGGCCAGCTGGTCGTGCAGTCCGCGGTAGGTCGTCACGACGTAGTCCGTGGTCTCCAGCAACGCCCCGACCGAGGCCGAGACGATCTCCTGGCCACGCGGCGAGTAATACTGCGCGCTGACCTGGCCGGCCAACACCAGGGAGCGGAACTTCTCGTCGCACACCTTGATCCGGGTGGCGGTGGTGAAGATCCGCGTCAGGACGGCGGCTTGCACGCCAATGTCGGCAACGGGACTGGCCACGGCGCCCCTATCTATCTATTAGTTGGTCCAACAATTAATTTGTAACAGCCGTCACCATGGAGTGTCAACGCCGCAGGTGAGCGACGCGCGCTAGTCGGGAGTGGGCCGGGACGGCGTGGAAACGTCGTTGTCCAGCACCAACGACTCGAACAACTCGGTCATCGAGTCCATCGCGGGCGGGTCCAGTGACGCTGCCGCGTGCGCGAAGCCGTCGACGACGGCGCTGATCATCTGTGCGATCTCGACCGGATCCCGATCGGCCGGAATCAGACCGCCTTCCTGGCCCTGTCGCACCGCCATGGCCAGCGTCTCGGTCATCCGCACCGCCTGCCTGGCAAACGCATCGGTGAGCTCGCGGTGGCGCCGCGCGTCGATCGGCGCGGTGGCGACGAAACCGGCCAACTCCGGCGATTCGTGGTTGATCCGCATCGATTCCTCGAGCACCGCCCGCAACAGTCCGCTCACCGAACGGGGACCGGCCATCGCCACCGTCGACCGCCCGATGATCTTGCCGTAGACGTCGTCGCAGACCGCCTCGAACAGGTTCCGCTTGCTGCCGAAGTGGTAGTGCACCGAACCCGCCGTCACACCCGCCATCTCGGCGATCACGCTGTTGGTCGCCGGCCCGTAGCCGAACTGTGCAAAGCACCGGCACGCGGCGTCGATGACTTGTTGCCGGGTGTCGCCGCTGTCGATTCCGGCCCGACGCCCGGGCCCGGGGCGTGGCTTGGCGTTCGGACTCGTCACTGACTCATCATCGCTCATCGCGACGACGCCCGGCTCAGCACGCCCTAGCCCCGCAGATAATCGTCGAGGTCCTGATGGAACTGGCGGATCCGAATTTCCTGGTAGTTGGCCAGCGTCACGCCGGGCTTGGTCATGGTCTTCAACCCACGCTGCACCTGCGCGAGGTTGACCAGGTCCTGGTTGTAGACGGCGCACAACGCACCCAACTCCGGCGCCGCGTCGTAGTCCTCGTCCGGCCCCAGCCAGTGCGCCGGGGCGGCCTTCGGCTTGGGCACCCCCGGCGGGAACGGCGCCAGCAGCATGATCTCGAAGATGCACTGATCGGGGTCGTTGCCGTACGGCCGGAAACGGTATGTCAACGGGGCGCCGACCCCGGCCCAGGGCACCAGGTTCGGGAACACGAAATACTCGATGGCGTCCACGATCTCGCTGTCGCTGACGGCCGACAGGTCGGCGCCGGTTGCCTCGGCCAACCGGGCCCGCATCGCCTCGGCCACCACCGGCCGCGCTTCTTGACCTTCAGGCACGATGATGTTGCCGGCCGCGTCGGGGAAGAAATCCCGGAACATCGCGTCGAGCACCTCCTGGGGGTCCAGCGGCTCACCCAGGTGTGGGCTGCTGGTCGCCTGCGGGGTGATCATCCGGTTGAACCCGGGCAGCCCGTCGCCGCGGCGGTAGATGTCGTACTGGGTATTGCAGTCCCCCAGGTACTCCAGCAACTGCGGATGCGTGGCGATGACGTGGTAGGACTCGATGAAGGCTTCCAGGCCGACCTTCCAGTTGCAGGCGATGACCTTGGCGACGTGGGCCGCCTTGAATCGGGATTCCAGGTTGAACGGCGCCAGATGCCGCTGCACATCGCCCAGGTAATCGGCCAGCGGCGCGGCGTCGGGGTCGGGGTTGACGAACACGAAGCCGGCCCACGTCCCGGTGCGCGCTTGCGGCAACCCGAACGCCTGGTCGTCGACGTGCGGGAAGTCCCAGCGGCACGGCACCTCGGCCAGGGTGCCGTGCAGGTCCCAGGTGAAACCGTGGAACGGGCACCGGAAGCGGGTGGCGTGGCCGGAGTCGTCGCACAACCGCCGGCCGCGGTGCAGGCACGCGTTGCGATAAGCCTTGATTTCGCCGGGACCGGTGCGCACCACGATCAGCGAGATGTCGGCGACGTCGTAGACGATGTAATCGCCGGGCTCGGGAATGTCCTCCTCGCGGCAGGCGAACTGCCACACCCTGCTCCACATCCGGTCGACCTCGCGCTGGTGGAAGTCCCGGCTGAGGTAGCGCTCCTTGTCGATGTCGGCGGACCCGAGGAACTCGTAGGACTCCTCCAACAGCGGTGCCGGGACGTCGCGGGTGTCCTTGGCCAGCAGTTCCTGCACCGTCGGCCCCGGCGAACGAGCCTCGCCCGGTGCCGGCTCGCGCCGCACGCTCACATCAGTCACGTTGTCCTCCCACCACTGGGTCCTCCAACTGGTTCACCACCGAGCCCCGCCAGATAAGCCTGGATCGCGGTGCCGATGAACGCCGAACCGTTCACCGACCATCCCCCGTCCACGTACAGCACCTGCCCGGTGACGTACCCGGCGGCGTCCGACGCCAGGAACGCCACCGCGGCGGCGACGTCCTCGGGGTCACCGATCCGGCCCAGCGGCATCGCGGCGGCGACCGCGTCCCGAAGGCCGGGGTCGCCGAACTCCGCGGCCGTGCCCTCCGTCAACACCAGGCCGGGACCGACCGCATTGACCCGGATCCGCCGGCCCGCGTATTCCGATGCCATCTGCTTGGTCAGTGCGACCAGCGCGGCCTTGGACGCCGGGTAGATGCCACGGCCGACACCGCCGAGTTCGGCAAGCACCGACGTCAGGTTCACCACCGCGCCCCCGGCCGACCCGAACTTCGGCAGCAGCGCGCGGGTGACCAGCCAGGTGCCCCGCACGTTGACGCCCAACACGTCGTCCACGTCGGCCACGGTGCTGTCGTCGAGCGTCTGCGATCGCCAGATGCCGGCATTGTTCACCAGCACATCCACCGACTCGACGACCTCCGCCAGCCCGGCGACCGACCGTTCGTCGGATACGTCGCACGCCACGGCGGTCCCGCCGACGCTCTCGGCGGTCCGGCGCGCCGCGTCGGCATCCCGGTCCACCACCACGACGTGGGCGCCGGAGGCGGCGAGGCGCCGCGAAATCGCACGTCCGATGCCGTTTCCCGCGCCGGTCACTACCGCCGTCGGCACGCAGATACCCGCTTCATGTCATCACCTCATGATCTTGCCTATGACTCAGATCACTATTATATTAGCTCACCAATTAACTACCAGCCAAGAGCGACGTATGGGAGAAACCGTGACCGAGACGACCACCGATCCGGACATCGCCGCCGGTCCCCCCTCGCCCGACAACTTCGACCCGCTCGACCCGCAGACGCTGCAATGCCCGTTCCCGCACTATCGGGCGTTGCGGGAGCAGGCGCCGGTGCATTTCGTGCCCGCCCGGGGCATGTGGTTCGTCACCTCGCGCGAGCTGGTCACCGAAGCCCTGACCAACCACGACGTGTTCTCGTCGAACTTCGGGGTGCCGCAGCTGCCGCCGCCGGAATCGATCGCGGCCGCGGTCGAAGAGATCGCGGCCGAGGGCTGGCCCCCGGTGCCGACGTTGCTCACCGCCGACCCGCCCGAGCACCACTACTACCGGCGGATGGTGGCCCGGACCTTCACGCCACGCTTCATCGCCCAACAGGAGCCGGCGATCCGCCGGATCGCCGCCGAGGTCGCCGAACAACTGCCCGCCGGCAGCCCGATCGAGTTCATCACCACGTTCGCGGCGCCGCTGCCGCTGCGCGTCATCGCGCACATCCTCAACGTTCCCGACGAACGGATCGACGACTTCAAACAGTGGTCCGACCAGTTCGCCCTGACCGTCGGCGCCGAACTCGATGACGAGGGCCGGCTCGAACAGGCGCGCAGTCTGCTCGAGTTCCAGCGCTACTTCGCCGCCCAACTCGACGACCGCCGCGCCGATCCGAAGGACGACCTGCTCACCGGGCTCACCACCGCACACACCGCCGAGAGCGACGACGAGCCGCTGAGCACCGGCGCGGCGCTGAGCATCATCCAGCAACTGTTGATCGCCGGCAACGAGACGACGACCAAGCTGCTGTCGGGGTCGCTGCTGCTGGCGGGGCAATCGCCGAAGTGGTGGGACTGGCTGCGGGAGAACCCCGCCGAGCGGGCCGGCGCGTTCGTCGAAGAGGCGCTGCGCTTCCTGTCCCCCGTCCAGACCATGTTCCGGATCACCAAGGCCGAGACCGAACTCGGCGGCGTGACCATCCCCGCGGGCTCACTGGTGGTGCTGGGCTTCGCGTCGGCGAATCGCGACGAAGCCCAGTTCGACGACGCCGACGACTTCAATCCCGAGCGCCCGAACGCCAAGACCCACTTGGCCTTCGGGCACGGCATCCACGCCTGCCTCGGCGCAACCCTGGCGCGACTGGAAGCCGCAATCGGGTTGCAGGAACTGGCCCACCGGTTCGCCGCCGTGACGTTGACCGCGGACAACGACTTCGAGTACGAGCCCAGCTTCATGCTGCGCGGACTCAAGCGGCTTTCCCTAGTGCTGGAGCCGTCCCGGACGCCGCAATGACGGAAGGCGTTGCCGCGCAGGAGAACCGGCTGGATTCGTCGACCCATGAGATCATCGGGTGGTCCACCGGCTACGTCGACCGCCACCCGATCACAGCGCTGCGCACGGTCGGCGGACAGTGTGTGCTCGCGGTGCGGGCCTTCCAGTACTTCTTCATCGACCTGGCCCGGGCCCGTTTTCCGTTCGGCGAATTCGTGGAGCAGGCCACCTTCATGGCGCGCACCGCGGCGGTACCGACGCTGTTCATCGCCGTGCCGCTCAGCGTCACCCTGGCGATCCAATTCAGCTTGCTGGCAGGGCAACTCGGCGCCACATCGCTGGCCGGGGCGGCCAACGGCCTGGCGGTCCTGCGGCAGGGCGCCCCACTGGTCGCCGCCGTCCTGATGGCGGCGGCGGTCGGGTCGGCGACGGGCGCGGACCTCGGCTCCCGCAAGATCCGGGAAGAGACCGACGCCATGGAGGTGATGGGGGTGTCGGTGATCCGGCGCCTGGTGGTGCCCCGCCTGGCGGCCAGCATGCTGATCGCCACCGCGTTGACCGGATTCGCCTGCTTCATCGGGTTTTTGGCCGGATACGCGTTCACGGTCATGCTGCAAGGCGGCACCCCGGGCAGCTACACCGCGACCTTTTCCTCGTTCGCCACCGTGGACGACCTGATCCTGACCCTGCTCAAGGCGGTGGTCTTCGGCGCCATCGTCGCGATCATCTCGTGTTACAAGGGCCTGGACGCTCGTGGCGGCCCGGCCGGGGTGGCCAACTCGGTAAACGCCGCCGTCGTGCAATCCGTTCTGGTACTGCTGCTGGTCAACGTGCTGATGAGCCAGATGTATTTGATCTTGTTCCCCAAGACCAGTTTCTGATCATGGCAGCCACCTACTATCCCGTCGGCGTACGTCC
Source organism: Mycobacterium intermedium (assembly GCF_002086275.1). GTDB lineage: Bacteria > Actinomycetota > Actinomycetes > Mycobacteriales > Mycobacteriaceae > Mycobacterium > Mycobacterium intermedium. The sequence continues at coordinate 15,308 of NZ_MVHT01000043.1, read as the reverse complement.
GGTCGTGTCCGCCGTCGTCGAGGCCGGCGACCAGGTGGCCCGGATCGGTCACATGGTGGCATTCTTCTTTCAGACGCTGGCCAGCGTGCCACTCGTGCTGCGCCGGTATCCGCGCGAATTCTTCCGGTTGCTCTCCGACGTCACCTGGGGCAACGGTTCGATCGTCGTCGGCGGAGGCACTGCCGGCGTGGTGCTGATCAACGGGGCGGCCGGCGGAGCCGTGGTGGCGATCGAGGGCTACAACGCGCTCAACCTGCTCGGACTGGGACCGGCGACCGGGCTGATCACCGCGCTGGCCAGCGTGCGCGAAATCGCGCCGATGATGGCATCACTCGGCTTCGCGATCCAGGCCGGGTGCCGCTTCACGGCCCAATTGGGCGCGATGCGGATCTCCGAGGAGATCGACGCCCTCGAGTCGGTGGCGATCCGGCCCATCCCCTTTCTGGTGACCACCCGGGTGCTGGCGTCCGCGCTGGCCGTCGTCCCGCTTTTCGTGGTCTGCCTGTGCCTGAACTTCCTGGTCTGCCAGTTCGTCATCTTTCTGGCCAGTGGGCAGGGGTCGGGCACCTATCTGCACTACTTCGGGCTCATGCTCAGCGCCCGCGACATGGCGTTCGCCGTCATCAAGGTCGCCGTCTTCGTCACCATCATGTCCACGCTGCAGTGCTATTACGGCTACTACGCCAGCGGCGGACCGCGTGGCGTCGGCATCGCGGCGGGACGGGCGATGCGCGCCAGCATCACCGTGATGGTCAGCGTCAACATGCTTCTCACCATGGCGTTTTGGGGCGTCGACGCGGGCGGAAGGCTGGGGGGCTGATGCCGAACAAATTCGACCTCGACGGGCGCGGTCCGTCGATGCCGATGCTGCGGGTCACCGGAACGGCCTTTCTGCTGGTGTGCGTGCTGGTGGGTTACCTGTTGCTGGCGAAGTCTCAGGGCAGGCTGGACGGGCGCGTCGCGGTCACCGCGGTGCTGAGCACCGTCGGTGACGGGCTGCCGCCGAAATCGGACGTCAAGTTCCGGGGTGTGCTGGTGGGTGCCGTCCGCGACGTCACGCCCGCGACCGGAGGTGGCGCCAACCGGGTCCACATCGACATCGATCCGGCACGGGCACAAGGCATCCCGAACAGTGTGACCGCCCGAATCGTGCCGAGTAACGCCTTTGCGGTGTCGTCGGTGCAGCTGGTCGACAACGGTCCGGCGTCGCCGATCCGACCCGGGGCCACCATCGCCGAGGATCACACCCTGCCGACGCAGCTGTTCCAGACCACGCTGGCCAAGCTGCGTGATGTGGTCGCGGCCGTCGGCCGCCCCGGCGGCGACCACACGCTGGGACTGATGCGCGCGCTCGCCGACGCGACCGCGGGTAAGGGACCGGCGCTGACTTCTGCCGCCGCGGGCCTGAATCGCATCGCCACCGAGCTGAACCGGCTGAACACCGAAACCGACGAGTTGCCCACCCTGGCAACGTGGGAATCCGCGATCGATGCGCTGCGCGGTTCGGCGCCCGATCTGGTGGACGCGTTGCACAACGCCGTGGTGCCGATGCGAACCATCGCCGAGAAGCAGACCGCGCTCGAGGGCCTGCTGACCGGGGCGCAGCACACCGTCGGCACCGTCGACACCGGGCTGAACAACCACGCCGACCAGTTACTGGCGATCACCACCCAACTCACGCCGGTCGTCGGCGTACTGGCCGATCACTCCGCCAAGTTTCCGGCAATCGCATTGGGAATCAACAACGTTGTCGACAAGTTCTTCGACGAGTTGTGGACCCGCACCGGCACGAAGGTGGGCTTCACCTTCAAGCTTGTGGTGGCGCTGGCTCCACTGCGGCTCTACACGCGCTCCGACTGTCCGGTGTATGGGGAGTTGCGGGGACCCAGCTGCGTCACCGCACCCGAGACGACGCCGGTGGTGGACACCCACGGACTCCCCGATCCCCGCGCGTACGTTCCCCCGCCGGGCACCGTCCTGCCGCCGCCGGCGAACGTGGCCGAACAGCTTCTGACCGGTGCCGCCCAAACTCCGCCGCCGCCAGCGGCTTTCGTGCCCGAGCCGGACCCTCGGGGGACGCCATGAGCACGCACCGACGCCAGCTCGCCTGGCTCGTCGCATTCCTCACGTCCTGCTTCGCACTCACCTGGATCATCTTCGTCACCCTGCGCCGCGACGTCGCTGGACCGACGGCCAGCTACACCGCGACCTTCACCGATGTCACCGGGCTGCGCGCCGGGTCCGACGTGCGGATGGCGGGTGTCCGGGTGGGACGGGTCGACGACATCGACCTCTCCGGGGATCTCGCACGGGTGCGTTTCCGGATTGAACGCCGCCAACCCGTTTACGGCAACACCAAAGTAGCCGTGGTCTACCAGAACATCATCGGGCAACGCTATCTCAGCCTGTCACTGGCCGATTTCGGCCAGCCGGACCTGCTCGCCCCGGACGCGACGATCCCCCTCGATCACACGGAGCCCTCGTTCGACGTGACCGAACTGCTCAACGGCTTCGAACCGCTCTTCACGCTGCTCGATCCCGACAACCGAGGGAATCTGTCCAACGCGCTGATCAAAGCGCTGCAGGGCGACTCGAATTCGTTGACGCTGCTGATCGCCGAGACATCACACCTCGCCCAGTCGATGTCCGGCCCCGACGACCTCCTGGGCCAGCTCATCAACAGCCTCAACGCGGTAACCCACAACCTGGCGAGCCAGGGCAAACAGCTGGAGACCACGTTGACGCAGGTCCGTGCGGTGGTGGCGGGGCTGAACGTGCGCCGCGACGAGCTGGTCACCTCGGTGAGGTCGATTTCCACTGTGGTCGAACATATTTCGACGATCATGACCGCAACGCGCCCGGATCTGGAAGACACCCTCAACCGTCAGCCGGGGCTGCTGCGGACCATCATTGCCGACCAGGAGCAATTCGCCACCCTGGGCGCCAACCTGCCGGCCGTCCTCAAGGGCGTGGCCCGCATCACCGGCGACAGCACCGCCATGAGCGCACAGGCCTGCGACTTCAACTTCACGCTGCTCAACTTCCTCAAGCCGATCGTGCCCAGCATCGTCAACGCGGCCACTCCCGGTGGCCAGCGCAAATATTCGGCGCAGTGCAGGTGAACGAGATGGCAACACGGCGACGCAAGCGGGTCCTCGAGGACCTCAACACCGCGTGGCTGGGCCTCGGTGCGGTGCTCACGCTCGCCGCGCTGGTGGCGGCCAGCACCATGCTGACCTCGTTGCACCTCGGCAAGACGACGTATGTGGCCGAATTCGTGCAGGCGGCGGGCATCCGGCCGGGCGACGACGTGAGCATCGCCGGGGTGCCGGTGGGCACGGTCGACGACACCTCGCTGGCCGGCGACCACGTCGTGGTGACGATGAAAATCCGGCCTGACGTGTCGCTTCGATCGCAGACCAGGGCGGCGATCAAGTTGAGCACGGTGCTCGGCGCCCGCTATGTGGAATTGAAGCCGGCCGGCGACGGACCGCTGGCCGACCGACGAATCACCTTGGCACACACCATGGTTCCCTACGACTTGCAGCAGGTGCTACAGGATTCGACCAACACCTTCGAGCCGGTGAACGCCGAGCAGTTCGCCGACTCGATGCAGACCGTATCCAAGCAGTTGAGGGGCCTACCGTCGATCCTGCCCGACGCGATGACCAACATCGAAATGCTCTCGCAGGTAATCACTTCCCGCCGAGGCCAGATCGCGGAGTTGCTACGCAGCACCGCGACGGTGGCCGACATCCTGGGACGGCAGCAGGACGACCTCAAGGCGCTGATCAAGCAGGGCCATGACCTGTTCGGTGAGATCGTCGCCCGGCGCGACGCGGTCATGCGACTGCTGCAGGCCGCGACAAACCTGGTGAACACCACGCACGAGCTCACCGTCGGTAACAGCGCCCAGATCGACACGCTGCTCACCGAGATCCGTCAGGTCACCGCGCTGATCGGAAACCACGATCCGTTGTTGCGCAACCTGTTTCAAACCATGCCGATCGCGATGCGAAACGTGGCCAACGCCAGTGGAACGGGGCCGTTTCTGGATTTCGCGCTTCCCGGTGGCCTGATGGTGGATTCCTGGATGTGCGCGATCAGCGGTCGGGCGCAGCAATGGAATTGGCCGGAGCGTTACCAGTACTTCAAGGACTGCGAATGAGCAAGAGACTCATACGCCGGATCGCCTTACTCGCCGTGCTGGCGGCAACTGTGCTCGGCGCCGGCTACTCACTGTGGCCCAGCGTGGCGCCCAGGCACCTGACGATCACCGCACAGTTCGACAACACGATCGGCCTCTACACCGGGAATATCGTTGCGGTGCTGGGTATGCCGGTCGGACGCGTCGGCTCGATCAGCCCGAAGAACGACTACGTCGAAGTCGTCCTCGACGTGGACGCCAAGGTGCAGATCCCCAGCGATGTCACGGCGGTGACGGTCGGCACCTCGATCCTCACCGACCGCCACGTGGAACTGACCCCGCCCTATCGGGGGGGCCCGACGCTGGCCGACGGCGCCGTGTTGAGCCTGCGCCGGACCAGGACGCCCATCGAGTTCGACCGAGTGCTGAAGATGCTCGACAAGCTCGGCACCGCGATGCACGGCGACGGTGCCGGCGGCGGACCGATGGCCGACATCCTCAACGCAACCTCGGATATCACGTCCACCAGTGGCGAACGGATCAAATCTGCGCTCGGCGCGCTCTCGGCGGCGTTGCGTACCGGCGACGACGGTGGCCAGGCAACCCGGCAGAACCTCACCACCGTGGTGACCAACTTGAGCAGACTCACCGATTCCGCGGCGCAGAACGAGGCCTTGGTACGCGAGTTCGGTTCCAACATCCGCCAACTCAGCGACATCCTGGCCGAGGAGAACGTCGGCCGGGGGCAGACCGGACGCCGACTCAACCAGGTGCTCGAACAGTTGAACCGCCTGCTCGGCGACAACGGCGAGAACCTGGCGGCCACGCTGCAGAGCAGCAACGACTTCACCAAGGCGTTGGTCGACTATCGCCGCGAGCTGGCCGAGGTCTTCGACGTCGCGCCGCTGGCAATCGACAACGTCGCCGCGGCGATCGATCCGGACAACGGCATGCTGCGGGTCGGTGCCCATTTCGACTCGGTGTTCTTCGACAGCTCGATGACCAAGGAAGTCTGCAACATCCTGGGACTGCGCCAACTCGGCTGCCGCACGGGGACAATCCGTGATCTCGGGCCCGATTTCGGCTTGACCTCGGTGCTGGAAGCGATGACGAGGCTCGGCAAGTGATCGCCCGCCGCGTACTGACCCGCCGAGTCGCGCACACCGTTGCGCCGGCGGCGCTGTGCGCGGTGCTGGTCGCCGGATGTTCGGTCGGCGTGGAGAAGCTGCCGCTGCCCGCCCCCGGAATCGGCGGTGCCGGCTACCACCTCACGGCCGTATTCTCCAACGCGCTCAACCTGCCCGATCGGGCCAAGGTGCGGCTCGGCGGAGCCGACGTCGGCGAGGTGGTGTCGATGTCCGCCGAGCACTACACCGCCGTGGTCGGCATGCGAATCCTCGACAGCGTGCGACTACCGGTAGGCACTACCGCCGAATTGCGTTCGGCTACACCACTCGGGGACATCTTCGTGGCGCTGCGCGAGCCGGAAACCGCCGGGGCCACGGGCGCCGTCCTACACGACGGCGACACCATCCCGCTCGCGTCGACGGTGGCGGCAACCACCGTCGAACAGGTCCTGGCCTCGAGTTCGATGCTGGTCAACGGCGGGGTGATTCGCAACCTCACCAAAGCACTCAACGGGGTGGGCTCCGCGGTCGGACACCAGGGCGAAGGGCTGGCCGCGATGATCCGCGAATCACGGGCCCTGGTGACCACCATGTCGGCGCGCGCCGAAGATATCCGCGCGGTGATGAAGCAGACCGCGGCGCTCGCCGACGAGCTGAACACCAGGCGCGATTCGATCGACGATCTGCTGACGTCGTCGGCACCCGCGCTGATGGTGATCGCCGACAACACCGCCACGATCGTGGATCTGGTTGACCGATTGTCCTCGGTCACCCGCCAGCTACAGCGGTTCCCGTCCATCGCCGGCACCGACACCCGCAGCCTCATCCACGATCTGAACGAGCTGTCCCGTTCGTTCAACGACGTCGCCGTCGATCCACGCGTCACCATGTCCAACCTGCTGCGGGTACTGCCTCCGACGCTGAAACTGTTCAGTGCCAATGCAACTCACTCGGATGTCGACCTGCAGCAAATCGCGCTCGGCCACATCCCGGACAAGAACCATCTGGGTGACCCAGGTTTCCACGGGCCGAAGTGGGCCGATTGGGAAAACCTGGTCGGGTCGCTGAGGTTCGTCCTCACCCAGCTGGGCGACCGGGTGTGGGGCCCGGACCGCGACCGGATATGGGGCCCGCGCCGATGAATCTGGTCGAACCCGTCGCCGCATTCACCGTCAGAGTGGTGCGTTCCGCCGTTGCGTCTCGGCTTCTTCTTTCGGTGCTGGCTCAGGTCGCGCTGGTCGTCGTCGGTGTCGCCTACCTCACTTTCGGTGCGCTGCGCGACAATCCACTCGCGAGTCAGATTGTGGTCGAGGTTCAGCTCGCCGAATCCGGCGGCCTGCTTGCCAACCAGGACGTGACCCTGCGTGGCGTGCCGATCGGCCGAGTGCAATCGGTCGACCTGGCCGACCATGGGGTTCGGGTCACCGCGCGCATCGATGGGCACGTCCGGATTCCGCGCGACGGCACGACCGTCCGCGTGTCGGGGCTGTCCCCCGCCGGTGAGCAGTACCTGGACTTCGAGCCGGCGCGCACCGGTGGACCAATGCTCACCAACGGTGCCGTGATCGCCGAAAGCCAAACCACCACACCGATTCCCATCTCGCGGCTGCTGCAGAACGTCGACGGGCTGTTGGCGCAGATCGATCCGCCCAAGCTGAAAGCGGTCATCGACGAGCTGGGCGTCAGCGAAGAGGGGCCACAGCGGCTGCGCGATCTGCTCACCGGCGGCGCGCTGCTCATCTCCACGCTCGACGGAGTGCTGCCGCAGACGATGACGCTGCTGCGCAGCAGCCGTTCGGTGTTCCGGATCATCAACGAGTCCACCGCGGGACTGGACGCCCTGTCCGACAACCTGCGCGCCACGCTGGCCGGCGTCGAGGCCAGGGACGGCGGTGTGCGGCGCATGCTGGACGAGACCCCGCGCCTGCTGTCCACGGTTGATCAGGTGATCGCCGAAAACTCCCCCGTCATGGCGGCACTGCTGGGCAACCTGACCACCGTCGCCCAACTCGCCTACGTCCGAGTTCCGGCGTTGGGCCAGTTGTTCGGCGACAACCGGCCACCGCTGCTGGATGGCATCACCACGCTGATGCATGGCGGTGCCATCTGGGCGATCGCCGGAATCTACCCCCGCTACCTGTGCGACTACCCGCATCCGCGCGACGTGCCGTTCATCCCGAACTATCCCGAGCCCTATGTGAACACCTACTGCCTCAATGACGATCCGGGTGTGCTGGTCCGCGGCGCGCGTAACGCCCCACGGCCCCCCGGCGACGACACGGCCAACCCGCCGCCGGGCTGGGACCCGCTTCGCCGCACCGATCCCACGCCCGTCGGGCCGCACACGATTCCACTGCCTTACGGGGGCCCGGTGCTGCCCCCGGAGTCCGAGCCGCAACGCCGGGGCGGCCAATGGTAACGCCGGAGCGAGGAGATTGCCGATGACCACCAGCCTGTGCGATGAACGCGAAGAGGTCCAGGCCGCCACAGCGGTTGCCGCGAGCGCGGAGCCCGGCGCACCACCACGAAATCGATTCCGGCGCACCATGACCGCCGCCCTGGCGTTGCTGATCGTCACACTCGCGGCGGCGACCGGCTACTTCATGTGGCAGTACTACCACGCCCGCAACGTCCAAGCCGCCGGCGAGGCGGCGCTGAAGGTGGCCACCAGCTACGCGGTCACCCTGACGTCAGTCGACAGCAACAATCTCGACGCGAATTTCAACGCCGTCCTGGACGGCGCAACGGGCGAATTCCGGGATCTCTACAGCCAATCCAGCTCCAAGCTGCGGCAGCTACTGATCGACCACAAGGCCACCGGCCACGGTGTCGTCGTCGACTCGGCGATCAAGTCCGCCACCGAGACTCAGGTCGTAGTCCTGCTGTTCGTCGACCAGACCGTCACCAACACCGACGTCCCGAACCCGCGCGTCGACCGCAGCCGCATCGTCATGACGATGCAGAAGATCGACGGTCGCTGGAAGGCCGGAAAGGTCGAGATCCCGTGACCACGTTGACGCAGGAAAATCTCCTGAAATCGCTCACGGCGGTCCGCGACGACCTGATCATGCGTTCGATGCTGCGCGCCGTCGGGGACATACCCGAATCATTGTTGCTCCCCATCCTGCGGCTGGTCGTCGACGATCGGGCCGCCGTCGAGGCCGGCTGGGCGGCGGTGACCGCGCCGCGTGGTCGCCGGACGAGGCGACCGGAATCCCCCCGGGAGTCGTGGCGCCGGCGGTACGGGCAGTTTGTCCGCGAATTGGAATGGGCGACCGGACTACTCGTTCGCGAGCTACCACGCGACGACGTCAACGAGCTGGTCTCCTCGGCGGTCGCCCATCGGCTGCAGCGCTGGCTGCGTTTCCTGCTGCCGGCGTTCAACGCGGTCAGGATCGTGCCACCCGGAATGTACCCCGCGGTGCTCGACGCCGGGGTCGGCTTCGCCACCTTCCTGGTGGGCCCGATCCACCGATCCGGGGTGGAACCCGACGGCACCCTGGTGTACGAAATCCCCGAGTGCGCAATGCACACGTCGACGGGATTGACCGCGGCCCAGGAAAATTCGTGCCTGATGGCATGCAAGGCCGCGTGTGAGCGGGTCTTCGACCGAAACTCGGCGATCCCCCTCGAGTTCGATCCGCACCTGCCCGGGCTGTCCTGCACGTTGCGGGTGCGCCCACCCCGCCCTCAGACCGTCCCGATCGACTAGGAGCACCAATGGTCAGTCCGAGCGTCCCGGAAAGCAGCCTCACCGTCTACGCCCCGCTCTACGACGAACACGACTACGTCATCGACGATTACGAGGGCACCCTGCCGGTCGAGCTGCGCGGCACGCTGTACCGCAACGGCCCGGGAAAGCTGGATGCCGGTGGCCACCCCCTTGGCCACCTTTTCGACGGCGACGGCATGCTGTCCATGTTCGCCTTCGCCGACGGCGCCGTGCACTACCGCAACCGGTACATCCAGACCGAGCACTACCGAAAGTCACTGGAATCACAGGAAATTCCGTTTCGCACGCTCGGGACGATGCGGCCCGGAGGGCTGCTGGCCAACGCGCTACGCTTCCCGGCCAACGTCGCAAACACCGGAGTTGTCATGCACGCGGGAAAGCTGCTGGCACTTTGGGAGGGTGGTCCGCCGACCGAGATCGATCCGGACACTCTCGACACCATCGGCATCGACAGGTTCGGCGGCAAACTCCGGTGGCTCGGCGCCTTCTCGGCGCATCCGAAGTGGGACCGCGCCACCGGGGACATGTTCAACTTCGGCCTGGCGATGTTCCCGATTCCCAAGCTGATCTGTTACCGGGTCGATCGCGCCGGAAAATTACACCGGCTGGGGCACCTCACGTTGCCGGGCCCGATGTTCAACCACGACGTCGGGCTCACCGCGCGAAACATGGTGTTCGTGGTGCCGCCGCTGATCTTTCCGATCGACATGTTCATCGGGGCGGGTCTGGGGGTACGCAACTTCATCGACGCCATCCAATACGACGCGAAGCGCGGAACGATGATCGGCCTGATGCCGCGCAGCGGTGGGAAACCGCTTGTGTTACACACGGATCCGACGTTGCACCTGCACCTGGTCAACGCCTACGAGGACCGCAACGACACCGTGGTGGAAATGGTCAACTACCACGCGTCGTGGGAGCAACTCAACGGCCAGCTCTCGGCGGTGCAATCCCTGGACCAGATGGGCAGCGTGCCCTACGGCGGACATCTGCTGCGGATGCGGATCACCCGATCGGGCAAAGTCACCCAGGAGCGATTCTCCGACGCCACCGGCGAGTTCCCCACCTTCAACCTGTCGCGCACCGGACAGCGCAGCCGTTACACGTATCTGGCCACGGGCCTCGACGCGAGCGTCCTTCCGAACGCCATCGCCAAGGTGGACAACGTATCCGGCGCCGCGGTTACATACCGGCTGCCACCGGGCCACCTGCCGCAGGAGGGCGTCTTCGCCCCGCGGCCCGGCGGCACCGACGAAGACGACGGCTGGCTGCTGGTCCCCACCCAGGACGGGATCAACAACACCGCCAACCTGCTGGTGCTGGACGCCAGGAAGCTGGACGCCGGACCCGTCTACACCGGCCGGTTGCGGCATCACCTGCCGCTGAGTTTCCACGGGTGCTTCACCCCCCGCGTCGCCCGGCGGGTCTGACCCACCCCCGGCGCCGGGGTCACCCTGCAATCGCGACGAATTCGGGTGCGACGAGGTCGATGATCTTCGCCCACGGCACGGTGATGACCGGTAGGCCGCGGCCGAACTGGTAGTCGGGGAAGTGCAGCTCGATGCCGCGCGCGGCGGGTATCCAGTACTTAAAATTGGCATCGACCGGCGCTATTTCGTCGCCGAATTGCCAGCCCGCGCGCGGGGCCGCATACACGGTGGGCAGAATCTCCTTGGTCTGGTCGGATAATCGCAGCAAACCAGCCTGTTTATCCACGAAAATGTTGTCCCAGGATAAGAGGATCCCGCTGCGGGTGTCGAATACACGCGTCGCGACAGCGTGAAACGGCATGTTTGGCATATCGGTGGAGTAGTCCCCGACGAATAGTTCGGACGCCGTGATCGAGCGAAAAGACAGCGTTCCCGTGGAATTAAACGTCCACTTGTGCGTCTTGGACGCGCTGGGTTCGTAAGTGGCGACCTGGCCCCGGGCCTCCGCGTCGATCACGTCGTTGATCGCCTTGGCGATCGCCGGATCGCCGCCCTCCACCCGCTGATACCGAACTGACCAGGTGCCCAAACCATCTGGACTGGTGCCCGCGATGACGTCGGGAACGGCGGCAAAGCCTCCGACCGGCTCGGCCGCCGCCCCGCCCACCGACGACAGCGCCGTCACCGCCACCGTCAGCGCCGCCACGAGCGCACTAATTCTTCGCATTCCGCCTCCATCTGGGTGGTTGCGTTTTGCACGATACCGGGTGTGTAGAGTTTTAATATGCGAATTGGTGTTGCGCTTGGATATGCCGGTGGATTCAAAGAGGCCGTCGCTCAAGTGGTCGAACTCGAGAAATCCGGAATCGAGGTTGCAGCGGTCGCCGAAGCCTATGCTTTCGACGGTGTCAGTCAGCTCGGTTATTTGGCCGCCAAAACGTCAAGTGTCGACTTGCTTTCGGCGGTGTTTCCCATCTATACGCGCACTCCATCGCTGCTGGCAATGACCGCCGCGGGCCTGGACTACGTCTCCGACGGCCGGTTCAACCTCGGCATCGGCACCTCCGGTCCGCAGGTGGTCGAGGGATTTCACGGCGTCCCGTTCGACGCCCCGCTGGGCCGCACCCGCGAGCTGGTGGAGATCTGCCGGCAGGTGTGGCGACGGGAACGGGTGCAATACGCCGGCAAGCACTACCAGATCCCGTTGCCCGCGGATCGTGGAACCGGGCTGGGCAAGGCCCTCAAGATCATCAATCATCCCGTGCGCGAGCATATTCCGATCTCGATCGCCGCACTGGGGCCGAAGAATGTGGAGCTGACGGCCGAGATCGCCGATGGCTGGCAGCCCGTGTTCTTCCTGCCCGAGCGGGCCGAGTCGGTGTGGGGTGACGCCCTGGCGGCCGGGGCCGCGAAGCGCGATCCCGCACTGGGCGCGCTCGACGTCATGGTGGGTACCTCGCTGGCCATCGGCGACGACGTCGGCGACCGACTGGCCTTGACCAAACCGACGTTGGCGTTGTACATCGGCGGGATGGGCGCCAAGGGCCGCAATTTCTACCACAACCTGGCGACCCGCTACGGGTTCGGCGCCGCCGCCGACCGGATCCAGGAGCTCTATCTGGCCGGCCGCAAGTCGGAGGCGATCGACGCGGTGCCCAACGACTTGGCGCGCGACCTGTCGCTGATCGGCCCGCGCGGATTCGTCGCCGAACGCCTGGCCGCCTGTGCCGCGGCCGGGGTGACGACACTGCTGGTCAGGCCGGTGACAAACGACCCCCGCGAAGCGGTTCGGTTTGTCGAAGAGCTGCTGCAGCTGCGGCCGTGACGCGTCTCATTGCCCTGCCTTCGGAAGCTCGTCCGCCGCGATCTCACACGGGGTAGCAGCGTCCGGCGGCGCGGGCGGCGTCACGACCTGAGTCGGACCGGCTGACGGTTCGGCGGTGCCGGGCGCCTGGGTGACGGCGTGCGGCGTCGCTGCGGCATGGGCGCGGTCGGCCTTGTCGGACTCCTTCAAATCATGGTGGCTTCGTGGGCGCCGGTCGTCGTCGTTGTTGTCGTCGTCGTGGTCGTCCTCGGCGTCGTCGCCGTCGCCGTCGCCGTCGCCGTCGAATGAATCGGCATCGCCCGGGTCGCTCGGCGCCAGCGCACCGCCCACCGCGTCACCCATCGTGTCGATGATCCGTCCGGCGATCGCACCCAGCCCACCTAACCCGCCAGCGCTCCCCAAACCCGAAAATGGCTGGGGTAGCGGAACATCGGTAGTCGCTGGGGGGCTGGTGGCCGACGGCTGCATCGCAGTGCCGATGGGCGGGCCGGGATCCGCCGGCCGACCACCGAATCCTGCGGGCGCTGAAGGCGCTGCGACGCCGAAAGTTGGGCGCCCGACCGCCGGCCGAACCGATGGGCCGCCTGCCGGGCCCAGATCGCCGGGAATCTCGAAGGATGCGGCCGGCGCGCCGGCCAACCGGTCGTTGACCATGTCGTAGTAGGCCGCGACTCCCGTCCGTGCCGATCGCATCGCGTCGTACCAGTCGTTGCCGATGTCGTTGTGCACGTAGGGATTTACCTGTTGACGGACCACCGCCTCGGCGGTCTGGTGGTCGCCCGCCCCGGTCGACACGGCGGCGACGGCGGCCAACCAGTCCGGCCGCTGCGCCGCGCTCCGATCGTCGATTTCAATGGCCGCGGCGACTTTTGCATCGACTAACCGCCAAAGGTTGTCGCGCAGCGACTCGCAGCGCTGCGCGGCCGCGCGGATTTCGGTCGCTATCGCGTTCGCGGTGTCGCAATGGCGCTGCAGAAATGCGACCGCCGCGTCAGCTCCCGGCCCGCTCCACGCCGCCGCCAACTCGGCAACCTGCGCGCGTTGCATCCGCAGGGCTTCCATGACCGCCGCGCCCGCGGCGCGCAGCCGGGCGCAGTCATCGTCGAGTGCGCGCAGGTCAAGCCCCTCCTCGCTGCCGTATTCGTCGGCGACATCGAGGTCAGGGGCCACGCAACCGACACGTTCGCAGGCCTGCACATAGCTTTGCGTGCGCTCCACCGCGGGACGGCCCTCGGCCAGTCGACCGGCGACATCCAGCCATGCCGCCACGCTCAGGTGATCCGCGCCGCGGCGTACCCGTCGGCATCGGCGTAGCGTTCGGCACCGGCTCGCAGCGCCGCGGCGATCTCGCGCGCAGCACGCGACCAATGCGACAATTCGCCGGCCAGCCGGTCGAGGTTCACGCGCAGCGCGTCACCGCGCGCCGCGTGCACGCGGCCGGCGCGAGCGCCGTCAAACATCAACCGCGCCAAGTGGTTTACGACGGCGTCGTCGATCAGGTCGGCCGCAGCACTGAACCGGTCCGCTACCGCACGCAGCGCGGCACTATCGAGTCTCATGCCTGGTTCGACGCCGGAACCCGCCCGAATGGTTCCAGGTGATCGCGAATTAGCTTGCGCTGCTTACCGCGTCCGCCACGGTGGTGGCCAGCCGCTGGGCAACATCCTCGTCCGCGGCCTCCACCATCACGCGGATCATGGGTTCGGTTCCAGAGGGGCGCAATAGAATTCGCCCGCTGTCGCCTAACTCGGCGGCGGCGCGGTCGACCGCGCTCTGCACCGAGGGCGCGACGGCCGCGGTGGCCTTGTCGGCAACGTGAACGTTGATCAGCACCTGCGGCAACGACTGCATCGCCGACGCCAGGTCGGCCAGGGTCGAGCCGGTTTCCACCATGCGCGCCATGAGGCGCAGGCCGGTGACGATGCCGTCGCCGGTGGAGCCCAACGCGGGCATCACGATGTGACCGGACTGCTCCCCGCCCAGGCTGTAGTCACCCGCGCGCAGTTCCTCCAGGACGTAGCGGTCGCCGACGGCGGTGGTCCGCACCTCGACGCCGGCCGAGCGCATCGCCAGATGCAGGCCCAGGTTGCTCATCACCGTGGTCACCAACGTATTGGCGGCCAGTTCGCCGGCCTCTTTCATCGCCAGCGCGAGCACCACCATGATGGCGTCGCCATCGACGAGGTCGCCGTTGGCGTCCACGGCCAGGCACCGGTCGGCATCTCCGTCGTGCGCCAGTCCCAGGTCCGCGCGGTGGGCGATGACCGCCGCCCGCAGCGAATCCAAGTGGGTCGATCCGCAGCCGTCGTTGATGTTGAGTCCGTTGGGCTCGGCGTTGATCGCGATGACCCGGGCACCGGCGGCGCGGTAGGCGCGCGGTGCCGCCAACGACGCGGCGCCGTGCGCGCAGTCGACGACCACGGTCAGCCCGTCCAGCGGAGTGGTGCTGGCCTTGCTGACTTGGCGCAGGTAACGGTCGGCGGCGTCCTCGGCCTCGATGACTCGGCCTATCCCCGCCCCGACGGGTCGCAGTCCCGGCCCGGCGGCGACCAGGTTTTCGATCTGGTCCTCGGTGTCGTCGTCCAGCTTGTGGCCACCCGGCCCGAAGATCTTGATGCCGTTGTCGGGCATCGGATTGTGTGACGCCGAGATCATCACCCCGAAGTCGGCGTCATAAGCGCCGGTCAGGTAGGCCACGGCGGGGGTGGGCAGCACCCCCACGCGCAGCGCGTCGACGCCTTCGCTGGTGAGTCCGGCGATCACCGCGGCCTCCAGCATTTCGCCGCTGGCCCGCGGGTCGCGGCCGATCACGGCGACCCGCCGGCCCGGTTCGCCCGAACTGGCCAGGTGTCGCGCGGCGGCGGCACCCAGTGCCAGGGCCAACTCGGCGGTCAGCTCACGATTGGCGACTCCGCGCACACCGTCGGTGCCGAACAGTCGACCCATAACGACAAACCTCTCACAGTGCTACTGCCTGTACATACCCACTCTTGGCCGCGAGCGTGCATGTTTGTACGTCACGCTCGGCGTGTCGCAGGACTGACAC
>NZ_MVHT01000042.1 GCF_002086275.1 Mycobacterium intermedium | reverse complement strand
CCCCCGGAACCCCCGGCGCCACCAGCAGTGACGCCGTTGCCGTTCGCGCCGTTCGCGCCGGCACCACCCGCCCCGCCGGAACCCAGCAGCCAAGCCGAGCCACCGGCTCCGCCGGCCCCGCCGCTGGAACCCAGGGCGGTGGCCGTTCCACCCGCCCCGCCGATCCCGCCGTTGCCGTACAGCCATCCGCCGTTGCCGCCGGCCCCACCGACTGCGCCCGCGCCGCCGCTGCCGCCGGCCCCGCCGTTGCCGATCAACCCCGCAGACCCACCGGCACCGCCGGCCGCCCCGGCCGTGGTCTGGGAAAAGCCGTTGCCGCCGTTGCCGTACAACAACCCACCAGCGCCGCCGTTCGGACGGGCCGCCGTCCCGTCGGCGCCATCACCGATCAGCGGGCGGCCCAGCAACAACTGGGTCGGGGTATTGACGAGGTCCAGCACCGGCTGCAACGGCCCCGCGTTGAACGACTCCGCCAAGGCATACGAATTACCGGCACCGGTCAATGTCTGCACAAACTGGGCATGGAACGCCGCCGCCTGTGTGCTGGCGGCCTGAAAGGCCGCGCCGTGCTGGCTGAACAGCGCCGAAATGGCAACCGACACCTCATCGGCGGCGGCCGCGGCAAGTTGGACCGTCGGAGCCACCGCCGCCGCGTTCGCGGCCTCGATGGTGGCTTTGACACCAGCCAAATCATTCGCCGCAGTTGTAATTGCCCACGGATTTACAAATGAAAACGACATGCGCGGACTCCTTCGACGGACGGGAGCCTACCGCTGTTCCACCAATGGATAACGTCTTTTCGTCACCGGACTAATTAGCGGTTGAGTCAGATAATTGCCGTGCCAACCGGGCAACGAATTCGCCGACGTCGGCGGGACTGTCCAAGGCGAACAAAGCAGCGGTGGCGCGATCGCCATCGTCATTGTGCCGCACCACAATTGGGATGCCGTCGGCACGTACCGCGTCGAACGCGTCTTCGTCGGTGATGTCGTCGCCGAGATAGATCGGTGTGAGCGCACCGGATCCATCCTGCTGCATCTGATCGATCACCCAGCGCAACGTCTTTCCCTTGTCCCAGTCGACATCAGGGCGCAACTCGATGACTTCGCGGCCCGTCGTCACCCGCAACTCGTCCCGCCGACCGGCGGCACGCACCGCGGCGGAAACCTCGCCGATCCGGTCGCGCGCCGCGTTGCGATAGTGCACAGCCACGCCAAATCGCTTGTGTTCCACCACGACACCCGGGATCGTCCGGAGCTGATCACGCAGCTCGGCGGCGGCCTGCTCGAGTATCGGGATGGCCTGCGCCGCCGCGTCGTTCTGGTGGTGCGTGCCGTCGGGTGCGGTCAGCTCGAACCCATGGCTGCCCGCATACCAAATGCCCGGCAAGCCCACCCGGCGCGACACATCGGCAAGATCGCGACCGCTGAGCACTGCGACCGGGCACTGGGCGGCCAACTGCTGCAACGCCTCAGCGGCGCCTGGGGCGGGTACGGCCGCGTCGGGATCGTCGACGATGTCGGACAGGGTGCCGTCGAAGTCGAAGAACACCGCGGGCGACTGGGTGCTCAAGCCGTCGGCCAGACCGAGAGCCTGCAACGCGTCGGGCAGCTCGGACATGCGGCGATCCCCGGATCGCACCAGGATTTCGTTCAGGTCGGTGAGAACGGCATCGGCGCCGGCTTGACGCAATGAATCGTCCTGCCCGCCGACGTCGACACCGATCACCAACGCGAAACCACCGTCCCGCGCCGCCTTGACGCCCGCCGCATCAACCGCCACCACCGCGCATCGACCCGCACGCACGGTAAGGCGTTCGGCTGCCTCGACCACCGGGTTCTCGTCGGAAAACGCGGCGGTGCCGACGCCGACGTCCCGCAACTGCCGGAGCAGCGCTTCCTTACTGGGTAACGAGGTGTCGAACAGCACGGCGTCGTGGCGACGCGGGTCGATGGTGACTGGCTCCAACTTGTGCACGCCCCACCTTCTCACGGTGGTCAACGTGGTTGGGGTGGGTCAGCGGCGCGCTAGGGCGGGGTGCGCGGAAACGCGTCCCCGCGACGGGTGGACGGTGCGCTTGCGGCGGTTCTTGGTGAACAGCAGGACGGAGTCCTGACTCAGCGCCACCAGCCGGGCCATCCCTCGTTCGATGCCGGCGATCAACTGCTCCATGTCGGACCCGGCCTCGTACTCGGCGGTGATGCCGAACACCAACTCGTCGCCGTAGCTCAGGGCGGCGACCCCGGTGCTCAGTTGCTGAGCGGTGGGCGGGATGGGCAGCAACTGGTCGACGCGTTGGCCCATCAGCTGCAACCGACGCCGCGGACCCGCTACGTTGGTCGCCAGCGTGACGAAGCGCTGGGGTAGCCGGGTAAGGGTTTGAAATGCTTTGGCGGCCAGGATGAATGGCGTGTCGAAGCCGTTGGTGGCCGGACGTTGTGCATGCTGGCTCAACCGGCCGTGTACGGCCCGAAGTTGTGCGACCGGGTCGTCGTGCTCGACGGGGAGGTAGGGCAGCAGCGCCGAGATGCGATCGTCGGCCTTGGCGACGGTGCGCAGTGAATCCGCACGCGGCTCTTCGCCGCGTTCGAGTAGGACCGACCGGAAACCTTCGGTGATCACGGCCAACGCAACATCATTGGCGGTCACGCCGAACTTGCGGCTCACGGCTTCGACGTCGGCGCGGGGAACCCGCACCGTGCCGTACCGGCGTCTGGTGGCCACCGACTCGGCCGGCGACATCCAGATCGCGGGCCAGGACAGCACGCGCGCCGCGGTCTTGAATACGGTGGCGTACGCGCTGACGACGGTCTCGGCCCAGCTGCGCGGCGGCGGCTGCGAGGGTGACCCCGATTTGACGGCAACGTCAGTAGCGAACATGTCGGCGTCGGTGTCGGCGTCATCGCAGAGTCGGGTGAGCAGGTGGGCCGGAGAAATCTCGTCGGCCATGCAGTGGTGGATCTTCATCAAGATCGCCCACCGATCGTCTTGAAGGCCTTCGATGATCCAGCACTCCCACGGCGGGCGGTTCAGCGCGACGGGGCGCTCCAAGGCGTGCGCGATCACCTGGAACAGTTCGCCGTCGTCCCCCGGTTGGGGTAGCGCCACCCGCTGGATGTGCTGGGTGAGGTCGAATTCCGGATCCGCCGTCCAGCCGGTGCGGAGCACCTGCATGCAGCGCGGCACGTCCTGAATCCGTTGCGCAAGAAAGCTTTTGAACTGATCAAAGTGGGGAAGGGGGCCGTCCATGATGGCGACCGCTCCGATTGACATGCTGGCGTCTTGGTCCGGCTCCGAGGCTCTGAAAAAGGTCGTATCCAAGCTCGTCAGTTGTCCCACAATTACCCCCCAAGTGCTGTTTTCTCAACGTGTACCAGTATCTGTTGCGAACGGTCGCGACGGTAGACCCGCAAGGTTAACAACATGTTTTGCCGATAAAGTCATGTTTAACAGCGGCGATAGACCCTCGGCTTGTGCCCCGCTCACAATTGCTCAGCCATGGTTTAACACCATGGTACAAGCGCGACCAGAGCCCGCTATCGAACAAACTTTCGATAGACTGTTGCGCATGGGCTGGGGCAACGGTCCGCCGAGTTGGGCCGAAATGGAGCGCGTGCTGGACGGCAAACCGCGTCACGCGGGTGCGCCGGCCCCGGCGGTGCCCGCCGATGATGCCCCGGTGTCGCACAAGCGCGGGGCGTACCGGCCGGCGGCAAAGGATCGGGTCCGCTCCTCCGTCGCCTATGCCGAGCTGCACGCGCATTCGGCATATAGCTTCCTCGACGGGGCCAGCACGCCCGAGGAGTTGGTCGAAGAAGCGGCGCGGCTTGATCTGCGCGCACTGGCGCTGACCGACCACAACGGTTTGTACGGGGCGGTCCGGTTCGCCGAGGCGGCCGCCGAGCTCGACGTACGGACCGTCTTTGGGGCAGAGCTGTCGCTGTCTGCCTCGTCCGCATCGGAGCCCCGCACCGAGCAACCGGACCCGCCCGGTCCGCACCTGCTGGTGCTGGCCCGTGGCCCGGAAGGGTACCGGCGGTTGTCCCGGCAACTGGCCGCGGCGCATCTGGCCGGCGGCGAGAAAGGCAAGCTGTGCTACGACTACGACGCACTCACCGAAGCGGCCGGCGGGCACTGGCACATCCTGACGGGTTGTCGGAAAGGCCATGTGCGCCAGGCCCTTTACCAAGCAGGACCGGAAGCGGCCGAACGGGCGCTGGCCGACCTGGTAGACCGGTTCGGCGCCGAGCGGGTCAGCATTGAGTTGACCCGTCATGGTCAGCCGCTCGACGACGAACACAACGCGGCACTGGCCGCGCTGGCACCGCGATTCGGGGTCGGCGTCGTCGCCACCACCGCAGCGCACTTCGCCCATCCGTCCCGCGGGCGGCTGGCCATGGCGATGGGCGCAATCCGGGCCCGGCAGTCCCTGGACGCCGCCGCCGGATGGCTGGCTCCGCTGGGTGGCGCCCACCTGCGGTCGGGTGAGGAGATGGCCAGGTTGTTCGCGCAGTGGCCCGAGGTGGTGACCGCGGCGGCCGAACTCGGCGAGCAGTGCGCCTTCGGGTTGGCGCTGATCGCACCGCAGCTGCCGCCGTTCGACGTGCCCGACGGGCACACCGAGGACAGCTGGTTGCGGGTGTTGGTCATGGCGGGTGCCGACGACCGCTACGGTCCGCCGGAGCGGGCGCCGCGCGCTTACGCCCAGATCGAGCACGAGCTGAAAGTGATTGCCCAGCTGGGCTTTCCCGGCTATTTCCTGGTGGTGCACGACATCACCCAATTCTGCCGGCGCAACGACATCTTGTGTCAGGGCAGGGGGTCGGCGGCAAATTCCGCGGTGTGTTTTGCCCTCGGGGTCACCGCCGTGGACCCGATTGCCAACGAGTTGCTGTTCGAGCGCTTCTTGTCACCGGTCCGCGACGGGCCGCCCGACATCGACATCGACATCGAGTCGGATCAACGCGAGAAGGTCATCCAGTACATCTACGACAAATACGGCCGCGACTATGCCGCCCAGGTCGCCAATGTCATCACATACCGGGGGCGCAGCGCCGTGCGTGACATGGCCCGCGCCCTGGGTTTCTCCCAGGGGCAGCAGGACGCCTGGAGCAAGCAGATCAGCCACTGGAGCGGCAGGGTCGATTCTCCCGACGTCGAGGGCATCCCCGAGCAGGTGATCGACCTGGCCAACCAGATCCGGAACCTGCCGCGACACATGGGCATTCATTCCGGTGGCATGGTGATCTGTGACCGCCCTATCGCCGACGTGTGCCCGGTGGAGTGGGCCCGCATGGAAAACCGCAGCGTGCTGCAATGGGACAAGGACGACTGTGCGGCAATAGGTTTGGTGAAATTCGATTTGCTCGGGCTGGGCATGCTCTCGGCGCTGCACTACGCCCGAGACCTGGTCGCCGAGCACAAGGGCATCGAGGTGGACTTCGCCCGGCTGGACCTCTCCGAGCCCGCGGTGTACGAGATGCTGTCCCGCGCCGACTCCGTCGGTGTGTTCCAGGTTGAGTCACGAGCTCAGATGGCCACCCTGCCAAGGCTGCGGCCACGGGTGTTCTACGACCTGGTGGTGGAGGTTGCGTTGATCCGTCCCGGCCCCATCCAGGGCGGGTCGGTGCACCCGTACATCCGGCGGCGCAACGGCATTGACCCGGTCACCTACGAGCACCCGTCGATGGAATCGGCGTTGCGAAAGACCCTGGGCGTACCGCTGTTTCAGGAACAGCTGATGCAGCTTGCCGTCGACTGCGCCGGCTTTACCGCCGCCGAGGCCGACCAGTTGCGGCGCGCCATGGGGTCAAAGCGCTCCACCGAGCGCATGCGCCGGCTACGCGGCCGGTTCTACGAGGGCATGCGCACACTGCACGGCGCCGACGAGGACACCATCGACCGGATCTACGAAAAGCTGGAAGCGTTCGCCAATTTCGGCTTCCCGGAAAGCCACGCGCTGTCCTTCGCGTCCTTGGTGTTCTACTCGTCGTGGTTCAAACTGCACCACCCGGCGGCCTTCTGTGCCGCGCTGCTGCGTGCCCAGCCGATGGGGTTCTATTCACCGCAATCGCTGGTGGCCGACGCGCGCCGGCACGGCGTGCTGGTACACGGGCCCGACGTCAACGCCAGCCTGGCGCACGCGACGCTGGAGAACGCGGGAACCGAGGTGCGACTCGGGCTGGGCGCGGTCCGTTTTATCGGGGATGACCTTGCCGAGAAGTTGGTCGAAGAACGAGAAGCCAACGGCCCGTTCATTTCTCTGTTGGACTTGACATCGCGATTGCAGTTGACCGTGCCGCAGACCGAAGCGTTGGCGACGGCCGGGGCGCTGGGTTGCTTCGACATGTCGAGGCGGGAGGCGCTGTGGGCGGCCGGTGCCGCGGCCACTCAACGACCGGATCGACTGCCCGGTGTGGGTTCGTCATCGCATATTCCGGCACTGCCCGGGATGAGTGAATTGGAGTTGGCTGCCGCCAACGTGTGGGCGACCGGTATCTCCCCGGACAGTTATCCGACGCAGTTCCTGCGGGCGGATCTGGACGCGATGGGGGTGGTGCCCGCCGCGGCGCTGGGATCGGTGCCCGATGGTGATCGGGTGCTGGTCGCCGGCGCGGTGACCCACCGGCAGCGTCCCGGGACGGCCCAGGGGGTGACGTTCATCAATCTCGAAGATGAAACCGGGATGGTCAACGTCCTCTGTACGCCGGGGGTGTGGGCGCGACACCGCAAGCTGGCGAACACGGCGGCGGCGCTGTTGATCCGTGGCCAGGTCCAGAACGCCAGTGGCGCAATCACCGTGGTGGCCGAGCGGCTGGGGCGCATCAGCCTCGCCGTGGGCTCGAAATCGCGGGACTTCCGCTAGCTCGCGGGACCTCCGCCAGTCCTGGGCGCGAGCGCGCGCAAAATGCCAGCCGCGACGGCGTGTCGCCGTACAAACGCGCGCGCTCGCGGAAGGAGAAGGCGGCCCAACGGTACAATTTATGCAGCATGTGCTGCGTTTGACAGGGTTTGACGGGTCCTGTCCATGAGGGTCGCCGGCCCCGAAAAGGGTGTCCGAGACTTAACAGCAGCCAGTAAATCGACAGCTTTGAACTCGGCCCGGCAGGGCCCGGAAAGGGTGCCGCTTGTGAGCGCGTTCCTCACCACAGCGGCTCAGCCGCGCAACCCCGAGGCAGACGTCGTGGCCTGGCACGCCATGACCCCGGCGGAGGTGCTGGAACGCCTTGATTCGAGTGAAGACGGCCTGACCGAGGATGAGGCCCTGCGGCGCCGGGCACAGTACGGCCTGAACCAGCTTGTCCGGGCGAAGTCACAGAACGTGCTGGTCCGCTTCCTCCGTCAGTTCCACAACGTGTTGCTGTACGTCATGTCGGGCGCCGCCGTGATCACCGCGCTGCTGCAGCACTGGGTGGACACCGCGGTGCTGTTCGCCGCGGTTGTCATCAACGCCATCGTCGCCTTCATTCAGGAGGGCAAGGCGGAGGCGGCGATGAACGCGATCCGGGCGATGCTCTCCCCGCACGCGACGGTCGTGCGTGCCGGCCGGGACAAGGACATCGAGGCCGCCGAACTGGTCCCCGGGGACATCGTCAAGCTGGTGCCCGGTGACCGGGTACCAGCCGATCTGCGGCTGATCTCCGTGGACGAACTGCAGGTCGATGAGGCGGCCCTGACCGGCGAGTCCCTGCCGGTGGACAAGTCCACCGAGGCCGCGCCCGTCGACGCGACCATCGGGGACCGGTTCGGCATGGCCTACTCGGGCACGATGGTGCTGCACGGTCAGGCCGTCGGAATCGTGGTCGCCACCGGCAGCGCCAGCGAGATCGGTCAGATCGACCAGATGCTGAAGAAGATCTCGACGTCGAGCACCCCACTGCTGCGTCAGATCAGCCACTTCGGCCGCGTGCTCGCGCTGGTCATTCTGCTGTTCAGCCTGGGCGTCTACGCGTTCGGCGTGCTGTGGCACGGGCACAGCGTCAAAGAGATGTTCACCATGACGGTGGCGCTCGCGGCGTCGGCCATCCCCGAGGGGCTGCCGGCGATCATCACCGTGACGTTGGCGATCGGTGTACAGCGAATGTCGCGTCGACGCGCGATCATCCGTCGCCTACCGGCGGTCGAGGCGCTCGGGTCGGTGACCGTCATCTGTTCGGACAAGACCGGAACGCTCACCACCAACGAAATGACCGCACAGCACGTCATCTGTGCGGGGCAGACCTTCGATGTCGAGGGAGCGGGATATACGCCCAAGGGTGAGCTGGCGCTGGACGGGCAGGTGATCAACCCGGCGGACTACCCGGCGTTGATCGACACCATCCGTGCCGGGGTGCTGTGCAACGACTCCACGCTGCGACACGAGGACGGCGCCTGGACCGTCGTGGGGGACCCGACCGAAGCGGCGCTGCTGGTGTTGGGCATCAAGGTGGGAATGCCCTACCGCGCCACCGAAGCCGAATTCCCGCGGGTCAGCACGGTGCCCTTCGAATCCGAGCGTCGCATGATGGGCACGCTGCACGCCGATCCCCATGGTCGCCCGCTGATATTGGTGAAGGGCGCGCCCGAACGCGTCCTCGATCTCTGCGTGGTCCAGCGCGACCAGCACGGCGACAGCCCCATCGACACGGAGTATTGGCACCGGGTGGCCGCCGAGACCGCGGCACGAGGCTTGCGGGTCCTGGCGATCGCCGAGCGGCACGGCATGCCGAGGACTCCGGAGACATTGGAGTTCGAGGATCTCGACGGCGGCTTCACCCTGCTGGGTCTGGTCGGAATCATCGACCCGCTACGCCCCGAGGCGATCGCGGCCGTTCGCGAATGTCACCGCGCCGGAATTCGGGTCAAGATGATCACCGGTGACCATGCCGGCACCGCCCGCGAGATCGGCAACCAGCTCGGTATGAGCGGTGACTCACCGGCCGTCACCGGTACCGAGATCGCCACGATGAACGACGCCGAATTGCAGGCCGTGGCCCGTGACTGCGACGTGTTCGCCCGGGTCAGCCCGGAACACAAGCTGCGTTTGGTTCGGGCATTGCAGGCCGAGGGCGAAGTGGTCGCCATGACCGGCGACGGTGTCAACGACGCGCCCGCGTTGAAGAAGGCCGACGTCGGCGTCGCCATGGGCACCAATGGCACCGAGGCCGCCAAAGAAGCGTCGGACATGGTGCTCGCCGACGACAACTTCGCCACGATCGCCGCGGCCGTCGCCGAGGGGCGGACGGTCTATGACAACATCCGCAAGTTCATCCTGTTCATGTTGCCCACCAATGGTGGTGAGGCGCTTGTTGTTATCGCCGCGATCCTCTTTCAACTCACCCTGCCGTTGACGCCCGCGCAGGTGCTTTGGATCAACCTCGTCACCTCCGCGACACTCGGGTTGGCCCTTGCCTTCGAGCCGCCCGAGTCCGATGTGATGGACCGAAAGCCACGGCCGCGCAACGAAAGTCTGCTGTCGCGATACTTCGTGTGGCGGGTGGTTCTGGTCTCGGTGCTGATGGCCGGCGGCGCCTTGAGCATGTTTCTGCTGGAGCTCCGGTTGGGCACCAGCGTAGAGATGGCGCGGACCATGGCGGTCAACGCAATCGTGGTCGCGGAGATGTTCTACTTGCTGAACAATCGGTTCCTGATGGCCCCGGTGCTCAACCGAATCGGCTTGTTCGGCAACCGAATTGCCCTGCTTACCGTGGTGGCCTGTGTGGCGTTGCAGCTCGCGTTCACCTACGCCCCGGCCATGAACGCCTTCTTCGGGTCCACCCCGTTGGGCTACGTGGAGTGGATCAAAGCCGCGGGGGTGGGTGCGTTGGTCTTCGTAGCAGTGGAGGTCGAAAAGGCCATCGTGCGGCGCCATCGGGCCAGGCGATGAGCGGCCCGCAACCCGTGTCATAGCGGTTCGAAAACGTCGCCCGACAAGCGCGTCGGCTCCCGCGGGAGCATAGTTGGACACGCTTGTTGCCACGCTGCCTTCGGCCCGAGAGGACGGACATCTTGCCCCAACGCGACGACGCCAAAGTCTGGTTCCTCACCGGAGCATCACGGGGGTTCGGGCTCGAGATCGCACGCAAGATCTTGAGCCAGGGAGACAAGGTCGTCGCCACCGCGCGACGCGCAAACCAAATCCGCGAGCAGCTTCCCGACGCGGGGGACAACCTGCTGACCGTCGACCTCGACGTCACCAACGGCGAACAGGCCGCCGAAGCGGTCGAGTCCGCGGTCGAGAAGTTCGGACGGGTCGACGTACTGGTGAACAACGCCGGGCGCGGCCTGCTCGGAGCCGTCGAAGAATCGTCCGACGTCTCGGCCCGTGCCGTCTACGAGGTCAACGTGTTCGGCACGCTCACCATGCAGCGGGCGGTGCTGCCGGTGATGCGTCGCCAACGTTCCGGGCACATCATCAACATCAGCTCGATCGGCGGACTGCTCGGCTCACCCGGGTGGGGCGTGTACTGCTCCACCAAGTTCGCGGTGGAAGGTTTCAGCGAAGCGCTGGCCAAAGAGGTTAAGCCACTTGGCATTTGGGTCACGATCGTGGAACCGGGCTACTTCCGCACCGACTTCCTCGACGGGTCCAGCCTCGGAACCGAGGAAACCATCATCGCCGACTACGAATCGACCGCGGGCGCGGTGCGTACTCGCGCCGCCGAACTCAATCACGAGCAGCCCGGCGATCCGGTGAAGGCCGCGGCCGCGATCGTCGACATCGCCGCGGTGGCGGAGCCCCCGGTGCACCTGCTGTTGGGCAGCGACTGCGTCGCGGCCGTCGAGAACAAGATCCAGCAACTGCAAGCCGAGATCGACGCCTGGCGGGCGGTCTCGCTCTCGACCGACCACGACTAAGCGGGCGGGATTTTGCCCCCGGCTGAGCGGGAAGGCCATCCCGGTAGCCTCCACGTATGACCCTCAACCTGTCCGTCGACGAAGTCCTGACCACCACGCGTTCGGTGCGCAAGCGCCTCGACTTCGACAAGCCGGTGCCGCGCGAGGTGTTGCTGGAATGCCTCGAGCTGGCGCTGCAGGCGCCCACCGGTTCCAACTCCCAGGGCTGGCAGTGGGTGTTCGTCGAAGACCGCGACAAGAAGCAGGCGATCGCCGACGTCTATCGGGGAAACGCCCTGCCCTACCTCGGTACACCCGCACCCGAGTATCCCGAGGGCGACCCGCGCAACGCACAGATGGGACGGGTCCGCGACTCGGCACGCTACCTCGCCGAGCGCATGCACGAGGTGCCCGTCCTGCTCGTTCCCTGCCTGAAAGGACGGCCGGAGGAGTCGCCGTTGGGTGGCGTCTCGTTCTGGGCTTCGCTGTTCCCGGCGGTGTGGAGCTTTTGTTTGGCACTGCGATCCCGCGGGCTGGGATCCTGCTGGACCACGCTGCACCTCCTCAACGACGGCGAACGCAAAGTGGCCGACGTACTCGGCATTCCGTACGAGCAATACGCCCAGGCGGGCCTCTTCCCGATCGCCTACACCAAGGGCACCGACTTCCGGCCCGCCAAGCGGCTGCCCGCCGCGGACCTCACGCATTGGAACAGCTGGTAGCGGCTGGTAGTAGTCCAGTTTCGCCAGTAGGGCGCGCTGACCGCTGCTCTCTGGTTATATGTCTGCCAAACGCAGCGCTGCGTTATGGGGCAGCAGCTCCGCTCTGCGGCTGGTGAGCTGGTAGCGGCCCCTCGTAATGAGTGGTAAGTGAGGTTGTCAATGCACTTTTCGGCCCCGGTGGGCAGCCCTGCGCACGGTCTCGTGATGTCAGTTCTGGTGTTGGTGGGCATCATTGTCGCCACCGCGGTGTGGGTGTACGCGGATGCCAAGGCGTTCAGCGGGCGCGGCCGGCCGATCGTCTCGTCGCTGGGTTCGGTCCAGCTCGACACGCCGATGGCGTGGTTCCTGGCCTGCCTGCTGATGTGGGAGATGGTCTTTCCCCACTACATCGACAGTCGGAGCATGTCCTAGCCGCAGGTCAGATCGCGCCTGAGTACGCGTGCTGTCGCCAGGCCTCGTAAACCGCGACGGCGGCGGCGTTCGACAGGTTCAGTGAGCGCCGACCGGCCAGCATGGGAATGCGCACCTGGGTGGTGATGTGCTCGTCGGCCAGGGTCGCCTCGTCCAGACCGGTGGGTTCGGGCCCGAACATCAGCACGTCGCCGGCTTGGTAATGCACGTCGGAGAATCGACTGCCCGCCGATGTCGTAAAGGCGAACACCCGTGCCGGCATCAGCGCCGCCCACGCGGCCGAAAGCGACGCATGGACGGTCACCGAGGCCAGGTCGTGGTAGTCCAGGCCCGCCCGGCGCAGCTTCGGTTCGGACAGGTCGAAGCCGAGCGGCTCGACCAGATGCAGCTCGCAACCGGTTGCCGCCGCCGTCCGGATGGCGTTGCCCGTGTTCGGCGCGATACGGGGGGAGTAGAAGAGCAACCGGAACACCGGTCGATCATGCCCGACCAAGCGAGTCGAACCTGACAGCAGTCGCTTCGACGCCCGTACGGCTTTCTCTGGCTTCTTGTCGCTGCATGGACGGGGGACTCGAAGCTGATTTGTTGACAGTGGGTCTAGGTTGCTAAGTGTGTCGTGACAGGGAGCAGAAATGAGTGCACCGCAAACCCCGCCGGGGTGGTACCCCGACCCCTCGGACCCGAA
The DNA here is from genome assembly GCF_002086275.1 of Mycobacterium intermedium. Lineage (GTDB taxonomy): Bacteria > Actinomycetota > Actinomycetes > Mycobacteriales > Mycobacteriaceae > Mycobacterium > Mycobacterium intermedium. The sequence continues at coordinate 39,800 of NZ_MVHT01000042.1, read as the reverse complement.
GAAACAGATCTACTGGGACGGCACCGCGTGGACCGTACCTGCCCCGGCAGAGAACTCCGGCAACCGTAAGGAAACCGCGGTTGCGATCGGGGTGTGTGTGCTTGTCGTCGTTGGTCTCGTGATGTCGATGCAATCAGTGAGCCTCTTGACCGGTTCGGGTCCCGTCTGGACGGGAGTTGCTGTCGTAGGAGTGGGCACGGCAGTTGCATTCTTTCTAGGGGCTGCGAAGTGGGTCCGCGTCTTGGCTGCCCTGGTCTTGGTCCTTGCTCTCGCAAATGGCTTTTACATCGAGAACCAGATGGACAAGAAACGTGAAGAACTGACACACATTTTCGACCGCTAGTTCCTGTTCGTGAGCATGTGCCGGAACGAGTCCGCAGTGGGTAGCCCCGCTGCGTTTATCACGGGGGTGGCCTGTTGGGCGTCTCCGGCGAACTGGCTCAAAGCCTGCATGTACACGCTCAAACCGTTGGGGTAGTACCACCACCGGAGTTCTTGCGGGAGAAGGAAGCCAGAACCGAAGGATCGTTGGTCTTGCGGAGAGTCGACCCAGGCGGCAGTCGCTTCGACGCCCGTGCGGAACGGTGTGGCGTCGGCTAAGTCTGACCGGACACGGGCGACGCGTTTCTGAGCACGACGCGCTACCGCGGGATGGAACCCCGACACGACCCGGCCGGTGAGCAGCGCCGCCGTGCCACGTGGGCGAAGAGCAGCAGCGGGAGCACACCACGAGGAAGAGCGCCATCCCGGCCAGCAAGTTGATGATCCGTGCCCGGCGCAGCGCCCCGCGGAAGATGCCGCAACCCGTTCGGCGCGGTGTGCGCCCGTGGTGCACCAGGGTCACCGCGTGGGCCAGCTACTGCGACGCGGCGAGGGCGTAGCCCAGCACCAGCCCGATGGCGAAATCGACCCAGGTCCGGTGGCTGATTGCGGGCCCTGCGGGACGGCCGAGGCTCAAGGAGGCGATCCCAGCGACCACGGTCGTGACCACGGTGATGCGACCCGGCCATGATCGCAGCACCTGCATGGCGGCGCGATACGCGAGGCGGGCGAGGGTGTCGATGCCGTGAAACTCGATGAGTCTGCGGCTGAACACCACCCGCTTGACGGCAACCTCGTCCGTGACTCGCATCGTCCCCCCTTCGTCGGTCATCACTGAAGTCTCAAGGGGTTCTCGCGGAATCCTTGCCCCTTCCTTGACGCCTTCCTGCCGCCTGGCTGGCGGGAAGCCCCAGGCCAGAGGCTTTGAGAAGTCCGCAAGAACTCTGCAAGGACGGTGCAGAAATCTCTGTGTCAAGCCAGAACGACAGCGCGACCCACAGGCCAGCACAGGGGGAACCACCAAATGACCGTCGAAGCAGTGCACGTCACCAACGTCTACCCGCACGCCGACAGCCGGTACGAGAACGTGGAAGCGACCGTCACCTTCGCCGTGGACCCGACACACCTGGCGAACCAAAGCATCGCCGACCTCGAGCTCGCACCCCGCGACGACGACGGCCTGGTCCGCTTCGACGCCGACCTGCGCCTGACCCGTCCGGTCGACGGCGGCAACGGCAAGCTGCTGTTCGTCGTGCCCAACCGCGGCGTGCCCACCAACGCGCCCTGGCTCAAGGGCGGCTTCCTGCTCAACCGCGGCTGGACCATCGCCTCGTGCGGCTGGCAGTGGGACGTGCAGCGCGGGCCGGCCATCCTTGGCCTCACCGCGCCGCAGGCCGCGGCGGACAAGGTGGAGCCCGGCTTCATCCGCCTGGAATGGCGCTCGGACAGCGCCAAGGACGTGCACCCGCTGAGCTTCACCGCACCCGAGTTCGAGTCGATCCCGGGTGCGGACGTGCTGTTCAAGTTCACCGACTACCCGACCGTCGACGTCAACGACCAGCAAGCCGTGCTGACCGTGCGCACCGCGCCCGACACCGAGCCCACCGTCGTCCCGCGGGACACCTGGCGGTTCACCGACGAGACGCACGTCGCTCTGGACGGCGGATTCCAGCCGTTCCACTGGTACGAACTGGTGTACCGGACGGCGCTGACCCCCATCGCCGGCGCCGGGCTGTTGGCGATCCGCGACCTGGTCTCCCACCTGCGCTCGGACCACAAGCTTTCCGGCGGCATCGACCACACCTTCGCCTACGGGGTCTCCCAGGCCGGTCGGTTGCTGCGCCAGTTCCTGTCCGACGGCCTCAACGTCGACGAGGCCGGCATGCCGGTCTTCGACGGCATCTTCAGCGACTTCGCCAGCGCCAACCGGGGTCAGTTCAACCAGCGGTACGCGCAGCCATCGACCCCGGGCGGCAGCGCCTCGGCCAGCAGCGGCCGGTTCGGCAACGCCGACCTGCTCGCCCGCCAGCGCGAACTCGGCGGCGTGCCCAAGACGATCTTCACCAACAGCGCCACCGAGTACTGGCAGGGCGACGGCGCGCTGGTCCACGTCGACCCCGACACCGGCCAGGACCTGCCCGAGGACCCCGACGTCCGCACCTACCTGCTGGCCGGGACCGACCACTTCGGCAGCAGCAAGATGAAGGACGCGCTGCCCGCCGCCAACCCGGTCCACCACCTCGACGTCACGCCGGTCACCCGGGCACTGCTGATCGCGGTGGAGAACTGGGTCGTCGAGGGCATCGAGCCCCCCGCCAGCCGGGTGCCCCGGACCAGCGAGGGCACCGCCGTCTCCCGCAAGGAGGTGCTGTCCGCTTTCGGCTACGCAAAGACCCCGGCGCCGGCGTGGTTGCCGTTCGCGCGCTCCGGAGAGTTCGGCGGCGCCCATGTCGACCTGGTTTCGGCGGTCGACGCGGACGGCAACGAGGTGGCCGGGATCCGGCTTCCCGCCGTCGCGGCACCGCTGGCCACCTACACCGGCTGGAACGCCCGCCGGTTCGTCGAGGAACTGCCCGATGTCATGTACGAGCGCATCGGCAGCAAGCTGCCCTTCCCGCCGGGCCGCCCGTCGGTCGCCGACCGCTACCCGACCGTCGCCGACTACGCCGCAGCGGTGCAAAACGCAGCCGAAACCCTTGTGGCACAGCGCTTCCTGCTGACCGAAGAGGTCGACTCGGTGGTCAAGAAGACGGTTGCCCAGTACCCGGTCACCGCGTCCGCGTGAGCGCTGCGCTGGCGTGACGTTCGGTGGCGAGCGCCGCGCTGGCGTGACGCTCGGCGGTGTTGTTTGCCGGCGCTCACGGGACGGCTTCGCGGGTCGGTTGCGGCGTACCTTATCTACTCAGTAACAATTGTGTGCAGCACGGCCGATTAACAGGGGAGCCTGTCATACTCGTCGGATTGCCAGGCGTTTAGGTAGGCGCCCGTCGGTTTGGCGAATAAAGCAGGAAGTTTCATGAATTTCGCGTTTCGCATAGCGCTGCACGTTGGGGCATGTCATGCGTCAATGGCCGGTCGCACGGCCGCCAACCCATGACCATGTTCGCCCGCCCGACCCAACCGGTCGCGGCGGCTCCACCGGTCAGTCCCGCCGAACCCGCACCCGGGAAGCGGCCGCCCGCCTGGTCGCTGCGCAATTGGCCGGTGCGGTGGAAAGTCTTTGCGATAGCGCTGATTCCACTGATCTTGGCCACCACTTTCGGGGTGTTGCGGGTGCGCGCGGAGTGGGACAGTTCCGACGAACTCCGGCTGGCCGCCGCGCGCGCCAACATGATTCCGGCGATCACCAATTACATGTCGGCACTGGACGTGGCGTTGTTGGCCGGCTCCACCGGTCGCGATGTGGAAGGCGCCAAGAAGAACTTCGCCGCCCGCAAGACCGAGTTGCAGCTGCGCCTGGCGGATACGAACGTGATCGCCGATGTTCGCTCAGGCGTCAACACCCTGCTGAACGACGGTCAGTCGCTGGTGGACAAGGTGCTCTCCGACAGCATCCCGGTGCGCGAGCGGATCACCAGCTACGCGCCGCTGCTGTTGACGGCCGAGGACGCGATCAATGCCTCGGTGCGCGCCGACACCGAGCAGATTCGCGCCCAGGTGCAGGGGCTGAGCCGAGCGCTCGGCGCGCGTGGGCAGATGACCATGCAAGAGATCCTGGTGACTCGTGGCGCCGAACTTCCAGAGCCGCAACTGCGTTCGTCGATGATCACGCTGGCCGGCACCGAACCGTCCACCCTTTTCGGGCTCAACCAGTTGCTCGGCATCGGATCCCCGGAGACCAAGACCCTGCAGCAGCAGATGGTCTCGCGGCTCGCGATCCTGTCCGATCCGGCGAATGAGCTGGTCGACAACCCTGATCTGCTGCGCTCGATCGAGACGACCAAGCGGATCGCCGAGCAGGTCATCAGCGACAACGCGACGCCGGTGACGAAGTCGGTGCAAAGCCAGGCCATCGCACGTCGCGACGCGGCCACCCGTGATGCCGTGCTCGTGTTGGGCGCCATCGTGATCGCCTTGGCCGCGGTGCTGCTGGTGGCCCGAACGCTGGTCAGGCCGCTGCGCGTGCTGCGTGACGGCGCCCTGAAAGTCGCCCACACCGACCTCGCCGGCGAAATCGAGGCGGTCCGAGGGGGTGCAGACCCGGTCCCCGTGCCGCTGGCCGTGTACACCACCGAGGAGATCGGGCAGGTCGCTCACGCCGTCGACGAACTTCACACCCAGGCGCTGCAGTTGGCCGGCGACGAAGCGCGGCTGCGGCTACTGGTCAACGACATGTTCGAGACCATGTCGCGGCGCAGTCGATCCCTTGTCGACCAGCAGTTGAAGCTCATCGACGGGCTGGAACGTAAGGAAGAGGATCCCGAGCGGCTGGAAACCCTGTTCCGGCTGGATCACCTGGCCGCTCGGCTGCGCCGCAACAGTGCCAATTTGCTGGTGCTCGCGGGCGCGCAGATCACCCGTGACAACCGCGAACCGGTGCCGCTGTCGACCGTGCTCAACGCGGCGGTGTCCGAGGTCGAAGACTACCGGCGGGTCGAGATCGCGGACCTGCCCGACTGCACGGTGGTCGGCTCGGCGGCCGGCGGTGTCATCCACATGCTCGCCGAATTGATCGACAACGCGCTGCGCTACTCGCCGCCGACCACCCAGGTGAAGGTATCCGCCGTCCGAGGCAAGGACGGCGGAGCGTTGCTGCGAGTCGCCGACTCCGGCTTGGGCATGACCGAGTCGGATCGGCGGATGGCCAACATGCGACTGCAGGCCGGCGGCGAGGTGACCCCGGACAACGCGCGGCACATGGGCCTGTTCGTGGTTGGGCGACTGGCGAGCCGGCACGGTATCCGGGTGGGGCTGCGCGGCCCGGCGGCCGGTGAGTCCGGCAGCGGCACGACGGCCGAGGTCTACTTACCGGCCGCCGTGCTCGTCGGAACCGCCGCGCCGGAGTCCGCCGCGCCGAAACGGGCCGCCGGTGCTTTCATCGTGTCGCCGCCCAGGCCGTCTGCCGATGAGCGGGGCGATCAACAAGCCGTCGCGGAGCCCGCCGCGAACGGCGCCGGTGCAACCGTTCCGCCTGTCTCGCTGTTGCCCCGACGCACTCCCGGTACCAGCGGCATCACCGACGTCCCCGCCCAGCCGAGCAAGCGGCCGCGGCGCGAGCTGCCGACGCCCTGGTGGGAGAAGGGCATTCAGAAGGAGAGCACGCCGGCCGCCGGGCGGCCCCAGCAGTCGGCCGCCACCCAACCGGCCCCGACACCGACCGCGCAACCGGCCCGGGCGTCCGACACCTCGGCGTTCTTCGCCCGGCGTCCACCCGCCCCGGCTGACTCGCCTGACCCGCCCGTGAAGCCCGCACCCAAGCCGGCGGACCCGGCCGGCCCCGCTGATGACGATGTCATCTACCAGCGGATGCTTGCCGAGATGATGGGCGACCCGCACGACCTGGTCGAGAGCCCCGACTTGGACTGGAAGACCGTGTGGGATCACGGCTGGTCGGCGGCGGCCGCTGCCGAGGAGCAGCCCGTCGAGGCACACACCGAGCACGGCCTGCCGGTGCGCAATCCCGGTGCCCGCCTGGTGCCGGGCTCGGCAGAGTCCGATGCCGACGAGTCCGTGGTCCGTGACCCCGAGGCGGTTCGCGCCTCGATCGGCAGCCACTTCGGTGGCGTGCACACCGGGCGATCGCAGGCGGGCGACATCGCCAACGGATCGGATCGGCCATGACGGGCGGTACCCCGGGAGACTCGCTGGACTGGCTGGTCACGCAGTTCGCCCGCGACGTCCCGGGCGTAGCGCACGCGTTGCTCGTCTCGGTCGACGGGTTGCCCGTCGCGGCCAGCGAGTACCTCCCGCGCGAAAGGGCCGATCAGCTGGCGGCGGTGGCGTCCGGGCTGGCCAGCCTGGCGACCGGCGCCGCTCAACTCTTCGAGGGCGGTCAGGTGCTGCAGTCGGTGGTGGAGATGCAGAACGGCTTCCTGCTGTTGATGCGGGTCGGCGACGGTTCGCACCTGGCGACGCTGGCTGTGAACGGATGCGACATCGGCCAAATCGGTTACGAGATGGCCGTTCTCGTCGAACGGGTGGGTAGCGTTGTCCAGTCTTCCCGGCGCTAGCGACGAGTCGGCGCATCTCGTCCGCCCGTATACGCTGACGGCTGGACGAACGGGCACCGACGTCGAGCTTCCGCTGGAAGCGCCGGTGCAGACGTTGCCGGACGACGGCCGGGACCGGCCCAAGTCGTGGCCGCTCCATGACCCGCGCGCAAGGATCGTCCACCTGTGCGCGGACAGCCCGTCGGTCGCCGAAGTCGCCGCTCGTCTCGATCTGCCGGTGGGTGTTGCGCGCGTCTTGATCGGTGATCTGGTCACCGCCGGTTACCTTCGAGTGCACAGGACCTTGACCGACCGTTCGACGCGCGACGAGCGTTCCGAACTCATAGGAAGGACCCTGCGTGGCCTCCGCGCCCTTTGACAACCGTTCCGTCGAGCACGACACCGCGTCGACGAAAATCGTCATCGCCGGTGGGTTCGGTGCCGGCAAGACGACATTCGTCGGCGCGGTCTCCGAGATCATGCCGCTGCGGACGGAAGCGATGGTCACCGACGCCTCGGCGGGCGTGGACATGCTCGAGGCGACCCCGGACAAGCGGACCACCACGGTGGCCATGGACTTCGGGCGCATCACCCTGGCCGACGATCTGGTGTTGTACCTGTTCGGCACCCCGGGCCAGCGCCGGTTCTGGTTCATGTGGGACGACCTGGTGCGCGGCGCCATAGGCGCGATAATCCTGGTCGACTGTCGGCGCCTGCAGGACAGCTTTGCCGCGGTCGACTTCTTCGAGCACCGCAATCTGCCATTTCTGGTTGCGGTGAACGAGTTCGACGGCGCGCCGAGATATCCCCTCGACGAGGTGCGCAAGGCGCTGACGTTGCCCCCGCAAATTCCGTTGATCAACGTCGATGCCCGTAATCGACGTTCGGCGACCGATGCGCTGATCGCGGTGAGCGAGTACGCGCTGACCAGCCTGACCCGCGGCTGAAACGTGGCGGCGCCGCTGACCCGGATTCTCGCCTCGTGCCCCAATGGGCATTGTGCACAAGTGATTAGGGCAGCTTTGGTAACAATGCACTCGCTTGTGCCAACTGGCTGACGGGCAGAATCAATTGGTTCAAACTTATCCCTACGGTTGGCAGGTCTTCGCCAAGCGGCGCAGCTGGAAGAGGGTGCGGCAACCGGCGATTGTCGCGGATATCTGAGAAAAGGCCGGGCGATGAATTCCGCAGAGTTGCGTCCGAACACAGGACTCGCGTTTGGGTGTATCGGTGCCGGGGGATCGCTGACGCGGGCGGAGGTATTCGTCGATCAATTGCATAGCTAGCGACTTGGTTGTGTTCGCATCCCGGATGCTGGAGGAATTCTCATGTCGCTAATGGTGGCCCCGGAGTTCGTGGCAGCCGCGGCAACAGATTTGGCCGGGATCGGGTCGGCGATCAGCGCGGCGAATGCCGCTGCGGCGGGCCCGACCAGCAACCTGCTGGCGGCAGCCGCCGACGAAGTGTCTACGGCGATCGCCGCGTTGTTCGGCACGCACGCGCAGGAGTACCGGGCGCTGAGCGCTCAGGCTGCGGCATTTCATGCGCAGTTCGTGCAATCGCTGGCTGCGACCAGCAACACGTACGCGATCGCGGAGGCGGCAAGTGCGTCGCCATTCCAAATGTTCGAGCAGGCCGTGCTGGATGTGATCAACACACCAACTCAACTCTTGTTGGGCCGCAAGTTGATCGGAGACGGGGTCAGTGCGGCGCCCGAGAGCGGGCAGGCCGGCACGCCTGGGGGTCTGTTGTGGGGCCATGGCGGCGCCGGCGGTTCCGGGGCGCCCGGTCAAATCGGTGGGCCGGGTGGCGCTGCCGGGCTGTTTGGCAACGGCGGGCCCGGCGGCGCCGGCGGCGCCGGTGCTAATGGCGGCGCAGGCGGGGCCGGCGGGTGGTTGAACGGCAACGGAGGCGTTGGTGGGCCTGGCGGCGTTGGTGGCAACGGCGGTGCCGGCGGCAGTGCCGGGCTGTTCGGTTCCGGCGGAGCCGGCGGGGTGGGCGGCCTCGGCGGCAATGGTGGCGCCGGAGGTAACGGCGGGCTCATCTGGGGCAACGGCGGGACCGGTGGGCAGGGCGGCGTCGGTACGGCGGGCGGGTTTGGCGGCAACGGTGGCAACGGCGGCGACGCCGGGGGGTTGTTCGGCAACGGCGGAGCCGGCGGGACCGGCGGGCCCGGCGCGCCCGGTGCCGCCGGTATCAACGGCACCGGCGCCGACGGCGGGAATGGTGGCAATGGCGGGAACGGCGGCAACGGCGGTCGCGGCGGGACGTTAGTCGGAAACGGTGGCGCCGGCGGCGCAGCCGGTATCGGCGGGGATGGTGGTGCCGGCGGCTCAGGGGATCCGACCTTCGTGTTCAACAGTGGTGCCGGCGGGAAGGGCGGTAACGGCGGCGACCCCGGCACGGGCGGGGTAGGTGGCGGTGCCGGAGCGTTGGCAGGCCTGCCCGGTGCCACCGGCGCCACTCCGACCAGCGGCGGCAACGGGGGTAACGGTGGGGCCGGCGCAGCCAGTATCAATGCCAACCTCGCCGGCGGGGCTGGGGGCAACGGCGGCAACGGTGGATCCGTCGGCAACGGGGGTAACGGCGGTGCCGGCGGGGCCGGTCATGAAGGCATCGCCGGCAGTAGCGGCGGCGGCGACGGCGGTAGCGGGGCTATCGGCAGCAGCGGGGGTAAGGGCGGCAATGGCGGTAACGGCGGCGCGAAGGCCGGCAATGGCGGTGCCGGGGGTAACGGCGGAGACGGCGGCAACGGTGGCGTTGGCGGCAACGGGCACGATGCCTCCGCCCTGAACACCGGCGAAAACGGCGGCAACGGCGGCAACGGCGGCACGGGCGGGACCGGCGGTTCCGGAGGTGACGGCGGCACCGCTGTCGCCGGCCTCAACGGCAAGGGAGGGAACGGCGGCAAAGGCGGCACGGGCGGGGTGGCCGGAAACGGCGGTCACGGCGCCAACGGCGACCCGACTCTCGCGCTCCTGCAGGGCAACGGTGGCAACGGCGGCAACGGCGGTAACCCCGGCGCGGGCGGCGTGGGCGGTGCCGCCGGCCTGGGCGCCACCCCCGATTTGAATGGCACGCCCGGGGCCAACGGCACTTCACCTACCAGCGGCGGCAATGGCGGCAACGGCGGCAACGGCGCCACCCGCACGGGTGCGTACCCCAACGGCGCCAACGGCGGCAACGGCGGCAATGGCGGCAACGGCGGGTTGGTCGGCGACGGTGGTCACGGCGGTAACGGGGGCAACGGTGCCAGTGGCACCGACACCGGCAAGAACGGCGGCAACGCCGCCAGCGGCGGGGATGGCGGTAACGGGGGTAACGGCGGCAACGGCGGGGCGCTGAACGGCAAGGGCGGCAACGGCGGCAAGGGCGGCGACGGCGCCGCCGGAACCGACGGGGACGACAACATCGGAGCCGCCAACGGCGCCAACGGCGGCAACGGCGGCAACGGCGGCAAGGGCGGAAACGGCGGTAAGGGCGGCGACTCGTTCGCCATGTTCGCCAAAGCCGGCAGCGGCGGCGACGCGGGCAACGGCGGCGCCGCGGGCAACGGCGGCGACGGCGCCGCCGGGGACCCCACCGGGGCCAACAAGGCAGGGGCCGGCGGCAACGGCGGTAACGGCGGCAACCCCGGCACCGGAGGCGTTGGGGGTGCCGCAGGCAAGGGCTTCATTCCGGCCATGAAGGGTGCGGACGGCGCCGACGGCACCGGGCCCACCAGTGGTGGTGACGGCGGCAACGGGGGCAAAGGCTCGAACACCAATGCAGGAACCCAGGCCGGTAACGGCGGCAACGGCGGCAACGGCGGCAAGTACGGCAACGGCGGCAACGGCGGCGACGGCGGCACCGCCAGCGGCGTAGGCAAGAACGGCGGCAACGGCGGCGCCGGCGGCACCGGCGGATCCGTGAGCGGCAACGGTGGCAACGGCGGTGCCGGCGGTAACGGCACGACCGGTAGCGCTTCAGCGCCCGGCGGCAATGGTGGGGTCGGAGGTAATGGCGGCAACGCCGGCGGTTCCGGTGACGGCGGCAAGGGCGGCAACGGCGGCGCGGGTGGAGCCGGTGTCGACGGAACGCCGGCGAAGAGCACCGGTGTCTCTGGCACCTCCGGCACCAGTGGCGGTTCCGGCGGAAACGGTGGAGCCGGCGGCGCGGGCGGGATCAACGCCGGTAAGGGCGGTAACGGCGGCAACGGCGGCGCGGGTGGTTCCGGTGGCCACGGCGGCGACGGCCTGACCGGCGCCGACGGCAGCAACATCTTCCCCGGCGACGGTGGCAACGGCCAAAACGGCGGTAACGGCGGTAACGGCGGCAACGGCGGCAACGGCGGCGACGGCGGTCTAGGCGGCGCGGCGAAGGCGGCCGGATACGCCAACGGCACCAAGGGCCTCGGCGGTGACGCCGGCAACGGCGGCAACGGCGGCAATCCGGGCGACGGCGGCAACGGCCAGGCCGGCACCAGCAGTTCCGACGCCAGTGCGGTCGGCAAGGGCGGCAACGGCGGCAACGGCGGCAACGCGGGTGTCGGCGGTACCGGAGGCAAGGGCGGCGTCGGACCTCAGACCGGCACCGATGCCAAGGGCGATCCCATCTACTTCAAAGGGTTGGACGGCACCGACGGCACAACCCCCATCGGCGGCAAGGGCGGCAATGGGGGCAACGGTGGCTCCGCCCAGGCAGCGGCGGGCGGTACCGCCATGCACGGCGGGGCCGGTGGTAACGGCGGCAACGGCGGTTCGGGCCTCCACGGTGGTAACGGCGGCAACGGCGGCAATGGCGGCGGCGCACTGGACCAGGCGTTTTTCGTAGGCACCGGCGGTAGGGGCGGCGACGGCGGCGACGGCGGCGCCGGACTGATCAACGGCGGTCTGGGCGGCTTCGGCGGCACGGGCGGCAGCGGGACCAACGCTGGAACGTCTGCCGGAGTCGGCGGTGCCGGCGGCGACGGCGGCGACGGCGGACAGGGCGGCACCGGGTTCGGCGGCCCAGGTGGCGCCGGCGGTCCCGGCGGTAACGGAGACAGCGTGAGTGGCCCCGGCGGCAACGGCGGCAAAGGCGGCAAAGGCGGGGACAGCACCAACGGGATCGGTGGCTACGGCGGCCAGGGCGGCATGGGCGGAACCGGAAACTCAGGTGGCCACGGCGGCGCCGGCGGCGCCGGTGGCGACGGCGAGTACGGCGGTGGCGAAGGCGGTGGCGGCGGCTTCGGCGGTCAGGGCAACTTCACTGGTNCCGGAGGCAACGGTGGCGCCGGAGGCGTCGGCGGAAACTCCAGCAAAGGGTTCGGTGGTGCCGGTGGCACCGGTGGCTACGGCGGCGCGCCGGGCATCAACGGCCACGGCGGCAACGGCGGCAGCGGTGGTAACGGCGGAAACGGCGGCACCGACACGGTCGGCGGCGTCGGCGGTGCCGGCGGCAAGGGCGGCAACGGTGCCAACGGCGCGGACACTGGCCGCGGCGGTGACGCCGGTGCGGGTGGCAACGGCGGCAACGGTGGCAAAGGCCTCGACGGCCCGGGCGGCAACGGTGGTGCCGGTGGTGCCGGTGGTATTGGCGGCACCAGCAACGGCAATACGACGGGGAAGGGCGGTTCTGGCGGCAACGGCGGCAACGGCGGCGACGGCACGAATGGTGCGGGCGGCGACGGCGGCAAGGGTGGTGCCGCGGGCGCCGCAGGAGTTGCCAACACCAACGCCGTGGGCGGGAACGGTGGCCATGGCGGTAACGGCGGCCATGGCGGCAACGGCACGACGGGTGGCGCCGGTGGTGCCGGGGGCAACGCCAGCAGCGCCGCCAACAGCGGCTCTGGCGTAGTCAACGTAACGGCCGGCAACGGCGGCAACGGCGGCAACGGTGGCAACGGCGGCCACGGCTCGGCCGGTGAAGGCGGTAAGGGCGGCGCCGGCGGCAGTGGCGGCAACGGCGGCCACGGCGGCGGTTCGGACGGCGGCAACGGCGGTAGCGGCGGCAACGGCGGAAACTCCGGCAACAGCACCGGCGTCGCGGGCGTCGCCGGTGGCGCTGCCGGGGCGGCCGGTAACGGCGGTGGCACCAGCGCCATCGGCGGGCGGGGCGGCAGCGGCGGCAACGGCGGTAGCGGCGGCAACGGCGGCAACGGCACCACCGGCGGTGCCGGGGCCAACGGTGCCAACGGTGGTGCCGCCGCCGGCAATGGTTCGACGGCCCTCGGGCGCACCGCCGGCACCGGCGGCAGTGGCGGCAACGGCGGTAATGGCGGTGCCGGTACTGCCGGCCCTGGTGGCACCGGCGGTCACGGCGGCCATGGCGCCGACGGCGGTAGCGGCGTCGGCGGCAACGGCGGCAACGCCGGCTCCGGCGGCAAGGGGGGCAACGCCGGAAACGGCACGTCGGGCGCCGGTGCTGCCGGCGGCAACGGTGGCAACGGCGGCAACGGCGGCGGAACCGCTGCCGACGCCGGATACGGCGGCAGCGGTGGCGCCGGCGGCGCCGGCGGCAACGGCGGTGCCGGCGTTAACGGCGGCGCGGGTGGCGCCGGGGGCACGGGTGGATCCGGGGCCGCCGGCGGCAGCGTAAGTACCGGTCAGTCTGGCGGCCACGGCGCCAACGGCGGGGCCGGCGGCAACGGCGGAATGAACATCGGCATTGGCGTCGGCACCGGCGGTGCGGGCGGCGCGGGCGGCGCGGGTGGTAACGGCGGTGACGGCACCGGCGGCAACGGCGGAAACGCCGGCTCGGGCGGCGCAGGCGGCGCCGGCGGCGGCAACGTCAGCTTCTCCGGCACCACCGGTGGTGCCGGTGGTGCCGGCGGGAAGGGCGGCACCGGTGGCAGCAGCAACGGCAATGCCTACGGCGGCAATGCCGGGCATGGCGGCGCCGGCGGTGCCGGCGGCGCGGGAGACATAGGCGGCAACGGCGGCAACGGCGGCAAGGGCGGGGTCGGCGGCCGCGGCGGCGTTGGTAGCGGCGGTGCCAGTGGCGGCCAAGGTGGAAACGGTGGCAATGGCGGCGCCGGTGGCTCGGGCGTCTCGCTCGGGGGCAATGGCGGCAACGGTGGCCACGGTGACCACGGCGGCCCCGCCACGAATGCCGGTAGCGGGACCAAGGGCGGTAACGGCGGCGCCGGCGGCCACGGCGGCGCCGGAGGCGATGCGACGGGAATCGGCGGCAAGGGTGGTAACGGCGGTCACGGCGGTAACGGCAGCTATGGCGACACCAGCGGACCCGCCTCGATCGGCGTCGAGGGTGCAACCGGTGGCGCCGGCGGCAATGGTGGCAAGGGCGGCAGCAACCCGAACGGCTCTGGCGGCGACGGCGGCAACGGCGGCAGCGGCGGTGCCGGTGGTAACGGCGGGTCCGGGGGAGCCAACTCTGGTATCACCGGCGGCTCCGGTGGTGCCGGCGGCATGGGCGGCGCGGGTGGCAACGGCGGCAACAACGTCGGCAACGTCGGCGGCAAGGGCGGCAGCGGCGGCAACGGCGGCGACGGTGTCGGCGGGAACAGCAGCGTCACCAGGGGTGGTACCGGCGCGGCTGGTGGCGCCGGTGGTGCCGGCGGCAGTGGCTACGTGGGCGGTGCCGGTGGCACCGGCGGTGATGGCGGCGACGGTGGCCCTAACAGCGGTGGAACCATCGGCACTGTCTCCGGTGGCGGCGGAAATGGTGGCGCCGGCGGCGCGGGCGGTGCCGGCGTTGTGCAAGGCGGGCTAGGCGGCAACGCCGGTCACGGCGGTAACGGCGGCGGCGGGGGAGGCTCCACCGGCGGCAATGGCGGGGTCGGCGGCGTGGGCGGTGCCGGTGGGAACGCCGCTGCCGGCGGCACCGGCGGTAACGGAGGTAAGGGCGGCGACGGCGGCGACGGCGGCCAGACGTCGAGCCTGACCGGCCTCAACGGCAACGGCGGCAACGGCGGGAACGGCGGCAAGGGCGGCAACAGCGGCGCCAATCCCGGCGGTCCCGGCGGCGGCGGCACAGGCGGCCAGAGTCCGGGTGGCAATTTAGGTCCAACCCAGCCCCGCGGCGGGGGGACCGGCGGCGCCGGCGGCCTCGGTGCAACACCGTGATGGCGAGCGGTTGATGGCCATGTCGAAGACGAACGCGGAATGGGAGGCAGCATGACTTTCCCCTTGCTGCCTCCCGAGATCAACTCGGCGCTCATCCACACCGGGGCGGGGCCTGAGCCGCTGTTTGCCGCCGCGGCGGCCTGGGATGAGCTGGCCGCCGAGCTCAGCTCGGCTGCGGAGTCATTCGGCTCGGTCACCTCGGGGTTGGCGGGTGGAGCCTGGCAGGGAGCCTCGGCGGTTGCGATGGCGAGCGCGGCCGCTCCGTATGCCGGATGGCTGAATGCGACCGCGGCCGCCGCGGCGGCCGCGGCCGGGCAGGCGCGGGTCGTGGCGGAGGTGTTCGGGGCGGCGTTGGCCGCGACGGTGGATCCCTTGCTGATCGCGGCCAACCGTTCGCAGCTGGTATCGCTGGTGCTGTCGAATCTGTTTGGCCAGAACACTCCGGCGATCGCGGCTGCGGAGTTCGACTACGAGCTGATGTGGGCCCAGGACGTCGCCGCGATGTTGGGCTATCACGCCGGCGCTTCGGCGGCCGTCGAGGCGTTGGCACCGTTTGCTCAGCCGTTTGCCATCGCCGGCGCGGCCGCTTCCGACCCGCTCAAGACACTCGTCGTCAATCTGGGCCTGGCCAACGTCGGCACCTTCAACGCCGGCCTCGGGAACATCGGCAGCTACAACGTCGGCAACGGCAACGTCGGTGGTTTGAACCTGGGCGGCGGCAACGTCGGCAACAACAACGTCGGGTGGGGCAACATCGGCCTGCGCAACGTCGGGTTCGGCAACTCGGGTCTGCCGGCAACTGCCGGGGGCTTGGGCAATTTCGGATTCGGCAACACCGGTGACGCCAACTACGGCTTCGGGAACCTCGGTATCGGCAACATCGGCTTTGGCAACACCGGCAACGGGAACATCGGCATCGGGTTGACCGGCAACAACCTGACCGGGATCGGTGGGCTCAATTCCGGTAGCGACAACATCGGCTTGTTCAACTCCGGAACCAACAACGTCGGGTTCTTCAACTCCGGCACCGGCAACTTCGGCCTGTTCAATTCCGGTAGTTACAACAGCGGAATCGGCAACTCGGGCATCGGCAGCACGGGTCTGTTCAACGCGGGCGGATTCAGCGCGGGTATTGCCAACGCCGGTAACTACAACACCGGCAGCTTCAACACGGGCGCTTTCAACACGGGCAGCTTCAACCCGGGCAGCATCAATACGGGTTGGCTCAACACCGGTGACACGAACACCGGGCTGGCGAATTCCGGCAATGTCAACACCGGCGCGTTTCTGTCGGGTGACTACAGCAACGGTTTCTTGTTGCGGGGCGAATACCAGGGTTTGCTCGGACCCATATCGGGCGGAATCGGTTTGCTGGGCGACATCCCCATCAGCGTCGATGTCAACGGCGGCGTCGGCGCCATCACGATAGAGCCCATCCACCTGCTTCCCGAAATCCCGATCAACATCGACCACACCTTCTATCTGGGCCCGTTGGTCGTTCCGCCCATCCACATCCCGGCGATCTCGCTGGGTGGCGTCATACCGAACCTTTCGATCGGTCCAATCAAGATCGATCCGATACCCCTTTTGCCGGCCCAACACGCCGAATTCCTCCTGAACGCCGCGTGGCCGCAGTCGACGATAACAATTCCAGCGATCAGCCAGGTATCGCTTTCGCCCAACCCCGTGCCCACCACAATAATCGGCCCAATAACCATCAATATGGGCTTTTCGGTCCCGTTCACCTTTAGTTATTCCACGCCCGCGATTACGCTGTTGCCGAACGGCCTGAGCATTCCCGACACGCCACTTACGCTCAGCCTCGGTGCGGCGATAGGGACCGACGCATTCACCATTCCGGGATTTTCAATTCCCGAGCAGGCGCTGCCGATCACGTTCAATCTGATCGGCCGTATCGACTCGCTGAGCACCCCGCCGATAACGATCAGCAACATTCCCTTGAGCTTGCATGCCACCGGTAGCGGCGGCCCGATCAGCATGCCCGGGTTCACCACTCCGCTGGTGCCGGGCTACGGGAACACCACCACCACACCTTCGTCGGGATTCTTCAACAGCGGGGCCGGTGGATCTTCGGGCTTCTTCAACTCCGGCACGCACTTGTCGGGCTGGTTCAATCAAGCACCCCAAACCGCGCAGACACTGCTGGGGACGGCCTCGGGCTTCTTCAATTCCGGCCCGTTGGTGTCGGGAATCTTGGCGGGCGCGAACCTTGGCCTGAGTGGCCTCAGCGACGGCAACCTCGGCAGCGGCAACATCGGGTTGGGCAATGTCGGGGTGGGCAATATCGGGTTCGGGAACTCGGGTCTTTCGGTCGGCATCCCCGGCTTGGGCAATGTCGGATTCGGTAACGCCGGTGACGCCAACTACGGCTTCGGGAACTTCGGCGTGGGCAACATCGGCCTCGGCAACACCGGCAACGGGAATATCGGGATCGGGCTGACCGGAAACAACCTGACCGGGTTCGGCGACTTCAATTCCGGTAGCGGCAATATCGGGTTGTTCAACTCGGGCACCAACAATGTCGGGTTCTTCAACTCCGGCACCGGTAACTCTGGCTTGTTCAATTCGGGGAGCAACAACACCGGTATCGCCAATTCGGGTATCGGCAACATCGGTGTTCTAGCCACCGGCGCAAGCGCTGGACAGCTGCTCCCGCTCCCCACAATCGAGTTCCCGCAATACATTCCGCTCGGCGGAATTTCAGAAATCCCCATCAACCTCCACGTGATCGGCACCCTAGGTCCCATCCACGTCGAACCCATCCCCATCCCCGAGTTCAACGTGGAAATCACCGGAGCCTTCATCGGCGTGCGCGAATTCACCCTCCCACAGATCACGGTTCCCGCTGTCCCGGTTCACGTCACGGGATTCGTCGATCTGGAGGGCTTCAGCGTATCCGCGACACCGCTCATGTCAGACCTGAGCGTCAGTGCACAGTTCTTCGCGAACCCGTTTGCCCTACCGAGTCCGTTCCTCACGCTGGCCAACTACGGCCCGCCGCTAGGCCCGCCCGGAGCGAAATTCCCGCACGGACCGTTCTACCTGAGCATCAGCGACCTCAAGGTCAACGGACCCGTCATCGGCAGCGGTACCAACCCGGGGATCGCCGGCCCGATCAACGTCGGTTTCGATCTGACCACAACGCCGATGACCTTGTTCCCCAACGGATTCAGCATCGGTGACCAAAGGCTGGTGACCGTCAACTTGACCGGCGGTCTGGACGGCTTCACGTTGTTCCCGGGCGGCTTGAAGTTCCCGGAGAACCCGATTGTCAGCCTCACCGACTTCACTGCCGGCACGAGGGCATTCACCCTGTTCCCGCAGGGTTTCACAATCGACCCCATCCCGGTGGACCTGCAGGTCAGCATGGGTATCGGCCCCATACCTCTGCAATGGGGCTACTACCCGCCAACGCCGGCCAACGGCCCCATTCCGGCGATCCCCGGCGGTTTCGGCATCACCAGTGGGCTGTTCCCGTTCCACTTGGCCATGACCGGCGGCATCGGCCCTGTCAGCTTCCCGGCCACCACCGTCTTGGACGCGTTGACGCCACTGCTCACCGTCACGGGAAACCTCGAGGTCGGCCCCTTCACGATCCCGGAAATTCCCATCCCTGCCATCAATTTCGGTCTCAACGGCGTTGTCGACGTGGGACTCACCGCGCCCAAAACAGTTCTTCTTTCCGGCCTGGGAATGACGGGAAAGCTCGATATCCCGTCAATTCAGATTCAAGCCATTTCCACCCAGCCGTTCAAGATGTACATGGGGATCGGCGACACCCTGCTGCTGTTTGACTTCAGAGACGGCGTCGCGATGCAACCCGTGGTAATTCCATTGAGCGGTGAGACGTTCAGCATGCCGCCCCTCAGCATCGAGCTGCCGGTCATCAAGGAATCCATTCCGCTGAATCTGTCCTTCGGTTCGCCGGCGTCCATCGTGGAGAAGACGGTTCTCCATATGTCGGAGCTTCTTAACTTCTCCGTGGACATCAAAGAACCCGTGATCATTCCGGCGACCACCCTCCTGTTCGACAACAGCCCGATAATTCCGCTGAATTTCGACCTCACCACCGCTGTCGGCCCCCTCAACATCGGGATCATCGAGCTGCCGGGGTCTGACAGCGGCGGCACCACCGGCGGCCCGGCGTTTGATCCGTTCAGCGCTTTGAGTGCACTGCTATTGGGAGGTTTGAGCGCCCCGGGCGTGGGGCTGGGCATCTTGAGCCTGTTCGACGGGAGCATCGGAGACGCCCTGATCTCGGGCCTCGGTTCGGCCGTCGGGATCGTCGGCCCCAATTTGGGCCTGAGCGACCTGGGTGGCGGAAACGTCGGGCTCGGCAACATCGGCGACTTCAACCTGGGCGCCGCCAACGTCGGCAACTTCAACTTCGGCGGCGGCAACATCGGCGACAACAACTTCGGGTTGGGCAACCTCGGTTTGGGCAATGTCGGGATCGCCAACTCGGGTTCGGGTGCCGGTTCCTTCGGCATCAACAATTTCGGGTTCGCCAATATCGGCAGCGGCAACTACGGCCTGGCGAACATCGGCGTCGGCAACATCGGGTTCGCCAACACCGGCAGTGGGAACGTCGGCATCGGGTTGACCGGCGACAACCTGACCGGGTTCGGAGCCTTCAACACGGGCAGCGGCAACATCGGGTTGTTCAACTCGGGCACCGACAATGTCGGGTTCTTCAACTCCGGCACCGGCAACTTCGGCCTGTTCAACTCGGGCAGCTACAACACCGGCATCGGCAACTCGGGCATTGCCAGCACCGGCCTGTTCAACGCCGGCGGCTTCAACACCGGCCTGGCGAACCCGGGCAGCTACAACACGGGAAGCTTCAACGCGGGCAACGCCAACACCGGCGGCTTCAACCCCGGCAACACCAACACGGGCTGGTTGAACACCGGCGACACCAATACTGGGTTGGCCAACTCCGGCAACGTCAACACCGGACTGCTCATCTCGGGGAACTACAGCAACGGCGCTTTCTGGACGGGCGATTACCAGGGCTTGGCCGGCTTCTACTACGACATCGGCAACTTGGCTCCCGAAACATACCTCGTGTACATCCGCGAAACCCTGAACCTCGGACCCATCCACATCGACCCGATCCCCGTCGACATACCGCCGTTCTTGGACATCGACGAAACCTTCTACTTCGGTCCATTCACGCTGGATCCCATCACCATTGGCGCAATCCCGCTGGATATCCATAAGACGTTTGAGCTTGGCCCGTTCGTCATCTTGCCGCCCATGAACATTCCGGCGACCGTGATCCACGACGTCTCGACGTCACCGGGCGGCCCTTCCGCCATACCCCCGCTGACCGTTTCCGCCGTTCAGAATGTGTGGCTTTCCACCGTCGACTTCGCCAACGGCAACACCGTGCTCGGCCCATACCAGGGCGGCCTGTTCCCGTTCACCATCAAGTTCGGGGACTCTGGACCGTCATTCTCGGCGCTGAATCTGAGCATCCCGCCCATTGCGATTCCGGGGCTGACTATTCCTTCCCTGCCGCTGCGTCTCGATGTGACCGGCGGGATCCCGGCGATCACCCTGTTCCCCGACGGCCTCACCTTCCCGCAGATTCCGGTGCATGTCGACGCGTTCGCCGGAATCGCGCCTTTCACGATCTTCCCCGACGGATACACCATCGACCCCCTTCCGCTCGAGCTCAACATCGACCTCCTGCTCGGCCCCATGGCACTCTCGCCGATCCACATTCCGCCTGTCCCGGGGTTCGGAAACACGACCGCCACGCCGTCGTCGGGTTTCTTCAATTCCGGTGCCGGGGGAGTCTCCGGAATCGGCAACTTCGGCTCGAACTTGTCGGGTGGGTGGAACCAGGCCAGCCAGATCGCGCAAGGCACGGTTTCGGGTCTCTTCAACGCCGGCACGTTCGGATCGGGGTTGCTCAACTGGGGCTCGGGCGTGTCGGGCCTGTTCAACACGAGCGCGCTAGATGTCGCGACCTCGGCGGTGTTGTCGGGCTTCGGCAATGTCGGTGCCCAGCTGTCGGGTGTGTTGTCGGGCGACAGCGCACTCAACCCAGTCAGCCTGGTCTCGGCCGGGCTGGCCAACGTGGGGGCGAGCAATGTCGGCTTCGGCAACGTCGGCGGCTTCAACCTCGGCGCCGCCAACATCGGCGATTTCAACATCGGCGGCAGCAACATCGGCGACAACAACTTCGGATTCGGCAACCTCGGTTTGGGCAATGTCGGGATCGCCAACTCGGGTTCGGGTGCCGGTCCTTTCGGCATCAACAATTTTGGGTTCGCCAATATCGGCAGCGGCAACTACGGCCTGGCGAACATCGGCGTCGGTAACATCGGGTTCGCCAACACCGGCAGTGGGAATATCGGCATCGGGTTGACCGGCGACAACCTGACCGGGTTCGGAGCCTTCAACACGGGCAGCGGCAACATCGGGTTGTTCAACTCGGGCACCAACAATGTCGGGTTCTTCAACTCCGGCACCGGCAACTTCGGCCTGTTCAACTCGGGCAGCTACAACACCGGCATCGGCAACTCGGGCATCGTCAGCACCGGCCTGTTCAACGCCGGCGGCTTCAACACCGGCCTGGCCAACGCGGGCAGCTACAACACGGGCGGCTTCAACGCGGGCAACGCCAACACCGGCGGCTTCAACCCCGGCAACATCAACACGGGCTGGCTGAACACGGGCCACACCAACACCGGGCTGGCCAACTCCGGCAACGTCAACACCGGGGCCCTCATCTCCGGGAACTACAGCAACGGCCTGCTGTGGCGGGGTGAGTACGAGGGCCTGGGTGGTTTCGTGTTGGACCCCGTGGTGCTGCCCCAAACCGACTTCCTGCACCTGTACTTGTCCGGCGGGCTGGGCGACGTCGTCATCCCGGCCATCGATGTTCCCGCGATCCGCGCGGTATTCGACGCCGACGTCGCCGTCGGCAGCTTCACCATCCCGGAGATCCCGATTCCGCGCGTCGACCTGGACGCCATCACGGTCAGCGCCGGCCTCGGCCCGATCTCGCTCCCGCACCTGGCGATCCCGAAGATCCCCGTCACACTGAACTACTCGTTCGGCTCGCAACCCGGCGGACCCCTCAGCGTCGGTCCCCTTTCGGGCGGGTTCGAGGTACTTCCCGGCCAGCTTTTCACGCTGACGCTGGGTCCGGTGGTGATAGGTTCCAGCTCGTCGCAAGGGAACATCGCGGCTTTCCTGGCGAACCTGCCCTTCAGCACCCCCGTGGTCAACATCGACCGGATCCCGCTGCTGGCCTCCATCACCGGCCACTCCGAGCCCATCACCGTATTCCCGGGTGGTCTCACCATCCCAGCGATGAACCCGCTGAACATCGACGTGTCCGGTGGGACCGGCGCCTTCACCATCCCGGAGATCAAGGTCACCGGAATTCCTTGGTACCTCGAGGCGCACAGCACAATTGGCCCCGCCCGCATCGTCTTCGCCAACATCCCGGCGCTCCCGGGCATCTTGAATACGACGGGCACGCCGTCGTCGGGCTTCTTCAACGGTGGTCCCGGTGGAGTGTCGGGAATCTCGAACGTCGGGTCGAACGTTTCGGGCCTGCTCAACCAGGTCCCGGCGGGGTTGCAGGGGATGGCGTCGGGCTTCTTCAACGCCAGCAGCCTGGGATCGGGCTTGTTCAACATCGGCTCGGGACTATCGGGCCTGTTCAACACGAGCGCCGTGGATGCGGGGACCTCGGCGGTGATGTCAGGTGTCGGCAACTTCGGTGCCCAGTTGTCGGGAGTGCTTTCGGGCGCCAGCCTGGGGTTGGGCGATGTGGGAGCCGCCAACGCCGGGTTGGGCAATGTCGGCGGGTTCAACCTGGGCGTGGGCAACATCGGCGACTTCAACCTGGGCGCCGGCAATATCGGCGACAACAACTTCGGCTTCGGCAACCTCGGCTGGGGCAACATCGGCATCGCGAACTCCGGTTCGTTGCCGGGCCCGTCGGGCATGCCCAACATCGGCATCGCCAACGTCGGCCAGAGCAACTTCGGTATTGCCAATATCGGCGTGGGCAACATCGGGTTCGCGAACACCGGCACCGGGAACGTCGGAATCGGCTTGCACGGTGACAACCTGACCGGAATCGGAGCTCTCAATTCGGGTAGCGGCAATATCGGGCTATTCAATTCGGGTACCGGCAACATCGGGTTCTTCAACTCCGGTACCGGCAACTTCGGCCTGTTCAACTCGGGCAGCTACAACACCGGCATCGGCAATTCCGGAATCGCCAGCACCGGGGTGTTCAACTCCGGCGGGTTCAACACGGGCCTGGCCAATGCGGGCAACTACAACACCGGCGGGTTCAACGCCGGCGACAGCAACACCGGCGGCTTCAACACCGGCATCGCCAATACGGGCTGGTTGAACGCCGGCGACAGCAACACCGGACTGGCCAACTCGGGCAACGTCAACACCGGCATCCTGAACAGAGGCAACTACAGCAACGGCTTCTTCTGGTGGGGCGACTACCAGGGCGTGATCGGGTTCTCCTACGACGAAACCATCATTCCGAACTTCAACGTCGCGAATGTCCACGCGACCGGCTGGGCCGGGCCGATCCAGATTCCGTCGATCCACATTCCGGCGATCCCGCTGGACATCACCGCAACCGGCGCAATCGGTGGCTTCAGCATCCCGTCCATATCCATTTCGCCGATCACGGTCGCCATCAACCCGGTATTCGAAATCGGCCCCATCACCATTCAGGACATCGTCTTCCCGGGTCTGGGCCTCGACCCCGCAAGCAGCATCACCGTCGGCCCGATGTTCAGCTCCGGCTCCATCATCGACCAGTTCCCGATCAAGCTGCTGAATTTCATCGACGTCAACGTCGGTCCCATCCAGACGACGGGCAGCGAGATGCAGCCGTTCACGCTGTCCCTGAGTTCGCTCGGCATAACCACCCTGCTGCCGGAATTCGTCATCCCGGGTATCAGCATTCCCATGGAGCCGATACACATCGAGCTGCCGCTGTCCGTCACCATCGGACCCTTCGTCAGCCCAGAAATTCCGATACCCCTGTTCCCGCTGGGCCTCGCGCTGTCCAACGGCACCCCGCCCTTCAACTTCCCTCCGCCGATCACCATCGACCGCATCCCGGTGCTCCTCGACGTCGACGCCTTCGTCGGGCCGGTCAACGGCGGCTTCTTCATCCCGCTGGTCCCGGGCTTTGGAAACCACACCACTTTCCCGTCATCGGGCTTCTTCAACTTCGGTTACGGTGGCGGGCTGTCGGGCATTTCGAACTACGGAACGGGCGTTTCGGGCATCCTGAACCAGGCCGCGGCCCCGTTGCTGGGTGCCGTCTCCGGCATCTTCAACTACGGGACGCAGGTGTCCGGCCTGCTCGAGCAGGGTGCCGGCCTCTCCGGGCTGTACAACGGCAGCGTCCTCGACCTGGACCTCATCACGTCGGCCTTCACGTCCGGTGTGATGAACTTCGGCCGGCAGCTCTCCGGCCTCTTGTTCCAAGGCGCCGGGCCATAGCCCACCGGCCGGCCATGAGCCGCGGCCGACCTAGAGAGGGGGAGTTGAGCTGAACTCGTTGCACTGGGTCGACCGCGAATTCACCGGGCAGGATTTCCGAGACCTCCAGGACGGGGACCTCAGCCGGCTGCGCACCGAACGCGCGGTGTTCGACGAGTGCGATTTCAGCGGCGTCAACCTGGCCGAATCCGAGCACCGCGGGTCGGCGTTCCGCAACTGCACCTTCCGGCGGACAACGCTGTGGCACAGCACGTTTGCCCAGTGCAGCATGCTGGGCTCGGTGTTCGTGGAGTGCCGAATGCGGCCGGTCAGCTTCGAGGAAGTGGATTTCACCCTGGCGGTCCTGGGCGGCAATGACCTGCGCGGCGTCGACTTGACCGGGTGCCGGCTGCGGGAGGCCAGCCTGGTGCAGACCGACTTGCGCAAGGCCGTGCTGCGCGGCGCCGACCTCAGCGGCGCACGGACCACCGGCACCCGGCTGGAGGACGCCGACCTGCGCGGCGCCAAGGCGGACCCGTCGTTGTGGACCAGCGCCAAGTTGGCAGGAGCGCGCATCGACGTCCCGCAGGCACTCGCCTTCGCGCTGGCGCACGGGCTTCGGTTGGACGCGCAGTAGTGGTGGTGGGCATGCCGGGAACGGCGGCCGTGGTGTCCGGATCGTGCGGTCGCGGCGGAGGCCGGAATCGCGGCCGGGACGGGTGCTTGCGCGGTCGGGCGGGGGATTGCAGCGGCGGATCGTCCGACGGCGGAGTCACCGGAGTCGGGTCCGTCGGCGGCAACAGGCCAACGATGCCCTGGTGATGACCGACCTCGAAGGCGACCCGCGGTCCGTCGGGCCGGCCCAGGTTGACCGTCAGGCCATCGCGGATGTCGACCGAGCCCACTCGAATGCCGTCGACGAAAACTCCGCTCGAGGAGGAGTTGTCGATCGCGACCCAGCGGTCTTGATCGAAGCGCAGCAACAGGTGAGCGCGGGCGATGAGCGGGTGTGCGACGCGCACATCGGCGTGCACGTCACTGCCGACGACAACGTTGCTACCAGCGGCGAAGGCTCGCTGAACCTGGCCGGAGCGAACGGTCAGCACCGGATGGTGGCCCTGACTCATTACTCAAGTCTGCCCGCGCCGGGCGGGCAAGAAGGCGCATAACGAATTGGCGCCGTTAGGCACGCCAGGTCAGCGACGCTTCAGCCGGATCCTCCACCAGACGATGGCGCTGTACACGAGGCACAACACCCCGAGCATCGCCATGTCGAACAGCCACGCACTGGGCTTGTGATCCCAGTGCTGGTCCTTGGGGCTGGTCGGACCCGGCGTCAGGCGATGGACGTCGATGGTGGACGACGCCGCCGCGTACCCCCACCGGGCAGGCGTAGCCCACGACAGCTGGTCGAGCACGGTGCGGTTGGTCACCCAGATCATGCCTCCGGAAAACACCAGCTGCGACATGATGGCGGTGACCAGCAACGGCATGATCTGGTCCTGGGACTTGGCGATCGCCGACAGGGCCATGCCGAGCACCGCCGAGGCCACACAGGTCGCCGCGACGGTGACGAACAACTCGAAACTTACGTCCGGTAGGAGCACGGGGTCCGCGATGGGCGTCCCCCAGCCGACGACGGCGATGGTGGTGGCGACGGCGGCCTGCATGGTCGCGAAAGCGCAGAAAACCACGATCTTCGCGGCCATATAGGCGCCGGTGGACAAGCCGACCGCCTGCTCGCGTTTGAAGATGGGGCGTTCACCGACGAGATCGCGGATGGTCAGGGCGGTACCCATGAACACCGCGCCGACGTTGAGCATGACCAGGATCTGTCCCGGCTGGTTGGGGGCGCTGCTGTTCGGATCGGCCATGTCGAAACCGGTCTTGCCGCGGACCGTCAACGTCAGCACACCGATGAGGAACGGCAGCAACGCCAGGAACACGGTGTAGCCGCGGTCCGAGATGACCAGTCGCACCTGGCGGCGGGCCACGGTCGAGAACTGGCGGAGTCCGCTGGTATGTACCGGTTCGCCGAGGTCGGCCGCCGGGCTGGAGGGGGCCAGCCCCCTCGGGGGCTCCCGTTGTGCAAGGAAGCGGCGGTTCGCCTCGTCGGGGTCGGCGCCCACCTTGGTGAAGATGTCGGCCCAGTTCGTGGTGCCCATGGCCGCGCCGATGCCGTCGGGCGGCCCCAGGTACGCCGTCTTGCCGCCGGGGGCCAGCAGCAGGATCTGGTCGCACACGTCCAGGTAGGACACCGAGTGCGTGACCACCAGCACCACCCGACCCGCGTCGGCGAGCTGGCGCAGCATCATCATCACCTGGCGGTCCAGCGCGGGGTCCAGACCCGAGGTGGGTTCGTCCAAAATCAGCAACGACGGGCCGGTCAGCAGCTCGAGCGCCACCGAGGCGCGCTTGCGCTGCCCGCCCGAGAGCTTGTCCACCCGGGTGTCGGCGTGCTTGGTCAACTCGAGCTCTTCGAGGACCTGAGCCACCACCTGGGCCCGGTCGGCCTTGCTGGTGTCCGGCGGCAACCGCAGCTCGGCGGCATATCCGAGCGCCTGGTTGACGGTCAGTTGCCGGTGCACCACGTCGTCCTGGGGGACCATGCCGACCCTGCTGCGCAGCGACGCGTACTCGGCGTGAATGTCGTGGCCCTCGAAGGTGACATTGCCCGTAGTGGGGCTGGTGTAGCCGGCGATCAGCCGCGACAGCGTGGACTTGCCGGCGCCGGACCCGCCGATGATGGCGGTGAGGGTGCCGGGCCGGGCGGTCAGCGAGATGTGGTCGAGCAGCTGCTTGCCGCCCTCCACCGTGAACGTGACCGAATTGACCTCCAAACCGCCGGTGCGGGTGGCGGCTTCGGTGCGACGGACCAGCGTCCCCCGGGAGTAGACCAGGTCGACGTTGCCGATGGTGACCACGTCGCCCTCGCTGAGGATGGCGGACCCGACCCGGACACCGTTGACGAAGGTCCCGTTGACGCTCTGCTCGTCGCGAATTTCCGCACCCAACGGCGACATCGTCAACGTCGCGTGGTGGCGCGACGCCAGGACGTCCTGGATGACGATGTCGTTGTCGGTCGAGCGGCCGATGGTGACGGCGTTGGCGGGCCGCTCGTGTGACCCCGTCCGGGTGCGTAAGGCCTGGAACATCTTTGTCGCCAGGTTTGCCGACTGCGGTGGAGACGAGTGCGGCGGAATCCGTTGCGGTGCCGCCCGGGGTGGAGCCGCTCGGGGCGGAAAGTTGGTTGCCGACGACGTTGCCGGGACGGG
This sequence comes from Mycobacterium intermedium, assembly GCF_002086275.1. GTDB lineage: Bacteria > Actinomycetota > Actinomycetes > Mycobacteriales > Mycobacteriaceae > Mycobacterium > Mycobacterium intermedium. The sequence continues at coordinate 12,500 of NZ_MVHT01000042.1, read as the reverse complement.
CTGACCGGGTCCCCGTGGAGGCCCGCCACCCGGATATATCGGCGGCGCACCACCGGGATAGGGCGGCCCGCCCGGCTGGGGGCGCGCCGGAGGTGGGGGACCCCAGTTCGACCCGCGGGCCGGCGGGGGCGGCCCCGGCGGACCCGCCGGTACGCCGGCCTGGTCCCAGGGTGCTTCGGTATTGATGATCGGCATCGAATTGGTCTGAGGCGGGCGTCCGGCCAGGCCGACGTGTCGGCCGACCTCGAAGATCAGCAGGGGACCGTCTGGATTTCCGATGTTGACGGCTTGGCCGTCATGGATGTCGACCACGGGCACCCGACGGCCGTTGACGTACGTCCCGTTCAGTGAATTGTTGTCGATTGCCAGCCAACGACCCTGATCGAAGCGCAACAGCAGATGGGCACGGGAGATCAGTGGATGGGTGATTCGCATGTCGGCGCGCAGGTCGCGTCCGACGACTACGTCGTGGCCCGCCGCGAACGTGCGCTCCGACCCGTCGTACCGAACGGTCAGGGTTGGCGGGGCGGGTGAGGACATCGCCACAACTCTAGCTTTGTCTATATAGCGCACCAACTGCATCAACCGCGGGGTGGCGGTCGCGCCTGGCGTTGAGGCTGCGTCCTGGGCGGCAATGTGCGAGAAAACCACGCCCTCAGCGCAGAGTCAACAATCGCCGAGCGGCGGTGCTCCTTTCGTGAGCACTGTGCACTTTGCATAGATAGAGCGGAAATGCCTGGATAAATTGACCTAGGGCGGCCGGCATCGTGCGCGCACTATATGCATAGACGTCACCCGCCTTCACGCTGCCCAGAGGTATCGCAGTTCGGTCCGCCTTTAACGCGGCGCGCCCTATACCTCCGCGCCGGAGGGCCAAACCAGTCCCAGGCGCAAAGTGCGGAAGGTAGATTCATGTTCGTGGGAGGGCTGTCGAAACGCTTCGATGTCTGCCCCGACCAGCACGAAGATAAATGTAAGAGCGTCGTCGTGCCTATCGAGGCCGGTTACCGGCTTCGGCCTCGTCGACGTCCCGATCTTCGGCGCGACGCAGGGTGCTGCTTCGGGATTCCACAACTTCGGAACGCAGCTGTCCGGTGCGCGGCTATCGGGTTTGACCTTCGCGGTTCGGGCCTGTGACAACGCGTCTCGGGATGCGCTGTTCGTTGCGCATGCGCAATGAACTCTTACTTAAGAATTTCCTATTTCTCATGCGGCAGTGCCTCGTTGATGAGAGCATGTCGAACGCGCGCTGGGGTGGAGGTGGGTAATGGGCTTTCACGTATTGCCCCCGGAAATCAATTCCCTGTTGATGTACGGCGGTGCGGGTTCGGGGCCCATGTTGAGTGCGGCTGCGGCCTGGGACGGTTTGGCAGCTGAATTAGGTTCAGCGGCAGTGTCATTCAGCCGCGTCACGTCGGAGTTGGCCAGTGGGGCTTGGCAGGGTCCGGCGGCGGCGGCGATGACGGCCGCGGCCGTGCCATATGCCGGGTGGCTGGGTGCGGTGGCGGCGGCCGCCGAGGCGGCGGCGGGGCAGGCCCGGGTGGTGGCCGAAGTATTCGAAGCGGCGTTGACGGCGACGGTGAATCCCGTTGTGGTGGCGACCAACCGGTTCGAGTTGGCGTCGTTGGCGCTATCGAACATTCTCGGGCAGAACACCCCGGCGATCGCGGCGACCGAGGCCGCCTACGAGTCGATGTGGGCGCAGGATGTGGCCGCCATGGCGGCCTACCACGCCGGCGCCTCGGCGGCGGTATCGGCCCTGCCGGGCTTCGAAGAGGTGGGTGCCGTCCTGTCGGCTCTGGTGGGCGGCGCCACCGCGGCGACGGACGAATTGGCTGCCGTGCCCCGGCAACTCGTGCTCAATGCCGGGTTGGCCAACGTAGGCAACTACAACGTCGGTGGCGGCAATATCGGCTTGTTGAACTTCGGCGTGTCCAACATCGGTACCGGCAATGTGGGCAAGGCCAACATCGGCAACTGGAACTTCGGTTTCGCGAACATCGGCGACTTGAACCTGGGTTGGGGCAACGCCCCGCTGGGCTCGTTCAGCGGCGGGAATATCGGGTTCGGCAACACCGGTGCCAGCAACCTCGGGTTCGGCAACATGGGCCTGGGCAACATCGGATTTGGCAACACCGGCAACAACAATGTCGGGTTCGGGCTCACCGGCGACAACCAGTTCGGTTTTGGGGGCCTGAACTCGGGGACCGGCAACATCGGGTTGTTCAACTCGGGTACCGGCAACGTCGGGCTGTTCAATTCGGGGACCGGAAACTTCGGGTTGTTCAACTCGGGTAACAGCTACAACACCGGATTCGGCAACTCGGGCCACGCCAGCACTGGAATCTTCGTCTCCGGCAACTTCAGCACGGGTATCGACATTTCCGGTGACTACAACACCGGGTTGTTCAACTCCGGCAATGCCAACACCGGCTGGTTCAACACCGGCAACGTCAACACCGGCTGGTTCAACACCGGCAACATCAATACCGGGATCGGGAACTCCGGCAACGTCAACACCGGCTTCTTCATCAGGGGCAACTACAGCAACGGGTTCTTGTGGGCGGGTGATTACCAGGGCCTGATCGGGTTCGACGCCGGATCCTCCATACCGGTGATTCCGGTCAATATCGGTTTGTTCGGCGCGGTCGGTCCCATCACCCTGCTGCCCATCCAGATCCTTCCCACCATCCCGCTGAACATCCACCACACCTTCAATCTGGGTCCGCTGCATGTTCCCGACATCGTTATTCCCGCGTTCGGCGGCGGCACCGGCATACCCATCGACATCGGCCCGATCACCATCTCGCCGATCACCCTGTTCCAGGCGCAGCATTTCAACACCGAATTCCCGATCGGCCCCTTGTTCGCCCTCGGCGTGGTGAACATTTCCGAGATCCAAATCGTCGATCCGCAAGGCGCGGTGACCCAATTCGGGCCCATCGCCATCGACACACGCATTTCGCAGACATCGTTGCGAATCGACTGGAATACTCCCGCTATCACGCTCTTCCCGAATGGGATCAGCATTCCCAACAATCCGCTGTCGCTGCTTGCCCGCGCGTCGATCGGTACCCCGGGCTTCACCATTCCTGGCTTCAGTCTCCCGATCGAACCGCTGCCGCTCACCATCGACATCGACGGCCAAATTGATGGCTTCAGAACACCGCCCATCACTATCGACGCCCTGCCCGTCAATATCGGGATCAAATTCAACATCGGTCCCATCCCGATTCATGGGCTGCATATCCCGGCAACGCCGGGCTACGGGAACACCACCACCAACCCGTCCTCGGGCTTCTTCAACAGCGGCGAAGGGGGCGTCTCGGGCTTCGGGAACTTCGGCCAGGGCGTCTCGGGCTGGTGGAACCAGGCGAGCGCCGCGGTGGCCGGGACCAGCTCCGGGCTGGCCAACTTCGGCTCGTTGCAGTCCGGGTTCCTGAATTTCGGCTCTGGCGTATCGGGTCTCTACAACACCGCCGCCGTCGGGGCGCCCGCATTGGTCTCGGGATTCGGCAACATCGGCGAGCGGGTGGCGGGACTGTTGTCGTCGGGCGATGGGCTCAACCAACAGTTGGTCGCCAACATCGGCTTGGCGGACGTGGGCAAATTCAACGTCGGACTCGGTAATCTCGGAGACCTCAACCTTGGTGCCGCCAACCTGGGCATGCAGAATCTCGGTTTCGGCAATGTCGGTGACGGCAACATCGGGTTCGGCAATATCGGCAACGGCAACCTCGGATTCGCCAACCAGGGCAACAACAACTTCGGTATCGGCCTCGTCGGCGACAACCAGACCGGCATCGGCGGGCTGGCCGCTGGGCTAGGTTCCGGCCTCAATGCCGGCCAAGGCAACATCGGGTTGTTCAACTCGGGCGACAACAACATCGGGTTCTTCAACTCGGGCAACGGGAATTTCGGATTCTTCAACTCCGGTGATTACAACACCGGCATCGGTAACGCCGGTATGGCCAATACCGGGTTGTTCAACGTCGGCAATTTCAACACCGGACTGGCCAATCCCGGCCACTACAACAGCGGCAGCTTCAACATCGGCAGCTACAACACCGGCGAATTCAACCCGGGCAGCATCAACACCGGCTGGTTGAACACCGGCAATTCGAACACCGGTATCGCGAACTCGGGCAACTTCGACACCGGCGCCTTCATCACCGGCAACTACAACAACGGCATCCTGTGGCGCGGCAACTACGAAGGCCTGGTCGGCGCCTACTACGCGGTCACGGCCGACCGCTTCCCGGTGACCATGCACGCCATCGCCGGTGTCGGCCCGCTACACATAGATCCCGTTCCGATTCCGGCGCTGCACTTCTCGATCACCAACGCGGCAGTCGGACTGGGACCGTTCACCCTTCCCGAAATCCACATCCCGAAGATCCCGATCGACGTCCTGGGATCCGTAACCCTTGCGGCCAACACCATCGCGCCGATCACCGCCCTGAACCCGATCAGTGCTGGGGTCGGTCTCCTGGTCGGTTCCTTCCAGTTCAACAACCCGTTCATCAGCATCGACCATTTCGGCAATCCAAATCCGCCGATCATCGGCTTCTACTTGTCCGACCTGTCGATCACCGGACCCAGACTCAGCGGGTTCAACATCGGGGACCCGATCCCGCTGATGCTCTCGGTGCAGTCCACAGTGGTGACGCTCCTCCCGAACGGTTGGAACATCCCCGATCAGGTTCCGGTAACCCTCGCCCTGTCCGGCGGCAACGACGCGTTCACGATCTTTCCGGGCGGCCTCACATTCCCCAAGGCCTTCGCGGGGGTCTCCAACCTGTCGGGCGGACTCGACGCGTTCACCCTGCTGCCCAACGGCTTCACCATCAACACCGTCCCGGCCATCGTCGACGGCCATGCCATGGTCGGCGAGATCCGGATGTCGGTCATCAACATCCCGGCGGTCCCGGGTTTCGGGAACACGACGACCACCCCGTCGTCCGGTTTCTTCAACAGCGGCGCCGGCGGGGGATCGGGCTTCGGGAACTTCGGCGCCGGCGTGTCGGGTTGGTGGAACCAGGCGCACGACATGTTGGCGGGCGCGGGGTCGGGCGTCGGCAACTTCGGTTCCCTGCACTCGGGTTTGCTGAACTTCGGTTCGGGGGTCTCGGGTGTGTACAACGCCAGCACCCTCGCGGCCGGCACATCGGCGGTGCTCTCCGGCGCCGGCAACGTCGGTCAGCAGCTGTCCGGGCTACTGGCTGCCGGTACCGCACTGAATCCCGGAAGCAGCATCACCAACCTCGGGTTGGCCGATCTGGGTGTCTTCAACCTCGGTCTCGGCAACGTCGGGGACTTCAACCTGGGTGCGGCCAACGTCGGCTGGCAGAACCTGGGATTCGGCAATATCGGCAACGGCAACTTCGGATTCGCCAATATCGGCGACAGCAATTTCGGGTTCGGCAATTCGGGTCTGTCGGCGGGCTTGGCCGGCATCGCCAATATCGGGTTCGGCAATGCCGGCAGCAACAACATTGGCTTCGCCAACCTGGGTGTGGGCAACATCGGGTTCGGCAACACGGGCAACAACAACTTCGGCATCGGCCTCACCGGCGACAACCAGTCGGGTATCGGCGGGCTGAACTCCGGCGCCGGCAACTTCGGTCTGTTCAACTCCGGCACCAACAACGTCGGATTTTTCAACACGGGCAACGGGAACTGGGGGCTGTTCAACTCCGGCAGCTACAACACCGGTATCGGTAACTCCGGCACGGCAAGTACCGGGTTGTTCAACGCCGGCAATTTCAACACCGGTTTGTTCAACCCCGGCCACTACAACAGCGGCAGCTTCAACGCGGGGAACACCAACACCGGCGATTTCAACCCCGGCAACATCAACACCGGTTGGTTCAACACCGGCCACTCCAACACCGGGATGTTCAACTCGGGCACCCTGAACACCGGCATCTTGATGACGGGCAATGCCAGCAACGGCTGGTTCTGGCGCGGCAATTTCGAGGGACTGGTCGGTGCGCACTACGGCATGACGATCGAGGAGTTCCCCCTCCACATCACCACCACCGGCGGATTCGGACCGATCGTCATCCCGGACATCGAGCTGCTGCCGCCACTGCACCTAGGCATCTCCGGTGGCGCGAACTACGGGTTCACCGTGCCCGACATCCCGATCCCGGCGATCCACATCGGCATCACCGGCGGCGCCAACGTCGGCTTCCAAGCCCCAGCCACCACGCTGATGTCCGCAGTGGACCTCCAAGGAGGCTTCCGGTTCGGCCCGCTCACGATTTCGGACCTGCAGCTCAATCCGTTCAATGTGGTGCTGACCTTGCCCTTCCTGCACGACATTGATCCGAATATCTTCCCCGATCCCAAGATTTCGCTGCGGATCAACGTCCCGATACCGTTCCATTCGGCGACCGCATTGGGCTTTTTCTTTCCGTTGTCGGAGCAGATCGAGCCCATCACACTGGATGCGATCGCCTTCAGTGAGTTCATACCGATCGACATTCCGCCCATTGACATCCCGGCGTCGATTGTCGAGGGGCTATCGATGGCCGGTTCGTTGCCCATAGATTTCTCCCTGGATATCCCGGCGGTCACCATCCCGGGGATGACGATCCCCGCAATTCCGCTGGACTTCGACATCATCGCCAATGTCGGACCCTTCGATATTTCGATAATCGACGTTCCGAAGGTTCCGGGTTTCGGAAACACGACCGAACTCGTGTCGTCGGGCTTCTTCAACGCCGGTGTTGGCGGCGGATCGGGCCTTCAGAACGCCGGCGCGGGCATTTCGGGCATCTTCAATTTCGGGTACGAGGCGATGAAGGGCGGACTGTCCGGTTTCGGCAACGCCGGCAGCCTGGCGTCCGGGATGTTGAACTCCGGCGTCGACATCTCCGGCTGGTTCAACGTGAGCACGGTCGGCAGAGACACTTCGGCGTTCATCTCCGGCATCAGCAACCTCGGGCACAACGTCTCCGGGATGTCGTACCAAGGATTGCTCGCGATGTTGACCCACCCTCAGGACTCAGGGTCTGGCGAGCCAAACCTGATCGACTTGGCCCTCGCCGAGTTGCGACACATGCGCGTCCTCAACTTCCTCGACCTGGGAAACATCGGCGGCTACAACTTCGGCTTCGGCAACACCGGCGACTACAACTTCGGCGCGGGCAACGTCGGAAACCTGAACCTCGGCGGCGGCAACATCGGCCTGCAGAACCTGGGCTTCGGCAACATCGGCGACGGCAACTTCGGCTTCGGCAACCTCGGCGACAGCAATATCGGGTTCGGCAATTCCGGTCTCGCCACGGGTTTGGGCGGTCTTGGCAACATCGGCTTCGGCAATGCCGGCAGCAACAACTTCGGCTTCGCCAACCTGGGCGTGGGCAACATCGGCTTCGCCAACACCGGCAACAACAACGTCGGCATCGGGCTCACCGGCGACAACCAGTCGGGCTTCGGCGGCCTGAACTCCGGGCAGGGCAACCTTGGCCTGTTCAACTCCGGCACCAACAACATCGGCTTCTTCAACACCGGCAACGGGAACTGGGGGTTGTTCAACTCCGGTAACTACAACACCGGAATCGGTAACTCGGGAATCGCCAGTACCGGGTTCTTCAACGCCGGGAATTTCAACAGCGGGCTGGCCAACGCCGGTCACTACAACACGGGCAGCTTCAACGCCGGCAACACCAACAGCGGCGACTTCAACGCCGGCAACGTCAACAGCGGGTGGTTCAACACCGGGCACACCAACACCGGCCTGTTCAACACGGGCAATGTCAACACCGGCGCCTTCAATTCCGGCAACTTCAACAACGGGATGTTGTGGACGGGCGAGTACCACGGCCTGCTGCACTTCGAATACCGCATCGAAATTTCCGGCAGCACGGTCCTGGACCTCAACGAGGCGTTCAACTTCGGGCCGGTCACCATCCCGCAGATCGACATCCCCGGAATGTCGCTGTTCGACATCAGCGAACTGATCAATATCGGCCCGTTCAACATTCCCGAAATCCACGTTCCCGCATTAGACCTGGATATTCACGAGGTCATCGAGATCCCGCCGATCGTCTTCCTGCCCAGCATGCAGATCGGCGGCCAGACGTACACGATTTCGCTCGACACCCCGGCCGCGCCCGCTCCGCCGCCCTTCCGGCTGCCGCTGCTCATTGTTGAGGCGCTCGGGGATACCTGGATCGTCGGCGCGACCAATTCAACGGGTTTCGATGGTCTTGGCTTCGTCACCCCGCCGACGCAGGGCATCCTCATCCATTCCGGCCCCACCTTCGGCAGCACGGGCAGTCTCGAACTGCACTTCCCGAGCATGACGATTCCGACGATCCAGACGTCGCCCGTACCGCTACGTATCGATATCACCGGCGGTCTGCCGGCTTTCACGCTCTTCCCCGGTGGCCTGTCGATTCCGCAGGACGCGATCCCGCTGAACATCGAGGCGTTCGGCAGGCTCGATCCGATCACCATTTTCCCGGGCGGCTTGACCATCGACCCGCTGCCGCTGACCGTCCTACTCAACATCACGGTGCCGGACAGCAGCGTCCCGATCATCAGCATTCCGCCGGCGCCGGGTTTTGGGAACATGACCAGCTCCCCGTCGTCGGGCTTCTTCAACAGCGGCGCCGGTGGGGTCTCGGGCATCGGAAACTTTGGCGCGGGCCTGTCGGGTGGCTGGAATCAGGCCTACACCGCGTTGGTGGGCGGGACCTCGGGCGTTGCCAACTTCGGCTCGCTGCAGTCGGGCCTGCTCAACGTCGGCTCGGGCCTGTCAGGGTTCTACAACACCAGCGTGCTGCCGCTAGGCACGCAGGCGTTGGTGTCGGGTATCGGCAACTTCGGCGAGCGGCTGTCCGGCCTGCTGGCCGCGGGCAACGGCGTGAACCAAGCGCTGGTCGCCAACATCGGGTTGGCCGACGTCGGCAACTTCAACCTCGGCTTCGGCAACGTCGGGAACTTCAACCTGGGCGCGGCCAACGTCGGTGGGCAGAACCTCGGCTTCGGCAACTTCGGCGACGTCAACATCGGCTTGGCCAATATCGGCGGCGGCAACATCGGGTTCGCCAACGCGGGCGACAACAACTTCGGATTCGGCAACCTGGGCCTGGGCAACATCGGTCTCGGCAACTCCGGCAACAACAACGTCGGTATCGGGCTCAAGGGCGACAACCAGTTCGGTATCGGCGGTTTGAACTCCGGCTTCAACACCGGTGAGGGCAATATCGGGTTGTTCAACTCCGGTACCGGCAATGTCGGGTTCTTCAACTCCGGCACCGGCAACTGGGGATTGTTCAACTCGGGCAGCTACAACACCGGCATCGGCAACTCCGGTATCGCCAGCTCCGGGTTCTTCAACGCCGGCAACTTCAACACCGGGCTGGCCAACACAGGCCACTACAACACCGGCAGCTTCAACGCCGGCGACACCAACTCTGGCGACTTCAACCCCGGCAACATCAACACCGGCTGGTTCAACACCGGCCACTCCAACACCGGCATCGCCAACTCGGGCAACGTCGACACCGGCGCCTTCATGTCCGGCAACTACAGCAACGGCATCCTTTGGCGGGGCAACTACGAGGGACTGTTCAGCGCCTTCTACAACTACCCGGCGCCCAGGATCGAAATCCTGGAGCTGCACGGAAACGTCGCCTTCGGGCCCGTCATCATTCCGCCCATCCCGATACCGACGGTGCATATGCACTTTGGCGGCAATGTCGCGATGGGCGCGTTCACAATTCCGCAGATCGACATCCCCGCCCTGCACCCGAACGTTCTGGGCAGCGTCGGTTTCGGGCCCGTCGAGATCCCTTCCGTGCACATTCCATCCATCACCGCGTTTACAGCGATCCTCAATCAGGCGGTGACGATCGGGTCTACGACACAGATCGAGCCGTTCCTGTTCTGGACGTCAAGCGGCCTCATCGGTCCGACTTTCTACGCAGTGGGGCAGAGCTACAGCTTCGGCAATGTCTTTCCGTCGGGCAACATCACCTCGGGCATCCCGAATCTCAGCACCAGCGGACCCCTGCACGCCGTGTTCAAGCTGGCCACCGACCAGGGTTTCGACACGCCGGCGTTGCACATCGGCCAGATTCCGTTGGGCTTCCACGTGCCGGGCACCCTCGACGCAATCACCATCTTCCCGGGCGGTCTGCACTTCTCGGCGGCCTCGCTGCTGAATCTGAACATCTCCGCCTTCGCCGGAGGCGTCGACATCCCAGCGATCACGTTCCCGCAGATCCCGGCGAGCGCCGACGGCTCCCTGTACTTCATCGGCGGCAACATCCCGTTCGTCAACGTGCCCCCGACACCGGGTATCGGCAACACGACGACGCTGCCCTCGTCGGGGTTCTTCAACCTCGGCGAAGGTGGGGGGTCGGGCTTCGGCAACTTTGGCTCGAACGTTTCGGGCTTGTGGAACCAGGCGCACACCGCCATGGCGGGGGCGGGGTCTGGCGTCGCCAACGTGGGCTCGCTGTTCTCCGGCATGCTCAACGTGGGCAGCGGTCTTTCCGGGTTCTACAACACCAGCACCCTGCCGCTGGACACGTCGGCGCTGGTCTCGGGCATCGGCAACTTCGGCGACCACCTGTCGGGGCTGTTGGCGGCCAACGCCGGCCAGAACCCGATCACCATCGTCAACCTCGGACTTGCCGACGTCGGCAACGGCAACATCGGACTTGGCAACGTCGGAAACCTGAACCTGGGCGCGGGCAACGTCGGCGATCTGAACCTGGGCCTCGGGAACCTGGGCAGCCGCAACTTCGGGTTCGGCAATGTCGGTGACCTCAACGTCGGGTTCGGCAACGCGGCTCTGGGCGCGGTGCTGGGCGGCAACGTCGGGTTCGGCAACGCGGGTGCCGGCAACTTCGGCCTGGCGAACCTGGGCGTTGGCAACATTGGTTTCGCCAATACCGGCAACAACAACTTCGGCATTGGCCTGGTGGGCGACAACCTGACTGGATTCGGTGGCTTCAATTCCGGTGAGGGCAACCTTGGCCTGTTCAACTCCGGCACCGGCAACATCGGGTTCTTCAACAGCGGGACCGGTAACTTCGGGTTGTTCAACTCCGGCAGCTACAACACCGGCATCGGCAACTCCGGCATGGCCAGCACCGGGTTGTTCAACGTGGGCAACTTCAACACCGGTCTGGCGAACGTCGGACACGCCAACACCGGCACCGCAAACGCAGGCAGCTACAACACCGGCGGCTTCAACCCGGGCAGCATCAACACCGGTTGGGTCAACACCGGTAACTCCAACACCGGTTTCGCCAACGCCGGCAACGTCGACACCGGCGCCTATATCACCGGCAACTACAGCAACGGCTTCCTGTGGCGGGGGAACTTCCAGGGGCTGAACGGGTTCGCCTACGGATACACCGTCCCGTTGTTCTCCGCGCTCGGTGCTGATGTGCACGCCGGTGTCGGGCCCATCACCGTGATCCCGCCGATCCACATCCCGGCAATCCCACTGGGATTCACCGCGATTGGCGACATCGGTCCGGTGAACATTCCGTCGATTCCCGTCCCGTCCATCCACCTGAGCCTCAACCCGACCTTTGACGTCGGCACGATCACCGTCGCGCCCTTCAGCTTCACCGTTCCGGGCGTGAACTTGGAAGCCGCCATCTCGGATCTCAACCTGAGATCCGGGAGCAGCTCGGGCTTCCAGGTCAAGGCCAGCTACGTTCCGTTCTCCGTCGGTTCCGACTTCGACCCGGGCGGCGGGGTATCGGTGTTGAAGGCTTTCACCGTTGGACCAATCGTCTTGGGCGCCACGACGTTCCACATTCCGGGATTCACCATTCCCGTCGATCCCATCCATATCGGCCTGCCGTTGTCGCTGACCATCCCTGGGTTCGACATCCCTGCAGGTGGCCTGCCGCGATTGCCGCTGGGCCTCGCGTTGACCGATGGCACGCCGTTCTTCGACATCCCGACGGCCGTCATCGACCGCATTCTGATCGAATTGCACGCCACCAGCACCATCGGCCCGATCGATGTGCCCGTCTTCGGCACCGGCGGGAGCCCGGGTTTCTGGAACTCGTCCACGACGCCGTCATCGGGCTTCTTCAACAGCGGCGGTGGCGGCAACTCGGGCTTCTTCAACGACGGGGCCAGCCTGTCCGGCTGGTACAACGCGATGTCGGAGGCCTCGAACGGATGGGCGTCGGGCTTCTACAACTTCGGCACCCAGCTGTCTGGATTGCTGAACCGCGGCGCCGGCATGTCGGGTCTGATCAACACCACCACGCTGGACCTGGTCACCGCGGCCTTCACCTCCGGCTTCATGAATGTTGGCGAGCACCTCTCCGGCCTGATTTTCAAGGGCGTCGGGCCGTAGTGGTGGCGGCGCCGCGAGTCGCTGGGCCGCGTGTCGCTGGGCCGCGAGTGTGGGGGATATGTACCTGCGCGGGCTGCGGTTTCAAGCCATCGATGCAACACCTCTTTGAGTGAGGAGTGTTGTGATGCCCCATCGTGCGATTCAGCCTTCG
>NZ_MVHT01000041.1 GCF_002086275.1 Mycobacterium intermedium | reverse complement strand
GCGTCCCCAGTGTTCGTTGAGACTGCGGTGGTGGCGGGGGTTACTCGCATTTTGTCGCCACAGGCGCAGTGTCAACGTGCGCGCGTCCCCAGTGTTCGTTGAGACTGCGGTGGTGGCGGGGGTTACTCGCATTTTGTCGCCACAGGCGCAGTGTCAACGGCCGGTGAAGGCTACGCCTGAGGCGCATCCTCCGCCGCCGCAGCGGTCGCCGCGGCGGCCTCGCGCACGCGATTACGCACCAGGAACCACCCGCCGATGAGCGCGGGAATGCCCAGCAGCGCGGCCGCGAACATCCACTTGCCGAACACGTCGTCGAAGAACATCAGGATCAAAACGCCCAGCAGGAACGCCAACGTCACGTAACCGCTGTAGGGCGACAGCGGCATTCGGAACTTCGGCCGTTCTACCTGCCCCGTCGTCGACAGGTGGTGGAACCGCAGTTGGCACGCCACGATCGTCACCCAGGCGACGATGACGCCCGTGGCAGCGATGTGCAGCACGATCTCGAATGCCTGGCTCGGCTTGATGGCATTGAGGACGATGCCGAACAGGCCGATCCCTGCGGTGAGCAGGATGCCGCCGAATGGCACGCCGTTCTTCGACATCGGCGCGGTGAATTTGGGACCACTGCCGTTGATCGCCATCGACCGCAGGATCCGGCCCGTGGAATACAGCCCGGCGTTGAGGCTGGACAGCGCGGCGGTGAGCACCACAAGGTTCATCAGGTCATCGCCCCAGCTCAGGCCGAGCCTGTTGAAGAACGTCACGAACGGGCTCTCGTGGGCGCGGTAGGCGGTGTAGGGGAGGAGAAGGGCCAGCAGAATCGTCGACCCGACGTAGAAGACGGCAATGCGGAACACCACCGAGTTGATCGCACGCGGCATGATCCGTTCCGGATCCTCGGTCTCGCCCGCCGCGATGCCGACGAGTTCGATTGCGGCGTAAGCGAAAACCACCCCTGAGGTGACGAGTACCAGCGGCAACAGCCCGACCGGCAACAGCCCGCCGTGCTGGCTCCACAGTGACCACCCGGTGTCATGGCCGTCGACCTTGAAGCGGCCGGCCAAAAAGATCGTCCCGACGACCAGGAACGTGACCAGCGCCAGCACCTTGATCAAGGCGGCCCAGAACTCCAGCTCACCGAAGAGTTTGACCGAGATCAGGTTCATTGCCAGCACGACCAGCAGCGCGATCAGCGCCAGCGTCCACTGCGGGATGGCCTGGAAAAAGTTCCAATAGTGGCAGTAGTGGGCGATGGCGGTGGTGTCCACGATCCCGGTCATCGCCCAGTTCAGGAAGTACATCCAGCCGGCGGCGTAGGCCACCTTCTCGCCAAAAAATTCCCGGGCATAGGAGACGAACGATCCCGACGACGGGCGGTGCAGGACCAGTTCGCCGAGGGCGCGCAGAATGAAGAACACGAATACGCCGCAGATGCCGTAAACAATGAACAATCCCGGCCCGGCCGTTTCGAGCCGTTCGCCGGCGCCGAGGAAAAGACCCGTTCCGATCGCGCCGCCGAGGGCGATCATCTGCAGTTGTCGGTTCTTGAGAGCCTTGTGATACCCCTCGTCTTCGCGGCTGAGCCGCTCGACGTCGGTGTCTGACGGTGCCATCGAGCTCCTATCGCCGCGAAGCGGATTGGCTGTCAGGCTAACTCACGGCGAGGTCCCGCGCCGACGAGAGATTGAGTAGCTGTTGAGCGTTGCCGTGCGCGATGCGTTCTCGATCCCCATGGGAAAGGGGAAGGTTGTCGAGGAACGCGCGGTTCGCCGACATGGAGCCGAAGGGGTAATCGGTCGAGAACGCCACTCGGTCGACGCCGACTTGAGCGACCAGATTGGCGAAGGTCGCCTCGTCGGTGAAGTTGGCGAAGGTGTAGTAGAAGTTATGCCGGAGGTAGGCACTGATCGCACGTTCCAGACCGGTCAGTTCCGGCTTCAGCGTCGCGTCGAATCGCGGCAGCATGAACGACGTCCCTTCGCCCATGTGCCCGATGATGAATTGCAGCGTCGGATGGCGGTCGAACACCCCGCCGAGAATGAGGCGCAGGACGTGCGTGGCCGTGTTGACGTGCCAGCCCCATCCGACCGTGGCCAACGCGAACGTGACGTCCTTGGCGAACCCGGCGTAGCAGGACTCGATAACCGCGGCGGGCGGGATGGTGGGATGAAGGTAGATCGGAACGTTCAGCGCCGCCGCGCGCTCGAGGACGCCGTCGAAGCGCGGGTCGTCCAGGTAGACGCCCTGGCAGTGGCCGTTGACGGCGGCGCCCACAAAGCCGAGTTGATCGACGGCCCGTTGGAGTTCGTCGGCCGCCGCGTCGGGGGCGCTGATCGGTAGGGCGGCAAAGCCGTGCAGCCGGTCCGGGAAACGCCGCACCGCTTCGGCAAGTTCGTCGTTACAGGCTCGGGCCATCAGAATTGCTGCCGGACCGTCCAGCTGCTCGACGCCGGGTGCCGCCAACGACAGCACCGCAACGTCGACACCGGCGTCGTCCATCGCGGCGATGCGCGCGTCACCGAGCTCGGCCAGCTGTTCCGCCAGGCCCGGCCGCTCATGCAACCAGTCGCCCGGTCCGCTGAGGAATTGCGTTGTCGCGTAGTGCTCTTCGAGGGCTATGGTCCGCATGTCGTCAGTCCTCCAGCACTCTGGCGGCCGCGGTCCAGTGCGGAAGTTGGTGCGATCGCTCCGGGCAAGGGGTCGCGACCCGCTGCGCCCGGCTCTGCCGCGCTTGCGATCGCTCCGCGTCGGCCGCCAGCCGAATGGTCTTGCTGTATCCGTATTCGGTCAGGGTCTCGCGGGCATGTTCGCGACCGAACCCGCTGTGCCCGACGCCGCCGAAGCCGGTGCCGACGGCTATGCGGACGTAGTTGTTGACGAAGACGGTCCCGGCCCGGATCTGCCGGCTCACCCGCAGCACCCGGTCGCTGTCCTGGCTGAATACGCCTGCAACGAGCCCGAATTGGGTGTCGTTGGCGATGCGCACCGCCTCGTCCTCGTCGGCGAACGGAATCAGCGCGACGACCGGACCGAAGATCTCCTCGGTGGCCACCCGCATCTTGGGGGTGACGTCGGTCAGCACCGTCGGGGCGACGTAGTAGCCGTCGGCCAGTCGGGGGTCGGTCGGCAGGGGGGCCTGGGCGGCTATTCGAGCGCCCTCGGACACGCCGATGTCGAGGTACTCCAGGACGCGCTTCTGCTGTTCGGCGGTGACCAGCGGCCCGACGTCGGTGGTCGGGTCGGCGCCGTCGCCCACCTTCAACCGGCTCACCGCGGCGGTGAACCTCTCGGCGAACTCATCGAAGATGCTGTGCTGAACCAGGATTCGCGATGCCGCGGTGCACGCCTCGCCCTGGTTGAAGAAGCCGCCGTCGATCGCCGCGAGCAGCGCTTGGTGCAGGTCGGCGTCGTCGAAGACCAACAACGGGTTCTTGCCACCCAGTTCCATGAGTGTCGGGGTGAGGTTGTCGGCGGTGGTCCGCAGCACCGCGGCGGCCGTCTGCGGCGAACCCGTGAAAGACACCTTGCCTACCAAGGGATGCCCGGCGAGCGCGGCACCGACTTCGCCACCGCCGGGTACGACGTGCAGCAGGTCATCGGGCAGTACCGACTGGATGAGTTCGGCCATGCGCAGCACCACCGACGGCGCCTGCTCCGGCGGCTTCAGCACGACGGCGTTGCCCACCGCCAGCGCCGGCGCCGTCTTCCCCGCGGTGTGGATGGGAGGCCAGTTGAACGGCACGATCCCGGCGATCACGCCATAGGGCTCCAGGGTGGTGACGTCGAAGACGTTGCCGTAGTCGCGGGCGTGACTGGGCAGCGCCTCGACCAGGCTGCCGAAGTACTCGAAGATCTCGATCGCGGCCTCCACATCGAACTGGCGTGCCTGGCTGACCGGCTTTCCCATTTCGAGCGACTCGAGCGCCGCGATCTCGTCTGCGTTCGCGCGGATCACGTCGGCAATCCGGCGCAGCACGCGACCGCGCTCACGTGCTGGACGCCGCTTCCAGTCCAGGTGTGCCGCGTGTGCCGCACGCACTGCCTGGTCCACCTGCTGCGGTCCGGCCCCGTGGACGAGGGCGACCGGCCGCCCGGTGGCCGGGTTGTCGACGGTGAACCGGTCGTCCGGGCGCGACGACGACCAGCGGGTACGGGTGACCTCCACTGCGCCGAAGCTACGCCGGAGTTAGGCATCGCAGCCAATGAAACTTTCAGATAGTTGCCAGCACGATCCGTGATAATCGCTGGATGGAGCTCCGCCAGCTCGAATATTTCCTGGCCGTCGCGGACAACCTGAGCTTCACCCGGGCCGCCCGGCAACTGAACGTCGTCCAATCGGGCGTCTCGGCGACCATCAAGGCGCTCGAACGCGAACTGGGCGCGGAACTTTTCGTTCGGCACCCCACGGGCACGGCGCTCACTCCGGCGGGCCAGGAGTTGCGCCCGCACGCCCGCGCGACCCTCGACGCCGCCCGCGCGGCCAAGGATGCCGTCAATGCCACCCGCGGGGCCGTCCGCGGCGCCGTCACCGTCGGAACCCTTACTTCGATCACCGTCATCGACCTGCCTGCGCTGCTGGCCGAATTGCACCGGCGGCACCCCGAGGTGCTGGTCCAGCTGCGCGCGGCCAGCGCGGGATCGGCGGGCCTGGCCCGGCAACTGCGCGACGGCGATCTGGACATCGCATTCCTCGTCTTCACCGGGGCGCCGCCGACCGACCTGCGGGCACGGCTCGTCGCGGCCGTCCCCCTGCTATTGGTGGTCCCGGCCGGGCATCCGCTGGCGAGTCGAGGCGAGGTGCCGCTGTCCGCGCTGGCCGGCTTGCCGTTCGTCGACAGCCCGCCGGGATACGGCACCAGGGCGGTGGTCGACAAGGCGTTCGCGGCCGCCGGTGTAGAGCGGACGGTCACGATCGAGGTCGCCGACCTTGGCACGGCCGCGGGCTACATCCGGAACGGGCTGGGTGTCGGATTCTTGAGCTGGTCCATCCTCGACGGCATCGACGACTCGGGCCTGGTGACGGTCCGCATCGCCGATCAGGACCTGACTTGGCGCCTCTATGTCGCCACGTCGGCGGCCCGACCGCCCAGCGCGGCCGCTAGGGCGCTGCTGGCCCTGATCGAGGACGAGCTCAGATCGCGGTGAGTGCCTTGACCGCTTCGCCGAACATCGTCTGTTTGATGGCACCCAGCGTGCCCTGGTCCTTGGCGCCCAGCGGGCGCAGCAGTTCGACGGCGGCGGCGGTCACGGCACCCTCGGCCGCGGTGGCGTCGACGATTCCGATGCTTGCGGCGTCGACGCCACCGAAGCGGCGGCCCGTCGTCATCGAGGCGACCGCCGTCTGCGGAGCCAGCTTGGCCTGGATCAGTGCGGCCATACCCGGGGTGAACGGAATGTTGATGTCGACCTCGGGGAAGCAGAAGTAGCCCCGGTCGGCGCGCATCACCCGGAAGTCGTGGGCGACCGCCAACATTGCGCCCGCGCCGAACGCGTGCCCGACGACGGCGGCCGCAGTCGGAATCGGCAGGGTGAGCACGCGGGCCAGTAGGCCCTGGACCCGCCCGACGTACCACTGGGTCTGGTCACCGTGTGCGCCCAGCCAGTCCAGGTCCAGGCCGTTGGTGTAGAACTTGCCGGTCGCGGTGGTGACCAGGCCGTGCGGACGGCTGGCGACGATCTCGTCGAGCTTGGTCTCGATTTCATCGAGAAAGCCTGGCGAGAAACGGTTTTCGTCGTCACCGAGGTCAAGAATGGCGATCTTTTCGGCATAGGTCAGGGTGATCGTCACGCTGCTGTCCTTTCTGGTGGCGGACCGATGTCCAGTACTGCTGTCACGGCGGCGCGGAGTTGCTCGCGTGCGGTACTGCTGCCCAGGCGGTTTCGGCGCAGCAGGATCGCGGTGGGCAGGTCGACGATGCACGTGGTGATGGTGTCGACGGCTCCGGCATCCTTGCGTTCCCATACGCGCAGCGCCAACCGGATCATCAGGCCTATCAACCGCGTCTCGAGCGTCTTTATCTCAGAACCGATTTCATCGGGCAGATCCGGTTCGAGCAGCTCCTCTCGACGGACCACCAG
This sequence comes from Mycobacterium intermedium, assembly GCF_002086275.1. Lineage (GTDB taxonomy): Bacteria > Actinomycetota > Actinomycetes > Mycobacteriales > Mycobacteriaceae > Mycobacterium > Mycobacterium intermedium. The sequence continues at coordinate 46,586 of NZ_MVHT01000041.1, read as the reverse complement.
AAGCAGCATCGACGAGTTCGGATACTGCTCGGCGAACACCGCGGGCGCGTCGGCGGCGGCGACGACCGCGTCCACTCCGGCCTGTCGGCCCGGCGCCGACAGCGCCTGATCGACTAACGCGGTTTGGGCGTCGAGGAAGCGGCGACCGGCCCGTAGCCACACTCGGCCCAGCAGTCCCGCCCGCGACCCGAACGTGTGGTACACCGCGCCGTTGGAAACGCCGACGGCCGCGCTGATCGCGCGGATGGTCACCGCCGCCGGGCCGGACGTGACGGCCAGCGACTCGGCCGCGTCCAGCACGCGGTCCGTGTCGTACACGCGGGGGCGGGGCATTCATCAGACAGTAACAGAGCGTTCGCTCTGTTACTAGCGCCCGGGTGTGTGCAGGGTGAGTTCCGGAAAGGTGCTTGACCTGCTGGACTTGAGGTGTGGTGTGGAGCTTCCCCAGGGAAGAGAAAACCCGCCCCCATTAAGACAGGCCACCCGGTTGACTGTGGCTGCGTCCCGCGCCGATCGCTCAGGTGCAAACCCGCAAACAACTTGTGCAAACCCGGGAACAAGACGCGAACTACCCGCGTTAGCATGGTCAGCAAGTTGAGCGAACCAGACTCAAGCTTGGGTTGACAGGAGATCCTCGTCAGGAGCAGTCTTGAGCGGGGTTCACTCAGCATAGTGCAAAAGAACAGGCTATTTACTCAGGAGGAATCACTATGGCTCGTGCGGTCGGAATCGACCTCGGGACCACCAACTCCGTCGTCGCGGTTCTCGAAGGTGGCGACCCCGTCGTCGTTGCGAACTCCGAGGGCTCACGGACCACTCCCTCCATCGTCGCGTTTGCGCGCAACGGTGAGGTGCTGGTCGGCCAGCCCGCGAAGAACCAGGCCGTGACCAACGTCGACCGCACGATTCGGTCGGTGAAGCGGCACATGGGGACGGACTGGACCGTGGAAATCGACGGCAAGAACTACACCGCCCCGGAGATCAGCGCTCGCGTTCTGATGAAGCTCAAGCGCGACGCGGAGGCGTACCTCGGTGAGGACATCACCGACGCGGTCATCACGACCCCCGCCTACTTCAACGACGCCCAGCGTCAGGCCACCAAGGACGCCGGTCAGATCGCCGGCCTCAACGTGCTGCGCATCGTCAACGAGCCGACCGCAGCCGCACTGGCCTACGGCCTGGACAAGGGCGAGAAGGAACAGACCATCCTGGTCTTCGACCTGGGCGGCGGCACGTTCGACGTGTCCCTGCTGGAGATCGGTGAGGGCGTGGTCGAGGTTCGTGCCACCAGCGGTGACAACCACCTCGGTGGCGACGACTGGGACCAGCGCGTCGTCGACTGGCTGGTCGACAAGTTCAAGGCCAGCAGTGGCATCGACCTGACCAAGGACAAGATGGCCATGCAGCGGCTGCGCGAAGCGGCCGAGAAGGCCAAGATCGAGCTGAGCTCGAGCCAGAGCACCTCGATCAACCTGCCCTACATCACCGTCGACGCGGACAAGAACCCGCTGTTCCTGGACGAGCAGCTGACCCGTGCGGAGTTCCAGCGGATCACCCAGGACCTGCTGGACCGGACCCGTAAGCCGTTCCAGTCGGTGATTGCCGACGCCGGCATCTCGGTCGCCGACATCGACCACGTGGTGCTGGTGGGTGGTTCGACCCGTATGCCCGCGGTGACCGACCTGGTCAAGGAGCTCACCGGCGGCAAGGAGCCCAACAAGGGGGTCAACCCGGACGAGGTTGTGGCCGTCGGCGCCGCGCTGCAGGCCGGTGTGCTCAAGGGCGAGGTGAAAGATGTTCTGCTGCTTGATGTTACGCCGCTGAGCCTCGGTATCGAAACCAAGGGCGGCGTGATGACCAAGCTGATCGAGCGCAACACCACCATCCCGACCAAGCGGTCGGAGACCTTCACCACGGCCGATGACAACCAGCCGTCCGTGCAGATTCAGGTCTACCAGGGTGAGCGTGAGATCGCGGCGCACAACAAGCTGCTCGGATCCTTCGAGCTGACCGGTATCCCGCCGGCGCCGCGCGGTGTCCCGCAGATCGAGGTCACCTTCGACATCGACGCCAACGGCATCGTGCACGTCACCGCCAAGGACAAGGGCACCGGCAAGGAGAACACGATCCGGATCCAGGAAGGCTCTGGCCTGTCCAAGGAAGAGATCGATCGGATGATCAAGGACGCCGAGGCGCACGCCGAGGAGGACCGCAAGCGGCGCGAAGAGGCTGATGTCCGCAACCAGGCCGAGACGCTGGTCTACCAGACGGAGAAGTTCGTCAAAGAGCAACGTGAGGCTAAAGAGTCTGGGGGCGGCTCTACGGTCCCCGAAGACACGCTGAACAAGGTGGACGCCGCGATCGCCGACGCGAAGACGGCGTTGGCGGGTAGCGACATCACCGCGATCAAGTCGGCGATGGAGAAGCTGGGTCAGGAGTCGCAGGCTCTGGGCCAGGCGATCTACGAGGCGACGCAAGCCGCGGGCGGCGGAGATGCCGGCGGGTTCCAGCCCGGCGGTAGCGCCGGACCGGGTGCTGACGACGTCGTGGACGCGGAGGTGGTTGACGACGACCGGGAGGCCAAGTGACGGGCGGAAACGAAACACCGCATGACGGCCAGCAAGAGCCGGTAACCGTCACCGACAAGCGGCGGATCGACCCCCAGACGGGTGAAGTTCGGCAGACCCCTCCCGGCAATTCGCCGGGAGGGAAGGCCGCCGGGGAGTTCGCGGGCGAAACGCCGGAAGAGGCGGACAAGGCCGCCGAGTTGGTGCGCGATCTGCAACGGGTACAGGCCGATTTCGCCAACTACCGCAAGCGGGCGCTGCGCGACCAGCAGGCGGCGGCGGACCGGGCCAAGGCCACCGTCGTCAGCCAATTGCTGGGCGTGCTCGACGATCTCGACCGCGCCCGCAAGCACGGCGATCTGGAGTCCGGCCCGCTGAAGTCGGTCGCCGACAAGCTGGCCAGCGCTCTGTCCGGTCTCGGGCTGAAGCCGTTCGGCGCCGAAGGCGAGGACTTCGACCCGGCGTTGCACGAGGCCGTGCAGCACGAAGGTGACGGCGGCCCGAACTCAAGGCCGGTGATCGGCACTGTCATGCGGCAGGGTTACCGACTGGGCGAGCAGGTGCTGCGGCACGCGCTCGTCGGCGTCGTCGACACGGTTGACACGCCTTCCGGCGAAGCCGAGAAAGCGCCTGCTGTTGACCCTTTCGAGCAGATCCTCGAAAGCGAGCAGGCCGACTCGGGTGATAAAGACAGCGGCTCGGGCGAATAGGGCTCAAAATCAACGGGAAAGGTGAGAGGGGGTGACGCGACATGGCCCAGCGTGAATGGGTCGAAAAAGACTTCTACAAGGAGCTAGGCGTCTCTCCTGACGCTACTGAGGACCAGATCAAGAAGGCGTACCGCAAGCTGGCTTCGGAGTTTCATCCGGACAAGAATCCCGAGGGCGCAGAGCGGTTCAAGGCGGTGTCCGAGGCCTACAGCGTCTTGTCGGACGAGGCGAAGAAGAAGGAGTACGACGAAACCCGGCGGCTCTTCGCCAACGGCGGGTTCGGTCGGCGGCGCTTTGACACCGGTGGTTTCGGCGGCTTCGGCGGCGGCGACGGCGTTGAGTTCAACCTCAACGACCTGTTCGACGCCGCCAGCCGGGGCGGCGGCACCAACATCGGGGACTTGTTCGGCGGCCTGTTCGGACGCGGCGCAAGTCCCCGGCCTAGCCGGCCGCGGCGCGGAAACGATCTGGAGACCGAGACCGAACTCGATTTCGTCGAGGCCGCCAAGGGTGTGGCGATGCCGTTGCGGCTCACCAGCCCGGCGCCGTGCACCAACTGCCACGGCAGCGGCGCGCGTCCGGGCACCAGCCCAAAGGTGTGTGCCACCTGCAACGGCGCCGGTGTGATCAACCGCAATCAGGGTGCGTTCGGCTTCTCCGAACCGTGCACCGACTGTCGGGGCAGCGGCTCGATCATCGAGCACCCCTGCGACGAGTGCAAAGGCACCGGAGTCACCACGCGAACCCGCACCATCAATGTGCGGATTCCGCCGGGCGTCGAGGACGGACAGCGAATCCGGTTGGCCGGCCAGGGTGAGGCGGGCTTGCGTGGGGCGCCCTCGGGTGACCTGTATGTGACGGTGCATGTACGCCCCGACAAGGTGTTCGGGCGTGACGGCGACGACCTCACCGTGACGGTCCCGGTTAGCTTCCACGAATTAGCTTTGGGCTCAACGCTTTCGGTGCCGACATTGGACGGTACCGTCGGGGTTCGGGTGCCGAAGGGCACCGCCGATGGCCGCATCCTGCGGGTCCGCGGCCGGGGTGTGCCCAAGCGCAGCGGCGGAAGTGGTGACCTGCTCGTAACCGTCAAGGTCGCCGTTCCACCGAACCTGGAAGGCGCCGCCCAAGAGGCGCTGGAAGCCTACGCGGCGGCCGAAAGAGCCAGTGGATTCAACCCAAGGGCGGGATGGGCAGGTAACCGCTGATGGCCAAGCACCAGAAAAGGGAAGAAGCTCGGACCTTCATGATCTCGGTGGCCGCCGAGCTGGCCGGAATGCACGCGCAGACCCTGCGCACCTACGACCGGCTCGGCCTGGTCAGTCCGCAGCGCACTTCCGGTGGCGGGCGGCGTTATTCGCAGCACGACGTGGAACTGCTGCGTGAGGTGCAGCGCCTTTCGCAGGACGAGGGCGTCAACCTCGCGGGCATCAAGCGGATCATCGAGCTGACCAACCAAGTCGAGGCGTTGCAGGCGCGCTTGCAGGAGATGTCAGAGGAGCTGGCGGCCTTGCGTGCCAAGCAACGCCGCGAAGTTGCGGTGGTGCCGAAGAGCACCGCCTTGGTCGTCTGGAAGCCGCGCAACCGCTGAGCGGTGCCACCGCCGTGACGGCCGAACGGCCTAGGGCACCAACACGTTGTCCTGCAGGATGCCGGACAGGTGGTCGCCGTAGTTACCGAAGCCGGAGAGGAAGGCTTGGGTAAGGATGTCCAGCACGGTGCTGTTGTAGAAGCCGGAAATGAAGTTGCCCAGGTTCGCCCAGCCCGATTCCAGGGTGCCGAAGTTCTGGAAGCCCGACAGTCCCGGACCGCCGGCGTTGAACATGCCCGACACCTGGGCGAACGCATTTCCGATACCCGACACGGCGCCGTCGGCGGCGTCGTTGAAGAAGCCGGACGCGCCGCCCGCACCGGAGTTGAAGAAGCCCGACGACGGGGTGTCGGTCGAGTTGAAGAAGCCCGGTTGCCCCTGCCACCCGAAGCTGAGCTCGAACGGCCCCACCGTGCCCGAACCGTGGAAGCTGAGCGGGTTCTGGATGACCATGTTGAGCGGCGTCTCGGGGTTGAGGACGCTCGGATCGATGGTGTAGGGCCCGACCTCGATGGTGTAGATGTGGAACGGCGGAAGGGTGCCGCTGAGTACACATCCGACGAACGGGATGTAGATGATGCAGACCGTGATCTGCAGGCTGAGCGGAATGGAGAACTGGGACAGGGTGAACATGTCCTGGGTGATGGCGTTGATCGTGCCGGTGATCGGAATCTCGATATTGCCCTGAACGTCGTAGTCCCAAGGGATTTCGGGAATGGTGGTCCGGTACTCGAAGCCGCCCAGGCCCTGGTAGTCGCCTCGCCAAAAGGCGCCGTTGCTGTAGTTGCCGCCGATGAAGAAGCCGGTGTTGACGTTGCCGGAGTTTCCGATACCGGTGTTGGAGTTGCCGGTGTTGAACCAACCGGTGTTGTAGTCGCCCTGGTTGAAGTCGCCGGTGTTGTAGTCGCCCGGGTTGAAGCTCCCGGTGTTGAAGTGGCCGGTGTTGTAGAAACCGGTGTTGAAGTTGCCGGTGTTGCCGATACCGGTGTTGACCATGCCGGCGTTGAAGAAGCCGGTGTTGACGGTGCCGGTGTTGCCGATGCCGGTGTTGTACTCGCCGGAGTTGAACAGGCCCCAGTTGCCGTTGCCGGAGTTGCCGATACCGAAGTTGTTGGTGCCGGAGTTGAACAGGCCGACGTTGCCGTCGCCTGAGTTCCAGCCGCCAAATCCGGTGAGCGCGTTGCCGGTAAGGCCGATGCCGATGTTCCCGTCGCCGGTGTTGCCGAAGCCGATGTTGTTGGTGCCGGTGTTGCCCCAACCGATGTTGAAGCTGCCGGTGTTGCCGAAGCCGATGTTCTGGATGGCCGCCGAGAGCCCCGGGCCGGCGTTGCCGAAGCCCCAGTTGCCGCTGCCGATGTTGCCCCAACCGATGTTGAAGCCGCCGATGTTGCCGCCGCCCAGGTTGTAGTCGCCGACATTGCCGTTGCCGATGTTGAAGGCGCCGATGTTGCCGCTGCCCACGTTGTAGACGCCGATGTCGGCGCTGCCGAAGTTCCAGAATCCGAGGTTGGCCAGGCCCACGTTGAAAGTCGTTGAGCTGGCACCGTCTTGGAACCAACCGGCCAGGAAGGAGCCGATGTTGTCGAATCCCGAGATGATGGACGGGTTTCCGGGGGTGCCGGTGCCGGTGTTGAGCCAACCGGAGATGGTGTTGCCGAGGTTGGCGAAGCCGGACTGCAGCGTCCCGTAGTTCTGCAGGCCAGAGTTGCCGACCAGCGCGGTGGCGAAGTTGAAGATGCCCGAGTTGTTGCCGAAGTTCTGCAGGCCCGACGCGCTGCCCTGGCCCCAGTTGAGGAAGCCCGACGACAGTCCGCTGGTCTGGTTGAAGAAGCCCGGCTGGGGCACCAGGTCGATGAGCGGGATGTAGGCGGGTCCGCCGCCGAAGTTGCCGACGATGTTGATGAGGGTTTGCGGGTTGCCGGGTCCGTACGGCGGGGGATTGCCGATGTTGATCGTGATCACCGCCGGGTTGGTGTCCCCGAAGCTCAAGGTGATCGGCGTGTTCTGCGGCGCGTTGACGTCGCCGCCGTGGAGGTTGATGGGGTTGACGTTGGCGATGACGGTGCCGCTGAGGATGCCTAGGTCGAGCGTGCCGAAGGCGCCGAACGAAGGAATCGTGATCGCGGGGATGGACACCGGGGTGATGCTGACGGTGATCGGGATGTGGACCGGAACCTCGACCGTCAGGAAGCCGGTGGTCCGCTGCGCGACCATGGTGTAGTTGGCCCACAGCAGGCCTTGGCGGTCGGCGCGCCAGAGCATGCCGTTGTTCTGGCTGCCGGTGCTGAAGCTGCCGGTGTTGAAGTCGCCGACGTTGGCCCAGCCGGTGTTGTAGTTGCCGGGGTTGTAGGCACCGGTGTTGAAGTCGCCCAGGTTGGCCCAGCCGGTGTTGAAGGCGCCGAAGTTGAAGAGGCCGGTGTTGTAGTCGCCCGGGTTGACCAGACCGGTGTTGAAGTTGCCAGTGTTGAAGAAGCCCGAGTTCCAGGTGCCGGTGTTGCCGATCCCGGTGTTGCCGGTGCCGGTGTTGACGATGCCCCAGTTTCCGGTGCCGGAGTTGCCGAATCCGACGTTGCCGGTGCCGGAGTTGAACAGGCCGATGTTGAAGCTGCCGGAGTTGGTGCCCCCGATGCCGATCTGGTTGTCGCCGGACAGGCCGATACCGAAGCCGCCGTTACCCATGTTGCCGATGCCGACGTTGCCGTTGCCGGAGTTGAAGAACCCGATGTTGCCGGTGCCGGAGTTGAACAAGCCCCAGTTGCCGGTGCCGGAGTTGAAGAAGCCGGTGTTGGCGATCCCGGAGTTCAGCGATTCGAACCCTTGCAGGCCGTCGCCGGTGATTCCGATGCCGATGTTGTTGGAGCCGGTGTTGAAGAAGCCGATGTTGTTGGTGCCGGTGTTGCCGATGCCGATGTTGAAGTCGCCGGCGTTGGAAAGGCCAATGTTGTTGTCGCCGAAGTTGAACAGGCCCATGTTGTCCAGGCCGAAGTTCAATGGGCCGAGTCCGACCTGGCCGGTGCCGGTGAGCCCGATGCCGATGTTGCCGTCGCCGGTGTTGCCGAAGCCGATGTTGCCGCTGCCGGTGTTGCCCCAGCCGAAGTTGCTGTCGCCGATGTTGCCGAAGCCGATGTTGTTGAGCGCGGCGGTCAGGCCCGGGCCCATGTTGCCGAACCCGATGTTGTTGTCGCCGATGTTGCCGAAGCCGATGTTGTTGAAGCCGATGTTGCCGAAGCCGATGTTGTTGCTACCGGAGTTGGCGCTGCCGAGGTTGAAGTCGCCGAAGTTCGCGCTGCCGATGTTCAACGCGCCGACGTTGGCCAGGCCCGCGTTGAAGATCGTCGATCCGTCGACGCCGCGGAACAGACCGGCCAGGTCGGTGCCGATGTTGAACATGCCCGAGAAGTTGGCCGCGGTCGTCAGGTCCGCGGTGCTGGTGTTGTACCAACCCGAGACGGTGTTGCCCAGGTTCGCCCAGCCGGACACCAGCGAACCGAAGTTCTGCATGCCCGAGTTGCCGACGGCCTCCAAGGTGGAGTTCCAGTAACCCGAGTTGGGGCCGAAGTTCCCGAAGCCCGAGGCGCTGCCGTTGCCCGAGTTGAAGAAGCCGGACGACGGGGTGCTGGTCGTGTTCCCGAAGCCCGGGTTCGCCGGAATGTCCAGTAGCAGAACCCGGATCGGGCCGGCGCCGCTGCGGATGGAGATGGGGATCGAAATGCTGTCGCCGCCGATGGAGACATTGATGACGGGCAGGATGCCGCTGACCGGCGGAATGAAGATGGGCCCGATGCCGAAGTTGGTGATGCCGATGGCGTTGATCGTGATGCGTGGCAGCGTGAACCCGTTGAGCAGCAGGCTGCCGAGGTTGAGGTTGATCGGAATGTTGATCGGAATGTTGAGGTCGAAGGCCAGCACCGAGAACTCCGGGATGTTGATCTCGGTGTGGGTGCCCCACAGACCCTGGTAGTCGCCGCGCCAGAGGAAGCCGTTGTTGAAGCTGCCCGCGTTGAAGGCGCCGGTGTTGACGTCGCCGGCGTTCGCCCAGCCGGTGTTGAGGTCGCCAGTGTTGAAGCTGCCGGTGTTGTAGTCGCCGGAGTTGAAGCTACCGGTGTTGGTGCTACCGGTGTTGAAGCTGCCGGTGTTGTAGACGCCCGGGTTGGCGAAGCCGCTGTTGGCGATGCCGGTGTTGTACCCGCCGGTGTTCGCGGTGCCCGCATTGCCCATGCCGGTGTTGAGCTCGCCGGCGTTCCACAGGCCCCAGTTGCCGGTGCCGGCGTTGGCGAGGCCCTGGTTGCCCACGCCCGAGTTGCCGATCCCGACGTTTCCGGTGCCGGAGTTGAAGAAGCCGACGTTGTTGGTGCCCGAGTTGAACAAGCCGATGTTGCCGGAACCCGAGTTCCAGCCGCCGAACCCTTGCTGGTTGTCGCCGGAAAGACCGATGCCGATGTTGTTGTTGCCGGTGTTGCCGAACCCGATGTTGTTGCTGCCGTTGTTGCCGAAGCCCTGGTTGAAGTCGCCCAGGTTGCCCAGGCCGAAGTTGTTGCTGCCCAGGTTCCCGAAGCCGAAATTGGCGTCCCCGCGGTTGCCGGAGAAGATGTTGAGGTTGCCGATGTTGCCGCTGCCGAAGTTGCCGTCACCTACGTTGCCGAAGCCGATGTTGCCGTTGCCGACGTTGCCGAAGCCGATGTTGTTGAACCCGATGTTCGCCACGCCGATGTTGGACAACGGGTTGTTGCCGAGGAACCCGGAGAGGTCCACGCCGATGTTGCCGTAACCGGAGACGTTGGACGGCAGCGCAAAACCGAGCGTGCCGGTGTTGAGGAAGCCCGAGACGGTGTTGCCGAGGTTGGATACGCCGGACAGGAACTCGCCGAAGTTCTTGTAGCCCGAAATTCCGGACGTGCCCGAGCTGAGGTTGAAGAAGCCGGAGGTGTTGCTGCCGGTGTTGCCGAAGCCGGAGACCGTCCCGGGGCCGTTGTTGAAGAAGCCCGACGACGCAAGGATGGTCCTGTTCCAGAACCCTGGGGCCACCGGTACGTCGATGAACGGAAGCTCGATGGGCAGCAGTCCGCCGTTGCCGGTGATGTTGATCAGCGGAGCGCCGCTGTCGTGGGTGGTGCCGATACGAATCCCTATGTTGGGCAAGTTGATTCGCAGCGTGGGGATGGTGATCGAACTCACCGAGACAACCCGGTTGAAGTCAACGCCGATGACATTGATGTCGACACTCAGCGAAGGAATGGTGAACGACGAGACGGTGAGCAGGCCGAGCGAGCCGGTGATCGGGATGTCGAGGAAGATCGGCACCCGCAGGTTCACCGGGATCGGCGTGTCCGGAATGCTCTCGGTGAAGTTGGTGCCCCACAGGCCCTGGTAGTCGCCACGCCAGAACATGCCGTTGCTGTAGTTGCCGCTGTTGTACGAGCCGGTGTTGACGTTGCCCTGGTTGGCGAAACCGGTGTTGTAGTTACCCGTGTTCGACCAGCCGGTGTTGTACCAGCCGACGTTGAAGCTGCCGGTGTTGAAGCTGCCCGCGTTGAAGCTGCCGGAGTTGTAGTTGCCGGTGTTGCCAATGCCGGTGTTGACGTTGCCGGGGTTGAACCAACCGGTGTTGATGTTGCCGGAGTTGAAGAGACCGGTGTTGGTGAAGCCCGCGTTGCCGATGCCCCAGTTGCCGGTGCCGGAGTTGCCGATGCCGACGTTGCCGGTGCCGGAGTTGAAGAAGCCGGCGTTGTTGGTGCCCGAGTTGAACAGACCCACGTTGCCGGTGCCGGAGTTCCAGCCGCCGAAGCCTTGCTGGTTGCTGGCGGTGATGCCGATGCCGATGTTGTTGTTGCCGGTGTTGGCGAACCCGATGTTGTTGCTGCCGGTGTTTCCCCATCCCTGGTTGGCGTCGCCGGCGTTGCCGAGGCCTTGGTTGAGGTCGCCTGCGTTGCCCCATCCGACGTTGAGGTTGCCCAGGTTGCCCAGGCCGTTGTTGTAGTCGCCGAGGTTTCCGGCGCCGACGTTGAAGTTGCCGAGGTTCCCAAACCCGATGTTGTTGTTGCCGGTGTTGCCGAACCCGACGTTGTTGTCGCCGACGTTGCCGAACCCGATGTTGTTGTTGCCGACGTTGCCCAATCCGACGTTGAACACCTGCGGACCGGGTGGGGGCGCCATGTTGATGAAGCCGCCCGAGAGGTTGCTGCCGACGTTGTAAAAGCCCGAAAGGTTGGCCGGCGCCCCGATTCCGGTGTTGTAGTAGCCCGAAACGGAGTTGCCCAGGTTGGCGAAGCCGGACAGCAGCTCGCCGTAGTTGTTGAAGCCGGAAGCGCCGTTCAACGAGACGTTTTGGAAGCCCGAGATGTTGGCGCCGATGTTCGATATGCCCGATACCGTGCCCGGGCCGCCGTTGTAGAAGCCGGACGACGGCAGGGCGCTGGTGTTGAAGAACCCGGTCGTCGGCTTGATGTCCAGGAGTGTCCAGTCGGCGGGTCCGATGCTGGCCGTGGCGGGGACGCGGACCATGGTGGTGTCGCTGCCGATCCTGAAGTTGACCTGGGGACCGGAGATCGTGACCCGCGGGATGGTCAGCGAGTTGACTTCGCCGTTGAACAGCGGGAGACCGATGTTGATGGCCAAGCCGAACGGAACGTTGGAGACGGTGATGCCGTCGTAAACGGTGTTGGTGAAGCCGGCGGTGATCGGGATGTCGATCGGAACTTCCACGGTCACGTGGGCCGGAATCTCGGGAATGTGGATGCGGTAGCCGCCACCCCACAGTCCTTGCTCGGGGCCTCGCCAGAAGAACCCGTTGCCCATGTTGCCGGTGATGAAGGCGCCGGTGTCGATGTCGCCCTGGTTGGCAAAGCCCGTGCTGTAGTCGCCGACGTTGTACCAGCCGGTGTTGTAGTCACCCCGGTTGGCGATGCCGGTGTTGAAGTCTCCCGTGTTGTAGCAGCCGGTGTTGTAGTTGCCTGGGTTGCCGACGCCGGTGTTGAACATGCCGGTGTTGAACATGCCGGTGTTGACCCGGCCGGCGTTGCCGATGCCGGTGTTGAGTTCGCCGGAGTTGCCGATGCCGAAGTTGCCGGTGCCCGAGTTTCCGATGCCGATGTTGTTGGTGCCGGAGTTGAAGAAGCCGATGTTGCCGGTGCCAGAGTTCCAGCCGCCGAAGCCTTGCTGGCTGTTGCCGATCAGGCCGATGCCGACGTTGTTGTTGCCGGTGTTGCCGAAACCGATGTTGTTGTCGCCGGTGTTGCCCAACCCGATGTTGTTGCTGCCGCTGTTGCCGAAGCCGAGGTTGAAGTCGCCCAGGTTGCCGAAGCCGAAGTTGCCGCTGCCGATGTTGCCGCTGCCGAAGTTGAAGCTGCCGATGTTGCCGTCGCCGAAGTTCGAGCTGCCGATGTTGCCGCTGCCGAAGTTGAACCCGCCGAGGTTGCCATCGCCGAAGTTCGAGGCGCCCAGGTTCGCGAAGCCGACGTTGAAGATCTGTCCCATCGGCGTGTTGAACAGGCCGGACATGTTCTGGCCGATGTTGTACAAGCCCGAGATGTTGGCCGGCGTGACGAGATCCAGCACGCTGGTGTTATAGATGCCCGAAATGCTGTTGCCCAGGTTGGCAAAGCCGGATAGCTGCGCCCCGTAGTTCTGGAAGCCGGAGACGCCCAGCGCGCCCATGCTCGCCGGGCCGCTGTTCCACATGCCCGAGATGTTCTGGCCGAAGTTCTGGAAGCCCGATACGCCTCCGGCGCCCGAGTTGAAGAACCCGGACGAGGGGTTGGTGGTCGTATTGCCGAAACCGGGAGCCGCCGGCACGCGCAGGAAGACGATCTCGCGGCTTTCCACCGCGCCGATGATGCTGATCGGCACGGAGACCGTGGGTCCGCCGATGGAGAGCACGACCGTGGGTGTGTTCAAGTACGACGTCGAAAGGGTGATGGGGCCGAGGTAGAACAGCCCACCCAGATAGGTGGTGTAGGGGAAGATCGCTCCCGCTTCCGTCACCGGGATCTGCATGGTGGGGAAGGTCATCACCATGTTCACCGGAATGACCATCGACTGATCGATGTCCATTCCCGGGGTGTGGTAGGTCAGGTCGATGCCGATCCAGCCCTGGTTGTCCAGCGATTCGCCGAAGCCGTTGTTGAAATTGCCGGAGTTCGAGAAGCCGGTGTTGACGTTGCCGGTGTTGAAGAAGCCGGTGTTGGTGTTGCCGGGGTTGAAGTTGCCCGAGTTGGTGTCGCCGACGTTGTAGCTGCCGGAGTTGAAATCGCCGACGTTGAAGCCGCCGGTGTTGAAGCCGCCGGTGTTGTACCAGCCGGTGTTGAAGCTCCCGGTGTTGCCGATCCCGGTGTTGAAGGTGCCTGCGTTGAGGAAGCCGGTGTTGCTGATGCCGGGGTTGTCGAAGCCCCAGTTGTTGATGCCGGCGTTGTAGAAGCCCCAGTTTCCGGTGCCCGAGTTGCCGATGCCGAAGTTGTTGGTGCCCGAGTTGAAGAAACCGACATTGCCGGTGCCCGAGTTGAACAGGCCGCTGTTGCCCAATCCTGAGTTCAGCGCGCCGAACCCGATCTGATTGTCGCCCGTGAGGCCGATTCCGTAGTTGTTGTTCCCGGTATTGGCGAAGCCGACGTTGTTGCTGCCGGCGTTCGCGAATCCTTGGTTGAAACTGCCGGCGTTGGCGAAGCCGAAGTTGTTGCTGCCGAAGTTGCCGCGGCCGATGTTGTAGCTGCCCAGGTTGCCGAAGCCAAAGTTGAACGAGCCGAGGTTCCCGCCGCCGTAGTTGAAGCTGCCCAGGTTGCCCGAGCCGAGGTTGGAATTGCCGATGTTGCCGGAGCCGAGGTTGACCGCACCGAAGTTGCCGAGGCCAACATTGCCGTCGCCAAAGTTGCCGTTACCGAAGTTCGCGTTGCCGACGTTGCCGAACCCGAAGTTGTTCCGGCCGATGTTCCCGAAGCCGTAGTTGGCGGGTGACGCGGGACCCCCGAAGAACCCGGAAATGTTGGCGCCGTTGTTGAAAACGCCGGAGATGAACGCGGGTGTCCCGACGGCCAGGAAACTCGTGTTCCAGATCCCCGAGACGGTGTTGCCGGAGTTGATGAGACCCGACGAGTTCATGCCGCTGGTCGCGAAGCCCGATACGAAGCCCTCGGAAGTGTTGAAGATGCCGGACGCGTTGGTGCCGGACACGAAGAAGCCGGAGACGGCGCCGTCGCCGCTGTTGAAGAAACCCGACGACGGGGTGGTGGTGGAGTTGAAGTAGCCCGGGCCGCCGGTGAAGAAGTAACCCTGGCCGTCACCGCGCCACAGGAACCCGTTGTTGTAGTTGCCGCTGTTCCAGAAGCCGGTGTTGACGTTGCCGGAGTTGGAGACGCCGGTGTTGTAGTTGCCGCTGTTCAGCCAACCCGTGTTGAAGTTGCCCTGGTTGAAACCCCCGGTGTTGGCGGACCCCGGGTTGAAGCTGCCTGTGTTGTAGTTGCCGACGTTGCCCCAACCCGTGTTGGCCACGCCGGCGTTGAAGAAGCCCGTGTTGGCGTCACCGGAGTTGCCGATGCCGGTGTTGTAGCTGTTTCCGGAGTTGCCGATGCCCCAGTTGCCGGTGCCGGAGTTCCCGATGCCGATGTTGTTTGTGCCGGAGTTGAACAAACCGATGTTTCCGGTGCCGGAGTTCCAGCCGCCGAAGCCGTTCATCGCGTTGCCGACGAGTCCGATGCCGGTATTGCCGTCACCGGTGTTACCGAAGCCGATGTTGTTGTTACCGGTGTTGCCGAACCCGATGTTTCCGCTGCCGGTGTTGCCGAAGCCGATGTTGTTGAACCCGGTGGTCAAGGCGGGACCGAAGTTGCCGAACCCGATGTTGTTGTTGCCGCGGTTGCCGCTGCCGATGTTGCCGCTGCCGAAGTTGCCGGAGCCGAAGTTCGAGTCGCCGACGTTGCCCATGCCGATGTTGCCGAAGCCGATGTTGGCGAAACCAAGGTTGCGGAAGGTGTGCAGGAACCGGGGGAGGAAGATGTCGGCCAACCGCTCGAAGGGTTCGAAGAACGGCGCCAATACGGCGACGGCATCCGCTGCCCCGGCGTGATAGGCGAACATGGCGGCCACGTCCTGGGTCCACATCATTTCGTACTGGGCTTCGGCCGCCGCGATCGCTGGGGCGTTCTGACCCAGCACGTTCGACATCACCAACTGCACGAACGTGGAGCGGTTGGCCGCGATGATTTCCGGGTGCACCGTCGCCGCTTGGGCGGCCTCGAACGCCGCCGCCGCGAGCCGAACCTGGGTGGCCGCTTGGTCGGCTTGGGCCGCCGCAGTGTTTAGCCAACCCGCGTACGGTGCTGCCATCCCGGCCATTGCCGCCGCTGCCGGCCCCTGCCACACGTCCTCGACGAGGCCGGAGGTCACTGATGCGAATGAGTTCGCGGCTTGGCCCAGTTCGGCGGCCAGCCCTTGCCAGGCTGCCGCCGCGTCCAACATCGGTCCGAGGCCGGCTCCCAGAAATAATCTCGCCGAATTGATCTCTGGAGGCAGCACCGCAAAGCTCATTATCCGTCCCTCACTGCAACCAAGGCCGTCACCGAAGTGACGCCGGTGTCATCTCATTTCGTCAGGCGCTCGTTGGCAGCAATACGATTATTTAACAGATGCCTGACGGAGTCCCCATTTAGTCCGGAAAAGTATTGGCAACCTCACGGATTCGCTGCAGCCGGATGGCGAAAGCCGCTACAGCCGTCTCGCCTGGAGTCGCGCAGCGATACCCCCCTCGACGCAAGGCATCGGTGGGCGCGGCCATCGGCTCGAAGCACACCACATCCTCGCTGGGTGGTGCGAAGATCTGCGCCGCCGAGTATCCGCATTCGAAATGCACCTCAATGCGGTGGTCGCCGCCGGAAACCGCGAACACCGCCCCGTCTTCGACGCTGTCATAGGCGTCGTCAAAGGTTGTGTCTCCTAGTTTTTGGGACGCGGGTGGTTGGTTTGTGGACTTGCCGGTGGGAAGTCCCCGTTGGTCCAGTGCCAGGTGGCGCAAAGCGGGCGTCTCGATGGTCCACTCGCTGCGCGGTACATCCGGCAGGCGTAGGTACGGATGGAAGCCGAAGCACAACGGGACCGCGACGTTGCCGGTCGCCGTCACCGTGGTGTGTACGCTCAGCGTTTGCTGGATCAGTCGCACGGTCACAGTGAGCAGGTGTGGGTACGGAAAACTGGCGAGCAGTTGCGACTCGGCGCCGAAATTCAGTTCGGCGGTCAGTTCGTTTTCTGTTTGGGCAGTAATTCGCCAACCTGGGTATGCGGCCAGTACGCCGTGGATGGGCAACCCGTTGGGGTCGGCGCGGACGCCGTTTTCGCCCGGGGTCAGGGTGACCGTCTTGTTTACCGCGGTATAGGCGTTGTCGCCCAACCGATTCGCCCGCGGGTACAGGATCGGGATGCCCATCGTCTTGCCCGCGGTGAGATAGGCATCCAGGCCGCGCCGCTGGCCTAGCAGTTCGACGCCGGCATCGCTCAGCGACGTGCCGATCATTCCGGCCTCGGGCACGAACTGCGCGGTCACCGACGACGTCGGGTCGCTCAACTTGACGACATGCACGACTGTCTAGCTTAGGTGCCTGGTCTAGCGGCTGAGCGGATCGTGCTGAATGCGTTCGGGCGGAGCACCTTTCGCAACCAACGCGGCCTTGGTTGCGTTGACCATGGCCGGCCCGCCGCAGATCAGGATCTGGCGGTCGCCCCAACCGCCGTACTTGGTGACCACGTCGGCCAACCGGCCGATCTGGTGCACATGCAGGCCGCGCGGCGGCGAGACGTCTGGATAGTCGGCGGCCCACGACGGATCACGCCGGTACTCAGAGACGGGAGAGACCGAAAGCCACGGATTGTGCGCGGCGACCTGCCACAGCGTTTGCAGGTCGTAGAGCTCGCACCGGTAACGCGCGCCGTAGAAAAGGTGCACCCGCGGGTTCTCGGCGTAGCGGCTGAGGTCCATGATCAACGCCCGCAATGGCGACAGGCCGGTGCTGCCGGCGACCATCAGCACGTCGCTTCCGTCGCGGTCGACCCGTAGGCCGCCGTGCGGGCCGGCCAACCGCCAGCGGTCACCGGGTCGCGTTTCGCTGACGATGGCATTGCTCACCAGGCCGCCAGGGACCACTCGGACGTGGAACTCGATCCGCCCTTCCGGATCGTGCGGAATGGCGGGGGACAGGTACCGCCACCGGCGGGGGCATTGCGGGACTTGGACGTTGACGTACTGCCCGGCGTGGTAGGCCAGTGGTCGGTCCAGGTGAAGCCGGACTACCGCGAGGTCGCGCGACACCCGCGTGTGCTCGACGACGGTTGCGTCCCACCATGCGGGACCCTCGTCAGAATCCGCGGCGCCGCTCATCACCCCGGTGATCAGGTGGAGCGATTGGTCGGCGGCCGCATGGACGGAGTCGGTCCAGGCGCTGCCGAGGTGGGTGCGCAACGTCGAGAACAGCGCGCGCCGCATTGTCTGGTACTGGGATGGCAGCACGCCGTATTTGCGGTGATCGCGACCTAACTGCGCCAGAAAGGCGACCGGCTCGTCTGCCCGCTGGTCGACCAATTCGCCGTACACCCAGTGCATCGCCTGTGCAAAAGCGGCTCGCTGGGCGTCCATTTCGGGTGGGAACAGGTCGCGAACCGGGACGTCCAGGGCGAACCATTGGTCATAGAACCGGCGGACGAGTTCGTTCGGTTCGGCGGGATCGCCCTGGCGGAAGGCGTCGCGGAGCACTCGCAACGCATCGCGATCCTCAAGCCCCACGGCCGCCGATTCTAGGCCGACGCCGAAAAGCAGTAGCTTTTCGTTTCTCGTCTACCGCCGCGTGCCGAAAAAAACTAGAGTTGAGCGGAACAGACTCAACCTTGCCGACGTTGGACTAGCCGACAAGCATTTTTTCTCAGCCCGACGGGCGCACGAACGGGAGGTGTCGTGGACTCTTTCAATCCGACAACCAAGACGCAGGCGGCCCTGACATCGGCTTTGCAGGCGGCCTCGGCTGCCGGCAATCCCGAGATCAGGCCCGCTCATCTTCTGATGGCGCTGCTGACGCAGAACGACGGGATCGCTGCACCGCTGCTGGAGGCTGTCGGTGTCGCGCCCAGCACCGTCCACCATGAGACGCAGCGCCTGCTGGACCGGCTGCCGCAGGCCAGCGGTGCCAGCTCGCAGCCGCAGCTGTCCCGGGAATCGCTGGCGGCCATCACTGCGGCACAGCACCTGGCCACCGAGATGGACGACGAGTACGTCTCGACCGAGCACCTGATGGTCGGGTTGGCCACCGGTGACTCCGATGTCGCCAAGCTGCTGACCGGACACGGTGCCTCGCCGCAGGCACTGCGTGAGGCATTCGTCAAGGTGCGCGGTAGCGCGCGGGTGACCAGCCCCGACCCGGAGGCGACCTACCAGGCGCTGGAGAAGTATTCGACCGACCTGACCGCGCGCGCCCGCGAAGGGAAACTGGACCCGGTCATCGGACGGGACAACGAGATACGCCGCGTCGTTCAGGTGCTGTCCCGGCGCACCAAGAACAACCCGGTCCTCATCGGTGAACCCGGCGTCGGCAAGACCGCGATCGTGGAGGGGTTGGCCCAGCGCATCGTGGCCGGCGACGTGCCGGAGAGCCTGCGCGACAAGACCGTCGTTGCACTGGACCTGGGTTCGATGGTGGCCGGCGCCAAGTACCGCGGCGAGTTCGAGGAACGCCTCAAGGCCGTGCTGGACGACATCAAGAACTCGGCCGGGCAGATCATCACCTTCATCGACGAGTTGCACACCATCGTCGGCGCCGGCGCGACCGGCGAATCGGCGATGGACGCCGGCAACATGATCAAGCCGATGCTGGCCCGCGGCGAGCTTCGTCTGGTGGGCGCCACCACACTCGATGAGTACCGCAAGTACAT
Organism: Mycobacterium intermedium; assembly: GCF_002086275.1. Classification (GTDB taxonomy): domain Bacteria; phylum Actinomycetota; class Actinomycetes; order Mycobacteriales; family Mycobacteriaceae; genus Mycobacterium; species Mycobacterium intermedium. Next base: position 27,822 of record NZ_MVHT01000041.1, on the reverse strand, counting down.
CGAGAAGGACGCCGCCCTCGAGCGCCGCTTCCAGCAGGTGTTCGTCGGTGAGCCGTCGGTCGAGGACACCATCGGCATTCTGCGTGGGCTCAAGGACCGCTACGAGGTGCACCACGGTGTGCGCATCACCGACTCCGCGTTGGTGGCCGCAGCGACGCTGTCCGATCGCTACATCACCGCGCGTTTCCTTCCGGACAAGGCCATCGACCTGGTCGATGAGGCCGCCAGCCGGTTGAAGATGGAGATCGACTCCCGCCCCGTCGAGATCGACGAGGTGGAGCGGCTGGTGCGGCGGCTCGAGATCGAAGAGATGGCGTTGTCCAAGGAAGAGGACGAGGCCTCCAAGGAACGGCTGGAGAAGCTGCGCGCCGAGCTGGCCGACCAGAAAGAGAAGCTGGCCGAGCTGACCGCCAGGTGGCAGAACGAGAAGAACGCCATCGACATCGTGCGTGAGCTCAAGGAGCAGCTGGAGGTGCTGCGCGGGGAGTCCGAGCGTGCCGAGCGTGACGGTGACCTGGCCAAGGCCGCCGAGCTGCGCTACGGGCGCATCCCGGAAGTCGAGAAGAAACTCGAGGCGGCGCTGCCACAGGCCGAGGCTCGCGAGAACCTCATGCTCAAGGAAGAGGTCGGCCCCGACGACATCGCAGAAGTGGTGTCGGCCTGGACCGGCATCCCCGCGGGGCGCCTGCTGGAAGGCGAGACCGCCAAGCTGCTGCGCATGGAGGAGGAGCTGGGCAAGCGCGTCATCGGGCAGAAGAGGGCAGTGCAGGCCGTGTCGGACGCGGTCCGGCGCGCGCGGGCCGGGGTCGCCGACCCCAACCGGCCGACGGGCTCGTTCATGTTCCTGGGACCCACCGGCGTCGGCAAGACCGAGCTGGCAAAAGCGTTGGCGGACTTCCTGTTCGACGACGAGCGCGCCATGGTCCGGATCGACATGAGCGAGTACGGCGAGAAGCACTCGGTTGCCCGGCTGGTGGGTGCCCCGCCCGGTTACATCGGCTACGACCAGGGCGGCCAGCTCACCGAGGCGGTGCGGCGCAGGCCGTACACGGTGATCCTGTTCGACGAGATCGAGAAGGCGCATCCGGACGTGTTCGATGTCCTGTTGCAGGTGCTCGACGAGGGCCGGTTGACCGACGGGCAGGGCCGCACGGTCGACTTCCGCAACACCATCCTGATCCTGACGTCCAACCTAGGGTCGGGCGGCGACGACGAGATGGTGATGGCGGCGGTGCGCGCGGCCTTCAAGCCGGAGTTCATCAATCGGCTCGACGACGTGATCATCTTCCACGGACTCGAACCCGGGGAATTGGTGCAGATCGTCGACATCCAGTTGGCCCAGTTGCAGAAGCGGCTTGCCCAGCGTCGCCTCACGCTCGAGGTGTCGCTGCCGGCCAAGCAGTGGTTGGCGCACCGCGGCTTCGACCCGGTGTACGGCGCCCGACCGCTGCGCCGGTTGGTGCAGCAGGCGATCGGCGACCAGCTGGCCAAGATGCTGCTGGCCGGCCAGGTGCACGACGGCGACGTGGTGCCCGTCAACGTCAGCCCGGACGGCGACTCGCTGGTCCTGGGCTAACCGAGACAACTCGCGAAAGCGCCCCGAACCGATGGTTTGGGGCGCTTTCGCATCTGCTGACCAACCTAGCGATCGCCTAACTCGAAGGCCCGCGTCTGGGCGCCGGCGTCGATGACCGCCTGCAGTCGCTGGCGGGCCTCGGGTTGGGCGAGGGTTTCGCGGAACAGTTGATCTTCGACCCGCAGTCCGGTGGCTATGTCGCCGTCTTGCAGGGCCGCATCGACGGCGCGTTTGGCGTTCGCGATGGCAAAGGCCGGAAACGACGCGATCCGGCCCGCCAGTCTGTCGACGAACCGTCGCAGCTGTTCCGCCGGCAGCGCTCGGTCGACGTATCCCCAGGCTTCGGCCGTCGCCGCGTCGACGTCCATGCCGCCGAGAATCACCTCCAGCGCCCGACCCCGGCCGACCAGCCTCGGCAGCCGCTGCGTGCCGCCACCGCCAGGAATGATCCCCACCGCCACCTCCGGCTGGCCGAAGACCGCCTTGCCGAGTGCGGCGTACCGCATGTCGAACGCCATCGCCCACTCGCTGCCGCCACCGCGGCAGACGCCCTCGATGACCGCGATGGTTGCCTTCGGCAGCGTGCGGAAACGCTCCATGGCGAGGTGAAACGGCGACAGGTCGTCGTGCAGCGCGGTGTCGTCGGCGGGTAGGTCCATGATCAGCCCGACGTCGGCGTGCGCGACGAAGATTTTCGGGTCGGCCGAGTCGACGACCAGCACGCGCACTTCGTCGTCGGCCGCGACCTCCTCGGTGAGGCGGCCGATCTCTGCTATCAGCGGCACATCCAGCAGGTTGATCGGCGGATTGTCGATCGTCGCCCGGCATATGCCGTGGTCGACGGCGATGCGGATGAGCTCATATTCTTCGTAGGGCACGGTCGGCTCCTGGAGGTCGTCTGGAAGTATCTGGATGTCACTGTCGGGGGCGTCGCTGTCGATTCCAGACCAGCAAACCTTAATTTGGTTGTGACCAGGTCGGATTCTGTGTTACCCGCCGGCAACAGATAGGCTGTTCACCGATGGTCCCGCTTTGGTTCACCCTGTCCGCGCTGTGCTTCGTCGGCGCGTCGGTGTTGCTATATGTCGACATCGATAAACGCCGGGGGCGCAGCCGTCGGCGGAGGTCTTGGGCGCGCTCCCACGGGTTCGACTACGAGCGCGAATCCAACGACATTCTGCAGCGCTGGACGCGCGGAGTGATGTCGACCGTGGGCGATGTCCCCGCCCAGAACGTCGTGCTGGGTCAGATCCGTGGTGAAGCGGTCTACATCTTCGACCTGGACGAGGTCGCCACGGTGATCGCGTTGCACCGCAAGGTGGGCACCAACGTCGTCGTCGACCTGCGGCTCAAAGGGCTCAAAGAGCCTCGGGAAAACGACATTTGGCTGCTGGGCGCCATCGGTCCACGCATGGTCTACTCCACCAATCTGGACGCGGCCCGGCGGGCCTGCGACCGCCGCATGGTGACCTTCGCACACACCGCGCCCGACTGCGCCGAAATCATGTGGAACGAGCCGCACTGGACGTTGGTCAGCATGCCGATCTCAAGTACCAGGTCCCAGTGGGACGAGGGTCTGCGGACCGTGCGCCAGTTCAACGACTTGCTGCGGGTGCTGCCGCCACTGCCCGCCGACAGCCCTGCCGAAGCGGGAGAGCCGGTGCCCCGCGCCACCGCGCCGGGTCGACCACTGGCACCGGCCGGCCGCGCCGAACTCCCGCCGCGGCGCTCCCAGCCGGACCCCGCCGCCGGCGTGCTCCCCGACCCCGCCCGCCGGGCGGCCGAGCCGGTCCGTCGTGACGAAGGCCGGTCCGCCGGCGAGCGTCGTCAACCGCCGTCCGGACGTAACGGCCACAACGGCCAGCAGGCCTCGAACTACCGCCACTGATCGCGCCATGCCTCGTCCTGTTGCGTTGATTACTGGGCCCACCTCGGGCATTGGCGCCGGCTATGCACGTCGTTACGCCCGCGATGGCTACGACCTCGTGCTCGTCGCCCGCGACGCCGGCCGGTTGGAGGAGTTGGCGGGGGAACTGGCCGTTCACGGGGGGAACATCGAAATCCTGTCCGCCGACCTGGCCCAAGCCGCCGACCGCGACAAAGTCTGCGATCGGCTCGCCGAAGGCGTTCGGGTACTGGTCAACAACGCCGGTTTCGGCACATCCGGCGAGTTCTGGGAGTCCGATCCGGCCCAGCTGCAGAAGCAGCTCGACGTCAACGTCACCGCCGTCATGCACCTCACCCGGGCCGCGTTGCCGCCGATGCTGGAGGCCGGGGCCGGCACCGTCATCAACATCGCCAGCGTCGCGGGCCTGCTGCCCGGGCGCGGTTCGACCTACGCGGCATCCAAGGCGTGGGTGATCTCGTTCACCGAAGGCCTTTCAAATAGCTTGCAGGGCACCGGCGTTGGCGTGCACGCCGTTTGTCCGGGCTACGTGCACACGGAGTTTCACAGCCGGGCGGGGATCGATATGACCTCAGTGCCGTCGTTCCTTTGGCTCGAGGTTGACGACGTGGTCAGCGAGAGCCTGGCCGACGTGGCGCGCGGCAAGGTGCTTAGCATTCCGAGCGTGCAGTACAAGTACTTGGTCGCCGCTGGGCGGGCGATGCCACGACGGCTGACGCGGGCTTTAACCAAGAGATTCGGGAGTGGTAGTGGCCGCACCTGAGCCTATGACCGAACGCGAGGAGTTGACGGATCTGGTGCGGCGGCTGTCGGTGGTGCATGGCCGCGTCACGCTGTCGTCGGGCAAGGAAGCCGACTATTACGTCGACCTGCGTCGCGCCACCCTGCACCACCGCGCGTCGGCGCTGATCGGCCGGTTGATGCGCGAACTGACTCAGGACTGGGACTACTCGGTGGTCGGCGGCCTGACACTCGGTGCGGATCCGGTGGCGACGGCCATCATGCACGCGCCGGGCCGTCCGATCGACGCGTTCGTGGTGCGCAAGGCGGCGAAAACTCATGGCCTGCAACGACTTATCGAAGGCTCCGAAGTTTCCGGTCAGCGGGTGCTGGTGGTGGAAGACACCAGCACGACGGGCAATTCGGCGCTGACGGCGGTACACGCCGTTCAAGAAGCCGGCGGCGAGGTGATCGGGGTGGCCACCGTGGTGGACCGCGCCACCGGCGCCGCCGAGGCGATCCAAGCCGAAGGTTTGCCGTATCGCAGCGTGCTGGGCCTTGCCGATCTGGGGCTGAGCTAGGCCACCTGCCGTGCGCACACTCCTGGTGATCGTCCTGGCGATTGCATGCGCGGTGGGGTGCTCGCGTTCGGATCAACCCCGTCGCATCTACGGCGCCCAGGAAGCCCGGTTCGGCGAATCGCTTGCGGTCCTGGGCTGGAACATGTCGGTGGCGAATATGCGCTGGGACGACGACTACCTGCTGATCGACGTCGACGCCGCCCCCACCGACCCGAAGGTATGGCACGCCAAGCCCGAAGAAATCCGGTTCGGCCTCTACGGTGCGCTGTCGCACCCGCTGGAGGCCACCGGGCTCGGCAGCTGCGGCGACGCGTTGAACCGCGTCGCTGACGTCACCTCGCCCCTGTCGGCGCCTCCAGACCGGCTCACCGGGACCGTCTGCCTGGGCCCGTTGAAGGACCGCGCCGCGGTGCGCGGCGTCTACGCCTACTCGCCGGGTGACCGTATCCCGAACACCGCCGCCGCCTACCCGGCCGCGTTCCCGGTGGGGCTGCTGCCGACGAACCAGAACGACACCGGCCTGGTGGTGAAGACCACGAGCGTGGAGGCATGGCGCGCCGACGGCAAGCCGGTGACCCAGCCTCAGCTCGGCGACCCGGCGGCCTTCACCGGCAACGGCTACATGCTGCTGGGGCTTGATGCCAGCGGCGTCGCGGCTCGCTACGCCGACGAGTCGGCGGCCCGCGGCGGTCCCTTGATGTTGCTGGCCACGCCGACGCTGCCCGGGCGCGGCCTGAACGCGGCCTGTTCGAAGTACGGATCGTCGGTGTTGATCCTGCCCGACGCGTCACGGGATTCCGTGCAGGTCAACGCATCGCTGTGCACCCAGGGTGAGATCAATGACGCGTTGTTGTACGCGACCATCGCCGTGGTGGGCACGCACGCCGGGCTGTGGACATCGCAGTGACCGAACCCGGCGAACCCGGCGAACCCGGCCCCACCGAGTGGGGGGTGTCCGGCGGGGGCGTCGGGCCGTGGCAGGGTGATCTGCCGGACGACCCGCGGTACGACCCAATCCTGTTGCGTGAAGGCGATACTCGCAATGTCGTCGATGAGTATCGGTACTGGACCCGCGAGGCTATCGTCGCCGATATCGACACCCGTCGGCATCGGCTGCACGTGGCGATCGAAAACTTCGGCCACGACGCCAACATCGGTTCGGTGGTGCGCACCGCCAACGCTTTTGCCGTCGACACCGTGCACATCGTCGGCCGTCGACGCTGGAATCGCCGCGGCGCCATGGTCACCGACCGCTATCAGCGCCTGCGTCACCACGACACCACCGCGCAGTTGCTGGACTTCGCGGCGGACGCCGGGTTGACCGTGGTGGCGGTGGACAACATTCCCGGGGCGGCGCGCCTGGAAGAGACGCAGCTGCCGCGCGATTGCCTGTTGGTCTTCGGTCAGGAAGGGCCCGGCATCACCGACGACACCCGGGCGGGCGCGGCGATCACGGTGTCGATCGCCCAGTTCGGATCGACGCGCAGCATCAACGCCGGCGTCGCCGCCGGGATCGCGATGCACGCTTGGGTCCGGCAACACGCGGACCTGGGCCGCGCGTGGTGAGCGGAACGAGCGCGGCTACTGGGGTCTTGCGGGCCGCATCTTGAACGACACCTCCAGCTTGATGCGGAAGGTGATCCTGCCGGAGGAGTCCACGGCCATGTCCTGCTCGATGACCCGGGCAACCCGGATGTCGTCGACACTGGACCGCGCGCGTTCCACCGCCTCCGTCGCGGCATGCTCCCACGAGGTGGGGCTGGTGCCGATGATGTCGATCACCTTGTACACGCTCATGGGGGCAAGCGTATAGCTTCAGCGGCGAAAACGGACCGAGCGTTTTCGAGGGTCAGGGCAGAGGCGGCGCATCAACTCCACAGCGTGACGTGAACCTTCGGCCGAAACCTCGTCACGCCAACTCCGCTGCCCCTGATCATCGCCTGGATACACCGGGGCGTGGTGATGAAGCGGACGAGCTCGGACACCGCGGGTTGCCGGGCGGACGGCGGCAGGGTCGCCGCGCACCACTCGCCGGATTTGTCCAGGCCGGGACCGTTCACATGCACCAACCGCCCGGCAGCGAGGTCCTTGGCGACGGCGAAGCCGATGCTCAAGGTCGCCCCGCCGACGCGCTGCACCTCCTCGAGCGCGGCGGCGTCGCTTTGGAAGATACGTTGCTGTGACTCAGGAATTGCCAAGTCGCGCAACATGGTTGCGATCTCGCCGTCCGCGATGCCGGCCGACGGGCCGAGCATCCACTGTTCGTGGCGCAGCTGTGCGGGTGTCGGAAAGCCTGCCGCCAGAGGGCCGTTGGGTGCCGCGACGGTGATGATCTGATACTTCAAGAAGGGCCGGACGAAGATCGAACCGTCGGAACCATAGGAAGTTGCCGAGCTTTCAGCGGCCGGGCCGATGGCGATGTCGACGGCGCGCGAGCAGATCAGATCGCGGAATCGGCTCGTCGGGTGCACGCTGAGTTCGACCGAGAGGTCATCGGCCCGCGACGAGAACAGCTCGATCAGGCCCGGTGCGGCATGCTCGGCGAAGGTGCTCGACGCGGCGATGCGCAGCAACCGGCGGCCATGCGCGGCCTCGGTCACCTCGATCGCCGTCTGCTGTTGCAGGCCAAGGATTTCCACCGCGCGGCTGGCCAGCCGCAGCCCGCCGGGGGTGAACGCCAGCCCGGCGCCGGTCCGAGTGAACAGCGGATCGTCGAGTTCTTTGCGCAGCGCGGCGACGTGCATCGATATTCCGGCGTCGGACATGCCGAGTTCCGTGGCGGCGGCCCGTACCGAGCCCAGTCGCACCACCGCCGAATAGGCCCGAAGTTGAGCCGGAGTCATGCGACCACATTACTTCGGTTGCCGGGTTGGCCTACCTTAAGAGGCGTGCGTGACGTGTTGGCCGAGCTCATGTCGGTCTGGCGTGCCGGCGACACGGCCGGCGTGGGCACGGTGGTGCGGACGCTGCGTTCGGCGCCGCGGCCGCCGGGCGCCTCGATGGTGGTCGCGCCGGACGGTTCGGTGAGCGGGTCGGTCTCGGGCGGCTGCGTGGAGGGCGCCGTCTACGAACTCGCCACCGAGGTGATGGGCGGCGGTGAGCCACGGCTGGAACGGTATGGGATCAGCGACGGCGATGCCTTCGCGGTCGGCCTGACCTGTGGCGGCATCATCGACATCTTCATCGAATCCATATCCCAGGCAACGTTTCCCGAACTCGGCGAGGTGGCCGACGATGTCGCGGCGCAGCGCTCGGTCGCGATCGCGACGGTGATCGCTCATCCGGATCCGCAGCGGGTGGGCCGCCGCCTGGTAATTCGTCCGGAGACCGCGGCGGGGACGTTGGGTTCGGCGCGCGCCGACTCCGCGGTCACCGACGACGCGCGGGGCCTGCTCGCGTTGGGCCGCAGCGAGGTCCTCGAATACGGCGCCGACGGGCAGCGGCGCGGTGAAGGCATGGAGGTGTTCGTATCCAGCTTTGCCCCGCGGCCGCGCATGCTGGTGTTCGGCGCCATCGACTTTGCCGCGGCGGTGGCTCGCCAGGGTTCATTCCTCGGTTATCGGGTCACCGTTTGCGACGCGCGTTCGGTGTTCGCCACGGCGGCCCGCTTCCCGACCGCCGACGAGGTGGTCGTCGAGTGGCCACACCGCTATCTGGCCGCCGAGGCCGAGGCGGGCAACATCGACGAGCGGACGGTGATCTGTGTGCTCACCCACGATCCCAAGTTCGATGTTCCGGTGCTCGAGGTGGCGCTGCGACTCAACGTCGCGTACGTGGGGGCGATGGGCTCGCGGCGTACCCACGAAGACCGCCTGCGACGGCTGCGTGAGGTGGGGTTGGCCGACGCGGAGTTGAGCCGGCTGGCCAGCCCGATCGGGTTGGACCTCGGGGCGCGCACCCCGGAAGAGACCGCGGTGTCGATTGCCGCCGACATCATCGCCCGCCGGTGGGGTGGCGGTGGCCGACCGCTGGCCGAACTCCCCGGCCGAATCCACCATGACGTGCAGGTAGAGGGCGAGTTAAAGGATCACTTAACTCGACATTGACGCCCTGTCAGCTCGGGCGGAGACTTCCGACCATGCAAGTACCAGGGCCCTTCGAATACGAACGTGCGACGAGCGTCGATCACGCGATCGGACTGCTTGACCGGTTGGGCGATACCGCTCGCCTAGTCGCCGGCGGACACAGCCTGCTGCCGATGATGAAGCTGCGCATCGCCAACCCCGAATACCTCGTCGACATCAACGACCTGGTGCCGGAGCTGGGATACGTGATCACCGATCCCACCCTGGTGCGCATCGGTGCAATGACCAGACATCGCGAAATTCTCGAGTCGGACACCCTGGCGGCGGTGTGCCCCATCTTCCGGGACGCCGAACGGGTGATCGCCGATCCGGTGGTCCGCAATCGCGGCACCCTGGGCGGTTCGCTGTGCCAGGCCGATCCCGCCGAGGACCTGTCCACCGTGTGCGAGGTGCTCAACGCCGTCTGCCTGGTGCGCGGGCCGTCGGGCGAGCGCGAGATCGCGATCGACGACTTTCTGGTGGGCCCGTACGAAACCGCGGTGGCGCCCAACGAGATCCTGATCGAAGCCCGAATCCCAGTGCGCCACAACACCTCCAGCGCCTACGCGAAGGTGGAACGGCGGGTCGGTGACTGGGCCATCACGGCGGCTGGGGCTAGCCTCACCCTCGACGGAGACTCGATAGCCGCCGCCCGGGTCGGCCTGACCGCGGTGAATCCCGACCGCGCAGCGCTGGCCGAGTTGAGCGAGTCGCTGGTCGGCCAACCCGCCACCGAAGAGGTCTTCGCCGAGGCCGGTCGCCGGGCCGCGCGAGCCTGCGAACCGGTGTCCGACGTCCGCGGCAGCGCCGAGTACAAGCGGCACCTCGCCTCAGAACTGACCATCCGAACGCTGCGCACGGCAGCCCAACGTGTGCGCGAACAAGTTGCGCCGGAAGGAAACTAACCATGCAGGTAAACATGACCGTCAATGGCGAACAGGTGAGCGCCGAGGTCGAACCGAGGATGCTGCTGGTGCACTTCCTGCGTGACCAGTTAGGCCTCACCGGAACGCACTGGGGTTGCGACACCAGCAACTGCGGAACCTGCGTGGTCGACGTGGACGGCGTACCGGTGAAGTCCTGCACGATGCTCGCCGTCATGGCCTCTGGTCACAGTGTCCGGACGGTCGAGGGCTTGGCCGCGCCGGATGGCACGCTGGACCCGGTGCAAGAGGGGTTCATGCGCTGCCATGGACTGCAGTGTGGATTCTGCACGCCGGGAATGATGATCACCGCCCGCGCCCTGCTAGACCGTGACCCCGACCCGGACGAACAAACCATTCGGGAAGCCATCTCCGGGCAGATATGCAGATGCACCGGATACACCACGATCGTGCGGTCCATTCAATGGGCGGCGCAGCACAGTACGGGCCAAGCAGTGGAGGCCGCGGAGGCGACATCATGACAACCATCGAGTCCCGTCCACCATCACCGGAAGACACCGCGGACAACGACCAAAAGCCTTGTGGCTACGGCCGAATGCTGCGCAAGGAGGACCCCCGGTTCATCCGTGGACGCGGCCGCTACGTCGACGACGTCGTGCTGCCGGGCATGCTGCACATGGCCATCCTGCGCTCGCCCTACGCGCATGCCCGCATCGTCAGCGTGGATACGACCGCGGCCATGGCCCATCCCAAGGTCAAGTTGGTGGTCACCGGCGCGGCGCTGGCCGAGAAGGGCCTGGCCTGGATGCCGACGCTGTCCAACGACGTGCAGGCCGTGCTGGCCACCGACAAGGTGCGTTTCCAAGGTCAGGAGGTGGCCTTCGTCGTCGCCGAAGACCGGTATTCGGCCCGCGACGCGCTGGAACTGATCGACGTCGAGTATGACCCGCTCGATCCCGTCGTTGACGTGCGCAAGGCGCTGGACCCGTCGGCTGAGGTGATCCGCACCGACCTCGACGGCAAGACCGACAACCACTGCTTCGACTGGGAGACCGGCGACGCGGCGGCCACGGATGCGGTGTTCGCGAAGGCCGACGTGGTGGTCAAACAGGAGATCGTCTATCCGCGGGTACACCCGGCGCCGATGGAAACCTGCGGTGCCATAGCCGATTTGGACCCGGTCAGCGGGAAACTCACGCTGTGGTGTACCAGCCAGGCGCCGCACGCACACCGCACGGTGTACGCGCTGGTCGCCGGTCTGCCCGAACACAAGATCCAGGTGATCTCGCCCGACATCGGCGGCGGCTTCGGCAACAAGGTGCCGATTTATCCCGGGTACGTGTGTGCGATCGTCGGCTCGCTGCTACTCGGCAAGCCGGTCAAATGGATGGAGGACCGCAGCGAGAACCTGACCTCCACCGGGTTCGCTCGCGACTACATCATGCTGGGGGAGATCGCCGCCACCAAGGACGGCAAGATCCTGGCGATCCGCTCCAACGTGCTGGCCGACCACGGCGCGTTCAACGGCACCGCGGCGCCGGTCAAGTATCCCGCCGGCTTCTTCGGGGTGTTCACCGGCAGCTACGACCTCGAGGCCGCCTACTGCCACATGACCGCCGTCTACACAAACAAAGCACCCGGCGGCGTGGCCTACGCGTGCTCCTTCCGGATCACCGAGGCCGTCTACTTCGTAGAGCGCCTGGTCGACTGCCTGGCCTACGAGTTGAAGATGGACCCCGCCGAGCTGCGGCTGCGAAACTTGTTGCGGCCGGCGCAATTCCCGTACAAGAGCAAGACGGGCTGGGTGTACGACTCGGGCGACTACGAGACCACCATGCGCAAGGCCATGGAGATGATCGGCTATGACGCGTTGCGTGCCGAGCAGAAGGCCCGGCGCGAGCGTGGCGAGCTGATGGGCATCGGCATGTCCTTCTTCACCGAGGCCGTGGGCGCCGGTCCGCGCAAAGACATGGACATCCTGGGGCTCGGCATGGCCGACGGGTGCGAGTTGCGTGTGCACCCGACCGGCAAAGCCGTTGTGCGCCTTTCGGTCCAGACGCAGGGCCAGGGGCACGAGACGACGTTCGCGCAGATCGTCGCCGAGGAACTGGGCATCCCGCCCGACGACATCGAGGTCGTGCACGGCGACACCGACCAGACCCCGTTCGGCCTGGGCACCTACGGCAGCCGGTCGACTCCCGTCTCGGGTGCGGCCGCCGCGCTGGTGGCGCGCAAGGTGCGTGACAAGGCCAGGATCATCGCCTCGGGCATGCTCGAGGTGTCGGTAGCCGACCTGGAATGGGAGAAGGGCTCGTTCCACGTCAAGGGCGACCCGTCGGCGTCGGTGACCATCCAGGACATCGCGATGCGCGCACACGGCGCGGGGGATCTGCCGGAGGGCATCGAAGGTGGCCTGGACGCGCAGATCTGCTACAACCCGGAGAACCTGACCTACCCGTATGGCGCGTATTTCTGTGTGGTGGACGTCGATCCGGGCACCGGGGTGGTCAAGGTACGGCGCTTCCTCGCCGTCGATGACTGCGGCACCCGCATCAACCCGATGATCATCGAGGGCCAGGTGCATGGCGGCATCGTCGATGGCATCGGCATGGCGCTGATGGAGATGATCGCCTTCGACGAGGACGGCAACTGTCTGGGCGGTTCGCTGATGGACTACCTGATCCCGACCGCGCTCGAAGTGCCGCACCTGGAAACGGGATTCACCGTGACACCGTCGCCGCATCATCCGATCGGTGCGAAGGGCATCGGCGAGTCGGCGACCGTCGGATCGCCGCCGGCGGTGGTGAACGCGATCGTGGATGCGTTGGCGCCGTACGGGGTTCGCCATGCGGACATGCCGCTGACCCCGTCGCGGGTGTGGGAGGCGATGCAGGGTAGGGCGAAGCCGCCCATCTAAATACGAGTTGATAGGAGGAGTGGCGCAATTTCGCACACCACGATAAGCGAACGGGCCGCCCAACTGATCGCCGCGCGCACGCCCTTTGTGCACGCGACGGTGGTCCGTGCCCAGCAGCCCACTTCGGTGCGGCCCGGGGACGAGGCGATCCTGTTGCCGGACGGCACCATTGAAGGTTTCGTCGGCGGTCAGTGCGCGCAGAACTCCGTCCGCAAGGCCGCGCTCGGCGCCTTGCAGGCCGGCGAGAGCGTGTTGCTGCGCGTACTGCCCGACGGCGACATTCACTTTCCGGAGGCCCCGGGCGCCTGTGTGGTGGTCAACCCGTGCCTGTCCGGCGGGTCGCTGGAAATTTTCCTGACGCCGCAGTTGCCGGCGCCACTGATCCGGGTCGAGGGTGCCACCCCGATCGCCGAGGCACTGATCCAGGTGTGCGAAGTTCTCGGCTATGACGCACGGCGCGAAACCGACCTCGCCGACACCTCGGCGGTGGTGATCGCCAGCCATGGCGGGCCGGAAGCCGAAATGATCCGCGCCGCACTGGATAATGGCGTCGGGTACATCGGGCTGGTGGCAAGCAAGGTGCGCGGCGCGGCGATCCTCGAGCAGCTCGAACTCACCGATGCCGAGCGGGCTCGCGTGCACACGCCGGTCGGATTGCCCATCGGCGCGAAGACCCCGGCCGAGATCGCCGTGGCGATCGCCGCCGAACTCGTCGCCGCTCTGCGCCGCGACGGCATCTCACGTCCGTTGAGCGAACCACCGGCGCAAGCCCCACACCAAGCGACAGACCCCGTGTGCGGCATGACGGTGACCATCGCCCCCGACACCGAGCACCTCCAACTCGGCGGCGTGGATTACTGGTTCTGCTGTCCGGGCTGCCGGACGGCTTTTGCCAGCCGCAGTGTCGGCGCATGACTGTCACCGGTGTCGTGCTGGCGGCCGGACGGTCGCGTCGGCTCGGTACGCCCAAACAGCTACTGCCATACGGCAATACCACCCTGCTCGGCGCGACCCTCGACGTCGCCCGGACCGTCGGGTTCGACCAACTGATCGTCACCCTCGGTGGCGGCGCGGAGACGGCGCGGACCATTCGCGAGCAAGTGCCGCTGCACCGAGCGGAAGTGGTGACGGTTGGAGACAGCGGCACCGGCTGCTCGGCGTCCCTGCGCGCCGCACTGCAACGGGTGGACCCGCGCGCCGACGGCATCGTCCTGATGCTCGGTGACCAACCGGGGGTTGACCCCGCAACGATCCGTCGGGTGATCAGTTTGCGCGGTGCCGATATCCTGGTATGTCACTACGCGGACGGTATTGGGCATCCGTTCTGGTTCGGCCGCAACGTATTCGACCAACTATCCGCTTTGCACGGCGACAAGGGGGTCTGGAAGCTGATCGAGTCCGGCCGCCATCAGGTTGACGAACTCGCCGTGGACGGCCCCGTGCCGCTTGACGTCGACACTTGGGATGACTACCAGCGCCTGTTGGCTACTGCTGGCAGTGGAGCGCGCGCATGATGTTCACCGGACCCGGCGACCTGGCCCGCCAATTCGACTCGCACGATTACCTGCTCGACACCGGAACCGCGTCCGCGATCTACCTGGCCGTCTCGCTGGGTAGGCCGCTGCTGCTCGAAGGTGAGCCCGGTGTCGGTAAGACGACAGCTGCCAAAACCCTTGCCGCGGTGCTAGATACGCCCTTGGTTCGGTTGCAGTGTTACGAGGGGCTGACCGCCGGCGAAGCGTTGTACGACTGGAACTATCAGCGTCAGCTATTGTCCATCCGGTTGGCCGAGGCGCAGGGTGCGGCCATCGACGAGGCCGACCTGTACACCGAGAAGTATCTGGTGGATCGTCCCATCCTGCAGTGTGTGCGGCATCGCGGTCCGACCTCTCCGGTACTGTTGATAGACGAAATCGACCGCGCTGACGACGAATTCGAAGCTCTGCTGCTGGAGTTTCTCGGCGAATCCACCGTCACCGTTCCCGAACTCGGCACCTTTGTCGCCGAGCGCCCGCCCATCGCGGTGCTCACCTCCAATCGCAGCCGCGACCTGCATGATGCCCTCCGGCGTCGCTGCCTCTACCACTGGATCGACTACCCGGAACCGGCGCGGGCGGCCGCGATCGTGCGCCGGACAGTACCCGGAGCGTCGGCGCCGCTGATCGAACACGCCACCCAATTCGTCGGGCGCGCACGCGATCTCGACTTGGACAAACCGCCCGGGGTGGCCGAGACCATCGACTGGCTCGCCGCATTGGTGTCGCTGCGGGTGTCCGACCTCGTCGACGAGTCGGTTGAGACCGCGCTGGCCACCCTCGGGGCGCTGGCCAAGACCCCCGACGACCGAACACTGATCCGCGATGCGTTCATCGAGTACAGCCGTACCTGAAAGGACTCAAGCATGAAGATTGCCAACGAGTTCACCGTCAGTGCGCCGATCGAGCAGGCCTGGGACGTGCTGTGTGACCTGGAGCGGGTGATCCCACTCATGCCTGGCGCGCAGCTGATCGGCCACGAGGGCGACGACTACCTGGGGAAGGTGAAGGTCAAGGTCGGTCCGGTCACCAGTGAGTTCAGCGGCAAGGTGCGCTTCGTCGAGCAGGACCGTGACCAGCACCGGGCGGTGATCGACGGCAAGGGCAAGGAGGCGCGCGGCACCGGCAACGCGGCTGCCACGGTCACCGCCCAGCTTCACGAGGACGGCGAGCGCACCCGGGTCACCGTGGACACCGACCTGAAGATCGTCGGCAAGTTGGCCCAATTCGGTAGCGGAATGCTGCAGCAGGTGTCCGAGAAGCTGCTGGGCCAGTTCGTCGATTCGCTCGAGGCCGAACTGAAGGCCGAGAACGCACCGGCAGCAGCCGCCGCCAGTCCGGCCACCGCCGCGGCGCCGGGATCGCCGGACGCCGGCACCGAAGCCCACGCCGCTCCGGCCGACTCCGAGCCGGCTCCCATTGATCTGCTGGAGCTCGCCGGGGGAGAGCAACTGAAGAAGTACGGCGCCGCAGGACTTGCCGTGGTAGCGCTGCTGGTGCTGCTGTGGGTGTTCTGGCGGAGACGCTAATCGCGGTGACCCCACCCCCAACCCCACCCCTGCTGCGTGGCGTCGACCTGGCGGCATTCGCGGCCGCGATGGTCGCGCGTCTGCGTGGCGCCGGCGTGTCGGTACCTGGTAGTGGCCAAGCAAGTTTCGTGCAGGCGCTGCGGCACCTGGTGCCCAACACCCGCACGGAACTGTATTGGGCGACGCGGCTAACCCTGGTCAACCGGATGGAAGAGCTGCCCGTCTTCGAGGCGGTGGTGGGCGAGATCTTCGGGAGCGTTCAACCTGGCGACACCAGAACTCCTGAGTCGGTCCTGCCGATTGCGGGCCCAAAGACACCGGCGGCCGGCATCCTCGTTCCCGCGGTCAGGTCGTCGGGCGGCGAGGCCGAGTCGGTGCCGTGGGCGACGCGGACGCCCGCCGCCTCCGACGACGGTGGCGGCGCCAGCGTTGAGCTGCCCGACCTGCTGCCTAGCCGCCTCGCGGCGTTGGCAGACGAACCGTTCGACGAATTCGATCCGGAGGACCTGCGTCTGCTCGGCTCCTGGCTGGAATCCTCGGTACAGCACTGGCCCCGGCGACGCAGCATGCGGATCGAACCAAGTCCGCACGGTAAACGCATCGACCTGCGCGCCACGATGAAGGCGTCGCGCTCAACCGGCTGGGAAGCGGTGCGCCTGGCGCGAACTCGGCCGAGATTACGGCCCCGCCGGGTAGTGCTGGTTTGTGACGTCAGTCGGTCGATGCAGCCCTACGCCATGATGTACCTGCACCTGATGCGCGCGGCGATGTTGCATCAGGCGCGGATTCGGCCGGAGGTCTTCGCCTTCTCGACGTCATTAACCCGGCTCACCCCGGTGCTGTCGCATCGCTCGGCGGAGGTGGCGCTGGAACGGGCCAACGCCAAAGTGACCGACCGCTATGGCGGCACTTCCATAGGGGGCAGCATCGCCGCCCTATTGGCGCCTCCGCATGGCAACGCATTACGTGGCGCGGTGGTGATCGTGGCGTCGGATGGTTGGGACAGCGATCCGCCCGAGGTGCTCGAACACGCGCTCGCCAGGCTGCGTCGTCGCGTCCACACGCTCGTTTGGCTGAATCCTCGTGCCGCCCAGCCCGGCTTTCAGCCGCTGGCCGGTTCCATGGCGGCCGCCCTGCCGTATTGCGACATGTTCTTGCCGGCGCATTCGCTCAATGCCCTGTATGAGGTTGTGCAGGCCGTGGCCGATAGGGCGCAGCCGCACTAAGACCGGGCGGACCGCTTCGGTGACACCGGACCCCGACGGTTGGGGGGCTCCACCGGCGAATTCGCCGACGACCTGAGTTTCTGCGCATCGTTTCGACGTCGAGGCCTTGATCCCGGCATCTTCGGACCCCCGAAAGCCAACCTCTCGGCACGGATATGGTCCCCTGGGCCAATTGACGGTACGGAAACACTAAAAAGATTGCTTAGATGTCAATTATCGATTTATGTCCCATGAACGAAACTATAGCTTTAAAGTGTGTCCTGGCGTCCCGCTACGGCACAGGGTTCGTCACTTGATGTTGGCGAAACGGGGGAACGTCATGACCTATGAGGCACCGACCGAAGACAAGTCTTCGTCCGTCGCGCCGACGCTCCGCCGAGTAGCAGGGGCGCAGGTGGTCACACGTACGCGAACGGAAATGCCTTCCCACCGCGTACCCGCTCAGAAATCGGTCCCGGCGGGATTTCGGGGTGACATCGAGGGGCTACGCGCCGTGGCGGTGCTGGCCGTTGTCCTCTTTCACGCCGATGTGCCCGGTGTGGGCGGTGGCTTCGTCGGCGTGGACGTGTTCTTCGTCATTTCAGGTTTCTTGATCACCAGTCTGCTGTGGCGCGAGGTCAGCAGCACCGGCACCGTCACGCTGCGCCGCTTCTATGGGGCGCGTGCGCGCCGACTGCTGCCGGCGTCGGCCACGGTAATCGTCGTCACCGTGATAGCCGCGGCGATCTTGTTGCCCGCGTTGGACTTTCAAGGCGTCCTGATGGACGGGTTCGCGTCTGCGCTGTACGTCGGCAACTACTGGTTCATCTACCAAGGGGTCGACTATTTCGGCCGCGACGTGTCGCACTCACCGTTTCAGCACTACTGGTCGCTGGGCGTGGAGGAGCAGTTTTATTTGGTGTGGCCGGTGCTGATCGTGGGCATCGCCCTGGCGACAAGGCTCGTCCGGCGGATGCGACGGCGCCCCACCACCGACGGTCGCCCGTCGAAGACCCTGCTACTGGTCGTCCTTGCACTGGTCGCGGTGGTGTCTTTCGCCCTGTCGCTCATGATGACCTACGTAGTGGCTGCGATGGCGTTCTTCTCGTTGCCGACGCGGGCTTGGCAGTTGGCCGTCGGCGGCTTGGTGGCACTTACGGCCGGGCGGTGGGGTCGGCTCCCAGCGCGAGCGGCGGTGCCCGTGGGATGGGCCGGATTGGCACTGATCCTGTTGTCCTGCAACGGAATCAGCTCGAATACAGTGTATCCGGGCACCGCGGCGCTGCTGCCGGTAACGGGTGCGGTGCTGGTGATCGGCGCCGGCTGTGCGGCAGCGACGCAGGGTTGTAGCAGGGTCCTGGCCACCCCACCGATGACGTCGATCGGCCGGTTGTCGTACTCGTGGTATCTGTGGCACTGGCCCGTAATGGTGCTCGCACCAACGCTATTCGGCGGCCCGCTCGGGTTGGTGGACAGGTTGGTTGCGGTCCTCGCTTCTGCTGGGCTGGCAGTGCTGGCACTGCGTCTCATCGAGGACCCCGTGCGATTCGCGGCTCCCGTGCGCGGGTCCGCTTTCGCCAGTCTGGCGGTTGGTGGCCTCGCGTCGTCGGTAGCAGCGGGACTCTGCGCGGTGATGTTTGTTCAGTCGTCGTCGTGGGTGACCATCGTCGCGCGCGGTGCACCGGCAGCAACACCCGCGATCACCGTGGCGCCGATTGTGACCGGGGACAACGTTGAGGCACACGATGCTGCGGTGCAGTACGCGTTCGCTCAGATACAAGCCGCCGTCGCGGCATCTGCCGACCTCGAGGCCGTACCGTCCAACCTCAAACCGTCGCTCGGCGTTGCCGCGGCGGAATATGCGCAATTGAGATTCGATGGCTGCTTGCGTTTGCCCTCTGAAGGTGGTCAGCCCGAGTGCGCGACCGGCAATACCGCCTCGCCGACGAGGGTGGTCCTGGTCGGTGACTCCCACGCTGGGATGTTGATCCCGGCTTTCCGGCAGATTGCCGAGCAGCGCTCCTGGCGCGTCGAAACACTGGCCAAGGCGGGCTGTCCATTGCTGGATTTGCCGCTCGTCACCAACCCCTTCTTCAACCGGCTGGTCGAACTGGTCAATCGGTGCGAGCAATGGCGCGCCAACATCATGGCCCGGCTGCATGCCGAGCGACCGCAGCTGATCGTGCTGGACATGTTCCGGGGGTACGTTGCCAACGCCCGCGGCGGCTGGCGAACAAGTTTCACGTCATACGACAGGGCGTGGCTCGCCGGCCTGACCCGCCTGGTGGAGCAGCTGCGCGGCCTTGGGTCCAAAGTGCTTGTGCTCGGGCCGGTCCCGAATCTGAACAACACCCTCGTTCCACAATGCTTGCTGCGCAACATCGATGACGCAACCGCTTGTTCGCCGCCAATGTCGGTCGCGGTCAACCGATCTGGCATCGAAGCCGAGTTCACCGCCACCGAGGCCGGTGGCGGACAGTACGCCGACATCACCGAACTTTTCTGCACCAGGAATCGCTGCCCCGTCATCGTCGGCGACACCCTGCTTTACATGGACCAATTCCACCTGACCATCGAATACTCGAGGCTGCTGGCACCGGCAATCGGGGCGCTGGTCGACCGCGCGTTCGCCCGCGGTTGACGCTGGCGAACCCGTCAGCCGGCCAACTCTTCGTCCGGAGCATTCGCGACCAACCGGTGTCGGCTGTAGGCGCCGAAATACAGCAGGAACGCGGCGAATACCGCCAAACAGCACACGGTGGCCACGATGTCGACCAGGAACGTGGCGATCAGTGCCAGCGTGGCCACCACCAACGCGAAGCCGGTGGTGGCGATGCCACCCGGAGTGCGGTACGGACGGTGCATCTCGGGTGCGCGTCGGCGCAGCACTACGTGACTGACCATGATCAGCACGTAAGACAGGGTGGCCCCGAAAACGGCCATGTTCAGCAGCAGGTCGCCCTTGCCGGTCAACGACAACCCGAAACCGATGAGCCCGGGGACGATCAGAGCCAGCGTCGGCGCTTTCCGTGAGTTGGTGACCGACAGCATCGTCGGCAGGTAACCCGCACGGGACAGCGCGAACAACTGCCGCGAATACGCATAGATGATCGAGAAGAAGCTCGCGACCAGGCCGGCCAGTCCGATGTAGTTGACCGCCTTGGCCGCACCGCTGGGCCCGAGCGCGGCCACCAGCGGGTTTCCCGACGTTGACATCGCTTGCGCGCCACCGGAACCCGTCGTCAGCAGCAGCACCAGCACGCACGTCGCGAGCAGCACGGCGAACGCCGCGGTGATGCCACGTGGCACGTTGCGGGTCGGATCGGCGGTCTCTTCCGCGGCCAGCGGCACCCCCTCGATCGCGAGGAAGAACCAGATCGCGAACGGCAACGCCGACCACACGCCGAGATAGCCGTGCGGCAGAAATGCGGATGCACCCACGGCATCGGTGGCCGCAATGTCAGTGAGATTCGCCGCGTGAAAACGGCCCACGGCGGCGACACAGAAAATGGCGATACCCACCAGCGCTACGGCGGTGATCGCGAACATCACCTTCAAAGCCTCGCCGACCCCGGCCAGATGAATTCCGATGAACAGCGCGTAGATCGCCAAATACACACACCAGCCGTCGCGAATCCCGAAGAGCCCCAACGACTCCACGTAAGCGCCGATGAAGGTGGCGATCGCCGCCGGTGCGATCGAGTATTCGATCAGCACGGCGGTGCCCGTCGCGAACCCGCCCAGCGGTCCGAGCGCCCGTCGGGCGAACGTGTACCCGCCGCCGGCGGCGGGCAGCGCCGACGACAGCTCGGCCATGCCCAGCACCAGGGCCAGATACATTGCGGCGATCACGACCGAGGCGATCACCAAACCACCAAAACCGCCCTGCGCCAACCCGAAATTCCAGCCGGAATAATCGCCGGACACCACGTAGCTGACACCAAGTCCCGCCAGTAGCAACCATCCGGCGCTACCGGTCTTCAATTGCCGCTTTTCTAGGTAGGCGGACGGCTCCGGGTGGCTTTCCACAGCGCTCCAACGTTAGGGCAGGATCGGCAAGTATGGATCAGGTATGGGCGAACCGGGCCGCCAGCTCTGAAACCGCCGTCACGCAACGGCACCTGACCCGGGTCTGGGGGTTGCCCGGAACCCAGCTCGGCGTGGTCTCGTGGCCGCCGGAGCGCAGGGACCGGTTGTTCGGCACCTGGCACTACTGGTGGCAGGCGCACCTGCTGGACTGCCTGCTCGACGCCCAGCTTCGCGACCCGCAGCCGGAACGGCTCGTCCAGATCAAGCGTCAGATCCGCTCGCACCGGCTGCGCAACAACTTCCGCTGGACCAACAGCTATTACGACGACATGGCCTGGTTGGCGCTCGCGTTGGAGCGTGCCGCACGGATCGCCGGCATCGACCGCAAACGCGCCTTGGCCAAGCTCGACGACCAGTTCTACAAGGCATGGGTGCCCGAGGACGGCGGCGGCATCCCGTGGCGCAAGCAAGATCAGTTCTTCAACGCCCCCGCCAATGGACCGGCCGGCATCTTCCTGGCCCGGTACGAGGACCGCACGCGCCGTGCCCAGCAGATGGCCGACTGGATTGATGAAACCTTGATCGACCCCGAGACGCACCTGGTGTTCGACGGCATCAAGGGCGGCTCATTGGTGCGTGCGCAATACACCTACTGCCAGGGGGTGGTACTCGGCTTGGAGACCGAATTGGCAAAGCGCACCCACGACGACCGCCACCCGCCGCGCGTGCACCGTCTGGTCGCGGCGATCAATGAGCACATGGCATCCCGTGGAGTGCTGAAGGGCGCCGGTGGCGGCGACGGCGGGCTGTTCGCGGGGATCACCGCGCGTTACCTGGCGCTGGTGGCCACCGACCTGCCGGGTGATTCGGCGGAGGACGTGGCGGCCCGTGACACCGCCCGAGCGATCGTCCTGGCCAGCGCGAAATCCGCGTGGGACAACCGACAGACCGTGGATGGGCTGCCGGTCTTCGGGGCGTTCTGGGACCGGGACGCGGAGTTGCCGACCGCCGGTGGCACGCAGGCCCAGTTCGTCGCCGGTGCCGTCAACAGTTCCGAGAAACCCGAACGGGACCTGTCGGTGCAGCTGTCCGGCTGGATGCTGATGGAGGCCGCGTACGCCGCGAGTTGACCTGCCGACTACTCGACGGTGGCGTCGGTCTCCTCTTCCGTTGGCTCTCTCTTTTTCGCGCCCCCGCGCCGCGAGCGGTAGCCCTTCCAGGCTGCGATGAACGCCGGCATCAGCGACACGAAGAGGATGCCCAGGATGATCTTTTCCAGGTTGTCATGGACGAAGGGCACGTTGCCCAGGAAGTAGCCCAATGTCGTGACACCGCCGCCCCACAGCGTGCCGCCGACGATGTCGAATCCCAAGAACACCGGGTAGCGCATGTAGGAAATCCCGGCGACCACCGGCGTGAACGTCCGCAGGAACGGCGCGAACCGGGCCAGGATGATCGCCCACGGCCCGTATTTCTCGAAGAACGCGTGCGACTCGGTCACGTAGTGCTTCTTGAAGAACCGCGAATCTTCCTTCTTGAACAGCGCCGGTCCGATGCGCCGTCCGATGAAGTACCCGGTCTGGTCGCCCAGCACCGCAACGACGGCGACGGCGGGCGCCAGGATCCAAATGTCGATTGTCCCCTTTGCTGCCAGCAGGCCCCCGGTAAACAGCAGCGACTCACCAGGCAGCAGCGGGAAGAGCAGACCGGTCTCGATGAAGACGATGATCAAGATGCCGGGTAGCACTGCAGACCCGAAAACGCCGCCGGGGCCCAACCAATACCAGGGGTCGAGGATGTCGCCCAATGCGGCAACCGAGGTGCTCATGATGCTTCAACATACCGGCGTTGCCATACTGGGTGGACCAAAGTCTTCGAGGAGGAAGTGCCATGCCCATCGCAACGCCCGAGATCTACGCCGAGATGTTGGGACGTGCCAAGGAGAATTCGTACGCCTTTCCGGCCATCAACTGCACTTCTTCGGAGACCATCAATGCAGCGCTGAAGGGCTTCGCCGAAGCCGGCAGCGACGGCATCATTCAGTTCTCGACCGGTGGCGCCGAATTCGGGTCCGGCCTTGGGGTCAAGGACATGGTGACCGGTGCGGTCGCCTTGGCGGAGTTCGCGCACGTCGTCGCCGCCAAGTACCCGATCAACGTCGCACTGCACACCGACCACTGCCCGAAGGACAAGCTCGACACCTACGTCCGGCCGCTGCTGGCGATCTCGTCGGAGCGCATAAGCGCCGGCAAGAACCCGTTGTTCCAGTCGCACATGTGGGACGGATCGGCCATCCCGATCGATGAGAACCTGCAGATCGCCAAGGAGCTGCTCAAGGAGGCGGCCGCCGCCAAGATCATCCTGGAGATCGAGATCGGCGTGGTCGGGGGCGAAGAAGACGGCGTCGCCAACGAGATCAACGACAAGCTCTACACCACGCCCGAGGACTTCGAGAAGACGATCGACGCGCTAGGTGCGGGCGAGCACGGCCACTACCTGCTGGCCGCGACGTTCGGCAACGTGCACGGCGTCTACAAGCCGGGCAACGTCAAGCTGCGCCCCGACATCCTGGCCCAGGGCCAGAAGGTGGCCGCGGCCAAGCTCGGACTCGGCGACGACGCGCAGCCCTTCGACTTCGTCTTCCATGGCGGTTCGGGCTCGGAGAAGTCCGAAATCGAGGAGGCGCTGCGCTACGGCGTGGTGAAGATGAACGTCGACACCGACACCCAGTACGCGTTCACCCGCCCGATCGCCGCCCACATGTTCACCAACTACGACGGCGTGCTGAAGGTCGACGGTGAGGTCGGCAACAAGAAGGTCTACGACCCGCGCAGCTACCTGAAGAAGGCCGAAGCCGGCATGACCGAGCGGGTCATCGAGGCGTGCAATGACCTGCACTGCGCCGGGAAGTCGCTCAGCAGCTAGCGGCAGCTGGCGCCGACCAGACGCAAAATCCCCTATTTTCGTTTCCGAAATAGGGGATTTTGCGTCTGCTCAGCGGGTGCAGGCTAGCTGCTGGGGGATTGGCAGACCTTCCATTGGTCGTCACGAAACTGCAGGTCCAGGCTCCGTGTCGAGCGAACCTGCGGGTCGTGGGCCATGTAGGCGGTGACGTTCGCCTCGGCCTGCTGACCGTGCACGATGACCTGGTCGATGCTGGCGATCACCGGGTACTGCCTGGCCGCCGACACCCGTCGGTAAGTCTCTGCCCAGTCCTTCTCGTCGAACTCCGCGTAGCTGTCGCGTTCCGCGCCGCACGTTGTACTGCGCAGCGTCTTCAGGTCGCCGGTCTGTATCGCGACGTCGTAACCCTGGATGGCGCTGCGGACCCGCTCTTCCTGTGAGGGCTGTGACTGCTGGGTCCGGGTGAACAGCAAGGTGCCCAGGATCGCAATCGCCGCCAGCGCCAGCACGATCACGACGATCGCCAGCACCCAACCCCAGTTGCGGTGTTCCGACGCTGGCTTCTTCCCGCCGGATCTAGGTGGAATCGCTTGTGGCACCGCCGTTTTCGGCGGGAGCTGCCTGGGTGGTGGCGGGGTGTTGGGCGGCGGGGCCTGCGTTTGGAAGACTTCGGTGGCGGCCTCCGGGGCGGTGGCGATGATCTGCGTCTCTTTTTCGTCGAAGCCGGGTGCGGTGAAGCGGCGTTCACGCAGTGCATCGAACGTCGAGTCGTCGTTCTCGGCCCCCGGTTCGGGCTTGGCGAGCGCCAGGGTCTCGGTTTCGGCCTCGTGGTTCACCGGAGGCTGGCTCCGCGGGCCAGCGACGCCGGGATCTGTGGCTTGCTCACCGGCGGATTCGCCCCTGGGTTCCGGTCCGCCGCGGTCTGCTTCGGATGGGTTGGTGGGCATGATGTGGAGCTTAGCGACCATTGCGCGGGGTTGGCTCATCGCCGAGCCAGACCATCCGCAAAATAGACACCATGACGCCGACGCGTGACCTTCTTGGACCTGATCCAGTCCTACTACCGGGTGACAGCGAGGCTGAGGCCGAACTGTCCGCCGGCCAGAATCCCGGCCTCGTCGCGGCCGCGCATCCGGCCGCGTCGGTGGCGTGGGCGGTGCTCGCCGAAGAGGCGTTAGCCGAGGACAAGGCGATCACCGCCTATGCCTATGCCCGCACGGGCTACCACCGCGGCCTGGATCAGCTGCGTCGCAACGGCTGGCGGGGCTTTGGTCCGGTGCCGTATTCGCACGAGCCCAATCGCGGGTTCCTGCGCTGTGTGGCGGCGCTGGCGCGGGCCGCCGACGCGATCGGGGAGACCGACGAATTCCGGCGGTGTCTGGATTTGCTCGACGATTGCGACCCCGAGGCGCGCCCCGCTTTGGGGCTCTAAAAAGTTTCCTCGCAGTGCCCGCCCGGGCAGTCGATCTGAACGGTGGCGTGGTCCAGACCGTGGGCGGCAAACACCCCTCGGGCGTCCCGTAGCACCAGCGCGGAGTCGCGTTCGCTGGTCAGGTGTGCCGTTGCCATGTCCTTCCCGGGCGACAGCGTCCACACGTGCAGGTCGTGCACATCGGTCACGCCGTCCACCGCACCCAGTGCGGAGCGCAGCGCCTCCACGTCGACGTGGGCGGGTGACGATTCGGACAGGATCCGCAGCGCCGCCCGGGCCAGCGCGATCGCTCTGGGCAACACCCACAGGGCCACCAGCACCGCGACCACCACGTCTGCGTATGGCCAATGCGTCGTGACGGTCACGATGCCGGCGATCAACACGCCGATGCTGCCGACGGTGTCTGCGACGACTTCCATGTAGGCACCCCGGACCGCCAGGCTTGCCTCCGAGTGCGAGCGCAACAGCATCGCGACCGCGAAGTTGGCGGCCACCCCGGCGAGTGCCACCACGATCATCGGCACGCCGGGGACTTCAGGTGCTCCGCCGAGTCGGTCTATCGCCTCGACGAGGATGAACAGCGCCACCCCAACCAGCAGCACCGCATTGGCCACCGCCGTGAACACCTCGGCGCGATGCCACCCGAACGTGCGGCTGGGCGAGGAGCTGCCGCGTCGAGCCAGCACGACTGCCGTCAGCCCCATGAACACGGCCACGACGTCGGTGAGCATGTGACCGGCGTCGGCCAGCAGCGCGATCGAATTGATCAGCAGGGAAGTGGTCAGTTCGACTGCGAAGAACGTGGCCAGGATTCCCGCGGCGAGGATCATCCGCGGGATCATCCGGGAATGTTCGGTGTCTCCCGGGGTGTGACTGTGGCCGGCGCCCATAGCGCACTAATATATGCGTGAAATTGCATATATCGCAATAGGCGGGGGGTTGGGGTGCTGCCTCGGCTGTTGGGTCGTTGAGTGTGGGGGTTTTTGCCGGTTGCGGCGTGGTGGGGGTGCTTAAGGCCCACATTCGGCGGCGTCAGGCGCCGCTGCGCCGGCAGCGGGGTCGTTGAGTGTGGGGGTTTTTGCCGGTTGCGGCGTGGTGGGGGTGCTTAAGGCCTACGTTCGGCGGCGTCAGGCGCTGCGCGTCAGGCGAACCGCGCCGCGGTAAGCCCAGGTCAGAGCCAGGCGCTCCAGAAGCGAGTCAGCGCGCTCCCGGCGCCGGCCAGCCAGGGCGGGACCCCGAAGGGCGCGAAGCACCAATACACAAGGGTGAAGAACCACTGGGCCAGCGCCGGCGTCAGGAACAGGACCAGCAGAAACAGCAGCCCGAACTGCTTGGCCGGCGCCAGCGCCCGTTGCGTCTCCGGAGTCAAGTGGGGTTCTAAGGCGTCGTAGCCGTCCAGACCCGGGATAGGCAACAGGTTCAGCAGGACGGCGGTGAGCTGAAGAAACCCCAGAAAGGCCACGCCCGCCCACAGCACCGCATGTGCGGGGTCGTACCAGATCCGTGTTATGACAAGCAGCAGCACGGCCAGCACCAGATTCATCGCCGGACCCGCCAAGCTGACCAGGGTCCGGCGTCGGGGGGTCATGAAGAAGGTATGCAGATACACCGCACCGCCGGGCAGCCCGATTCCACCCAACGCGATGAACAACATGGGCAGGCCCAGCGACAGCATGGGGTGGGCGTAGCGGCGTGGGTCCAGCGTGAGGTAGCCCCGCACGGCAACGTCGCGGTCGCCGAAGCGCCAGGCGGTGAACGCGTGCCCAAACTCGTGCAAGCACAACGAGACCAGCCAGCCCGAGATGACGAACACGAACACGCCCACATAGGACAGCGGCTGCCGAGTCGACCCGGCGGCCCAGGCCAGCCCACCCCCGACAGCGGTCAGCGCGACCAGGCCCAGGAAAAGGGGACTGGGTTTCACCGCTGGAAAACTACCGGACCAGCAGCCAGCCCTCCACGTTGCGGTAGAACGTCGACCGGCGGACCGTGCGGGGCGCCGGAACTCCGTCCCGCATCACCGAGGCGCCGGTAGTGCCGAGTTGAGCGGCGCGCCCGAGGACCCAACGGCGCCATGGCCGCCCGTCCCGCAGGGCGACCCGCAACCCGGGCAGGCTCAGCGTGGGCTCGATATCCGCGCCGGCGGCGTCCCCGTCGAACAACACGGTGTCGTCGACCACCGCCTCGCCGTGGATCACCGCGCGCCCGTCGGCCGGCAGCCAACTGCCGCGGCCGACCAGTACCGTTCCGGTTTCGTCGCGGATCAGCGGCACCCGGCTGGCGACGCCGCGCCGGGCCCGCCGAGCAGCGCGCCGTCCGGCTGGCGCGCGATAAGCGCGGGTCGCAAAGGTACGTCGACGGGGCGCGTAACCCACCTCGACGTCGAGCCGGTCGGCGCGCAGCAGACGGGACAGCACGGCGGCGAGGTCGGCGTCGGCGCCGACCACGATCAGCCGCTCAAATGGGCCCGGCGCGTCGTCGACAGCCAGCGTGGGTAGGCCGGTCAACGGGCGAGGTAAAGGACGGTCGCCGAACACCAA
>NZ_MVHT01000040.1 GCF_002086275.1 Mycobacterium intermedium | reverse complement strand
GGTCAAGCGCGCCGGTGTTGAAGGCCCCCGATAGACCCGCGCCCCGGTTGAGCAGGCCCGAAAGCTGCGTGCCGAAGTTGTAGAACCCCGAGGCCGAGCCCAGCAGCGGATCCGCGATCGCGTTGTACCAGCCCGAGATGCCCGAGCCGCTGTTCCAGAACCCTGAACCGCCACCGCCACCGACGTTGTAGAAGCCCGACGACGGCTGGGAGGTCGAGTTCCAGAAGCCCGGGGTTCCGCCGAACCCGAAGATGGGAATGTTGACGGGGCCCAGGGTGGAGGTGAGGTGCAGGTCTATCGCGATCTGATCGATCGTCGCGGTGATCGGAAGGGTGAAGGACGGGGTCGCGAAGTTCAGAGCGAGGCCGAGCGGGAGATTGGGAACGCCCGAAGCCGGGATGTCGAAGCCCGGGATGGTCAGCGACAGCGGCACCGCAATGTCTATGGGCCCGGGAATGGTGAATCCCGGGAAGGTCACCGTCGTCGGGGTGAACCAGATCGGGTCGACCGAGAACCCCGGCGACGTGCCTTCGACAAAGGGAGGGGGTGCGGCGATGGTTATCGGGATGTCCGGGAAGAAGCTGGCGAGGATGACGTATCCCGTGCCCTGCCCGGATATGGAGGTGCTGGGTGCGGTGAGGTAGGTGAGACGTACGCCCGGTGTGGTGACGGTGATGGGCGCGAGGGTGATCGAGCCGATGTCGATGGTCGGGCTGGCGCTGACGTGGACGGAGGGAATGGGGATGGACGGGATGTGTACTGGGCCTGCGTCTCCGGTGATTGTGACGAACAACGGAATCGAGGGAATGTCGATGGGCGGTAGCAGGGTGAAGCGGGCGACAGCCCCGGAGATGTCGCCGCCGACCGCAGGGAACTGCGGGATCGTGTATCCGAGGGAGAGGCCGGGCAGGCCTTCGTAGTTGCCGCGCCACAGGGTGCCGTTGCTGTAGTTTCCGCTGATAAAGGCGCCGGTGTTGACGTTGCCCGAATTCGCCACCCCGGTGGTGGCGGAGGCATCGGCGGGCTCCTGTACGGCAACGGAGGGGCCGGCGGTTCGGGCGGATTCGGTTCTGCGGGTGTCGACGGCTCGGACGGCGGGTCCGGCGGTTCGGGCGGCGCCGGCGGCCGCAGCTTCTTGTTCGGCGTGGGCGGCGCCGGCGGTCACGGCGGGAACGGCGCTGCCGGCAGCGACGGCCTGGTCGCCGCGGCGGCGGGCCTAGACGGCGGTAACGGCGGTAATGGCGGCAACGGCGGCAATGGCGGCGCGGGTGGCACGGGCGGCCTGTTGAACGGATTGTTCAGCCCCGCGGCGCATGGGGCTGGCGGTAACGGTGGCAATGGTGCGGACCCCGGTGACGGCGGGAGGGGCGGCAACGGCAGCTTCAACTTTGGCGGAGATGGTCACGGGGGTCGCGGTGGCGATGGTGGAAATCCCGGGGCCGGCGGAGCCGGCGGGGCCGGCGGTGCCGGATTCACCAGCAGCGGCCCGAACGGTATCGCCGGCAGCGATTCCACTGCCCCGGGCAACGGCGGCAAGGGTGGCAATGGCGCGAACGCTGCTGTGGCTACGCCGGGTGCGGATGGCGGCAACGGCGGGGCCGGCGGCAACGGAGGGCTGTATGGCAACGGCGGGGCCGGCGGCAGGGGCGGCAACGGGTCCCCGGGTACGGCGGGTCTGTCCGGCGAGAACGGTGTCGACGGCGGATCAGGTGGGCATGGTGGCGCGGGCGGCGCTGGCGGAGCCAGGGCCGGTGATGGCGGGGCCGGCGGCAATGGAGGGAACGCCGGGAGCGGTGGTCAGGGCGGCGCCGGCGCCAATGCGGTCGCAGGTCAGGACGGCGGCCGAGGCGGCGACGGGGGCTTCGGTGGGGCCGGCGGAAACGGCGGTGCTGGTGGGATCGCTCCGGCGGGCGCCCACGGGGTCGGTGGGGTCGGTGGCAATGGCGGTAATGGCGCGGTTGGCGGCAACGGCGGTACCGGTGGCGATGGAGACATCTTCTTCAACGACGGCGTAGGCGGCACCGGCGGCGACGGCGGTGATCGCGGCCTGGGTGGTTCGGGCGGGAAGGGCGGCGACAGCGGCGGCGGAATTTTCGCCGCAAACGGCACAGATGGTACGCATCCCGACAGCGGTGGTAACGGGGGCACGGGTGGTAGGGGTGCCAATGCTCCCTTCCTCGGGGGCGACGGTGCGAAAGGCGGGAAGGGCGGCAACGGCGGATCGGTCGGCAACGGCGGCACCGGCGGCGCTGGTGGAACCGGGGGCCAGGGTGAGTCGGGCGTGCCGGTCGTGGGGGCTGGTGCGAACGGACAAGCCGGATTCACTGGCGGGACCGGTGGAGCCGGGGGCGACGGCGGCAATGGCGGCTCGCTGTCCGGCAAAGGTGGCAACGGCGGTGCCGGTGGCGTCGGCGGGGTCGGCGGGACCGGCAGCAACGGGAACAACGGCAGTGACCAAAACTTGGCGGGCTTTGGTGCCGGGCAAAACGGCGGCAACGGCGGCAACGGTGGCACCGGCGGGCAAGGGGGGGTCGGCGGAGCCGGCGGGACCGGGGTGTCCGGGAACGGTGACCAAGGCGTCGGTGGCGCAGGCGGTCAGGGCGGCGCCAGCGGTATGGGAGGCAACGGCGGCAGGGGCGCGCCAGGATCATTCGACTTCGGCGACCAAACCGGGACCGGCGGAAACGGCGGTAACGGCGGTAATCGCGGCGTGGCTGGGGTCGGCGGCGAGGGTGGCGCCGGCAGCACGACGGGCGCCAAAGGCGGCACCGGCTTGGCCCCCACCACCGGGGGCAACGGCGGCAACGGCGGCAACGGCGCCGACAGCCTGACTCCTGGCGGCAAAGGCGGCACCGGGGGCAACGGCGGGAACGGCGGTGGGTCCGTCGGTAACGGCGGTGACGGCGGGGCGGGCGGCAAAGGCGGCACCGGGACAACGGGTCCAACCAACACGATCGGTGGCACCGGTGGCGAAGGCGGCAAGGGCGGCAAGGGCGGCGACGCCGGGGCGATTTACGGTGACGGCGGTAAAGGTGGGGCCGGCGGCACCGGCGGTACCGGTGGTACCGGCGGTACCGGCACCACCGGCAAAGACGGCCTCTCGCCGCTCAATGCAGGCGGCAACGGCGGCGACGGCGAAGCCGGCGGCACCGGTGCGCAAGGCGGCCAGGGCGGTAAAGGTGGTCAGGGTGGTTCGGGAGGTTTCGGCAGCCTGAACGGCAAAGCCGGCAGCGTCGGCGACGGCGGGGCCGGCGGCAGGGGTGGCACCGGCGGCACCGGCGGCACCGGCGGCAACGGCGGTAACGGCGACCAAGCCGTCGCGTCGAACCCGGTCACCGGCTCCGGCGGGAAGGGCGGTCGCGGCGGCGAGTTCGGCGCTGGTGGCCTGGGCGGGGCCGGCGGTTCGGCCGATGCCCCGGCCGGCGCCACTGGCCTTTCCGGCAATGGCGGCAATGGTGGCAATGGCGGTGCGGGCGCGGCAGCGAACGCCTTCGACCCCAACGTGGGCACCGGCGGGGCCGGCGGGACCGGCGGCGGCGGCCTGAACGGTGGCAACGGCGGCCAGGGCGGCCAGGGCGGAGCCGGCTCGACAGCACACGCTGCCGGCGGAACCGGAGGCGCCGGCGGCAATGGCGGTACCGGGTTCGGGTTCGCCTACGAAGGAGGCGGCACGGGCGGCAATGGCGGTGCGGGCGGCTTGGGCGGTAGCGGTTTGGCGGGATCTCTTCTCGTCCCGAACGGCGGTAACGGAGGCACCGGCGGCGTCGGCGGTTCGGGCGGCAGCGGGCAGGTGTTCGGCGGCAACGGAGGCCAGGGCGGCAAGGGCGGCACCGGCGGTAGTGGGTTCTCAAGCGGGGATCCCGGCGTCGGAGGCAAAGGCGGCCACGGCGGTCAGGGCGGAACTTCGGCGATATTCGGAGCGGGTGGTGCCGGCGGCGACGGCGTCAACGGCGTTGGGCAGACCGGCGGCACAGGCGGGACCAGCGGGAAAGGCGGCGGGTTCTAACGCCGCGCCGCCGGTCGTCGGGGCGCTTGTCAGGCGGTCATCGGCCGCACAGCTTGCGCGCCACACTTTCCCAGGCGTCGCCCAACGTCTCGAGGGTGTGACCGCCGTTGGCGAGTTGGTGTTCGACGTAGTCGACGTGCAGCAGAGCGAGCAGGGCGTCCGTCTGCGCATCGAGGTCGCCGGTCGTGTGGGCCTGTTGCAGCAGCACCCGCACATGGGTGCGGTGCACCAGGTTCGCCGGCGCATGACGCGTGAGCGGATCGCGGTCGGCCTCTGCCAGCAGCGCTCGGTGCGCATGCACGAAACGCAACCGCTCGCGCCCGAACGCCAGCAACCGCTCCAGCGGCGGCGCCTCTGGGCCGAGCGGCGGCGGCCCGAAGAGAAAGGCTTGCTGACTGGCCCGTTCGTCCTCGTCGAGCAGCACCATCATCAGGCCGGCGCGGCTGCCGAACCGGCGAAACAGGGTGCCCTTGCCGACACCGGCGGCCGCAGCAATGTCGTCCATGGTCACGGCCTCGGCGCCGCGTTGGGCGATTAAGTTGCGTGCCGCGTCCAGCAATAGCGCCCGGTTGCGAGCGGCGTCGCCCCGTTCTCCGCGTGTCTGCGGCGGAGTGACGACCAGTTCGCCCAAGTCCCGCACCCCGCTCATCCTTGAACTTTAACTCCGTTGGAATAAAACGGACTGTAGTCCGCTTTAATCGTGCGAAGATGTACACCAACCAAGGAAGGGAACGGAAGTGCCGGAAAATCCCGACATCAAAGTCTTGGCGCTCGTGGGCAGCTTGCGTGCGGCGTCGGTCAATCGCCAGATCGCCGAACTGGCCGCTCAGGTCGCCCCGGAAGGCGTCACGGTCACCGTGTTCGAAGGATTGGGGGACTTGCCTTTCTACAACGAGGAGATCGACGACGCGACGAACGCGGACGTCGAGCAGGCCCCGGCCGCCGTAGTCGCGCTCCGTTCCGCGGCGGCTGACGCCGACGCCGCCCTGGTGGTCACGCCGGAGTACAACGGGAGCTTTCCCGCGGTGGTCAAGAATGCGATCGACTGGCTCTCCCGCCCGTTCGGCGACGGAGCTTTGAAGGGCAAGCCGTTAGCTGTCATCGGCGGGTCCTTGGGCCAGTACGGCGGCGTGTGGGCGCATGACGACACCCGCAAGTCTTTCGGCATCGCCGGCGCGCGCGTCGTCGAGTCGATCAAGCTGTCGGTGCCGTTCCGGAGCCTCGACGGCAAGGCCCCGGCCGAGCACGAGGAGCTCACGGCGAATGTGCGGGACGCCGTCGGCAAGCTCGCCGCCGAGGTCGGCTGACCCGCGGTAACGAGCACAGTCAAAGCCGCCAGCCGCGCGCTGGCGGCTTTGCTGGCATTTGCTGGGCTTTGATCAGGCTTTGCTGGCCTTTGCTGAGTTGGTGGGCCTCAGGTTGAGCCAGCCGGGTTGTCGGTGGCCGCTGATATACCTACGCGCATGAACCCCACCGCCACCGGCTGTGATTTGCGACACGCCGAGACACGCCGGTGTTTAGGCTTACGACCAGGGAATTTCAAGTTTGTCATTCAGAACATGTAGTACCTCTTCACCTTGTCACCCCCTAGGTGTAGTGTTTCGAGCACCGGCAGACCCCAAGTTCACCGGGTTCCACGAGATCCAAGGAGCGCGATGAACTTCCCGGAATCGGCACGTTCAAGTCGATCGACTTGGCACCCGCAGCTCGGGAATGTTGGGGCTCGGCAGGTCGCTGAACTTAGCGGAGAAGTACCCCCCGATAGTTGCCAGCTTTGTCAAGTACCCCGTCCCCACTTCCGCAAAGGAGCGGTACGCCCATGAGCATCACCGTGTACACCAAGCCCGCATGCGTACAGTGCGTCGCCACCTCCAAGGCGCTGGACAAGCAGGGCCTTGCCTACGAGAAGGTCGACATCAGCCTGGATCCAGAGGCGCGTGACTACGTCATGGCGCTGGGTTACCTCCAGGCACCCGTGGTGGTCGCAGGCGACCAGCACTGGTCGGGTTTCCGTCCCGACCGGATCAAGGCGCTCGCCAGCACGGCGCTGACGGCCTGACGCGGGCGAACGATAGGTAAGGAGGTTGCGGTGCACTCGCGCAACCTAGACGTGATTGGTGACCCGCTTGGTGCGGACGAGCCGCACTTGCGATCGTCACTGGTCTATTTCTCCTCCGTGTCGGAGAACACCCACCGCTTCGTGCAGAAGCTGGGTGTTCCCGCCACGCGGATCCCGCTGCATGGACGCATCCGGGTCGACGACCCGTACGTGCTGGTGCTGCCCACGTACGGCGGCGGTCGGGCGACTCCGAACATCAACGATGGCGGCTACGTTCCCAAGCAGGTCATCACGTTCTTGAACGACGAGCACAACCGCTCATTGATCCGCGGCGTCATTGCCGCGGGCAACAACAACTTCGGTGCCGAATTCGCCTACGCGGGCAACGTGGTGTCCCGCAAGTGCGGCGTTCCGTACCTTTACCGCTTCGAACTAATGGGAACCCAGGACGACGTCGACGCCGTCCGTACGGGCCTGGCTCAATTTTGGAAGGAACAGACGTGCCACCAACCGTCACTGCAGAGCCTGTAACCTCCGGCACGCACGTTGAGTCCGGCGAGACGGACTATCACGCGCTCAACGCGATGCTGAATCTGTACGACGCCGACGGCAAGATTCAGTTCGACAAAGATGTGCTCGCGGCGCGGCAGTATTTTTTGGAGCACGTCAACCAGAACACTGTCTTCTTCCACAACCAGGACGAGAAGCTCGACTACCTGATCCAGAAGAACTACTACGAGCGTGAGGTGCTCGACCAGTACTCGCGCAACTTCGTCAAGGCCCTGCTGGATCGGGCGTATGCCAAGAAGTTCCGGTTTCCGACGTTCCTCGGCGCGTTCAAGTACTACACCTCCTACACGCTGAAGACGTTCGACGGAAAGCGTTACCTCGAGCGCTTCGAGGACCGTGTCGTCATGGTCGCCCTGACGTTGGCGGCCGGCGACACCGGTCTGGCCGAGAAGCTGGTCGACGAGATCATCGACGGCCGGTTCCAGCCGGCCACCCCGACGTTCCTGAACTCGGGCAAGAAGCAGCGCGGCGAGCCGGTGTCGTGCTTCCTCCTTCGCGTGGAGGACAACATGGAGTCGATCGGTCGCTCGATCAACTCCGCTTTGCAGCTGTCCAAGCGCGGTGGGGGAGTTGCGTTGCTGCTCACCAACATTCGTGAGCACGGCGCGCCGATCAAGAACATCGAGAACCAGTCCTCGGGCGTGATCCCGATCATGAAGCTGCTCGAGGACTCGTTCTCCTACGCCAACCAGCTGGGCGCGCGTCAGGGCGCGGGTGCGGTCTACCTGCACGCTCACCACCCCGACATCTACCGCTTCCTGGACACCAAGCGGGAGAACGCCGACGAGAAGATCCGGATCAAGACGCTGAGCCTGGGTGTCGTCATCCCGGACATCACGTTCGAGTTGGCCAAGCGCAACGACGACATGTACTTGTTCTCGCCGTACGACGTCGAACGGGTCTACGGCAAGGCCTTCGCCGACATCTCGGTGACCGAGAAGTACTACGAGATGGTCGATGACGCGCGCATCCGCAAGACCAAGATCAAGGCGCGGGAGTTCTTCCAGACGCTGGCCGAGCTGCAATTCGAGTCGGGCTACCCCTACATCATGTTCGAGGACACGGTGAATCGGGCCAACCCGATCGAGGGCAAGATCACACACTCGAACCTGTGCTCGGAGATCCTGCAGGTCTCCACGCCGTCGGAGTTCAACGAAGACCTGTCGTATGCCAAAGTGGGCAAAGACATCTCGTGCAACCTGGGCTCGCTGAACATCGCCAAGACGATGGACTCGCCGGACTTCGCGCAGACCATCGAGGTGGCCATCCGCGCGCTGACCGCCGTCAGCGACCAGACCCACATCAAGTCAGTGCCCTCAATCGAGCAGGGCAACAACGACTCCCACGCCATCGGGCTGGGTCAGATGAACCTGCACGGCTACCTGGCTCGCGAACGCATCTTCTACGGTTCCGAGGAAGGTGTCGACTTCACCAACATCTACTTCTACACGGTGCTCTACCACGCGCTGCGCGCATCGAATCGCATTGCGATCGAACGTGGTACGCACTTCAAGGGGTTCGAGCGCTCCAAGTACGCGACGGGGGAGTTCTTCGACAAGTACACCGACCAGGTGTGGGAACCGAAAACCGAGAGGGTGCGCCAGTTGTTCGCCGATGCCGGCATCCGGATCCCCACGCAGGATGACTGGAAGCGGTTGAAGGAGTCGGTGCAGACGCACGGGATCTACAACCAGAACCTGCAAGCCGTGCCGCCTACCGGCTCGATCTCCTACATCAACCACTCGACGTCGTCGATCCACCCGATCGTGTCGAAGATCGAGATCCGCAAGGAAGGCAAGATCGGCCGCGTCTACTACCCGGCGCCGTACATGACCAATGACAACCTGGAGTACTACCAGGACGCGTACGAGATCGGCTACGAGAAGATCATCGACACCTACGCGGCGGCCACCCAGCACGTGGATCAAGGGCTTTCGCTGACGCTGTTCTTCAAGGACACGGCCACCACTCGCGATGTGAACAAGGCGCAGATCTACGCCTGGCGCAAGGGGATCAAGACGCTGTACTACATCCGGTTGCGGCAGATGGCGCTGGAAGGCACCGAGGTCGAGGGCTGCGTGTCCTGCATGCTGTGACGTCGACTGCGACGGCCACTGTGACCGCGCCGGCGCGGACCGTGAGTCCGGCGACAGGTCAACGGCGGGTACTGTCGTGCGATTCACGCTCGACAAGCCAGGGGCACGGCCAGTCTGCCCAGGTCAGCGGCAGCAGCGAGTAATGTGCAAGACGTGGTCAGAATCCCCCGGCCCCATCCGAGTGTGAAGCCCGGCGTGAAGGTCGACGCACGCAGCGAGCGGTGGCGCGAGCATCGCAAGAAGGTGCGCGGCGAGATCGTCGACGCCGCGTTCCGCGCCATCGACCGCCTCGGACCGGAGCTGAGTGTCCGGGAGATTGCCGAGGAGGCCGGCACCGCCAAGCCGAAGATCTACCGGCATTTCCACGACAAGTCCGACCTGTTCCAGGCCATTGGCGAACGCCTGCGCGACATGTTGTGGGCGGCGATCTTCCCGTCGATCGACCTCAAGAATGACTCGGCCCGCGAAATTGTCCGGCGCAGCGTCGAGGAGTACGTCGCGCTCGTCGACAAGCATCCCAACGTGCTCAGGGTCTTCATTCAAGGGCGCACGGCCGCTACCCCGAACGTCCTCAACGAAGGCCGCGAGATCACGTTGGCCCTGGCCGACATGTTCGACAACGAACTGAAGGAGATGGAGCTCGACCACGCGGCGTTCGAACTCGCAGCGCACGCCGCCTTCGGCTCGGCGTCCTCGGCCACCGAATGGTGGCTCGGTCCCGAGCCCGAAGACCCACGACGGATGCCCACCGAGAAGTTCGTCGCGCATCTGTCCACGATCATGATGGGCGTCATCGTCGGGACCGCCGAGGCGCTCGGCATCACCATGGATCCCGACCAGCCGATTCACAGCGTCGTCCCCACCAACCCCGCGGTCGGCTGAGTCTCCTCGACGTTGACATCACCGCGGCGATCCATGACACTCGGCTATATGCGATACCGCCGGTACTGGGTATCTAGCGCATCTACGTAGGGGCTGACCGGCCCGGCATGCGCCGGTTTCGCACAGACCACAACAGAAAGACCACCAACCATGACCGACGTCATCACCCCGGCCGCTGAAGAGGCCGAGAAAACCGGTAAGCCGCCGGTGCATACGCGCGCCCTCATCATCGGGACCGGATTCTCCGGCTTGGGGATGGGCATCACGCTGCAGAAGCTCGGCGTTGATTTCGTCATCCTGGAAAAGGCCGATGACATCGGCGGCACCTGGCGCGACAACAGCTACCCGGGTTGCGCCTGCGACATCCCGTCGCACCTGTACTCCTTCTCCTTCGAGCCCAAGCCGGACTGGAAGAACCCGTTCTCCTTTCAGCCCGAGATCTGGGACTACCTCCAGGGGGTCACCGACAAATACGGGCTGCGGCGCTACATCGAGTTCAATTCGAAGGTCGACCGCGGCTACTGGGACGACGACGAGTACCGCTGGCATGTGTTCACCACCGACGGACGCGAGTACGTCGCCCAGTTCCTGATTTCGGGGGCCGGTGCGCTGCACATTCCGTCCTACCCCGACATCGAGGGCCGCGAGGATTTCGCCGGACCTGCCTTCCACTCCGCCGAGTGGGACCACAGCGTCGACCTCACCGGCAAGCGGGTGGCCATCATCGGCACGGGCGCCAGCGCAATCCAGATCGTGCCCGAGATCGTCGACGACGTCAGCGAACTGCAGCTCTACCAGCGGACCCCGCCATGGGTGGTGCCGCGCTCCAATCCGGAGATCCCGAAGGCGCTGCGATCGGCCATGGAGAACGTCCCAGGGCTGCGGGCGCTGGTGCGCGTGATCATCTATTGGGGACAGGAGGCGCTGGCATACGGCATGACCAAGCGTCCCAACGCGCTGAAATTCATTGAGGCGTACTGCAAGTGGAACATCTGGCGCTCGATCCGGGACCGCGAGCTGCGTCGCAAGCTGATCCCGAAGTACCGCATCGGTTGCAAACGGATCCTGAATTCCTCCACCTATTACAAAGCGCTGGCCAAGCCCAATGCCGAGGTGATCACGGAGGGAATCAGCCGGATCACCCGGGACGGGATCGTCACCAAGGACGGCCGCGAACGCCCAGTGGACGTGATCGTGTACGCCACCGGCTTCCACGTCACCGACTCCTACACCTACGTGCAGATCAAGGGCGCCGGCGGCGAGGACCTGGTGGACCGGTGGAACCGCGAGGGCATCGGCGCTCACCGCGGGGTCACCGTGGCCAACGTGCCCAACCTGTTCTTCCTGCTCGGTCCCAACACCGGGCTGGGGCACAACTCGGTCGTGTTCATGATCGAGTCCCAGATCCGCTACGTCGCCGACGCGATCTCAAAGTGCGACAAGATGGGCGCGCAGGCGCTGGCGCCCACTCGTGCCGCCCAGGACAAGTTCAACCAGGAACTTCAGGAGCGGCTGAAGCGGTCGGTGTGGAACAGCGGTGGCTGCGCCAGCTGGTATCTCGACGAGCACGGCAAGAACACCGTGCTCTGGGGCGGCTACACCTGGGAGTACTGGCGTCAGACCCGCAAGATCAACCCCGAAGAGTACAAATTCTTGGGCGTGGGTGCCCGGGCGCGCCAGTCACTCGCATAGCGCTGCGCCAACCGCTGTCGACGGGGCTTCGGTGCGGGTGCGTGATTGCGCGCGTTTGACCGCAGAGCGGACGTTCAATCGCACGATGCGGTCCATAACCCGGTCGGATACGACCCGGTTGATCCGCACCAGTAGGGCGGCGTCGCGACCGATTGTGTAGCGCGTCCGGGGGTTTGACGACGTCGCGGCCTTGGCGATCACCTTGGCGGCGTGCTCGGCTGAAACCCCGGTGTCGATGAACGAGCGGGCTTGTGCGGTCACGGCCGCGTTGAGATCGCCGTAGCGGGCCCGCTGGGCAGCGGTCATGTCGGATTGCAATCTCTCCGCGGTCGCGATACCGCGCTCGGGCATCTCGGTCTTGACCGCGCCCGGTTCGACGACGACG
This sequence comes from Mycobacterium intermedium, assembly GCF_002086275.1. Taxonomy (GTDB): domain Bacteria; phylum Actinomycetota; class Actinomycetes; order Mycobacteriales; family Mycobacteriaceae; genus Mycobacterium; species Mycobacterium intermedium. The sequence continues at coordinate 41,657 of NZ_MVHT01000040.1, read as the reverse complement.
ACCTTGATCCCGGTGTCACCGACCTCGCGGCGCAGCGCGTCGCTGACCGCCTCGAGGGCGAACTTTGAACCGGCGTAGGCACCATACGTCGGCAAGACCACCTTGCCGCCCACCGAACTGATATTCACTATGGTTCCCGAGCTGCGCAGGAGCGCCGGAAACAGCGCCTGGGTCATGGCAATGTGTCCGAACAGATTGACCTCGAACTGCCGGCGCCATTGCGACAGCGGGAGGGTTTCGACTGGCGCATTGATCGCGATGCCGGCGTTGTTGATCAGCGCCCGAAGGGGACGGTGCAGCGGGTCGCGCTCGACGCGGTCGGCGATGGCGGACACGTCCGAGGCAATGGTGATGTCGAGGATGTGCGGTTCGATGCTTCCGCTTCCCGCGACCGGCAAGTTCCGCAATGCGTCGGCGTCGGCTTCGCGGCGGACGCCGGCCAGCACGTGAAAACCGTTGTCGGCCAACTCTCGAGCCGCCGCGGCGCCCATGCCGGTCGAGGCGCCGGTCACGACGATCAGCTCGTCGCGGGCTGCACGATTCGAATTCTTCATGGCGGGCTCCATCCGGTGCGATTTGAGTTGACGCTGTCATCTCAAACTAGGCAGTTGAGTTGACGCTGTCAACTCAAAGTCCGGCTTATGCTCGGCGGGTGACTACGCGATCGGAGAGGGCTGCGGCCACTCGGCGTTCGCTGATCGAGGCCGCCAGCGCCCTTCTTGACCTGGGCGGAGTCGGCGCAGTGACGTTACGCGAGGTAGGTGCCCGCAGTGGCGTTTCGCGCTCCGCGGCGTACCGCCACTTCGCCGATAAGGAATCGTTGCTCACCGTCCTGGCCGTCAACGCGTGGACTGAATTGGGCGATGTGCTGGAGGCATTGGTCAACGGCGACGACTCACCCGCACAGTCGCTGCGAACGGCCCTGCTCTCGCTGATCGACATGGGTCGCACCAGGCCGCACCTGTACCGCCTGATGTTCACGACGCCGGCGGGCGACCTGACGGCAGCGGTTCAGGCCGCCGAGCGCACTCAGAAGCTGTTTCTCGACTTGGTCGGTCGCGTCACCGGTCCGCAACAGGCGAGGCGTTACGGGGCGTTGCTGTTGACCAGTGCCCATGGCATCACGGGCCTGGATTTGAGCGGTCACCTCGACATGGACAAGTGGCACACCAGCGCCGAGGAGCTCGTCGACACCCTGATCGACCTGCTTCCTACGGCATAGCGGGTGGGCTGAGTCACCGGTTCGGCGGGGCATTGATGGTCGACGACGACACGCCCCCAACACAACTTCTTGTGTTCCGCGGGCTTGTCGGCCCCTAGGGGTAGTGTTTGGGATGTCGCCCTCACGACGTCGTCGCGACGGCGAGACATCCCAAATGGTCCTGGTGAAGTGGGGTTTCAGTGTCTGGAAATGCAAAGCTGATTGACCGTGTCTCCGCGATCAACTGGAACCGGCTGCAAGACGAAAAAGATGCCGAAGTCTGGGACCGGTTGACGGGTAACTTCTGGCTGCCCGAGAAGGTGCCGGTATCCAATGACATCCCATCCTGGAACACGCTGACCGCCCACGAGAAGCAGCTGACCATGCGGGTCTTCACCGGCCTGACGCTGTTGGACACCATCCAGGGCACCGTGGGTGCCGTGAGCCTGATCCCCGACGCGCTGACCCCGCACGAGGAGGCGGTGTACACCAACATCGCGTTCATGGAGTCGGTGCACGCCCGCAGCTACAGCAACATCTTCTCCACGTTGTGCTCGACCGCCGAGATCGACGACGCGTTCCGCTGGTCGGAGGAAAACCCCAACCTGCAGCGCAAGGCCGAGATCGTCATGCAGTACTACAAGGGTGACGAACCGCTGAAGCGCAAGGTGGCCTCAACGCTGCTCGAAAGCTTCCTGTTCTACTCCGGCTTCTACCTGCCGATGTACTGGTCGAGCCGGGCCAAGCTGACCAACACCGCCGACATGATCCGACTGATCATCCGCGACGAGGCCGTGCACGGCTACTACATCGGCTACAAGTTCCAGCGCGGCCTGGCCCTGGAAGACGAGGCCAAGCGCGCCGAGCTCAAGGACTACACCTACGAGCTGCTGTTCGAGCTCTACGACAACGAGGTCGAGTACACCCAGGACCTCTACGACGAGGTTGGGCTCACCGAGGACGTCAAAAAGTTCTTGCGCTACAACGCAAACAAGGCACTGATGAACCTCGGCTATGAGGCTTTGTTCCCGCGCGACGAGACCGATGTGAACCCCGCGATCCTGTCGGCGCTGTCACCCAACGCCGACGAGAACCACGACTTCTTCTCGGGGTCGGGGTCGTCGTATGTGATCGGCAAGGCCGTGGTCACCGAGGACGAGGACTGGGACTTCTAGGGCTGGTGCGCCTCAGGAATCACGTCGTGCGGTAGTTGTGGGTCGGCGCGCCCCTGCCTTGGGGACGTCCCGAACCTCGGTTTGCCTTAAGACACGCCTGCGGTTCCGTTCAGTCCGAATGGCATGCCGCCGGCGACACCGGTGCCACCCTTGCCTCCTATCTCGCCACCGCCACCATCATTGGCAAGTGGCATCTTTGTTGGCGACAGTTTCGTCGCTTGCTGACCTGCCGCGCGTAGCCATGAGGGCGGGCTATGGCAACCCGTTCGTCCCGTCGAATCCCAGCCACTGGCCGCCCTTGCCGCCAGGGCCGCCCGGCCCAGGGGGATCGCCTCCTACACCGTTGCCACCGTTGCCGCCGTGTCCGCCGTTGCCGATCAGCACCGCGTTACCGCCCGCCCCACCGGGGTGGCCGAGACCGAAGTAACCGTCTCCGCCCCGGCCGCCATCGCCGCCGTTGCCGAAAACTCCGCCTGTACCACCTGCGCCACCCCAGCCCGCACCTGGGCCAGTTCCCCCGTTGCCGCCGTGTCCGCCGTTGCCGATCAGCATTGCGCTGCCCCCAGCCCCGCCGTTACCGGCTTCGAAAAGACCTGAGTTTCCGCCCTGGCCACCGGCGCCGCCGTTGCCAATGAGCCCGGCCACGCCGCCGTTCCCGCCGCGACCGGCAATGCCGTTGCCTCCGGCGCCGCCGGCCCCACCCGTGCCAAACACATGTCCACCGGCGCCGCCGTCCCCGCCGAAACCCCCGCCGTACGCGCCGGCGCCGCCGCTGCCACCCATGCCGCCGGTGCCGTACAACCAGCCGCCGGCACCGCCGACACCACCAGCCGTACCGAATCCGCCGCCGGGGGCGTTGAAGGACAATGAGGTCAGGCCGGCCCCGCCCTTGCCGCCGTTGCCGATAAAACCGGCCGACCCACCCTTGCCGCCGGTGCCTTGCGACCCAGCGGACCCGCCGTTGCCGCCGTTGCCGAAGAGCCACCCACCATCGCCGCCCGCCTGCCCGGTGCCGTCGGCGCCGTTTGCGCCGTCGCCGATCAGCGGGCGTCCGGTCGCCGTCAGGAAGGGCGCGTTGATCAGATCCAGCAAGCTTTGCAGCGGCGAGGCCGCGGCAGCCTCCGCACTGGCGTACGACCCGGCGCTTGCAGCCAGCGCGAGCACGAACTGGTCATGAAATGCCGCCGCCTGCGCACTCAGAGCTTGATACTCCCGGCCGTAGGCGTCGAACAAGTCAGCAATTGCCGCCGATACCTCATCGCCGGCGGCGGCCAACAGCTGCGTCGTCGAGGTCGCCGCTGCGGCGTTGGCTGTGCCGAGCGCTGATCTGAGAATGGCCAGATCCGATGCTGCCGCCGTCATCATCTCCGGCGACGCGATTAGAAACGACATGTCTTCCCCCGACTAGCTGGTACTACCGAGCCCAGCCTCGCGCACACAGATTGGGTCGGTCTAAGTAATCGACTACCTAAATTGCTGGGGGTTCAGCGGCCATCCGCGCCACCGACGGCGGCCGATCATGCCAGCCGTTGCACCGAACAAGATCGAGACGGCTAACGACCGCAAAGCACTAGTCTGTCTGACTGACCTAGCTGGCCAGCCCGTCTTCCGCCAAGTAAGTGACCACGTACCACCGCCGGTCCGACCCGTCGAACTCCTCGGTCGGCGTGGCCTGCTCCAACCGAACGTCGGTCAAATGCGGGTTCTGCACGCGCACGTAGTCTTCCAGAGCGGCATGCAGAGCGCTGTCGGTTAGTGATGCGCCAGCTAGCGCTTTTGCCTCGTACCTCGCCCAACTCACGTCTTCCATCATGCTTGGCCCGGCTGGTTGGATGAACTCCCATGACGGTTTCGCAGCCCGAGATTCGCCGTTTCCGGATCCGCAGCCACGCCAATGCAGATCAGCACGCGATGCTGCAGCGAGCAGAGGAGAGGGCGCGCTCTGAGGTCGCAGCCAATGAGGAAGCCTTCGATGTCCACGTCGACGACGTCGTCCACATGAAGGCGACCGATCTCTGGTACTTCAGCTTCCAGGTCATCAAGCCCGGCGACGCCCGCAACGCGCGGCCACAGACGCTGCCGCATTGAGCGCTGCTAAACCGGCACGTGCCAAGCCGTGAACGGCGTGTGAATTGTCGCCGACGGCGCGTCGGCCACAGTAGCGGCGCGCGCACCCGACCGTGACACTGAGGGCGTGACCAAACTGGCGAAACCGACCTTCTCTCCGGCCGCGTTTTTCAAGGCAGTGCTGCGGTGGCTACAGGTCAGCTACCCCGACGGCGTCCCAGGGCCCGACCGGGTTCCGCTGCTCGCGCTGCTGCGCAGCACCCCGTTGACCGAGGACCAGCTCCGCGAGGTGGTGCAGCACATCACCGCCCCCGGTTCGCCGGCCACCGCCGACGGCGTGATCGACCGCGACGAGATCGCCGAATTCATCACCGAAACGACCAACCGCGACCCCGGCGGGGAGAACATCGCCCGCGTGGCCGGCAGGCTGGCCGCCGCCGGCTGGCCGTTGGCCGGTGTCGACGTCAGCGAGGTCGACGCCACCGATGTGGACGGAGAGGCCGCCGAAGCGGCCGCCTCACACGCCTCACCGGGCTCACATGGCTGAGATGTCGATGACGAAGCGGTAGCGCACGTCGCTGGCCAGCACCCGCTCGTACGCCTCGTTGACGTAATCCGGTGCGATGACTTCGATTTCGGGCGTGACGCCGTGCTCGGCGCAGAAGTTCAGCATCTCCTGCGTCTCGGCGATCCCACCGATGTTCGACCCGGACAGACTGCGCCGCGCCAGGGCCAACCCGAATGCCGGAACCGGCATGGGGTGCTCCGGGATGCCGAGTTCCACCAGGGTGCCGTCGACGTCGAGCAGGTTGAGGTACTTGCCCAGATCGAGGTTGGCCGACACGGTGTTGAGGATCAGGTCGAAACTGCTGCGCAGCTTCTTGAAGGTGGCGGGATCTGAGGTCGCGTAGTAACCGGTCGCTCCCAGGCGCAATCCGTCTTCCATCTTCTTCAGCGACTGCGACAGCACACTGACCTCGGCGCCCATGGCCTTGCCCAGCTTGACACCCACGTGGCCCAGGCCGCCCAGGCCGATGATGGCCAGCCGCGTGCCCGGCCCGGCCTTCCAGTGCCGCAGCGGAGAGTACAGGGTGATGCCGGCGCACAGCAGCGGCGCGGCTTTGTCCAGCGGCAGGGAGTCGGGGATTCGAACGACGAAGTCCTCGTCCACCACGACGGCCTGGCTGTAGCCGCCGTAGGTCGGCGTGCCGTCCCGGTCGATCGAGTTGTAGGTGAAGATCGGGCCCTTCTTGCAGTACTGCTCGAGCCCGGCCTTACAGCTGCTGCATTCGCGGCAAGAGTTCACCATGCAGCCCACGCCGACGTGGTCGCCGACCTTGTACTTCGTCACGTCGGAGCCGACGGCGGTTACGACGCCCGCGATTTCGTGGCCCGGGACGACGGGATAGTTCGGCACACCCCACTCGGCCTTGACGGTGTGGATGTCGGAGTGGCAGATGCCGGCGAATTTGATGTCGATCGCCACGTCGCGCGGTCCGGGGTCGCGGCGATTGATTGTGGTCTTGGTTAGCGGCTCGGTGGCTGACGTGGCTGCATACGCGGAAACAGTGCTCATGGCACCCCTCTTAATCTCTGACTCTGGTTCTCGCAAAAAGCTTAGCTAAGGTAACGGCCTGCGGGCCATCCGCGCAGGTGTGAGACTGGACGCACTGCCGCTTAGTGGACGGCTCCGTCTAGTTGATCGGTGCGTTGATCCAGCGCAGGTCGTTGACGATGCCGCGCGCCGCGACCAACCCCTGCCCGGCCTGCCAGACCTCGTTGTTGACCACGAAGACCCGGTTGTCGTGCGTGGCCGACAGTTTGCGCCACGGGCCGCTGTCCAAAATCACGGCGGCGCGGTCCGCGGCGGCCGGCGTCGAGCAGGACACATAAATGATGTCGGCGTCGGCCGCGGAGAAGTCCGGATTCTTGTCGAGGTCGGCGTCCGAGGTGGCGAACTCGATGTAGGGCTTGTCGGTGAAGCGTTGCGACGCCGGCCGGTCTACGCCGACCGCGGTGAGCACGCTGGCCGGGAAGTTGTTGGCGCCGTAGACCCGCATGGTGGCGTCGGTCAGCTGGACGATGGAGGCCTGGAAGTGGGTTGCGTCGCGCTTGGTTCCGACGTCGGTGGCTCGTTGCGTGAACCCCTTGAGCAACTCTTCCATCGCGGCGGCGCGAGCGGTCGCAGCGCCGACGCCGCGCAGGTTGGCTTCCCACGCCGCGCCGGGCGGGCCCGTGAACACCGTCGGCGCGATGTCCGCCAGCTGCGGGTACAGCTGTGGCGTCAGGCCCTGCGAGCCCAAGATCAGGTCGGGGTGTGCCGCGGCGATGGCATTGAGGTCCGGATTGCTTCGGGTGCCGACACCGGGCACGCCGTGGATCGCGTCGCCGAGGTACGCGGGCTGGGCCGGGGAACCGTCCGGCAACGCGGCGCCGACCACGCGCGATTGCAGGCCGAGGGCGCACAGACCGTCGAGTTGATCACCGGAAAGCACCACGATGCGTTGCGGCTCGGCGGGAACCTCGACCACCTCGGGGGTGACACCGGCGGCGTTGTGCGCTGGTCTGGTGGGCGCTCCGGGGTCGGGCGCGGCGGGTTCCTTCGCGCAGGATTCGTCGGGTTTGCGGTCGTTGCCCAACACGCCGGCCCCCGCGATCTGGGTGGTGGGGGTGGGTAGTGAGGGTGACGCCCCGGGGGCGGGTTGTTTGGATCCGCAGCCGCTGCACATGACCGTGGCCGCTGCTAGGAGGGCGACAACCCCTCGCGTCCGGCCGGATAACACGCGTCCGACGGTAACATCCGGCCAGCTCAGGCCCGGGCCACCGGCCAGGAGCGCGGCGCGGCGTTGCGCGGGCGCCCGCGCCGCTGAGTGCCCTGCTGCGGCGCCCGGTTTCGCGGTGGCAACGCGGTCACGACCGCGTCGTGAGCACCAATTACGACAGTTTGTAGGACCAGCCCTTCCGCCGACATGATCGCGGGCTAAGATTCGTGGCATTAGTGGTTTCTGAAGCGAAACCGGTTTTCGGGCTTTGTTCGGGTAGATGTCCGTGCTGGATGTTTGGAGGAGCTGTTGACAGCCGAAGCGCCCCCCTTGGGAGAACTCGAGGCCACTCGTCCCTACCCGGCCCGGACCGGCCCCAAAGGGAACCTGATCTACAAACTGATCACGACCACCGATCACAAGCTGATCGGCATCATGTACTGCGTCACCTGCTTCGCCTTCTTCTTGCTGGGCGGGTTGCTTGCGCTGTTGATGCGGACCGAGTTGGCGGTCCCTGGTCTGCAGTTCTTGTCCAATGAGCAGTTCAACCAGCTGTTCACCATGCACGGCACGATCATGTTGCTGTTCTATGCGACCCCGATCGTGTTCGGTTTCGCCAATCTGGTGCTGCCGCTGCAGATCGGTGCACCCGACGTGGCCTTCCCGCGGCTGAACGCCTTCTCCTTCTGGCTGTTCTTGTTCGGCGCCCTGGTCGGGGCCGCCGGCTTCATCACGCCCGGCGGCGCCGCCGACTTCGGCTGGACCGCTTACACCCCGCTGACCGACGCCATCCACTCGCCGGGCGCCGGTGGTGACCTGTGGATCATGGGTCTGATCGTCGCCGGTCTGGGCACCATCCTGGGCGCGGTCAACATGATCACGACGGTGGTCTGCATGCGCGCACCGGGGATGACGATGTTCCGGATGCCGATCTTCACCTGGAACATCTTGGTGACGTCCATCCTGGTGCTGATCGCCTTCCCGCTGCTCACCGCGGCGCTGTTCGGCCTGGCCGCCGACCGGCACCTGGGGGCACACATCTACGACTCGGCCAACGGCGGCGTCCTGTTGTGGCAGCACCTGTTCTGGTTCTTCGGCCACCCCGAGGTGTACATCATCGCGCTGCCGTTCTTCGGGATCGTCTCCGAGATCTTCCCGGTGTTCTCCCGCAAGCCGATCTTCGGCTACACCACGCTGGTGTACGCGACGCTGTCGATCGCCGCGCTGTCGGTGGCGGTGTGGGCGCACCACATGTTCGCGACCGGAGCCGTCCTGCTGCCGTTCTTCTCGTTCATGACGTACCTGATCGCCGTGCCCACCGGGATCAAGTTCTTCAACTGGATCGGCACTATGTGGAAGGGCCAGTTGACGTTTGAGACGCCGATGCTGTTTTCGGTCGGCTTCATGGTCACCTTCCTGCTGGGCGGCCTGACCGGCGTGTTGCTGGCCAGCCCGCCGCTGGACTTCCACGTGACCGACAGCTACTTCGTGGTCGCACACTTCCACTACGTGTTGTTCGGCACCATCGTGTTCGCCACCTACGCCGGCATCTACTTCTGGTTCCCCAAGATGACCGGTCGGCTGCTCGACGAGCGGCTGGGCAAGGTCCACTTCTGGTTGACGTTCATCGGTTTCCACACCACGTTCCTGGTGCAGCACTGGGTTGGCGACCTGGGCATGCCCCGTCGTTACGCCGACTACCTGGCATCCGACGGCTTCCAGAGCTACAACGTCGTCTCGACCATCGGCGCCTTCATCCTGGGCGCGTCGATGCTGCCGTTCGTCTGGAATGTCTTCAAGAGCTGGCGTTACGGCGAGGTGGTGACCGTCGACGACCCATGGGGCTACGGCAACTCCTTGGAGTGGGCCACCAGTTGCCCGCCGCCGCGGCACAACTTCACCGAGCTGCCCCGCATCCGCTCGGAGCGTCCGGCGTTCGAGTTGCACTATCCGCACATGGTTGAGCGGATGCGCGCCGAGGCCCACATTGGGCGCCACGCCACGGTCGGCGAGTCGCCGAAGGGATTGGGCCCGCGGACTGAGGCCGATCGCTCGACCAGTGATCAGTAGCGACGGCAACCTGGGGTGAGCGCTTCGCCCAAGGTATCGGTGCTCATCACCGTCACCGGTGTCGATCAACCGGGCGTGACGTCTGCGCTCTTCGCGGTCCTCGCCCGGCACGGCGTCGAGCTTCTCAACGTCGAGCAGGTCGTGATCCGGGGTCGGCTGACGCTCGGCGTGCTGGTGTCGTGCCCCCGCGACGTTGCCGAGGGCGAAGCGTTGAGCGAGGAGGTCACGGCTGCCATCCACGGCGTCGGCCTTGAGGTCGCGATCGAGCGCAGCGACGACCTGCCGATCATTCAAAAGCCGTCGACCCACACCATCTTTCTGCTGGGCCGGCCGATCACTGCCGAGGCGTTCGCCGCGGTGGCCAAGGAGGTCGCCGGCCTGGGCGTCAACATCGACTTCATCCGCGGCATCTCCGACTACCCGGTCACCGGCCTCGAATTGCGCGTTTCAGGGCCGCCGGACGTCGCCGGCGAACTGCAGACCGCGCTGACGAAGGTGGCCGTCGACCAGCATGTCGACGTGGCCGTCGCCGACTACGGCCTGGCGTGGCGGACCAAGCGGCTCATCGTGTTCGACGTCGATTCGACGCTGGTCCAGGGCGAGGTCATCGAAATGCTGGCCGCGCGGGCCGGAGCGCAGGGAACCGTCGCCGCGATCACCGAAGCCGCCATGCGCGGTGAGCTGGATTTCGCCGAGTCGCTCGAACAGCGGGTGGCCACCCTGGCCGGGTTGCCGGCCACGGTGATCGACGACGTCGCCGCGCAGCTCGAATTGATGCCGGGTGCCCGCACCACGATAAGAACGTTGCGTCGCTTGGGTTTTCGCTGCGGCGTAGTCTCGGGTGGCTTCCGGCGAATCATCGAACCACTGGCCCGCGACCTGATGTTGGACTTCGTCGCCGCCAATGAGCTGGAAATTGTGGACGGGATCTTGACCGGGCGGGTGCTCGGACCGATCGTCGACCGGCCGGGGAAGGCCAAGGCGCTGCGCGCGTTTGCCGACCAGTACGGGGTACCGATGGAGCAGACCGTCGCGGTAGGTGACGGCGCCAACGACATCGACATGCTCGCGGCAGCTGGACTCGGCATCGCGTTCAACGCCAAGCCTGCGCTGCGCGAGGTCGCCGATGCGTCCCTCAGCCACCCATACCTGGACACGGTGCTGTTCCTGCTCGGAGTGACGCGCGGCGAGATCGAGGCCGCCGACGCCGCCGACGGCACGCTCCGGCGCGTCGAGATCCCGGCCGACTAGCCCGCCAAGCAGAGCGAAAGCTCCAATTTTCGGGATGAGACGGGGGCTTTTGCGTCTGCCCGGCAGGCATACGGCACGATGGTCGGGTGCCTGACACTGGCTTTTTAGAGGCCGATCCCGACCTGCTGATCGACTTCCGAAACGTCTCACTGCGCCGCGACGGTCGCACCCTCGTCGGGCCCGTGGACTGGGCCGTCGAACTGGACGAACGCTGGGTGATCATCGGGCCCAACGGTGCCGGAAAGACGTCGTTGCTCAAGATCGCCGCGGCCGCCGAGCACCCATCGTCGGGGATCGCGTTCGTGCTGGGGGAGCGGCTCGGCCGGGTCGACGTCACCGAGCTTCGGTCCCGGATCGGGCTGAGCTCCGCGGCTCTGGCCCAGCGGGTGCCCGACAACGAAGTGGTACGCGACCTGGTTGTGTCGGCTGGCTACTCGGTGCTGGGCCGGTGGCGCGAGCACTACGAGGACCTCGATTACCGTCGCGCGATCGACATGCTGGAAAGCCTTGGCGCCGAACACCTCGCGGACCGCAGCTACGGGACGCTGTCGGAGGGTGAGCGCAAACGAGTCCTGATCGCTCGTGCCTTGATGACCGATCCGGAACTGCTGTTGCTCGACGAACCGGCGGCGGGCCTGGATCTGGGTGGCCGCGAGGAACTGGTGGCGCGGCTGGCCGACCTGGCGGCCGACCCCGATGCGCCCGCACTGGTGCTGGTCACCCATCACGTGGAGGAGGTGCCGCCGGGCTTCACCCACTGCCTGCTGTTGTCCGAGGGGCAAGTGGTGGCGTCGGGCTTGTTGCCCGACGTGCTGACCGCCGAGAATCTGTCTGCGGCGTTCGGTCAACGGATCGCGCTCGAGGTGGTCGACGGACGCTACTTCGCTCGGCGGGTTCGTACCCGCGCAGCCCACCGGAGGCAGTCATGACCACACCCGAGCCGCTGCCGGCCCGGCCGGCGGCGACCGTGATGCTGATCCGCGACACATCCGCGGGCCTGAAAATCTTCCTGATGCGTCGCCACTCGAAGATGGAGTTCGCGCCCGGGGTGATCGTGTTCCCGGGCGGCGGCGTCGACGACCGGGACCGCAACGCCGACTTGCAGGGGCAAGGCGCCTGGGCAGGGCCGCCGCCGCAGTGGTGGGCGCAGCGCTTCGGCGTCGAGACCGACCTCGCCGAGGCGCTGGTGTGCGCCGCCGTCAGGGAAACCTTCGAGGAGTCCGGGGTGTTGTTCGCCGGCCCCGCCGACGACCCCGACACCATCGTCGGCGACGCCTCGGTCTACCACGACGCGCGGCGCGCCCTGGACGACCGGACGCTGTCGTTCGCGGATTTCCTGCGCACCGAAAATCTGGTGTTGCGTACCGACCTGCTGCGCCCGTGGGCCAACTGGGTCACCCCGGAAGCCGAACGCACCCGCCGCTACGACACCTACTTCTTCGTGGCGGCGTTGCCGGAAGGACAGCGCGCCGACGGCGACAACACCGAATCCGACCAGTCCGGGTGGGCCTTGCCGCAGGACGCCATCGACGACTTCGAGGCGGGCCGCAACGTCCTGCTGCCGCCGACCTGGACCCAGCTGGATTCGCTGGCCGGTCGGCGTGTCGCCGATGTGTTGGCCGTCGAACGTCAGATCGTGACCGTGCAGCCGCTGTTGGAGAAGCGGGGCGACAACTGGGTCTTCGAGTTTTTCGACTCCGACCGCTACCACCGGGCGCGGCAGGCCGGCGGATCCTTGGACTGGCCCTTTTGAGCGCGCCAGTGAGCGCGCCAGTGAACGCGAAAGAGAACACCCGGTGAGCGAGTTCGTCAGTGTCGTGGTCAGCGACGGTTCGCAAGATGCGGGCCTGGCGATGCTGCTGTTGTCGCGTCCGCCGACCAATGCGATGACCCGCCAGGTGTACCGCGAAATCATCGCCGCGGCAGACGAGCTCGGTCGCCGCGACGACGTCGCCGCGGTCATTCTGTTCGGTGGCCACGAGATCTTCTCCGCCGGCGACGACATGCCCGAACTGCGGACACTGACGCCTCAGGAGGCCGACACCGCGGCGCGGGTGCGGCGCGAGGCGATCGACGCCGTGGCGGCGATCGGGAAACCGACCGTGGCCGCGATCACCGGCTATGCACTGGGCGCCGGGCTCACGCTTGCGCTCGCGGCCGACTGGCGGGTCAGCGGCGACAACGTGAAGTTCGGCGCGACCGAGATCCTGGCCGGCCTGATTCCCAGTGGCGGCGGGATGGCGCGACTCGCCCACGTCACGGGCGCCAGCAGGGCCAAGGAACTGGTGTTCAGTGGACGCTTCTTCGACGCCGAAGAAGCGCTGGCCCTGGGCCTGATCGATGACATGGTCGCTCCCGACGACGTCTACGACGCCGCGGCCACCTGGGCGCGCCGCTTTCTGGACGGCCCGCCGTACGCGCTGGCCGCCGCCAAGGCTGGGATCAATGCCGTTTTCGAGGACGGTGCCGCCACAGCCGACGAGGTGCGCGCCGCCGAACGTCGCCGCTATGTCGAGGTGTTCGCCGCTGGTCAGGAAGGGGCCAAGCGGGAGGACCGGGACAGCCGTTAGGCTGCCCTGCATGACGAGGAGTACGGAAATCCCCGCTGACGCCGTTCCCAATCCGCACGCCACCGCGGAACAGGTGGAAGCCGCGCGCCATGACACCAAGCTCGCGCAGGTGCTGTACCACGACTGGGAGGCCGAGAGCTACGACGACAAATGGTCGATCTCCTACGACCAGCGCTGCGTCGACTATGCCCGCGGCCGGTTCGACGCCATCGTTCCCGACGAAGTCCTGCGTCAACTGCCCTACGACCGCGCGCTGGAGCTGGGCTGCGGCACCGGGTTCTTCCTGCTCAACCTGGTCCAGGCGGGGGTGGCCCGGCGCGGCTCGGTCACCGACCTTTCGCCCGGGATGGTCAAGGTCGCCACTCGCAACGGGCAATCGTTGGGGCTCGACATCGACGGACGGGTCGCCGACGCCGAAGGCATCCCGTACGACGACAACACCTTCGACCTGGTGGTGGGGCACGCCGTGCTGCACCACATCCCCGACGTCGAACTGTCGCTGCGGGAGGTGATTCGGGTCCTCAAGCCCGGCGGCCGGTTCGTGTTCGCCGGGGAGCCCACGACCGTCGGCAACGAATACGCACGCACGTTGTCCACCCTGACCTGGCGCGTCGCCACCAACGTCACCAAGCTGCCCGGTTTGGGTAGTTGGCGGCGCCCGCAAGCCGAACTCGACGAGTCCTCGCGCGCCGCGGCACTCGAGGCGATCGTCGACCTGCACACGTTCAGGCCGGGCGATCTGGAGCGAATGGCCACCAATGCCGGTGCAATCGAGGTGCGTACGGCCAGCGAGGAGTTCACCGCCGCGATGTTCGGTTGGCCGGTGCGCACGTTCGAAGCATCGGTGCCGCCCGGACGGTTGGGCTGGGGCTGGGCGAAGTTCGCCTTCACCGGCTGGAAGGCCCTGAGCTGGGTGGACGCCAACATCTGGCGGCACGTCGCCCCGAAGGGCTGGTTCTACAACGTGATGGTCACCGGGGTCAAGCCCTCCTGAACAGCGGTGCCGCCGGTCTTACCTTCAGCACCGACGACGTCGTCTTCCTGCGGTCGCCAGCCGGTGCGGCGGCGCTGCGGGCCGTCGCCGAATACGCACTGACCGACGCGACACGCGTCGCCGATGTCGCGGCGGTGCGCGCCCGGTTCGGAGCGCGGACGCCGGTCCTCATCGAGACCACGTTGCTGCGTCGGCGGGCGCGCGAGAAGCTGGGCGATCGCGCCCTGCAGTGGCTGTTCACCGAAGAGGCGCTGCAGCAGGCCACCACCCGCGAGGTGGCAGAGCGCAGGGCCCGCAGACTGGCCGGTCGCGTCGTCCACGACGCGACGTGTTCGATCGGCACTGAAGTAGCGGCACTGCGGGAGACGGCGGCCCGCGTGGTCGGCAGCGACATCGATCCGGTGCGGTTGGCGATGGCGCGCCACAACCTCGGTCCCACCGCCGCGCTGTGCCGCGCCGACGCGCTGCACCCGGTGACGCGAGACGCGGTCGTCGTCGTCGACCCGGCGCGCCGCAGCGGCGGCCGCCGACGATTCAGTCTCGATGACTACCAGCCCCCGCTCGGTGCCCTGCTGGATACCTATCACGGCCGCGATCTGGTCGTAAAGTGTTCTCCTGGAATCGATTTCGAGCAGGTGCAGCGACTCGGGTTCGACGGCGAGATCGAGCTGACGTCCTACCGCGGCTCGGTGCGTGAGGCTTGTCTGTGGACGGCGGGCCTGGCCGACCCCGGTGTCCGCCGACGGGCGAGCGTGCTCGACAGCGGCGAGGAAGTCACCGACTCCGATCCCGATGACTGCCCAGTGCGTCCGGCCGGGCGTTGGATCGTCGATCCCGACGGGGCCATCGTCCGTGCCGGTCTGGTCCGGCAGTACGCCACCCGCCATGGCCTCTGGCAGCTCGACCCCGACATCGCCTACCTGTCCGGTGATCGGCTTCCTGCCTCGGTGCGGGGCTTCGAGGTGCTCGAGCGGCTGCCGTTCGATGAGCGCCGGTTGCGCCAGGCGCTGACCGCGATGGACTGCGGGGCATTGGAAATACTGGTCCGCGGCGTCCGGGTCGACCCGGATGTGCTGCGACGACGGCTGCGGTTGCGCGGCAGCCGGCCGCTGTCGTTGGTTATCACCCGCTTCGGTTCCGGGACAGCCAGTCACGCAGTGGCTTTCGTTTGCTGTCCCTCCCGGTAACGCCCAGGTACGCTGAGCGCGATTACCTATTGGGTGACGCCAACGCCACCAAGTCTCTTCTGCGAGGACAATCGACGATGCGTTTTGTGATAGCGGCCGCCACGGTGGCGGCCGCGGCCCTGCTGAGCTGGCCGGCGGCCGCGGCGCCCCCGTCGTGCGCGAGCCTGGGCGGTACCGTCGACTCGGCGCAGCTCTGCCACGTGCGCGCGTCGACCACCGCCTACACGTTGGACCTGACGTTTCCCGTCGACTATCCCGATCAGCAAGCGCTGACCGACTACGTCACGCAGAACCGGGACGGCTTCGTCAACGTCGCACAGGGCTCGGGAAGGCGCGACCAGCCGTACCAGATGGAGGCCACCACCGAACAGCACACGTCCGGCCAGCCGCCGCGCACCCGGAGCGTGGTGCTCAAGTTCTTCCAAGACCTGGGCGGGACGCACCCGTCGACCTGGTACAAGACCTTCAACTACAACCTCGGCACCAAGCAGCCGATTACCTTCGACACGCTGTTTGCGCCCAACACAAACCCACTGGACGCCATCTTCCCGATCGTCCAGCGCGAGCTGGAGCGCCAGAGCACGCTGGCTCTGGCGATATCGCCCGGCGCGGGCCACGACTCGACCAACTACCAGAATTTCGCCATCACCGACGACCAGTTGATTTTCTACTTCGCTCCGGGCGAGTTGCTGCCTTCGTTCGCCGGTCCGACACAGGTCGGGGTGCCCCGCAGCGCGATCCCGCCGCTGGCGATCTAGCCGGTCGGCTCGGACCGCCCTCCGATCGCCTCTAGGCCGGCGCGAAGCTGTAAACCTGGCCGTCGCTGGTCGCGGTCACCACCCGCCGATCGGTGCCGATCGCCACTCCCACCGGGTAGCCGGTGGCCTCGGGCAGCGGATATGTATTGAGCGTGCGGCCGCTGTCCGGGTCGAAGACCAACAGGGACAGCCCGGGGCCCTGGTCGTCGTTGTCACGGGGTGGACCGGCCACCACTGTGTAACCGGCGTCGCCACTGGCCAGGCTTGACGTCGACAGCGGGCTGACGTCGTCGCGTCGCCAGGCCTGGTCGGCGTGATCACCGGCGTCCCTAAACGCCGCCAAACGGGTGTTTGGCCCGCCGCCGGAGACGATCAGTCCCTTCGGCGTGACCGTAGGCGGTGTTTGAGCGGAGAACCCCAACGGCACCGACCACTTCACCTTGCCGTCGGCCGCGTGTACTGCCCAGAGGCGCTGATCACGACCGTTGACGTACACGGTTTGCCCGTCCGCGGACAGGACCGGGCTGCCCAGGATGCCCGCGCTGACGGCCTCGCTGGTCCACTCGCGGACCAGCGACGGGTTCTGACCGGGGTGGTATTTCAGCCCGACCAGCCCGGCGGTCGGCGCGCCTGGCTGCCACAGACCGACCACCACCGTCTGGCTGGCCGGTGAAAATGCCGGCGCGCTCGCCACCGGGCAGTTCGGACCGGCCTGGCTGCAGTCGTCCAGCCCGCGGGTCGCATCCTTGGGATCCAGGCCCTCCACCAGGTCGAGCGCGCTGCCGGCCAGCTTGCCGCGATGAGCGTCGAAAATCAGCACCTGACCCAAATGGGTGGTCACCAGCAGCTGGCCCCCACCCAGGAAGCGGGGGGTCAAGGGCAGCCCGATGACGGGCTGACGCCAGCGCGTCCACTGAGTGACGGGGAAGGCGATGATGGCTCCGGGTTGGCCCACGTACATGTTGTCGAAGCCGTCGAGCAACGGACCCGCAAAGCCGCCGCCCTGGACCAAACGGACACACCAGCGTTGCCGGCCGTTGCGCTTGTTTTCCCACTCCATCAGCGAACATCCGGCGGGAGTTTGTGCGTTGAGGGCGAGGTAACCGCGGTCGCTCAGGGCCGGCTGCGCGCCCAGGCTGCCCTTGACGGACCTTGTCCAGGCCAGCTTGAGCTTGGTCGCGCCGGCTCTATCGGTGTAGCTGCTGTTGGCCGCATCGCCGTACTGCGCGGGCCAGCCCTGAGCGGGAGCCGCATCGACCCAGGAGTCGGTGTTGCCGCATCCGCCGAGCCCCACCGCGAGTACGGCCCCCGAAATTGCCACAGAAATCGCCGCAATGACACGTCGAGCAAGCACCGTGGATTACAAAACCTTTCTGGATGCGGGGTTCGGCCAAAGCAGCGAACGTGTACCAGCTGAGGGTAACCCGTGCACGCTCGCTTCCCTCGGATGGCCGCATGCTCTGCCCGCCCATTTTTGGCGTGCGATGCGACCCGACTAGGCTTTCCGGTCATGACGAGCATGTGGGGTGCGCCGCTGCATCGCCGCTGGCGTGGTTCGCGGTTGCGCGACCCGCGCCAGGCCAAGTTCCTGACCATGGACTCCCTGAAGTGGGTGTTGAAAAACCGCGCATACACCCCGTGGTACTTGGTGCGGTATTGGCGGCTGCTGAAATTCAAGTTGCAGAATCCGCACATCATCACGCGCGGCATGGTGTTCCTGGGTAAGGGTGTCGAGATCCACTGCACACCAGAACTGGCGCAGCTCGAGATTGGCCGGTGGGTGCATATCGGCGACAAGAACACGATTCGGGCGCACGAGGGTTCGCTGCGGTTCGGCGACAAAGTGGTCCTGGGTCGAGACAACGTCATCAACTGCTATCTGGACATCGAGCTCGGTGAGTCGGCGCTGATGGCCGACTGGTGTTACGTCTGCGACTTCGACCACCGCATGGACGACATCAACGTCCCGATCAAGGACCAGGGCATCATCAAGAGCCCGGTCCGGATCGGGCCCGACACCTGGGTCGGGGTGAAGGTGACGGTCCTCCGGGGCACCTCGGTCGGACGCGGCTGCGTGCTCGGCTCGCACGCCGTGGTGCGCGGCAACATTCCGGACTTCTCGATCGCGGTCGGTGCGCCGGCGAAGGTGGTCAAGAACCGTCAGCTGTCCTGGGAGACGTCGGCGGCGCAGCGCGCCGAGTTGGCGGCCGCCCTGGCCGATATCGAGCGGAAGAAGGCAGCCCGCTAGCGGGGCGTTGCGCTCAGCGCGACAGGCACTCCTTGACGCCCTCATAGACGCCGTCGCGGTAGGCGTCAACGCGTTCGGCCCCCTGCCCCTGGCGCTGGACGTCGCCGGAGCCCCGGAAGATCAGCAGCGCCGCCACCGCCTTGTCCAGGTCACCGGGGGAGAGCTTGAAGATGGCCGTCTCGCGGGTTGCGAGCAGCAGGTTGGCGGCCCAGGCGCCGGCCAGGCAATCCGCACGCAGCGAGGTGTTCTTGTCGCTGCTTCCCTGGCCGAAGCGGTCCAGGGCCGCCAACCCGTATTGCGTGGCGATCAATGTGGACACCGCGAAATCGCCGGCCTCGTCATATATCGCCGGCATCGTCTTGACGGCATCAAAGCCCACGTAATCCTCTGGCACGCAGTAGAACAGCACATATTCGGTGACGGGGGCGCCGCCGCACGCCGGTGGCCGCCGCGGATCGAACGGTCGTGCCGCCTGCAGCGGTTGCCACGGCTTGTCGGCGATGAGCGGGAACACCTTTGACCAGTAGTCCTCGAGGTCGACGGGCACCAGGTTGATGATGTCCTCGTAGGGCGCGTTGCCCCCGCTGGCCACGTCGACGAGGCTGTTGAACGGGATCTCGGTGACCACTGGGTCGCCGTCCCGGTATTCCTTGCACCTAGGGGTCCCCTCTTCGAATCCGGTGCGGTAGGAGCTGACCCGGTCGAAGCCGCTGCCGTGGGCGCGGGGGTCGTCTTTTTGGGTGCCGGGCTCGTCGCGCAGGAACAGGAAACCTGCCAGCGCGCGGTCTTGGTCGTTGAGGCTGGGAGTGAACGTCTTGTCATTGATCGCATGCGCCGCCCACGCTCCGGCGAAACAGTCCGCCTGGATCTCCTTGGTCACCGTCAAGCCGGAGAACTCTGCCCGGGCTTGGATGGCGTGCCCGAATTCGTGCGCGAGCACCACCGGTATGACGAAGTCGCCGAAGCGCTTTCGTAGGCTGGGCAGGAGTCCTTCGGCGTCCCACGCGACGACGTCGGACTTAGGACAATAGAAGGCGTTGCCGGCGATGTCGGCTTTCGAACTCGCGCACGGCGGCAATTTCCCCGAAGACGGCACCACCGCGTATAAGCCCCCTTTGACTGGGGTGTATTCGCGACCGTACAACTTGGGAAACTCGGTTTTCCAGAAGGCTTCGATGTCTGCAATCGCTTTGGCCGCAATCTGATTCACCGGATTGGAGGTGTCGCCGTTGATCTGCACCGCGGCCTCGGTCGAGGGCGCGGCGGGTTTCGACCTTGTCGTCGGCCGGGTGAAGCCGCAACCGACGCACAGCAGCAGAATCACGACAGCCAGGGTCAACGCACGCGTGCTGGATCGCACCTGCCGCTCCCTCCCCCCGGAACCGTAGGCGTTCGGAGACAACAGCTCCGACGGCTACTCCTCTGGGTGATCGTCGACCTTGTACCGGAAACTGATGTCTTGCGGATTTGTCACGGTCACCGTGATGCCGTACTTCTTGCTGCCGTCGACAAGTTGGCACCGGATGGTCGCTCCTTCAAGTCCTTTCAAGTTTTCGGGGCAGGTCACCGAGTCCGGTCGCTGGCCAACCTGCTCCAACAATTGATCACTGATGGCCTGGGCGACCTCGTCCTTGTCGCGGGTCTTGACCATGTCGAACTTGACGTCCTTGCCCTCGACGCTGGTCACCGTGACATTGACGTCGTAGGTGACGCCCTTGACCTTCATCTTGCAGTTGAGCTGGGCACCGACCTTGGCTTCCAGGTCTCCGGGACAGCTCACCTCCTCCGGCTTATTGCCTTCAGGGTCGGTCAGCTTCTCGGCAATCTGGTCGGACACTTCCGCTTGGCTGACCGATTTCGATGTCGAGACCGAGCAGGCTCCGGCATTAGCTACCAGCGTTGCTGCCGCAACCGAAACCAGCAAAGTCCGAACGATCGAATGAGCCACAACGTCTCCTGGCAGGCTTTGACAACCGTGAATGGGGGAGATAATTGCACGCCGAGCAAACTTCTGAAAAGAGGTTCGACAAAAATGCGGTTGCCGATCCTATTGGCGCGTTAACCCAGGTCCTGGTAGCGGCGCAAAGCTTCGGTGCGCTCGGCGGCGTGGTCGACGATCGGCCGCGGATAGTCTGCGGGCCGATCGCCCTTTCGCAACCGTACGTCACTGACGTCGGCCAGCTCCGGAACCCAGCGCCGGACGTAATCGCCTGACGGGTCAAACTTTTCGCCCTGCCTGTCCGGGTTGAACACCCGAAAATACGGCGCGGCGTCGGTGCCGCATCCCGCGGTCCACTGCCACCCGTGCTGGTTGTTGGCCAGGTCACCGTCCACCAACTGGTCAAGGAACCAGCGTGCGCCCCACTGCCAGGGCAAGTGCAGGTCCTTGACCAGGAAGGAGGCGACGACCATGCGCAACCGGTTGTGCAGCCAGCCTGTCTCGCGCAGCTGGCGCATGCCGGCATCGACCAGAGGAAACCCGGTTTCACCCGCCTTCCAGGCTTCGAAACGCCGTTCGGCGTCGGCGTCGGTATCGGTTTGGATGGCATCGAACTCGCGATTCCAGTTCCACCACGCACTGTCGGGCCAGTGGTGCAGCACCGAAGCGTAGAAGTCGCGAAACGCTAACTCTCGCAGGTACGCCGCATCGCCCTGCCGCCGCGGATTCAGGTCGTTGACCATGGTGCGCGGGTGAATCGTGCCGAACTTCAGGTGTGCCGACATCCGGCTGGTGCCCGGCAGGTCGGGACGGTTGCGGTCGTCGGCGTAGCGTTGCAGCCCGTCGTCGACGAACGCGGCCCACTGCGAAAGAGCCGCGGCTTCACCGGCGGTCACGTCGAGGGCGACTCCGGGATCGGGGATCTCACATTGCTCGATGTCGGACGGCTCGAGCCAGCGAACGCGGCCGGCCTTCGCCGGCTGCCGCCACCCGGCTTCGCGCCACTGCGCAAAAAATGGCGTGAACACCTTGTACGGGGTGCCGTCCGGTTTGGTGACGCGGCCGGGGGAGACCAAATACGGTGAACCGGTCGCGACCAGGGGCACCGGGTCGAGCGCCTCGCGGACCCGCTCGTCGCGTCGTCGCCCAAATGGCGCGTAGTCCGCCGAGATGTGTACCGATGAGGCACCGATCCGCTCGACGATCTCGGGGATTCGCTGTTCGGGTCGGCCCCGGACCACCAGCAGCCGGCCGTCCAGATCCGCGTTGAGCTGTCGCAGCGCGTCGCCCAGGAACTGCAGCCGCCGTTGGCCGGACGAAGCCTCCAACCGGGGGTCGACGACGAAACAGGCAAGCACTGTGCTGGTTTCGTCGGGAGCGCCGTCGGCGGCGGCAGCGGCTGCGGCCGTCAGCGCCGGGTGATCACCCAACCGGAGGTCGCGGCGAAACCACAGCAGTGTGGTCATGATTCAGCGATTGAGGAACCAGATATGGGTGGACAAAACGGTGGCGAAGCCACACCACAGCGCGTACGGCGACAACGCCGCGCCGGCCCGGGGGTCAGCCTCGGCCGCCCGCTTGACCAGATCGGCGCTGCTGGCGGTGAGCGCCGCGGCACCGAGTGCGGATGCGCCGAGTCTGCGGTAGCGGAAGAACAACCAACTCCACCCGGCGTTGAGGATCAGGTTGACGCCCAGCGCGGTGATGAAGCCGCGCGCCTTCTCCGGTCGTCCTGTCTCGCGAAATCGGTCGATCGTCACGGTGGAGGTGGCCGCGATGTCCGTGTAGAGCGTGGTCCAGACCACCGGAAAGGCGACACTGGGCGGTTGGTAGGAAGGCTTGCGGATACGTGCATACCAGGTAGGGGTGCCACCGCGGCCCGGGCTCGCGATGCTCCCAGCGGTCGCCGCCGCGGCGACGGCCAACGACGTTGCCGCCAGCGTCTTGCTATTCATCAGAAGATCCTCCATTTGTCGGTTGAGCCTGGCGTTCAACCGATTTGAGATCGGTGGGCCACCAGATGCGGTCACCGATCAGGGCGAACAATGCCGGGATGACCAGCGTGCGCACGACGAACGTGTCGAGCAGGACTCCCAGGCCGACGATGACGCCCAACTGGGTCATGACAATCAGCGGCAATACTCCCAATACCCAAAACACCGCGGCCAAAACGATTCCCGCGCTGGTGATCACACCGCCGGTGGCGGAAACCGCTCGGATCATGCCAGCGCGGGAGCCGACGAGTGCGGCTTCCTCACGCGCGCGGACGACCAGAAAGATGGTGTAGTCCACACCGAGGGCGGCCAGGAACAGGAAGGCGAACAGCGGAGTGCTGTTGTCCAGTGCCGGAAATCCGAACAGATGCGTACTGGCCCAGGCGCCCATGCCGAGCGCTGCCAGGGCGCCGAGAATCGTGGCGGCCAGCAGCGTCGGCGGCGCGAGCGCGGACCGCAGCAGCACGTAGAGCACGACCAAGATGACGGCGAGGATCGTCGGAATGAGTAGCGCCCGGTCGTGGGCCGCGGCGTCGCGCACGTCCAGCGCCTGCGCGTCGGGGCCGCCGACCAGTGCATCTGGTGTTACGGCCTTGATCGAATTCCGCAGCGCGGCAATGGTTGTAAATGCCTGTTCGGAGGCGGGTGCGGCGTCGGTTACCACTGACCATTTGGTGAGTCCCGCTGCGGAGCGACCCGCCTCGGTCGCCGAGACCACCCCGGGAGTCGCGTCGATCGCCTGGCGCACCCGGTCCGCTTGTGCGGTCGGCGCAAGGACGACGGTGGGGTTGGTCAGCCCGGCTGGGAAATGCGCGGCCGCTACGTCGAAACCGGTAACCGAATCCGCCTGCACCCGAAATTGTTCCGTTTGGGACAGGCCGATGCGGGTGCCGACCAGCCCAGTGGCCAACGTGGCCAGCACGGCGATGGCGATCCCGCCGATCAGCGCCGGGCGGCGGGCCACCCGTTGCGCAACACCGTGCCAGAAGCCGGATTCCAGCGTGTCGCCGTCGAGTTGGCGTGGAATGAACGGCCAGAACAATCGCCGGCCACACACGGCCAACAGCGGCGGCAGCACTAGCAGCACCGATGCCGCCGCGACGACCAGACCGCAGGCCGCGAGCGCGCCCAAACTGCGGGTGCTGGGGGTGCTGGCGAAGACCAGGGTGAGCAGGGCCAGCACCACGGTGGCATTGCTGGCGACGATCGCCGGCGCGGCCCTTCGGACCGCCCGTCGCAGCGCCTCCCGGTGTTCGGCCTGGCCACCGAGTTCTTGCCGATAGCGGGAAATCAATAGCAGCGCATAGTTGGTTCCAGCGCCGAACACCAGCACGCTGGTAATCCCAGCCGTGGATCCGTCGAAGTTCAGGCCCGTCAGCGACGCCACCACGGTTCCAACGGACGTGGCAACCTGATCGGCGAACCCGATGACAAACAGCGGCACCAGCCACAGCACGGGGGATCGATACGTCGCGATGAGCAGCAAGGCCACCACCGATGCTGTCACGGCCAGCAAGGTGATGTTGGCGTTGCTGAAGGCGTTGGCGATGTCGGCGCCGAAAGCCGGTCCGCCGGTGACGTGTGCCTGCAGTCCGGCGGGCAGCCCGGTAGCTGCTGCGGAGCGCAGCTCTTTCACAAGATCGCTGAGGTCCAGACCCGAGACGTCGGAGCTGATCGGCACTATGCCGATCGCGGCTTTGCCGTCTGCAGACACCATGGGCGGCGGCTGCGGTGCCGGCGCGCCCGGTTGAGCGCGGGTCTGCATGCGGGCGCACGCGTCCGTGGCGGCGTTCACGTCGGCCGGGGACAGCGGCGCGCCGTCGGCACGGCTGACTACCAGGATGACGGAAGCTTGTCGGCCACCCTGAAATTGCCCGGCCGACGCGTCGACCTGGGCCGATTCCGCGTCCGCCGGCAGCGCGACCGGCGCCTGGCTGGCCGCCTTATTGCCCCCGATGATCAGCATCACCGCGATGCCGATCGCGAAGAGGGTCAGCGACAGCAACCACGAGCGGCGACTTGACACCACTCGCGCGAGACGATCCCACCCCATCGATCCAGCATTTCATTCATTTAAGTATTAATCAAATTAACTAAATACCTGCTTCGCGGATATGCTCGAGGTGACATGGAGCACGCCGAGCACACCCGCCACCGGACCGAGCTGGAATCACTGATCTCCGCCGATCTGCGGGAGTTGTCGACCGAATCGGACGAAATCGGTCGACTGTTCGCCGTGTCACATGACGTGCGGCCGAACGACTTTCGCGCCCTGCTGCACATCATGGTCGCCGAGACCGCCGGGCGGCCATTGACCTCGGGAGACTTGAGCCAGCGGATGGGAATGACTAACGCGGCAATCACTTACCTGGTGGATAGGCTGATCGAGTCCCGTCATATCCGTCGTGATGCCCATCCCGAAGACCGGCGCAAGGTTATTCTGCGGATCGCCGACCCGGGGTTGGCCACCGCGCGTTCCTTTTTCACCCCGTTGGGGCAGCACACCCAAGCGGCGATGGATGATCTACCCGATGCCGACTTGGCCGCCGCGCACCGGGTGTTCAGTGCATTGATCGCTGCGATGCGTCGGTTCCAACGCGAACTGGGCGCGGCTCGGACATGATTTGGTCTGGGGGAGCAAGGGTTGTCTCCCTCGCGTCCCGAAACCGCTTGTGCCACCGAGCCAACGGGGCAGGCGCCCACCAGTTCAGATCGCCGAGCACGTGCATGAAGGCCGGCACCAGCAACATCCGAATCAGCGTCGCATCAACCAAGATGGCCACGGTCAGCCCGAATCCGAACATGCGCATGAATGACACGCCCGCCGAAATCAGGGCGGCAAACGAGATCGACATCACCAGCGCGGCGGCGGTGACCACCCGTCCCGTGTGTGCCAAGCCAAGCGCAATGCTTTCGTCGTTGGCGCCTTCGTCGATGGCCCGTTTGTCGTCACCGCGGTCGTGCCGTGCTTCCAGCCAGTGCTCGCGGATGCGCGCAAGCAGGAACACTTCGTAGTCCATCGACAGGCCGAATGCGATGCAGAACATCAGCACCGGCACGGTGACGGTCAGAGTTCCGGTCGGCGTGGTGCCCAACGCGTGCAGGTGCCCGTCCTGGAATATCCACACCAGCGCACCGAAAGTCGCGGTGAGCGAAAGGATGTTCAGCAACACGGCTTTGACTGGCAGCACCATGCTGCCGGTGAGGAGAAACAGCAGCACCAGCGTGACCACCGCAATGAAGCCGAGCACGAACGGAAAGCGCGAGGTGATTCCGTCGACGCAGTCACGATTGGTTTGTGCCATGCCGGTGATCAGCACGTCTTGGCCGCCGGGCGGGGCGATCCGGTGCAACGCGTCGAGCTGATTCTCGGAGGCCTGAGTGTACAGGGGCGCGGTGGTGTCAACTGTGAGATATGCACTACCGCTTGCCATTCCGGTGGGAGCCGACGGCGGTCCCCGGCGCTCGCCGGCGACAAAGGTGCCGGTAGGTGAAGACACCGCCGAGACATCGTCGACCAGCGAGATCCGTTTGGCGTAGTCGTCGAGATCGGTGGTTCTCAACCCCGCAGTTTCGGGCAGCACCAACTTGACCCGAGTTTCGGTATTCATTCGGAAATCCCTGCGAATCCGGTCGTTGACTTCCCGCGCCGACGATGATGCGGGTAGCACGCGGTCATCCGGATACCCCCAGTTGACACCGAGGAAGGGAGCCCCGAGTGCCAGCAGCAGGACGACCAACGCCATTGCCACCGGAATGGCATGACCGGTGACGAACTTTGACGTTCGGTACCAGAAGCTTTGTTCGATGCGACGGGGTGTCGGTTCGGGACGACAAAGCAGGCGCCGTCCCCACCGCCACACGTTGAAGGCGTCGAGTCGGTCGCCGAGTAGGACGATCGCGGTGGGCGCCACCACCACCGCGGCGATCGCGGCGAAGGTCACCACCGCTACACCCGCATACGCGAAGGACTTCAGAAAGTACATCGGGAACAGGGCCGTCGCGAGCAGGGACAGCGCCACCGTCACCGCAGAGAACAACACGGTGCGACCCGCGGTGGCCATGGTGCGCCGCAGAGCTAGCTTACGGTCCACCGCGCCGGGTGTCCCGCGGCCCAGTTCGTCGCGGTATCGACTGACGAGCAGCAGCGTGTAGTCGACGGCCAGCGCAAACCCCAGTGCCACTGCGACGTTCAGGGCGAAGATCGACACATCGGTGAACAGCGCGATTCCGCGCAACACCGCCAATGAACCCAGGATGGCGAACCCGCCCACGGCCATCGGTACGGCGGCCGCCAGCAGTCCGCCGAAGACCCAGGCCAACGCGATGAAGCTCAACGGTATCGCGATGACTTCCATTCGCAGCAAGTCGTTTTCGGTTCGTTTGTTCACTTGGGAGTAGACGATCGCCGATCCACCCGCCTGCACCGAGATCCCGTCGCGATCGCGAGTCAAGCGTTCCGCCAGTGTTTGTGCCTGCTTGGGTGCGCTGCTTTCGTCACCTTCAAGGGCGGCGAGGATCATGGCCGACCTGCCGTCCGTGCTGATCATGCCCGGCGCCGTCGGCGAATCCCAGGGCGAGACCACCTGCGACACCCCCGGCGACGCGTTGAGCTGCTGCACAATGTCGACGCCGACCGCCTTGGCCGCACCGTCCAGCACGCCGTCTTGCGCGCTGATCAGCAGGACCATCTCCATGCCGCCCTGGCGGAAATTCTGCGCCAGGATCTCGGCACCACGCGCGCTCTCCGAATGGGGATCCAGAAATCCGCCGCCGGACAGGCTGCCCGCCGCCGGAATGCCGAAGATGGCAGTGCCGATCATGAACATGATGACCAGTGCCATGATCCGTCTTGGCGCAGAGATGCAAAGCTGGGCAACTTTCTCTAACACGGGCGGGTCCTCTGCGCTGGTAGCCGGCTTAGACCAACTAGGTACCCATTAATTTTGTGAATCATTCAGAAACTTAACTATGGATAGAAGTGGGTATAGGGTGGATGTAGGGGGACGCATTTGGAACCAATCGCCGAAGACGTCCACGAGCGGACTGCGCAGGAAGGATTTGCTGTGGACGGATCGACGCCTGGCGGGAGGGACATACCCAGGCGCAAACGGCGCCATATCGACGTCTGCCTCGAAGAAGACGTGAGCTTCCAACGCGTCAGCACCGGACTGGAGCGCTATCGCCTGCCCTACAACGCACTCACCCAGACCAACCTGGACGACATCGACCTCTCGGCCGAGTTTCTCGGCTCCCGACTGCGGGCACCAGTCCTGGTGGGCGCGATGACCGGGGGAGCGAAACTGTCGGGCACCATCAACCGGAACCTGGCCACGGCCGCGCAGGCGTTGGGCATCGGCATGATGCTCGGTTCGCAGCGAGTCATGCTCGACAGTGCACTGGGGGAGCAGGCCGCCGACAGTTTTGTGGTGCGCGACGTGGCGCCGGACGTGTTGTTAATCGGAAATATCGGCCTGTCCCAACTCACCAAAGACGCGGTACCCGACATCGTCCAGGCCCTCGACCGGGTCGGAGCCAATGCGCTTGCCGTACATACGAATCCGCTGCAAGAGGCGATGCAGCACCACGGCGACACCGACTTTGCCGGATCGCTGGACCGGTTGCACGACGTGACCGCAATGCTGAAATATCCGGTGTTGCTGAAGGAGGTAGGCCATGGGATCGGCGCCACCGCCGTCACCGACCTGTTGCGGTTGACCGACGAACCCCCGGTAGCCGCAATCGATGTCGCGGGCGCCGGTGGCACCTCGTGGTCGCGTGTCGAACAGTTCGTCCGCTACGGCGAGGTCCGGTACCCGGACCTGGCGGACTGGGGGATACCCACCGCGCAAGCCCTGGTGGAAGTGCGCACGGCGCTACCGAAGATCCCGCTGGTCGCCTCGGGCGGAATCCGCACCGGGATGGACGCCGCAAAGGCCATCGCGCTGGGCGCCGACGTCGTCGCGGTGGCTCGACCGCTGCTCGCGGCTGCGATCGAATCCGCCGGGGCCGCAACGGAGTGGCTGCAACGGTTCATCGACGAGCTGCGCATCTGTCTGCACGGCTGCGGAACGGCCGACCTGCGCGGCCTACGCCGCCTGGGTGTAACACCCATTTAGGCCGAAAATGGCGGTGATACTTGCCTACTCCTCGCCCGCGCTGGGCCACGTGTATCCGTTGGCCGCACTGCTGCGAGAGCTCGCCGACCGCGGCCACGAAGTCCACCTGCGCACCATGGCCGGCCAAGTTGCCGCGATGCGTCGCGCCGGAATAGAAGCTGAGGCTGTCGATCCGCGGATCGAGGCCATAGTTGGTCAGGATTGGCGGGCGCGCAACGCTTTAGGCGTACTCAAGAGGTCGATCGACGTGTTGTGCCGACGTGCGGTGCTGGAGGTCGACGACCTGCGCGGTGCGATGACACAACTGCGGCCCGACGCGGTGATCGTCGACGCCAACTGTTGGGGCGCGATCTCCGCGGCCGAGGCCGGTGATGTTCCCTGGTTGGTGTTCTCACCGTTCACGCCGTACCTGCGGTCACGCTCGGCGCCTCCATTCGGTCCCGGCTTGCGGCCCCTTCCGGGCCCGATCGGCGCCCTCCGCGACGCGTCGATGCGCCCGTTCGTCAGATTCCTCTTCGACCGGCCAATGGTGCCGCGCATCAACGCGATTCGCGCAGATCTGCGAATTCCACCCATCGCTTCGGTGGACGGGTTGATGCGCCGTGCGCCGTTGCTGCTGGCGGTCGGCGGCGAACCCTTCGAATATCCGCACCCGGACTGGGGTGACGCGGTGCACCATATCGGTGCTTGCGTCTTTGAACCGGACGACTCCCGAGAGGCTGCGGTGGCGGCGGTGCCCGACTGGCTGGATGCCATCGACCGCCCCATTGTGCTGGTCAGCACGTCCTCCATCCCACAGGGCGACGCCAAACTGGGTCATATCGCGCTGCGCGCACTGGCCGACGAGCCGGTCCATGTCGTCGCAACGTTTCCGGCCGGCATACCCCTTGGGCTACCGCAGACGTCGAACGCCACGGTATGCCAATTCATTCCGCACGGCATGGTGCTCGACCGGGCGGTCTGCGCGGTCACGCACGGCGGGATGGGCGCCACGGTGAAAGCCCTCGATCGCGCTGTCCCGGTCTGCGCGGTGCCCTTCGCCCGCGACCAAGCCGAGGTGGCGCGCCGCGTTCAGATGGCCGGCTGTGGTACTCGGCTCCCGGCGGAGCGGCTCAGCGTGACTCGATTACGCAGTGCCGTGCTCGACGCGATGCGCATGGGTGAGGGCGCCCGTCGGGTCGCCGCCGGTTTCGCCGCCACCGGCGGTGTGGGACGCGGCGCCGATCTGATCGAGCAGCGCCTGCTGTCCCGCGACGGTGACCGGCCCCTGCTACCGGGTTGTTCCGCGCCGGAAGCTGGCTGAAGGTTTGGCGGCAGCGGCGCGCAACTCCTCCTCGAACGTCGACATGGCCGCCATCATGGCCGTGAAAACGGCGTGGGCGGCGGCGATGTCGGAATCGTTCAATTCCGCCAGAGCCGAGCTCAGATGCACCCCGAGCGGGTCGAAAAACCGTTGTGCGACCGTCATGCCGCGATTCTCGTAGCGCAGCAGCCACTTACGTCGGTCCTCGGGGTCGGGTTCGCGGCGGATGTGACCGGCCTCGATCATCCGGTCGACGAGGTAGGTGACCGCCGCGGCTGAGATGTCCATGCGTTGCCGCAGCTGGGCCAGAGTCAACGGCGTGCCGGCGGTTTCGGCCACCATGATGTGCAGCAACGCGTGAAAGTCACTGCCGCTCACATCGTTGTGGCGGGCGAAATAGCGGCCGATGCGGTCGGATTGCGCCGTCATCGCTCGCATGTCAGCGGACAGCAGCCGTTCCAGCTCCCCCCGGGGTGAGGGAGGGTTCTTAACCTGACGCTTGGTCACTGGAGGCCGGCCCGCTTTCCTCGCGTAGGTGGTAGAGGCGCTCGGCGTAGGCCAGGTCATCACGCCACAACCGATTGGCGGCGTAGCGCATGAGCGGTCTGATCAACGGCGCCGCATTGCGGGCCATCCTGAACCCCGGCCGCTGCGAATGCGCAATGGTCGCCTCAATGACGGCGACCCGTGGCCGCCCGTCGGTCCCTGGACCGAGCGGGGTGGCGTGGGTTTCGACAACGCTACCGCTGCCTTCACCTTCGACGATCCGCATCACGATGGTGCGGGCCTCCGGGCAGGTGAATTCCGCGATCGTGGGGACACCGAACCGTCCGATGCGGAAGGTGACCGAGACCAGGAAGCGGTCGTCCTCCTGGGTCGGAGTGGTGAGCACCTCCAGCCGGGTGAACGAATACGGGTGGAACCATCCCCCATGCCAGGGGTCAAGGCGATTCGCGATGATGTCGGTCGGTTCGCAGACGCCGATGCTGCGGGTGACGGCGGGCAGGGTGGTCGTGGTGGGACGATGCGGCAGTACCGGAAACGCCAACGGATCTTCACCGCCGACGCGGTCGAGTCGAACCCAGGCCAGCACACCGTCGTCGTGACTCGGGTACGGCGCCCAGCCCATCTTGCAGCTGTTGCCGTCCAAGGCCAGCCCGTGCCATCGGCAGAACAGCACTCCCTCGCGGACGATTCCGGTGGCCAGCTCCGCACCGAGATGGGGGCAACTGCCCGGGCCGACGACCAGTCGGCCGTGCCGGTCGCGCCATGCGACCAGTTCGACGCCCGCGACCTTCGCGGCGTGCGGGCGATTCGCGCGCACTGAGCGGCTGTCGGCGAACACATACCAGTTTCCCGTCGGCCGGCGTTGGGACCGTTCGAGCGCGGCGTTGATGATCCTTGGTTGCGCCGCGCCGTACGTCGGGCGTTGCTGTGCCCACGAGACGCGGGGAATCACCTGCAGTGGCCAGTCTTTGGGCCACCGCTGCTGGAGTCGGTCGCTGATGCTCATCGTGGCTGCCGTTCCTGACGCAGTGCCAGCGACCGCAGTAGCCGCGACCGACCCCGGGTGGGCACGGTAATCAGTTCGTGTCCTGCGACACCCCACCGCTGCAGAAGATGATTGGCCGCGCTCCAGCCGGTAGTGGCGGCCCGCTCCATCAACGCGACCGGCAAGTCCAACCGGATCGCGTCGCCGGCGAGCAGCAGCCCAGGCTGTGGTGTGACGACCGCCGGGCGCCGGGAGTAGGTTCCCGGCGTGAACAGCGGGCAGTCGCTGCGGTGCAGCACTCTTTCGTGAATCACCCGCGCCGACGCGGTCTCGGGGTAGATCTTGTGCAGCTGCGCAAGCCCAGCTTCTCTTGGCGTAGCGGAATCCAATGCATAGGAATGTAATTCGATGACCGAACCGCCTGTCTGACGTGTCCAGGCGGCCGCCTCCCGCTCGTAGCGCTCCAACACGCTGATGTTGTCCAACGGCGGGTGACCGGCGGTGCCGAGGAACGGGGCCCGGTCGTATCGCACGGGGCGGTCCAACCAGAGCCGACGAACTTCAAACGAAGGGGCGGTCCGCAACCGTTGTATCTGTGTGCGCCAAGTCTCGTCAGCGAGTTCGACAGATGCGGCAACGATCCGCTGCAATCCGCCGATGTCGACGGCGAGCACTACCGCGTCCGCGTCGAGCCGATCACCCGAACCCGTATACACGTTGAACGGCTTTGCGCGGCCGCCGGTCACTTGCAGCACCTTATCGCCCATGCGGAACCGGACCCCGCGTTGGGTCAGGTAGCTCTGCAGTGGATTCCACAGGCTCACATCGAAATTCGCCGTCGCGACGTCGAAGATCAGGCCCTCGTTGGACCCCAGGAAGTAGATATGGAACATGGTGGCCAACTCGGCGGCCGACAGCTGTGACGGTTCGGCGAAGAAGCTGCGGGAGAACACCTCGAAGGCAAGGTGACGCGCGGACTCCGGGAAATTGATGCTCTTCAAGAAGGTTTCGGCGTCGATGTGATCGAGTCGGCGGTAGATGTCCGGCACCGACACGGCCGCCAGCGGCGCCGCTGCTCGAGCGTCGATGCGAACCAGGTCGGACAGGCGAAAGGTTGGGCTACGCAGCGCGAACGCGAGCGCATTCCACGGTGGTATGCGCGGCAACCCGCGAAACGTGTCGCGCCGGCCGGCGCCGTCGATCAGCGGGTAATCGGCAACGGGCGCCAGCATCCGAAGTTGCGGGTCGACTCGGCGAAGCAGGGCCCGCAGGTTGTAGTACTGGCGGAAGAAGGCGTGAAAGCCACGGTTCATGGCCAGCTGGCTGGGTGAATCGCTGTCAGCTTCATGTTCCGTCCAGCCGCCCACCCGGCCGCCGAGATAGTGCTGGGCTTCTACGATCTCGACGTCGACGCCCCGTTCGGCCAGGCCCGTCGCCGCGGCGAGACCCGCGATGCCCCCGCCGACGACCACCACGCGCGGTCGTGACGACAGCGCGCTGGCGTCGGATAGGCCGGGCGATGCCGGATGGATTTGGCGACGTCGATCGGTCATTGCGGTGCCTTTCCCACAAAGGTGTGGACGATGTCTTTTTCCCAGCCCGGCATGGTTTCGCTGTGTACTTCGTCGAATCCGGCGTCGGACAACCGCTGCCGGAATCGAGCGGCTCCGTCGAAGGCGAGCGCGCTACGCCACAGGTGCCGGTACAGGGTCGTGTTGCGGGTGCGCAACCAGCCGGCGGGGATGATGATTCCCCAGCACACGGCGTGCCAGATGCGGGTGGCGGCGGCCGAATCGCGCACCGAATATTCGTGCACGGCAAGGGTTCCGCCGGGGCGCAGCATGGTGCGGAAGGCGCGGAGTTGGTCATCCGGGTCGGCGAGATTACGCAGGAGGTAGGCGGCAAAGATGCCGTCGAACGGCCCGGTGACGCCGTGCTTGTCGAGCTCCTCGATGCGCGCGTGGACGAAGCGGACCGTCGATGGCCACGACTTCGCCTGTGCCGCATCCAACATGCCGCGGGCGGCGTCGACGGCGATGATCTCCGCCTCCGGCGCCACTTCCAGCAGCGCGGCCGTCGATGCACCCGTGCCGCAACCGGCGTCGAGCAGCCTCAGGCCCTGGCCGCGCATGGGCAGGCCCATGCGGCGCGCGGACAGCCGTAAACCGTTGTGATATCCGGGGTTCGCGCCGACCAGTCGGTCGTAGGCCCGGGCGCCCACGTCGAATGCGTCGGGCACCTCGTTGCGGGACAGGCCGGCCTTATCCATGATTTCGACTCGCACGTTGTCGCTCCCACAACAGCATCACGGCGGTGACCAGAGCGAAGCCGAACAAGAAGTCTTCGACGGGGATGTCCAACGGGAAGCGCAGCCCGCTGGTGTGCCGTTCGTTGTAAAGCACGATGGGTGCGCTCAGTTTCGTCAGCCAGCCGTCGACAAGAACCTGAAAGCCGATCACGATCACCATCGACAGCCAGTAGGCGGCTCGCCGGAACAGCCCGGTGCGCAACACCTTCAGCTCCAGCGCGCACACGGCAACGACGGCGATCACCGCCGGCAGGGTGTATCCGAGTCCCGTCATCGGCGTCTGCTCCAGTTCAGGATGGTGCTGACGGCGTTGTAGGTGAGCAACCCGCACAACGGGATCACCACGAAGAACAGCACCTCTTCCAGCGGTATCGGAGGTGGCAACTCGATGCCGGTGATGTAGTCGTGGTTGTACGTCCACACGTGGGCGGCGATCGCGACCGCATCCCAGATCAGGAACACGGCCGCGACCGGAAGCACCGCCCACGCGGCGCGGCGCAGTTGTCGGTAAACGCCGCTGCCGAACAGCTCTAGTGGCGCGGTGATGAGCAGGCACAGGCCGAGCAGGATCAGGTACTGCCAGCGGTCGTTCACGCCGCACCGACCCTGCGCCGAATTCGCCAGGACCGGAACAGTGCGCCGCCGGCCACTTGCAGCCGACGCGTCGTCCCGACGGTGGCCCGGTGGCTGAAGACGGAGAAGTCGCTGTCCTCAATACAATCCAGGATTTCCGAGTACAAGGTGAACGCCGTTGCGACGCAGGGACGTGACCGCGGCGCCAGCATGGCGATGCCGTCGGCGGCGAACCGGTAGATCTCCCGGGTGATTTCGTGCTGGGCCGCCAAGGCGCTTCGCACGCGCGCATCGGTACGGCGCTGCGTGTGACACCACAGCATCAGGTCTCGGTCCACGCCGTGCGCGGCGAGTTCGTCCGCGGGCAGGTAGATCCGATTACGCATGAGGTCCTCGTCGACGTCGCGCAAGAAGTTGGTGAGCTGGAAGGCCTGCCCCAGCGCGGCCGCGTACGGGGCAGCCTCTTCGGTGTCGACGACCGTGCCCAGCACCGGAAGCATCTGCAGTCCAATGACTTCCGCGGAGCCGCGCATGTAGCGGTTGAGCGCGGCGCGGTCGGGATAGTCGGTGACGGTGAGGTCCATGCGCATGGAGGCGAGGAAATCCTCGAACAGGTCCGCGGGAATCCGGTAACGCCGCACGGTATCGGCCACGGCGGCCAGGACGGGATGATCGTGGTGCTCGCCTCCGGCGAAGAACTCGTCGGACAGCCGCTGCAAGCGGTCGCCACGCGCCCTCGCGTCGAGTTCGTGGTTGAACTCATCGAGGATGTCGTCGGCGTAACGGGCGAAGGCGTACAAGGCATGCACGGCAGGGCGTTGGTCCGGCGCGAGCAACCGGGTGGCCAAGAAGTAGGTGCGGCCGTTCTCGGCGGCGATCTGCCGGCAGCGTCGATATGCCGTGCGCAGGCCCAAGTCGTTGATACCGGCGGCGTCTAGTTCGGTTCGGATCACTGCACTCGGGCTTTCAGGTCGATGGTTTGGGTTCTGGCAGCGGCCCGTCGATCGGTCATCCCGGTGATGCGGTCGGCGGCCAGTCGCCCGGAAATCAACGTCGTGGGCACACCCACGCCGGGCACCGTCGAGGATCCGGCCAGCACCACGTTGTCGATCCCGCGCACCAGGTTGGCCGGCCGGAATGGCCCGGTCTGGGCGAACGTGTGCGCCAACGCGAACGGTGTACCCGCGGCCATGTCCTGGCGCGCCCAGTCGGCCGGAGTGTCGACGTGCAGCAGTCGCAGATCATCACGCAGCTGGGGGAGCAGACGTGCCTGGACAGTGTCCACCATCGTGTCCGCGTACTTGCTCGTCATGCGGGACCAGTCGATGCGACCGCGGGACAGATTCGGCGCCGGGGCGAGCACGTAGAGCAGGTCGCGGCCGGCGGGGGCCAGGTTCGCGTCACTGGCGGTGGGACGGGTGACCAGCAGTGACGGATCCCGCATGAGTTGGCCGTCGCGGATGATGTCGGTGAACGTCTGCTCCCATGCGTCGCCGAACAGGATGTTGTGGTGCGCGATCTGGGGGTCGTTGGGTGCGGCGGTGCGGCAACCCAAGTGCAGAACGACCGCCGACGGGGCCGCGCGCAGCGGCAGGATCCGGCGGGGCTGACGGCCCAGAAGCTGGTAGGT
This sequence comes from Mycobacterium intermedium, assembly GCF_002086275.1. Taxonomy (GTDB): domain Bacteria; phylum Actinomycetota; class Actinomycetes; order Mycobacteriales; family Mycobacteriaceae; genus Mycobacterium; species Mycobacterium intermedium. The sequence goes on along the minus strand of NZ_MVHT01000040.1, from coordinate 6,016 downwards.
GCGCGGCAACTCGGTGGTCAACACCACGGCGTCGCAGGCGATTCGCTCACCGTGCTCGGTGCGGACGGCCGTGACGCGCTCACCGTCACGTTCGAGCCCGCTGACCGAGGAGCCGTAGCGGAAGTGGACGCCGGCGTCGCTCGCGGCCGCGGCCAGCGCATCGGGCAGCGCGCGGACGCCGCCGCGGGGGAAGAAGACACCGGAAACGGTGTCCATATAAGCGATTACGGCATAGACGGCGAGTGCTTGCTGCGGCGCGACACCGGCGTACAGCGACTGGAAGGTGAACACGCGCCGCAACCGTTCATCGCTGATGTGGCGCTTGACCATCGTTTCCCAGCGCCGAAAGCCGCCGATCGCCGTCAGGCGACCCAGCGCGGGCGTCAACAACGACAATGGCGAATCGAAGTTGGCGGAGATGAACCCGGCGAATTCGGTGCGATACAGGCGGTCGAGCCAGTCACGCAGGGCGCGGTAGCCGGCGGCTTGCTGGGGACCGGCGAACGCGCGCACCGACTCGGCCATCCGGTCGGCGTCGCTGTGCACGTCGACGGCACTGCCGTCGGCGAACATCGCCCGGTACGCCGGATCCACCGGAAGCAAATCCAAACGCTGCGCGGTACTTTCACCGACGGCGGCGAACGCCTCGTCGATGAGGTCGGGCATGGTGAGCACCGTCGGCCCGGTGTCTATCCGGTACCCGTCGATGTCGCGTCGGCCCGCCCGACCACCGGGCCAATTCTCCCGCTCGATGACCGTGACTTGCCGGCCTCGGCCCGCCAGGTGCAGCGCGGCGGCCAGCCCGGAAAATCCCGCGCCTACTACCACAACGTGGTCGGTCCGTCCTCGTACGGTACGCATCAATCCCCCCGATTCACGCGGCGCGCCGTGTGCACACACCGGCCATGTCGGCCAGCGCGTCTTGCATTGCGACGTCAATTCCGCTGTCGTCCAGTGCGGTTCGTGCGATTTCGACTCGGTCGCTGATCATTTCTTCGATGTACGACACCGCCCCGGTGGCGCAGATCAAGCTCCGCCACCGGTGGAGTGCATCGTCGTCGAGGTGGTCGCTGTTGATCAGTTCGCCGAATTGACGACGCGTCGCGGCGTCGCCCATGTGATAGGCCGCGACGATCACACTGGTGGCCTTGCGTTCCTGCAGATCTCCGCCGTTGGGCTTGCCGGTGGTCTCCGGTGTTCCGAAGGTGCCCAGAATGTCGTCGCGAAGTTGAAAGGCTTCGCCGACGGCCGAGCCGTATTCACCGAGCATGGCAACCGTGCGCGGACCGCAACCGGCCATTGCGGCGCCGATCTCCAGCGGGCGTCGCACCGTGTAGTTGCCGGATTTCTTGCGGGCTACCTCAAGCACCGACTCCATGCTGGGCAGGTTGCGCAAATCAATTGCCAGATCTGCGAATTGGCCGATGGCGAGTTCGGTGCGCATGGCGTTGTAGCGGGGCCACGCCCGCTCTAGCTGGTGGCGATCGAGCCCGGTGCTGCGCAGCATCTGCTCGGCCCAGATCAAGCACAAGTCGCCCAGCAGCACGGCGGCCGATTCCCCGAACCGACGCGAGGAGCCAGACAGCCCGCGCTCGCTGTGCCAGCGGGCGAACTGGATGTGGGCCGCGGGTCGTCCGCGCCGGGAGGACGAATCATCCATGACGTCGTCCTGAAGCAGCGCGAAGGCGTGCAGCAGTTCCAGGCTGGCTGTGGCCGCAAGTGCCGCGTCGCTGGCGGGAGCCGCGCAAAGCCAACCCAGGTACATGAACGTCGACCTCAGGCACTTGCCGTCCTTGACGAACTCCCGCAAGATCCCGCCGGCCACGTCCACGCCGCATTCGCCCAATTCGTCGGCGCAGCGCGCGGAGACGAAGTCGGAGACTTCGGCGAGGACCTGCTGGCGCAGGTTTGTTCGCCACTGGCCGAATTGGTTGGGCGCGGGTGGCCAGGCCGCTCGCGCGACTGCCGGTCCGGCGGGTCGTGTTCGCGGGAATTCGCACAATGGTGGCGCCGAGGTTGAGTCGGGAACCTCGGTGAGCGTCCGCCCGGAGTGTTGCATCGTCACGCCTTGGTACCCCCTGAATCAGAAAACAAACCCTTTGGCGGGGACCCGTTGGCGGTCCGCGTCAACCTTGACGGTAAGTTCAAGTACTTAATGATTAACTAAATGAATGAGTTCTAAACCTGCCGCTGTGATCGCGAGCGGCAGCCACGCAGCCTCCACCGAGGCGGACGCTGCTTACTGCTGGTTAGGTCCCGTTCTGCTGTGGGACGCGGCGGCGGACCTTGGTCGACGCGGGGGGCTTTGCAGCCGGCACCGAGTGGGTTTCGGCTGATGCCGCCAGTTGGGCTTCAAACGTCGACATCGCGGAGATCATGGCGCTGAACACCCGATGGGCGGCCTGTAGATCGCGGTCCGGCAAATCGGCCATGGCAGCGCGCAGTTGCTCGCCAAGCGGTGTGAAGAAGGAGCGGGCCAACTCCATGCCGGAGTCCTCGTAGCGAAGCAACTGTTTGCGCCGGTCGGCGGGATCGGGCTCACGGCGGATGTGGCCGGCGTCGATCATCCGGTCGACGAGATAGGTGATCGCCGGAGGTGACACATCCATGCGCTGCCGCAGCGCGGCCAGGGTCAGTGGAGATCCCGCGGTCTCGGCGACCATGATGTGCAGCAGCGCGTGAAAATCGTTGCCGCTTACCTCGTTCTTGCGGGCGAAGTGGCGGCCGATGCGGTCAGATTGCGCAGTGATGGCGCGCATGTCGGCAGACATCAAATGCTCTAGTTCTGCTCGGTCTGGTCGCCGATCAGCAGCGCCGCGCTTCGTCACTTATCCGCATCCTTCTGGGCGATTCGCCGATCAGCGTATAGGTGACTGCGACCTTCGGTCGCGGCATGGAGGGTGTTTCTCGATTGGTGGCACTCCGCATGGTGGTCAAAAGGGCAGGTTAGACACCGATTGCGGCGCTCGATCAGGTAACCACCCAAGGTGGCTTTGCTCACACCAGGGTGCCGGCCCGGGCCTTGGAGGGTGTTCGCTCGACTTCGCCGGATCGTGGCCCCAGTTCAGTCCTCGGCGCGCAGCGCGCCCGGCTTGTGCACGGCATCGCGGCCGGTCTTGTCGCTACGCACCTGGTACTGCGGGTCGTCCTTCGATGCCCGTACGGTGCGGCCCGCGGCCTCGGTGTCAGAGGTGATCTTCCGGTCCACCTCGCCGTGCACGGTGCTGCCGTGGCTTCTCCAGCTGACCTTGTCGCCTTTGTGAAATTCTTTGTCGCTCATAGCTCTTCACTTTCCAAGGGTCGTCAGGTCTGCGGCGTGGTCGGTCAGCGCGCGGGCAACGGCGCTGACATCGCGGGCGACGCCGGCTGACAAAGCCTTTCGGGCCGGCGCCAAACCGTTCCAAAAGACTTGTCCGGCAAGGCCATAGGGCTGGAATACGGCGCGCTGCCGATAAATTGAGCCACCGTCGTCAGCGGGACGCACGGCGAGCTCCAGCCAGAGGCGCCCCGGAAGCCGGAACTCGGCCCGCAGCCGAAGTAACCGCGGTGCCTCGATCCGTTCGACCAGCCACCAGTCCAGTGATTCTCCCTCGTGCAATTCGCGGTGCTCGAGTGAGTGGCGTGCCGTTCCCGTGCTTTGGGCGGCGCCTCTCGGCCGCCGAGCAACCCACCCGCGCAGCGACCAGCCCCGGGGCACGGCCGACCACTCGCTTTCGGCGGCGGCGGTCGCGACGGCACGCCACACGGTCGCCGAATCCGCCTCAATGTGACATTCCCGCACGTCTTCGTACAGCGATCCGCCCGCCCAGTCCGGGTCGGTGGGCAGCGGCCGAGACGGCGCATCTTCGGCCTCGGCCCGCCACCAGCGGGTGCGCACATCGCCGTCACGCACGTGAGACAGTGCCAGCTCGACGGCCTCTCGGTAATGCGTCAGGCCGCCCTCGGGATCGGGGAGGTAATCCGCGATGTCATGGTCGGCGCACACGACATCGTTTTCGAGGGACTCCATCAGCGAGACCGCCAGAGCGCGGGGGAGGGGGGTCACCACATTCACCCACTGCGAGGAGAGCCAGGGGCTCAACACCGGCGCCGGTATCGCCAGCCGTTTAGGTAGGCGGGCAATCTCCGCGTACTTGCGGATCATCTCGGTGTACGTGAAGTGGTCGGGACCACCGATGTCGAAGGGGCGATTCACCTCAGCCGGGAGTTCGGCCGACTTCACCAGGTAATAGAGCACGTCGCGGATCGCGATGGGCTGCACGCAGGTGCGCAGCCAGCGTGGGGTGACCATGAGCGGGAGGCGATCGGTCAGGTACCGCAGCATCTCGAAGCTGGCCGAACCCGCCCCAATGATCGCGGCCGCGCGCAACTCAACGGTGGGTACGCCCGACTGACGCAGCAGCTTGCCAACCTCCTCCCGGGAGGCAAGGTGGTCGGAGAGTTCTTGCCCCTCGGGGATAATGCCGCCGACATAGACGATCCGGGACAGTCCGGCCGCCTGGGCGGCCTCGGCGACGGTGCACGCGGCGTCGTGGTCGAACTGGACGAAGTCGGGCCGCATCATCGAGTGCACCAGGTAGTAGAGAACCTGCTGGCCCTCCAGCGCCGTACGGACACTGTCCGCATCGCTGACGTCGCCCTGGAACACGTCCACTTTGTCGCGCCAGGGCACGTCGTCGAGCTTGCTCGGATCGCGCGCCAGGAGCCGGACCCGGTGGCCCTCGGAAAGTAGCGCCGGCACCAATCGCATGCCGAGATAGCCGGTGGCGCCGAACACGACACAGTCCATCGAGTTACTCCCCTGTCCGGTCGTCGTTCGGTGCGGCGGTGTGGGCCGGATGGCCCGACGTGCGTCGCCGCTCCTTCATCTCGGCTTCGAAGACGTGGCGACGGCCCCCGGTGAGCTGCGTCCGCACCAGCCGTTCCACCTCCTGGAAGCACCGGTAGTAGCCGTCGTCGTAGTCCTCGATCACCTGAAAGCTCCACCTGCCCGGCAGCACGTTGCGGCCGATGAGGTGGTGGCTGATGTGGTCGGCCAACTGGGCATGTCCGTTCTCTCGGAGCAGGGCTACCGCGCTGTCGAGCTGCAGGTCGGCCCGCCCCGTGAGCTGGTGAAACGAGTACAGGTGCCCCCGCGCCCGCTCGATGGTTTCCAGTGCTTCGGAAACCTTCCCGGCCGCTTCCACTGCCGCGTCACTGGCGCCCGCCGGACGCCGATCGTCCAAACCCATCCCGGTTCCTCTCCGCTGTTGGAGCCGGTATTCCCGCAGATGTATTGCCTGAACCGCGGCGGAGTGCATTTAGTTAATTTTCTTAATGTTTCATAGTTGAGTTGATCTCGCGGCCCCCTTCCGCGCCGGAGTTTTGATCGCTGGCTCGCGGGTAGCCGTTGTTGTGGCTTTTGTAGGGGGCAACATAGACGCGCGTCGCGCGATTGAGACTGTGTGGGAACCGCGACCCGCGGTCTCTGCGTCGCCATCACCGAACTGCGGCCGCAAGGCCGATGACCATCGACTCGGCCTGCTTGACAGGCGATTCCGAGGCGGCATGGACGACTTCAAGCAATATATCGAAAGTAAAGGGGCGCAGAACAAGTGAGTGTTTCTGAGTTGAGCATTTCGGACCTGGTCGCCAAACCGTTCCAGTGGGGCTCCGCCCTGCGGCACCGGCGATTCTTCCATCCGGTAGGGGTGCTCGCACGTGGCTCGATCGAACGCGTTGCCCCGGAGGGGCAAGGACTGCCGATCGGTACCAGCGAGGTCATTGTCCGCGTCTCGAAAGCCGTTGGCACGCCTGGCGCATTACCCGATGCCGTCGGTGTTGCGCTTCGCCTGCCGCCGCGCCATTCCGGGGAAAAGCCATGGGATGTGCTGTTGGTCACGGCAGGGTCGAACCCGTTGGCCCGCATTGCTGCCCTGCGACCGGTCGGTTCGTGGAGCGGACTCTCAATGAAGATGTCAAGCCGCCGACTGTGTGATTGGGGGTGAGTCGGGTTGCCAGGTGCGGTTGTCACGGA
>NZ_MVHT01000003.1 GCF_002086275.1 Mycobacterium intermedium | reverse complement strand
TCCGTGACAACCGCACCTGGCAACCCGACTCACCCCCAATCACACAGTCGGCGGCTTGACATCTTCATTGAGAGTCCTCTCGGTCCAGGTACCAGTGCAGTTCGTCGTCGCCGATGTACCGGATCCGGCCGGCGAATCCCGACAGCGCCGGTTCCAGGGTGGCCAGCGGGAAGTCCTGGCCCGCAGCGGATTCCAGGCTCGCCCGAGTGATGCGCAGGAATCGGGGGGCGTGGATGCGCACGTATCCGGCATGGTCGTCGATGGTGAGGTCGACGTCGGGGTTATCGACTTGCGCGGCTTCGATGACCGCCGCGACGATGTCGGGGTCGAAGCCGCGAACCACGGGACCGACGAGCTTGTCTCGTTCGGCTGCAGCGGTCATCGGGGGTCTCCTTCGGTGAGCGATATGTTGATCTGGTCGCCGTCAATGCGTACTGGGTGGCTTTGCAATTGACAGTTGGCGGGGTTCACGCCGGCGCCGGTGTCGAGATCGAACTCCCAACTGTGGGCGGAGCAAGTCAGGATGTTGTTCTCGACCTCTCCGTCGGCCAACGGGAAGCCGGCGTGCGGACATAGGCCGTCGAAGGCGCGTATTTCTCCGCTGCGCAGGTGGGCGAGCAGGATCGGCCGGTCGCCGACGTAGAACTCCGCCACCTCGCCTTCCCACAGGTCGTCAAGGGTGGCGACCGGCGTCCAGGTGGTCGCACTAGTCATAGAAGGCCTCGACGTGATCCAGTGGCCCGACACCGGCCTCCGTGATGCCGATGTTCGGATCCAGCACGACACCGTTGTGCCGCAACCGGATCGGAGCATCCCGCTTGGCGACGCGGTGTCCGACGACGTGATGGGCGATCGACGCGGTCACCGCCGCAACGGTGTCGGCGTCGTCGACGGGGACGAGCAGTTCCATTACGTCGCCTTCGAACAAAGCGGTAAGGGGAAGCAATGCCATCGTCTTAACCCTTCGATCCGTTGGTCGAACCATTGAACGCCCATGCGTAGTTGTCGGCATCCTGGCCTTGCTCCTCGGGTGAAAGACCGAAGTACTCCAGGATGGTGCCCAGATCGGGTGGGCTGATTTCGCCGGAAAGGATGCGGTCGAGCAACGCCTGGTGCCCGGCGAACCGGTCGGGGCGCTGGGTGAAAATCCACTTGCACGGCTCCGAGCAGAACAGGTACTTGCGGCCGTTGTGCACGTGTGACGGCGGTGTCGGGTCCGAGTGCGCCCCAACGGTCACGCCGGCGGCACGCACGATCGGCAGCTGGCACAGGTTGCAGGTGATCGGCACCGTCTCCGGGAAGGTCGCCGCGACATCGCCGTTGCGGATGTTCTCGATGATGACGTCCCAGTTCTTGCCGAAATCACGGTTCCAGCCGGGGTACTTCTTCTCCAGCCACAACCGCTCTTCCTCGGAAACGCCGGCATCGGGGTTCCACCACACGGTCGGGCGGTAGTACCACACGCCCAAGTGGATGGCGTGGTGATACCAGGTCAGTTCGTTGATGAATTCCTCCCAGTACCAGGGGAATTCGAGTCCGTAGTCACGGAACTGGTCGGCGAACTGCTTGACCACCCAGTCTTCGATGAACTCTTTGAAGCTCATCCGGCGGCTTTCCAGCGGGGTGTAGTAGTCCATCGACAGGCCGGTCAGCAGCGCGAAGATGCGCCACGAGCGCCAGAACATGTGGTCGATGAGGAACTGGCCCCACTCGGCTTCACCGTTGTCGATGAGGACCTTGATGGTGGGCTCGCCCTGCTGAGCGTGGCGTGCCTCGTCGGTCTGGATGGAGCTGATCAGGGCCCCGAACTCCAGGTCGCCGACGTCGATGGCGTCGGCGGCCATGCCGAGGAATTGCAGGTTGGTGAAGCCCGTCTCCAACGTGAAGGTCAGCTGCAACGCGATGGACAACGCGTCGTTGGCGACGAACATGTCGTCGAACAGGTAGCGCACCGCGAGGATGATCCAGTTGTTGGTGTGGAACGCCTTGAGCGCCCAGTCACCACGAGGTTCCTTGTCGAGCAGGCCGTACGGGAAGAAGGCCTGGATCTGACCGTGGCGGATCTCGTCGAGGGTGCCGAAGGTGGCGGTGTTGCGCCAGGCGGCCGCACGGCCGAAGCGGCCCATCCGGGCCTCGCCTATGGAGGCCAGATATTCGGGCATCGTGATCGCGCCGTAGTGGGCGACGATCACCGATTTCCAGCCCGGGTCCAGCTGGTCGAACAGCTTGGAGCGGCCGATGGCGTTCTTCAACGAGTAGGTCGTGGTGTCTTTGGTGACCTGGTTGTGTACGTACTCGCGGTAACCGACTTTGTAGGGCTCGTCCCATTTGAGCCATCCGTCGGTGGAGACGCGGTGCGTGCCCGAGAGCTCCTCAGGAAACACCTCGTCCTCGGTGACGTAGCGGAAGGTCCAGTTGGTGTCGCGAGCCAGGTCGTACCAGTCACTTCGGGAAAGTTTGGGCATCAGTCGTCCTTGTCCGTCATGGGCTGCGGTGTGTGCCGCTTGGAGCTGCGTTGATGACGCGAACATCTTCATGATGCGACGAATCCAAAGGACTCCTAATGGTTAGGATCAAGCTGATTCGCACTGTCCGGACACGAACTCGCGGTGGTTACGATCCGATGGGTGCGTCTGCGGTCAGCAAACGCACGGCATGGGTGCGGGGAAGGGATGGCAATGACGGGCACCGGCGATCGCCCGGCCAGTGACGTCGCGTATCCGGGCGCAGTCGAGGACCTGTTGCCGACGTCCGGCAAACCGAATGAGGTCGTGCCCTGAAACCCGAAACCGCACGTCACCATAGCCTTGACTCGAAGATCGTCGCAGCGCTGGATCGAGTCGGCGACGCGCTGCACGTGCTGGCCCGGCGGGCGGCGGAAAGCCACGATCTGTCGAGCACGCAGATGCGGGTGCTCAATTGGCTGTTTGTCGGGCCACCGCCGGTAGCACGCAGCAGGACACTGGCTCGCGAACTCAACGTCTCCGAGCCCACGGTCAGCGATGCGATCGCCGCCCTGGTCCGCAAAGGGTTGGTGGTCCGCAGCCAAGATCCGAACGACCGCCGGCGGCACGATCTGGTGTTGACCCAGGCCGGTCGCAGAACAGCGTCCGAACTGGCCCGGTGGACCGCGCCCGCAGAGATCGCGACATCGAAATTGAGTCGCGCGGAGGCCGAACAGCTCCTCGACACGTTGCTGCTGGTCATCTCGAAACTTCATGATGCGCAGCTGCTCCCGGTCGTGCGTGCCTGCAGCAACTGCGTACAGCTGATAGCCACCGGAACCGAAAACAGGACCTATCACTGCGGGTTGTACGACTTGCCGATGACGGTCGCGGATCTACGCGTCGACTGCGCCGACCACGCGCCCGCGTAGCCGACGGCGCCACACGCTTGCGACGCTAAGAAGGGGAGATCATCCGCTCAGTCTCCGGCAGGTCGAGATAGCGCTCGAGGTTGCGATGCATGTTGATCACACGACGCTCCTCGCCGGACAGCACGAGGTGGGTGAAACCGGGCTGATGCAAGCCGCGTTGTAGGCCGGGGAGCACCCGGATGTCCTGGGTCAGAACGATGCCCGGTTCGGCTTCGGCCGCGGACACCCGCACGTCGGTGGGCTTGTTGCGCGGCGCGCCGGGGGGCATGCGCGTCATCAGAAACATCACCATTTCCCCGTGATCGGGGTCGGGGCCCGGCCGCGAGCACATGATGGTCAAGTGGTCCGCGTTGGCCAGCAACGTCATGTTCGGAAACACGTTGTACTGGTGCAGCCGGGTGATGCGGTCGGTGTCGGCCCAACTCAGGTCGACACCGCGGCTGGCCGCGAACTCGCGGGTGCGCTTGGCGATCAAGTCCTGGACGGTCTGCCCGGGCTGCCTTTCCGCGGCGGGGAAAGGGGCACCCTCGGGAGCGCCCATGAGGGCGCCCTGGGTGTAAACGTAGGCATCCCAGACTTCTTCGTCGCTCAGCGTGCCGTCGAACCGGGGACTCGGCACGCCGTACGGCTGGTCGGACTTGCCGGCGTGAACCCAAATCCGTTGCGGGGCATGAATGTCGTCAACGCAGCGGAGCAACTCCGGATGCAACGTCTGAATGTGGTAGGTTTCGCTGTACCCGTCGGCAATCGTCTTCCAGTTGGCCTCGACCTCCACGGTAAGCGTTGCGTAGCAACGGAAGTCGCTCAGCCGACACCAGGCGATGTCGTCCGGGACGGCGTCCAGGTAATCGACCAGCGGCATCGCGTTGAGGTCGAGATTGACGAAGACCAAGCCCTCCCATACATCGACTTGCGCTGGCACCAACGGGAAGTCCGACATGCGCAGCGAACCGAATCCTTTGCGATTGGGTACCCGCTTCAGTACCCCGGCCAGGTCCCAGGTCCAACCGTGGTAACCGCACTTGAGCTCACGCAGCCCCGAACCGGAGCCCACACACAGTGAGTTCCCTCGGTGCCGGCAGGCGTTCTGGAACGCGCGCAACACGCCGTCATCACCACGAACAATCAGCACCCCGTAAGGCCCGCAACGGTATTCGAAGTAGTCGCCCGGCTCGGCCACGTGGTCGACCATGCACGCTACCTGCCACACCTTGGGCCACATCCGCTGGATTTCCAGCGCGGCGAACGCGGGCGAGTAGTAACGTTCGGCCGGGACCAGCGTAGGGCCGGCGGGTGGGGTGCCGATGGCGTCCTCATCGCGAGAACGTGCCGGATTGCCGGCGGCCAGCGAGCTACTCATCTCAACGCGCGCCGCGCACCAGCCGTCCGGGCCGAGCCCCGGTGTCTACGTCGTTGCGCCGGGTGACGGTCCCACTCACGATGGTCGCCGCGTACCCGCTGGCGCTCTGCAGGATTCGGTTTCCGCCGGCCGGCAGGTCCCACGCCATCGCGGCCGGGTGCAGGGTCAGGGCGTCCATGTCGATGACGTTGATGTCCGCCTTCTTACCCGGTTCGATGGTGCCACGGTCGGTGAGGCCGAACAGGTGCGCGGTATCGCGAGACTGCTTGCGGATCACGTACTCCAGCGACAGTTTGTCGCCGCGCTGCCGGTCACGTGCCCAGTGCGTCAGCAAGAAAGTGGGATACGAAGCGTCGCAGATCATTCCGCAGTGCGCACCGCCGTCGGACAGGCCGAGCACGCCGGCCGGGTGCAGCAGCATTTCCCGGATCGCATCGTGGTTTCCGTCGGCGTAGTTGAACAGCGGCAGCATCAGCATGGCGCTGGCGTCGCGCTGCAGCATGAGGTCATAGAGAGTCGACAAGGGGTCCTCGCCGCGTGCCTGTGCGATCGCCTGGACGGTTCGGTCGGGGGTGGGCTCGTAGTCCGGCGGGTCGCCCAATGCGTACAGGCGGTGCAGTGAGTGCTGCACCAGGGCGAACATCCCGTCGAACAACAACGTCGGGTCGACCGGTAAGTCGTCCTCGGCCAGGATCGCGGACTTGACGGCCGGATCGGCCAGGCGCTGCGCCAATTCTTCCCGGCTGCACTCGGCCTTCAGGCGCCGATACGTGGGTCGGTGGCTGAAGCCGTGGTGTCCCTGGAAGCCGATCATCATGCCGAACGGGCGTGCCGCGATCTGCGGATGCAGGCGTGCGCCCTCCTCGTGTGCGGCCGCGGAGAGGTCCAGCATCTCGCGCCACAGCTTGGGATCGGCGTCGACCTGGATGAGCGCGAACGACACCGGCCGGTCGATCTCGGCGCTCAACCGTCGCATCCAATCCAGTTCTTTCTTGGGCGCGATGATGTCCTCGCCCGCGGAACCCTGCGGGGCCAGCTCGAAGACGGCCTGACCGCCGGCGGCCATGGCGCGGCCGAGGCCGAAGAGTTCGTCCTCGGCGGCGAAGGTGCCGGGCACCGGCTCTCCGTCCATGGCGCGGTGGCCCAGCGTGCGCGATGTCGAGAACCCGAGGGCACCGGCCTCGATCGCCTCAGTGACCAAACGACCCATCGCCTTGATGTCATCCTCGGTAGCCGGCTCGTTGCGGGCGCCCCGGTCGCCCATCGCATAGGCGCGGATCGCGCCGTGGGCGACCTGACTGCCCACGTCGATGGAGAACCGCTGCTTATCGATGGCGTCGAGGTATTCCGGATATGTCTCCCACCCCCAGGTGATGCCTTCGGTCAGCGCCGTTCCGGGAATGTCCTCGACGCCTTCCATCAAACTGATCAGCCAGTCCTCGGTGCCGGGGCGCACTGGTGCGAACCCAACGCCGCAGTTGCCGGTGACCACGGTCGTGACCCCGTGACCGCTCGAGGGTTGCAGCGTGCTGTCCCAGCTCACCTGGCCGTCGTAGTGAGTGTGGATATCGACGAACCCGGGTGCCACCACCTTCCCGGCGGCGTCGATCGTCTCGGCCGACTCGGCGGACTCCAAACCGGATCCCGAACCTGGGCCGGCTGGGCCGCGGCGGACGACGTCGACGATCTTGCCGTTCTTGATGCCGATGTCCGCGCGGTAGCGTTCCGCGCCGGTGCCGTCGACGACAGTGCCTCCGATGATTTTCAGGTCGAACATGACCACCTCTGAACCATGTTGGTCGCCATGGGCCAGGAACTCGACGGGGAGCGATGGCCATCGATACCCGTAGTCGGCCGGGCGGCAAGGCTGGGCTGGGACGTGTTATTACGCTACGCCTAGGAGCGTAAATAATCTACGGTCTTCAGACGCGCGGTCGCGTGAAGTGATTCCAGGTCAGCTTGACGTTGGTTCCGTGCGGTGTCGGGTCGATCGTCGTCTCGTCGGCGAGTGCCCGCATCAGCGGGATTCCGCGTCCACGCACCTGGTAATCGCACGTCGCGGTGGCTTGTGCGGGAACGGTTTGACGCCAGCGGCCGTGATCGCTGACGGTCACGGCGAGGGTGTCGGAATCAACGTCATAATTCGCGCTGACGTCCATCGTGCCTCGTTGCGTCGAGCCGGCGTAAGCAAATTCGGCGGCGTTGGAAAGGGCTTCGCTCACCGCAAGCAGTAGATCACTGAAACGTTCGGCACCGAGCGTGAAATGACGGTCGAGCCAACGGCGGAATTCGACACGCGTGCGAGACGCGCTGTGCGGATCGGCGGCAATCCGCCGTCGCACAAAGCGAAATCGATCGTCAATGTTGGACGTCATATCCGGTGGTGGTATCCGGTGATCAGTTAGCGCAGGCCGGCTTGGCGCTACGCACCAGCGATGCCGCTCAGCGCACTATCCAGGGTGCGGTAGAGCGGGAAAACGGAGTCGATCCCCGTGAGTTTGATCGGTCGGCTGGTTGCTGGGCCATCTGCGACCACCGCAAACTGCGTTGGTGGGACGGCCTCGGCATGTGCGGAAACAAGGACCGTCATGCCGGCCGAAGCAAGGAATTCAACTTTCGACAGATCAACGATCAGCGCCGGAGGCGTGGTCGCCAGCGCGTTGCGGATTGCGTCCGCCAACTGTGGCGCACTGAGCATGTCCACTTCGCCAGAGACGGCGACCACCACTGCGTCATCAGCCTGGTATTGGCTTACCTCAAATACGGTTCGATCAATTGGATCGCCGGGTTGGTCGACCATGTCGTATCTCACATCCGTCCTCGGGGGGAGCCACCCCGGTAATCAGACAATCGCTGCTAAGCCCGAGGCTGTTTCTTCAACCTCTACGCCGTTACCAGCCGATTGAGAATCGGCAGTTCGGCTCGATCGTGCGCGGCAAAAAGCGGAAAGCAGCGACGCCGAGTCGTATTACATCCTAAAACGTGTAACGGGCGCTGTCGCAGCTCAGGTCCAGGGTGGCCGTTCGCGCGTGTCACATGGGCACCCGAAACGAGCATTCAGCGAGGTCCTACAGAGGTGATGCCTGCTGGGTCAGGTCCACGAACAGGTAGGCGAGGCAGAACAGAAAGTTGAGCACAACCAGGAGCAGGCCGGCGAACATCAGTGCGCGGGTGCCCCGGCGTTTCATCCGCTTGATCTTGGCGCTGCGCTGTTCTCGGCAAAGGTGAGTGGCGATGATCGCGAAATTGACGTTGGTCAACTCGCGCTCGGCGGCTGGGGCACCTGCCAGCAACTCTTGCAGGCGTCTCGGTTGGGTGTGCACCCCGACGCAGGCGAACCGCCGGCACAGCCGCCTGGCCTGCCGCCGCCCAAGGATCTGTCCGCGCACCGGTAGCTGATGCGAGAGATTTCTTCGTTCGTCGCCCCACGAGTTGGACGGGGTCACAAGCGGGGATTCTAGAACGCTGGCATGGGGAAATGGCAGCCTTCGCGCAAACAAATTCTTCCCTGCTCTAAGCGGGTCATGCCCGCGCCTGCGGGTGGGCGCTGACCGGGCAAACTTGAACCGATTTCGGTGCAGCGCCGTAGTGCTGGGCGGGTGTCTGAGACCGGCGTCGGACCGGCGGCGGAAGGACGGTGCGCGTGGAGCCCCACGATGACGACGAGCTGCAGGAGAGCCAGACCCGCCGCGACCGGTGGCCCTTCGCCCGCGACCTCCTGTCTCGACGGGGTGCGCTGCTGGGCCTGGGAGCAGTGGCCGGCTTCGCCGCGGTCGACGCAGGCGGATTCGCCTATGCCGGCGGATGGCTCAATCGGTGGACAGACCCGGAGTCGCTGACTCCATCGGGATTCGCCGATCGATTCGAGCGCGTCTACGGTCACCACGACGGGTTTCGTCGCAACCACGCCAAAGGCCTCAGTGCGACGGGGACCTTCGCCAGTAACGGCGCCGGCGCGGCCATCTGCCGCGCCTCGATCTTTCAAAAGGGGAGCGTGCCGCTGATCGGCCGCTTCTCATTAGGCGGTGGTCTACCCGATCAGGCCGACAAGCCGGACACCGTGCGCGGACTCGGCCTGTTGTTTCAGGCCGCGGACGGCCAGCAATGGCGCACGGCGATGATCAACCTTCCTGTCTTCACCGACAGCACCCCGCAGGGCTTCTATGACCGTCTGCTCGCGTCCAAGCCACTACCCGATACCGGCAAGCCCGACCCGGACAAATTGGCCGCATTCCTCGACCGGCATCCAGAGACGGTCGCCGCGATGAAGATCATCAAGGCGCACCCGCCCACGACCGGATTCGCCGACAGCACCTTCCACGGATTGAACGCCTTCTACTTCACCAACAGCGGCGGTGTGCGGGTTCCGGTGCGCTGGTCGGCGGTTCCGCAACAGGTTCCCGAACAGCAAGTCACCGCGCCGCCGCACCCGACCCAGGGGCGCGGTAAGGACTATCTGTTCGACGACCTGATTCGAATCCTGGCCCGTCGCCCTCTCACGTGGCGCCTGGTGCTCACGGTCGGCGAGTCCGGAGATCCAACCACCGACGCCACCAAGCCCTGGCCGAAGTCGCGCAGGACGGTCGACGCCGGCGCCATCACCATCACGGCCGTGCAGACCGAGGCAGCCGGCAACGCTCGCGACATCAACTTCGATCCGCTGGTGCTGCCCGACGGCATCAGCCGCTCGGACGATCCGCTCTTGAGTGCCCGATCGGCCGTGTACGCACATTCTTTCACCCGCCGCGCCGAGGAGGACAAGTCGCCCAGTGAAGTCGACGTCGCGCGGGTGCTCGCATGACGGATACGGCCGCGCCACGCTTCGCCCTGCCGTCCCGGATCCTGCACTGGCTCATGGCGCCCATGGTCATCGCGCAGCTGCTGATCGGCGTAACCATGGTCGCATCCTTGAGCTACTACCCGCTGCTGCTGGCGATCCACCGGCCGTTGGGTATGTTGATCCTGGTCTTCGCGGTGGTGCGGTTGATCAACCGGCTCACCCACCGGCTGCCGCCGTTCCTGGCGACCATGAGCCGCGTCGAGCGGCGCATCGCCAGCTGGTCGGAATACCTGCTGTACGGACTGTTGCTGGCCCAGCCCCTGGTCGGATGGGCCATGCTGTCGGCGGCGAGATATCCAATGGTGATTCTGATCGGCCCGGTTCGACTACCCGGCATCGCGCCGCACAACGTCGACCTGTACGCGGTGCTTCACAAGACGCACGGTGTGCTTGCTTTCCTGCTTTTCCTGACCTTCACCGCGCACGTGTGCGCGGTTCTCTTCCACACCCTTGTCCTGCGTGATCGGCTCATCGATCGCATGGCGGTGTGGCCCACCAAAGCCACAGCGACAGACCGGGGCGAAGGGTGAGCTATTCGAATTTGCTGCGCTGCTCGTCGATATCGTCCCGGCGATTACACGCGCGGAAGTGTCTGGTGCAATTCAGAAAGCGGCATGGCCACTTGGGATATTCACGTATGTAACCCGTGGTTGGTGAAATCCATCCCGAGTTCGTAGCGCATACCCCGAACATCGTTGCCCGCGGTAACGGTGATCAACGACGTGACCGACGACCGGATGAGCGGATGCACTCCGCGGCGGAAATCGCTGTCCCCCAATTGTCCGAGTGAAATTCTCACCGCAAGGGAAGTGGTGCCGTGATCGGTTAGCTTCCTAAGCTACCTAAATCGAAGACAACCTTGCATTCGACGGGTTACCCGTTGGTACATTCTCATGATGCTCTTTGCCGCCCTGCGTGACATGCAATGGCGGAAGCGCCGCCTCGCAATCACGATCGTCAGTACCGGACTGATCTTCGGCATGACGCTCGTTCTCACCGGGCTGGCCAACGGGTTTCGCGTCGAGGCCAGGAACACCGTGGACTCAATGGGTGTCGACCTGTTCGTCGTCAAGACGGGCGCGGCGGGACCGTTCCTTGGTTCCATTCCGTTCCCCGACACCGACCTGGCCCGGGTGCAGGCAGATCCCGGCGTCGCGGCGGCGGCCCCCTTGGCCTGCCTCGGCACGCTCATGAAGGACGGCAGCGGGACGCGCAACGTCACCGCCTTCGGAGCGCCCGAACGCGGACCCGGCATGCCACAGGTATCGGAAGGGCGGGTGCCGTCCGCGCCTGACGAGGTGGCGGCGTCCAGCACCGTGGGCCGGAAGATCGGCGACAAGATCGAAGTGGGGACGCACACGTTGCGGATCGTCGGCATCGTGCCCAACTCCACCGCAATGGCCAAGATTCCCAACATCTTTCTGACGACCAAGGGTCTGCAGCAACTCGGGTACAACGGGCAACCGCTGATCACTTCGATCGGAATCAAGGGCTCGCCGCAACACTTGCCGGAGGGCTACCAGGGCTACAGTCGCAGCGCCGCCGTCGACGAGTTGGTGCGGCCACTCAATGTCGCGGTGAATTCGATCAAGATCGTCGCCGTGCTGCTGTGGATCGTCGCGGTGCTGATCGTCGGATCGGTGGTGTACCTCTCGGCGCTGGAACGGTTGCGTGACTTCGCGGTGTTCAAGGCGATCGGCGCCACGACCCGCTCGATCCTGGGAGGACTTGCGCTGCAGGCACTCGTCGTCTCGCTGCTCGCTGCGGTGGTCGGCGTGGCTCTTGCCCAAGTGCTCGCGCCGCTATTCCCGATGATTGTGGCCGTGCCCGCGGGTGCTTACCTCGCATTACCGGTCGTCGCAACTGTCATTGGTCTGCTGGCCAGCCTCGCCGGGCTCAGGCGTGTGGTGGCTGTCGATCCCGCGCTGGCTTTCGGAGGTCCTTAACCGTGGGCGATCTCAGCATCCAGAACCTCGTCGTCGAGTACTACAGCGGTGGCTATGCGCTGCGGCCGATCAATGGATTGAACCTCGACGTCACCGCCGGGTCACTGGTGATCCTGTTGGGGCCCAGCGGGTGTGGGAAGACCACGCTGCTGTCGTGTCTCGGCGGCATTCTGCGGCCGAAGTCGGGTGCCATCAAGTTCGATGACGTCGACATCACCACACTCGAGGGCGGTGCACTGGCGAAGTATCGACGCGACAAGGTGGGCATCGTCTTTCAGGCGTTCAACCTGGTGCCGAGCCTGACCGCGCTGGAGAACGTGATGGTTCCGCTGCGCGCGGCCGGATGGTCCCGCGCGGCGGCCCGCAAGCGCGCGGAGGAGTTGCTCACCCGCGTCAATCTTCAAGAGCGGATGAAGCATCGGCCGGGCGACCTGAGCGGCGGGCAACAGCAGCGTGTCGCCGTGGCACGCGCCATCGCACTGGATCCGCCGCTGATCCTTGCCGACGAACCCACCGCGCATCTCGACTTCATCCAGGTCGAGGAGGTGCTGCGGTTGATCCGCGAACTCGCCGACGGCGACCGCATCGTCGTGGTCGCCACCCACGACAGCCGGATGCTGCCGATGGCCGACCGAGTCGTCGAGCTGACACCCGACTTCGCGGAGACGGACCGTGAGCCCGAGACCGTGGAACTGAAGGCCGGCGAAGTGCTCTTCGAGCAGAGCACGATGGGTGAGCTGATCTATGTGGTTACCGAAGGCGAGTTCGACATCGTGCACGAACTAGCCGACGGCGGTGAGGAATTGGTGAAAGTGGCCCGCCCGGGCGACTACTTCGGCGAGATGGGTGTGCTGTTCCATATGCCGCGCTCGGCGACGGTGCGCGCTCGCACCGATGCCAAGGCCGTCGGCTATACGGCACCGGCATTTCGCGAGCGACTCGGTGTGGGTGGCCTGCGCGACCTGATCGAGCACCGCGAGCTTGCCGGCGACTGAACGCTCCAGTTCTTGCCCCGAGCCATGCCCTCATTTATGAGGTGAGCAAAAGGGCGGCAGTGATCAGCATGACCGCCGCGGTAAGGCCGTGAACTCCCCAGGCGATCGACTTGGATCCGCCGCTGACGAGCACGATGACCGTGTCCGCGAACGGAATTATCGTGGCGGCCAACACGATCCAACCGAGCAGGTGCGTAGCGCCCGCGGCCAGCAGAATGATGACGAACAGCCCCGACGCTATGTCGCGGATGCCTTTGACGCCCAGATAGGCGCCGACGGACCGCTGGCCGAGATCCGCTGGCACGCCATAGCCGTCGGCGGCGACGCGCGGCGCGACGATGAACCGAGCGCCGATGAATATGATGCCCGCGGCTACGAGTCCGGCGAGTGTGTAGCCGATGGTGGTGGTCATGTCGCGCCTCCCGAGGTCTGGTGAATTGGCGTAAACGATGTGGGCTCAAGGAAAATCGTCTGAACGTCGATGATCTCGCCGACGTCGAAGCCAGCCATGTCGGCGGCGAATTGCGGGCTGTTCATGACATCTCGTGCGACGCGCTCGGGCTCGGCGCCCGGCGGGTAGCCGATCATCGTGACGAGGCGGTTCGCACCGGCGCCGCGTTCGGTCCACACGCCGTGGGTGGTGACGCCGAACTCTTCGAAGGTTGCCAGGTGGCGGGCCCAGTGCACCGTCGCGTACCGCTGCAGCGCTTCGGACGACCTTAGGGTGTAGATCCTGAGCTGAAACATCGGCGCGCCTTCTGTCCGGGCTCGGCGAATCAGACCGTCAACCCCACGCACAGCGCGGCCAGTGCCAGGCCTTGCAGCGCGGCGCGGGGACCGATGACGTGATCCCACTTTGCTTGCAGCACACGTCCGTTCGGTAAGGACTGGTTGGCATCGGCGGCCGCGGTCAGCCGCAGATTGATGGGTGCGCTCACCCGGGTGTAGAGCGCGATCCAGGCCAACAGCAGAACCAGTGCAATGCCCGCCGCGACCGACTGCGCCCAGTGCGCGGCCGCCGCGTTCAGGGCCGTTGTTGTCGCGGTGGCCAGGGTGCCGATGATCCCCGGCACCGGCATTCGCCGGTCGCCGTACCGGTGCACGCTGCCCATGACCGCGACCAGGGCACGGTCGTCGACGGCCGCCAAGGCCGGTCGCAGCACGATCGCCGCGAACACGTCGGTGCCGTAAACGACCGCGGTGCTCAACACCGCTATGAGTGCGACGGTTCGGGTGATGAGGTCCAAGGTCATGGCAACTCCGTCCGAGGTAACTGCTAGCAACGCTAACCCTCGGCCGGCGCCACGTCAATAGCGGTGCTAGTTTTTCTAGCTGCGCTATAATTCGGCATGGCCATCGGGGACCGGCGCGAGCGGGAGCGGGCAGAACGTCGGCAGTTGATCATCTCGACAGCCCGCAAGCTGGCCGAGGATGAGGGCTGGGATGCTGTCACGACGCGACGGCTGTCCGCCGAGATCGAATACAGCCAGCCCGTGTTGTACAAGCACTTCGCCGGCATGGAACAACTTGCCGATGCCGTCGCCGTCGAGGGGTTCGGCGAGCTCGCCGAGGTGAGCAGGGATGCGCGCCCGGGTGCTGATACCCCCGGCGACGCCCTGGCCCGGATCGCCAACGCCTACCTCGACTTCGCCCGCCGCAACCCCGCCGTCTACGACGCCATGTTCGCTCGCGCAACCAAGTTGCGCTTCGCCGCCGAGGACACACCACCCGAGCTGACGGCGGCCTTCGCCGAACTACGCGAGGTGGTCAGCCGCGTCGGCGGCGAGCAGGACGCGGACGCGCTGACCGAGGTGCTGTGGGCAGCCCTGCATGGACTGGTCACCCTCGGTCGTACCGGCCGGCTGCGTCCCGGTCATGACTCCGAACGCCTGCAACTTCTGGTCAACCTGTTCACCGGGTGACCCCGGCGGTGCTGGTGATGCTCATGGCATCGGCCGGGGTCAACGCGGAAAAACTACACTTCAGCCCCTGCCGCTGGCCGAACCCCGGCGGTACCGTCTTGCCATGCTTTTCGCGGCGTTGCGCGACATGCAGTGGCGGAGGCGCCGTCTGGTCATCGCGATCATCAGCACCGGGTTGATCTTTGCGATGACGCTCGTGCTGACCGGCCTCGCGAATGGCTTTCGCGTTGAGGCGCAGCGGACGGTCGATTCCATGGGCGTCGACTCGTTCGTGGTCAGGTCCGGCGCGGCCGGCCCGTTCCTCGGCGCGAGTCCCTTTGCCCAAATCGACTTCGACCGGGTGTCCGCCGCGCCGGGCGTCATGGCTGCGGCGCCGTTGGCCACGGCGGCGACCACGATCACGGAAGGCTCTTCGACCCGAAACGCCACCGCGTTCGGCGCACCGGAGCATGGGCCGGGCATGCCGCTCGTTTCGGAGGGTCGCGCTCCGAGAAGCCCTACCGAGGTCGCAGTATCGAGCACCTTGGACCGCGAGCTCGGTGACGATTTGCAAGTCGGTGGGCACCGCCTGCGGGTCGTCGGCATCGTGCCGGGGTCCACCGCACTGGCGAAGATGCCGAACATCTTTCTGACCACCGAAGGTTTGCAGGAAGTCGCTTACAACGGGCAACCCACGATCACGTCCATCGGGATCAAAGGTGCACCGCAACAACTCCCCGCGGGCTACCAGCTCGTCGATCGAAGCGCCGGAGTCAGTGACCTGTTGCGTCCGCTGCGGGTTGCGGTCAATTCGGTTTCCATAGTGGCCCTACTGCTATGGATCGTCGCGGTGCTGATCGTCGGGTCGGTGGTGTATCTGTCTGCCCTGGAACGACTTCGGGACTTTGCGGTGTACAAGGCGATCGGCGTGCCGACCCATTCGATTCTGATGGGGCTCGCGCTGCAGGCGCTCATCGTCTCGCTGTTGGCCGCGGTGGTGGGCGTAGTTCTTGCCCAACTGCTGGCGCCGTTGTTTCCCATGACGGTCGTGATACCGGGGCGTGCCTATCTGGCGCTACCGGCGATCGCCAGTGCCATTGGCCTGCTGGCCAGCATTGCCGGACTCAAGCGCGCGGTGAGCGTTGATCCCGCCCTCGCCTTCGGCCGTCCCTGAGTCAGCGGTGGTGCCGGCCGAAGAAGCGCCAGACGGTGTCGGTGGCGTCGAGCGCTTTCGACGGCTCCGCGGCACCGAGCAAGTCCGCGAGCGGGCCGCGCTCACTGCCGGGCCACTGGTGTCCGGCGCCAGCAACCGAAATTAGTTGGACGGCACGGCCACTCGGGCATGCCGCGGTTTCGGTCGTCACGACGCCGGCAGTGGTCGACGTCGGAGGTCTGCAACCATCGATCACGCGCCACGTGGCGGCGACCGCAGGTATGCCAGGGCCGTTGACACGGGGAGTTCCGTTGGACTTCAGCGCCTTACCCGGCCCGCCGTTATAAGGGACGCTCTGATCGTCGGTGCCATGGATTTGTAGAACCGACGTGGGCCGTGCGCGCGAGCAATCGGTCACCAATGTTCCCGCCACAGGCGCGACTGCGGCGAACATCTCTGTCTCACAGGCCAACCGGAGTGCCATCATGGCCCCGTTCGACATGCCGGTGGCGTAGATGCGGGACTGGTCGATCGGGATGCGCCGGCCAAGCGCAGCCACCGCGGCGGCGATGAAACCGACGTCGTCGATGTTGTCTTGCTGCGGCATGCCGCAGCAAGACCCCGCGTTCCACGCCCGGTGGTGACCATCGGGATACATGACCAGAAAATGTCCGGTGTCGGCCTTGTCGGCCTGGGCATCCCAGTGATAGCTGCGTTCGGCCTGTGCGCTGTTGCCGAAGCCGCCGTGCATCATCACCACCAGGGCCGCGGGCCCGGCCAATCCCTGCGGGCGGTAGAGGTCGAATTTCCTGCTGATACCGCCCCATTCGATGATCTGACTAGAGCGTCCGATCGGGACCGGACCAGTTGCGGGATCGCCCACCGCGTGGCCGCCGCCGAAGCACCCGCCTGTCGCGGCCAGCAGAACCGCGAGGAGCGGAAACAGCCAGGCTCGGAAGCGCGCAGGTGCCATCTACTCATGGTGACATCGGAGCAGTCAATTGACAAGTAACTTGTCAATTGACTAGAAGATGGCAGACTCGCAGGCATGCGACGTCTTCCAGATGCCGAGTGGAAGCCGACCGTGCCCGCCTTGGTGCAACTGGTGGCGGCGACGGGAGGACCGCGTTTACGAGCGGCATTCGCCGAAGCCGGACTCGACGGGCTCCGCCCCGCGCAGGCGGTCGCGCTGGTTCCTTTGGCGACCGGCGGACTTCATGCGTCGGAGTTGGCCGCGCGACTCGGTGTGACTCGGCAGGCGGTGGCGCAAGGTGTGGCTGAGCTCGATCGATACGGCTATGTCACTCGTGTCGCCAATCCCGCCGATGCCCGCAGTCGGATCATCGAGTTGACGCCCCGAGGTCGGCAAGCGTTGCGCGTCATGCGCTCGAGCGCGTTGGAGCAGGAGCGGCGCTGGGAGCAGATCTTGGGCGAGCGTCGCCTGCGCGACCTGCGTAAGACGCTGCAGATGCTGCTGGCCGCGCACGAGGACCCGCCTGCCTGATTACCGCGCGGGTGACCTTGCTGCGGTCAGCGCCCGAGCGGACACCAGCGCAGCGAGCATCACCGCGACACAGACGAGTCCGTCGTCCTTCAGGCCCCACTTCACCGAGGCCAGGATGGCGGCGCCCGCCACGCACAGCAGCAGGCCGACTGCCGCGCCTCGCCGCACCGACGTGACAGCGGCAGCGCCGTCCCACCCCGGCAGGGCGTTGTTCTCCAATGGCCGCAGCACCGCGAACAACACGGCCATGATGGCGACCATGATGGCGATCTGAACGACGCCGATCGCGACGAAATCCGGCTGACCGGGAAAGCGGGGATGTCCGAGGCCGTCGAAGATCAGGTGCACGCCCAACAGCACGGGCATGTGCCACAGATACAAGGTCATCGCTCCGGAGTTGCCCAGCGCGGTCCACCACCACACCCGCGGTCGCTGTGCCCATCGATTGATCGTGGGCGCGGCCGCAATCGCCAACGCACTCAAGACGATTGCGTGGCCCGCCAACAGCAGGGACGGCGGGCTCATATTGGTCAGGCGCTGTCCCTCGATGCCCACCAAGCTCAATTCGTAAGGGCCCCAGTGAATGAGCGATATGTCGACGGCAAACAGTGCCACCGCCGTGCCCAACGCGGCACGCCCACTGAGCAATCCGCGCCGGTAGGCCACACCGAACATGCCGGGGATGAGCCACGCCGTCATGTTGAGATACCCGAGCGGCGCCAGGGCCGGCCACTGCAGCCGAACCGCGTCGACCAGGGCCACCAATGTGTAGACAACCGCCACTCCCGCGGCGAGCCGCGTAGGTGAGGTGATCCGGCTCAATGCGGGGATGGCGGCCAGTACCAGCACGTAGGCACCGAGAAACCAGAGCAGTTGAATGCTGATGCCGGCGACGGGCTCGTAGACGTGCTCCGGCAGGACGCCATAGAGGGCGAGCAGCGCGACGGCCCAGAACGCGAGGTAATAGAACACCGGTCGGAACAGCCTCGAGCAGCGCTTCATCAGCCAGCCGCCCCAGTTGGTTCCGGGGTGCCAGGACGTCACGCACGCGGCGACACCGGCGAAGAAGAACAGCGGCATGATCTGAAAGATCCACGTCAGCGCCTGGAACACCGTCGATGTGGTCAGCAGGTTGTCCCAAATGAGCACGCCGTCGCGGATGACACTTATCGCCATCACAGTGTGTCCCAGGACCACCCCGACCAGTGCGGTAATCCGGATGACGTCAATGGCTCGATCGCGGTCAGCGGGAGTGCGTGCAGCTAGTTCGGTAGGGCCGGGCAAGCCCATCAGAGAGGTCATTTAAGGAAGCATGGCTGCGCCGGACGCCGCCGGCTTGCGTAGTTCTACTCGACTTGCGAAATAAATCTACAGTATTGCGTGCCAGTACCGGCGTTGTATGCGAGCCAATTTTGCGACGCGCTTCTCGCGATTCAATCGCATGGCTATCAACGCGAATTTGACGTCGGTCATCTCGTCTTCGGAGACAGGCATTCCGTCGAGCATCTCCCGAAGCCGCCCGGGCGGAATATCCACGCCAACTCGCGCAAAGCGTCGGCTCAGCCTTCGCGCGTGGCCTTTACGGTTCGCACGGCCAAGTATCTGAGCCACCGTGCGTAGCGGGTGTGCGAGTTTGCCTTCATGGCCCCAGAAGGTCATCACAGTGGGCGATTTTATGCCCTCTAAGGGGTATTTCTCGGGACGTAGCGGGCGAGTCCCGCAGGTTAACGCAGTTGCTCGGTCGGTACGCCGTAGCGATCTTGATACGCTCGCACCCGCTCTCGGACCTCCCCGGCGTCCAAACCGGTGTCCGTCCAGGTGTAGCGTCCGCGTCCGCCGTCACCCGGATGCGCGGCCAGAAATTCGCGCATCCGCTGTTCTGCCTCCGGTCTCAATTCGCGGTCCAGTCTCTGATAAATGTCGCGGATCGTCGTCCAAGGGTCTTTCATGAAATCGGAGAAAAGCACGTCGATCACGCGGCCGGGAGGAATAACGCCGCGGTCGCGCAGGGCCATTTCGCGGTCGAGACCGACGGTGATCTCCTCGTAGGACTGGGCCGCGCATTCGGCGATGTTCGACTCGTCGCTGGCCATGCGTCGCAGGTGGTGGGTCAATGCGGCGATCGATGAGATGACGTTGAGCGGGTCGCGGTGGGTCTGCACGATCAATGCGTCGGGGTACTCGGTGAGCAGGGCATCCAACTGCCAGAGGTGTGCGGGCGACTTCAGCAGCCACTGGCCCGGCACTCCAGATTGCAAGTGCTGCAGGAAGACTCGATGGTACCGATAAGCGCCGGCGTGATCGGCCTGGTACAGCAGCCAGCGGTAGTAGCTGGGCAGGCGGTACTGCACCGAAAAGATCATGCTGGTGAACTCGCCGGCGGTGATGCGCACGCATTCCTGTCCGACCAGAGCGCCCATGGGGTGGAACTTCAGGAACCCCGGGATGATCTGTTCGGACATCTCAATGCTGGCCTGCGTCTGGGCGATCCGTGGATCGTCGTGATAGGTCTCGGGGCGGGGAACCGGACAAGGGTTGTCGACTTCCCACGTCAGCGGCGCCCGAAGGTCGGGATCCTGGGCGAGCAGGTCATAGAGGATGGTGGTCCCGGTTCGGGGTTGGCCGACGATGAAGATGGGTTGATCGATCGTTCCCGCGGCGACCCCGGGGTTTTGTCTGCGCCACGCGATGATCTCCAGCCGGTTCTTCAGGGCGCGCATGAGATCGAGGTAGGCGATCTCGACGCCGATCACCGACAGTCGCGCCTCGTTGACAAGGCCGTCGACCAAGCGTTCCAGCGCGGGTTGCCAGCCGTCCTCGCCGAAGTCGTCGCTGCCCGCTTCCTCGCATGCGGTGGCGATCAGTCGTTCCGGGGCGAACCGCTCCTGCAATCCCGTGGTCATTCCGCCTCCTTACGCCCGTCCGCGCCCTTACGCACCGACACCGTGACGTCGGGCGGGCTGGGATTGTCCAACCAGCGCAGCACGACGAAACCCCGATGCCGCCCGCCTGTGTCGAGCCAATGGCCCAAGCCGTAGTCCTCGGCGGAGATCGCGATGCGCACCCGCCCGTCGTCGTCCGGCTGAACTCCGCGGTTGGTCACCGAACTGTGTCTGCGCCGTGGCTCCAGGCACTCGTGCCAAATGCTTTCCAGGGTGACGTTCCAGTAGCGCGTGTCCGGAGGCGCTATGTCCAGCACCAGAACCTGGCCGGGCTCAAGCCGGAACGTCCCGATCATGTACAGGTTGTCGGGGGTGGTGTCGGCCGCGCCCAAATCGGCAGCCTCGGCGGTCAAGAGTGTGTTGGGGCTTTGCAGCAGTTCGGGCTTGATGGTGCGGTGCATAGTGGTGAGTTTCATGAGCGACCACGCCATCGCGGTGAACTGGTCCGCGAGGTCGGCATCGGTCAGCGTGTTCACCGACTCGGGGTCGAGTGCGTCGATGTGCAAGGTGGCCAGCTCTTCGGCGGCGCGATCGGCGATGTACTCCCGAACGACCACCGCCGATGCATCCTCGGGAATCTGAAGCCATTGCGCGCCCGCCAGATCGTCTGGTTCTTGCGCGGAGAGCACCAGCGCGAATTCGCCTGAGTCCAATGCCAAGTCGCTGTCACTGATGTAGCCGGCCATCCGCCGCGGCGTGAGTCCGGTACCGGCCAGGATCTGCAGCCCAAGGTAAGCACTGGTGCCCCGGGTGCCGGTGATCCGGTAGCGCCGGTCGCCGCGAATCATCGCCAGGTAGTAATTCCCGTCGGGATTGGGGCCGCCGATCATGCGGTTCGGCGAGCACATATCGAAGAACACCGGCTGGGCAAGGTCGGACTCGACCGACATCTGCGCGCACAGCGACGACACCCGAGCGATGACCCGCAGCCCCTCGATGAGTTCGCGTTCGGACTCGGCGTCCTGGGTGACGATCTTGGTGACGTTGTCCAGCATCTGCTGGAAGAACTGCCACGCGGCGAGCGACTTGGCGGCACCATCGGATGATTCCGACGCAGCGTGTTGAGTCATAGTCTCATACTTAGACTATGTCTCAGTCCCACGGAAGTGATTCGCGGCAATATCGTCGAGGAATGCGCAGGGCGGCGGTTGGCGGGTCGCTCGCCGAGCGCAGGCGGGCCGCGACGCGTCAGCGCATCGCTGCGGCTGCGGCAGAGCTGACGGCGAATGTCGGGTTGGCCGGGGCCACGGTGGAGCGCATCGCCGATACCGCCGACATTGGCCGGGCCACCTTCTTCCGGTATTTCAACTCCAAGGAAGATGCGGTGGCCGAGGGCATGAATGTCCGCTGGCTGAACGAAATCACCGCGGCCTTAGCTGCCCAGCCGGCGGAGCTCAGCGCCATGGACGCGGTCGCGGGCGCCTTCGCGCAGCTTGCCCGCGGATTCGACGAGATCGAGCAGCAGGTGCGTGAATTGGCAACGCTCACAAGGTCTTCAGAAACACTCGATGCGTGGACACTGCGCATCTACGTCCGGTACGAAGCGGCGATCGCCGAACTCATTGCGCCGCGGATACCGACGCTGTCTCCTCTAGACCCCCGGCCGCGCCTGATCGGCGCCCTGGCCATGGCGACGGTACGCATCGCGCTGGACGACTGGCTGAGCGACGGGGGATCGCTGCCCGACCGGGTGCGCCAAGGCCTGGCCGCGATCACGGTGGCGTGATCAAGGTGACCGCGGCGATTGTCGGGGTGCACAACACGCGACAAGCGCGCCGCCTGGACGGAGAGACCTCGCACAGTCTGGCGCTGAAAGCCGTCCATGGGGCCCTCGATGACGCGGGACTGTGCCTTGAAGACGTCGACGGAATCAGCGCGGGCGCCAGCTCCACCGCGCTGATGTATGACCTGCGCGTCGGACCTGCCTGGCTGGGACAGGGTTTCGGAGTCGGCATGGTGACCGAGGCGGTCCTGGCGATCGAGCACGGTATGGCCGAGGTGGTGGTGCTGGTGGCCGCTCAAGCGGGTGAGTACCGCGATCACGAGGCAACGGCGCCGTGGACCCGACCGGAGAACGAGTTCGTCGCGCCGTGGGGAATGTTCACCGCCGCGGAGTTCGCCCTCATCGCGCGCCGCCATATGCACGTCTATGGCACGACCCGAGAGCAGCTTTCCGTGGTCGCGGCAACCATTCGAAACAACGGCTCGCAGAATCCCGAAGCCGTGTATTACCAACGCGGACCGTTCACCCCGGAGGACATCACCGCGTCACGGCCGGTTGCGGACCCCTTTCATCTCCTCGACTGCGCCACCACCTCAGAAGGCGGCTGCGCCTTGGTCGTGGCCAACCTGGACAAGGTATCGGTCGATACGGAACGCGCTGTTTACGTGCTGGGCAGCGGGGCGGACTTCCACGGCCCCTCGTATCAGCATCCGCCCGCGTGGGACCTCGTCGGCCGCCGCGGAGATCACGCCAACGGCGTGGTCGGCAGGCGCGCGGCGGACCGGGCGTTCAGTCACGCCGGACTTCGGCGTGATGACGTGGACGTGCTGGAGCTCTACGACCCGTTCTCGTTCGAGATCATCCGCCAACTCGAGGCGTTCAGGTTCTGCGGCGACGGGGAAGGCGGGCCGTTCGTCGCCGACGGCCACATCGCCATCGACGGCAGCCACCCGGTCACCACCGACGGAGGCACCATGTCCTTCAGCCATGCCGGCGCCAACCCGCAGATGATGCAGCGCGCGATACGAGCCGTCCAGCAACTGCGCGGCGAAGCGGGTCCCCTGCAGGTGCCGGACGCGCGGATTGCGTTGTGCAGCAACGGCGGGGCCGGAGCGCTGTTCACCACAGTGCTCATCCTGGGGAAGGATCCGCGATGACGTCCGAGCCGCTGCGGCCGCAGGCCGGGCCCGTGCCACATACCAGCAGCGCGCTCAGCCGCCCGTTCTGGGCTGGATGCGAGTCGGGGGAATTACGCTATCAGCATTGCGCGGCGTGTAATCGGGCCAACTTCCCGCCGACCGAACACTGCCGTGAGTGCCTTTCGGGGGATTTGCGCTGGACGCCGAGTCGCGGCTTCGGCGAGATCTACAGCTGGACGTTGGTGCACCGACCCGTCACCGCGCAGTTCCAGCCGCCGTATGCCCCGGCCATCGTGATACTGGACGAGGGCTACCAGATGCTGACCAACATCGTCGGCGTCGCGCCGCAGGACCTGGCGATCGGCCTGCGCGTGCGGGTGCAGTTCCACCGCATCGACGACGTCACCCTGCCGTACTTCACCTCAGCGAGTGAGTAATTCACGCGCAGCGTCCACACTGGGGCGCAGCCGCTCCATCGGACCCACACCCGATTCCGCCAGGGTCCGCATCGGGACCTCCAACCCGACGACGACGTCGGCTGGCACCACGTCAAGGATCTCGGCCAGCGGAAGTTCACCGTCCCCAGGAGCCATCCGCTCGTACATCGCCTCCTCCAGATACGACGCGAGGCGCGGGCGCAGCGTCGTATCGCTGAGTTGCACATACCCGATCTTCTCCGGGCCGAGGTCGCGTAACTCCTTGGCGCCGTGGCCCGAACGTACCCAATGCATGGTGTCGACGGTTAATCGCAGGCCGGACCCACCGACGTGTTCGATGGCAGCCGCGACCGTGGCGGGATCACCGATCGTCATTCGCGGTGACATCTCGACCGTCGTTCCGATGCCGCGCTCGGCGGCAAGCTGTGTCAGTGTCGCAAGTTGGTCGAAGGTGCGGGCACGGTCCTTGTCGAAACTCAGGGTGTTGATCTGGGCGGCTCCGAGTTCGGCGACGATGTCGAGATCGGCCGCCAGGTCGGAGACGTCGGAATTGGGCAGGATGACCAAGCCCTCCGCCAGGGAGATTGTGATGCCGCGGTCGTTCAGCGCGGCGCGCAGCTCGGCGCGCAGGCTGGCGTCGTCACGAAGGGAGAAGGCCGGATAGCCAAGGGATTCCAGTCTGACGCTGACTAGTGCGGTGGAGATGTGACGGCAGCCGAGATCGGCAGCCAGGTGTACGAATTCGACGGGTGGTAGCCCGAACACACTGATGAACTCGATGCCCAAATCGCGCATTACCGAGGGGGTTCCGTTTCTACCCACCCAGCATGGTCAGGCCACCGTCGACGGCGATCAGTTGGCCAGTGATGAATCCCGAACCGGCACCGGCCAGAAACACCAACGCCGGGCCTAGGTCGCGGGCGGGGTCGCCGAGCGCCCCGCCCAACGGGATCATGGTCTGAAGCTGTTGGTCTATGAAGGGACCGGCGGCGGGGCCGAGAAACTCTCGCAATCGGTCTGCGCCGGGTGTCTGTACTGCTGGCGCCAGGGCGTTGACGGTGATCTTCTCGGCGGCCCAGGCGCGGGCCGCAGAGCGCGTCCAGGCTTGCACCGCCCCCTTGGTTGCGGCGTATACGGCCGAAATGGGGCTTCCCATAACGGCTTCGGATGATCCGAAATTGATGATCCGGCCGCCGGCGCCAGTGCCTTTAATGGCGGCATAGGCGGCCTGATTGGTCAGGATGGTCGCTTTCACGTTGGTGTCCAACAGGAATGCGATCTCGTCCACGCCAATCTGGCCGGGTATTCCCGGTTGCCACAACCCGGCGGCGTTCACCAGGACGTCGAGCCCCCCGAGGCTCTCGACCGCACGCTGGACCGTCGCTGAGACCGCGTCGGCATCGCGGACGTCGCACTGCAGCCACGTCGCCACGAGGTCGTCCGGCGGTGGTGTCCGGTGGTAAGTGGCGACGATGTCGGCCCCCGAGGCTGCGAGGACGCCGACGGCGGCTGCACCGATACCGGTTGCGGCTCCGGTGATCAGGATTCGTCGACCTTCCAGAGGTTGTGTCATGTCCGGAACGCTACCGTGCGGTGCGCCGACCTCAGAGGTGATGCTGGGCGAAGAACTCCCAGATGGTGTTAGTGGCGTCGAGCGCGGTTGAAGGCGGGTTCAGGCCATGAGCCGCTCCAGGAACGGCCTGGATTGTCCACCCGGCCATTGGTGTCCGGCTCCGGCGACCGAGATCAGTTGCACGTGGCGGTCGTCAGGACGAACGGCGGTCTCGATCGTCACGCTCGTTGGTCGACGGTATCGATGGCCCGTCGACACGCGGCAGGCCATTCAACTGGCGGGCCGCGCCCGGCCCGCCGTTGTACGGGACCTGAGTGTCGGCGGTGCCGTGGATCTGCAGCACCGATGTCGGGTGCGCCCCCGTACAGTCGGTCAGCAGGGTGCCCGCGACGGCGGCCTCCGCAGCGAATGTAGTTGTTTGACAACCCAATCGAAGCGCCATCATGGCGCCGTTGGGCATACCCGTGACGTAGACGCGGGTCGGGTCGATTGGTGTCCGGCGGATGATGGCGGCGACCAGTTCGGAGAGAAACGCGACATCGTTGACAAGACAAGCACTGCCGCCGGCAGGCACATTCATTAATCGGGCGTGCCGGAACGACATGGCCACAAGGGTGACAGCAAACACCCCTATTGACAATTGCCTTGTCATTCGTGTCGGCGCCGGCGGGTTCGCCGCCGGGCCTCAGGTACGCACGGCTACCGATGACAACAAGTCGGCAAGCCGGTCCGGTTGGTCGATCATCGAGAATGTTCGGGATTTCTCGATGACCTCGAGGCGGGCGTTCGGGATCGTCTCGGCCAGGCGTACGCCGTCGCCTTGCTCGAAGAACAGGTCGTTCGCCGACCACGCGACGAGCGTGGGCTTGTCGAATTCGGGCAGGCGCGCCGCAACCCCAGTGGTGACTTCGGTGCGCATTGACAGCGTGAACTGGCGCAAGTCTTCCGCAATCGCTGGATTGGACAGCACCGGGGCCACCCAGGCTCGGGCTAAGTCGTCAAGGTTGGCGTAGGCCAGACCGCCATACCCGCGGCGGCGGGCGGTCGGAGTCCGCATCAGCTGGGTGGTGGCCCGAAACAGGGTCTTCGACTTCGCGGCGGCCAGCACCGGTTTCAGGATCGGCGGCGGAAAGTGTTCGAACGCATCACAACTCGTCAGGACAAGTGCTCCGATGCGCTCGGGATGGTGCACCGCGACGAGTTGCGTTACCACCCCGCCGGTGTCGTTGCCGACCAGCACCACGTCCTCGAGATCGAGGGCGGCGAGGACATCGGCGACCATGTCGGCCACACCGGTGATGCTTCGATCGGCACCGGGGCGCAGGGGCTCCGGATGCGCGCCGAGCGGCCAGGTGGGTGCGATGCACCGCAGACCGCGTTCGGCCAGGCGCACGCTGACCTGGCGCCACAATTGGCCGCCCATCAGGTATCCGTGCACGAACACGACGGGTCGACCGGTTTCGGGACCGGTTGCTTCGTAATGGATGGTTCCGGCATTAATGTCGATCGTCGACATGAAGAACTCCCGCAAGATAATGTTACAAACAATCTGCCGGTAACTTACCAACAGGGTGTATGGAAATCAAGAGGCGTACTCAGGAGGAGCGCTCCGCGGCCACGCGCGAGGCGTTGACAACGGCTGCCCGCAGGCTGTGGGGCCAGCGCGGATATGCCGATGTGGGAACACCGGAGATCGCCAAGGAGGCGGGTGTCACCCGAGGCGCGATGTATCACCAATTCGCCGACAAGGCAGCGCTATTCGGCGCTGTCGTCGAGGCGGTCGAACAGGATGTCATGGGTCGGATGGCCGTCCTGGTGGCCGAGTCGGGTGCCACGACGCCCGCCGACGCGATCCGTGCGGCGGTCGATGCGTGGCTGGAGGTCTCGGGTGATCCGGAGGTGCGCCAGCTGATCTTGTTGGACGCGCCCGCGGTGCTCGGGTGGGCTGCTTTTCGAGACGTCGCTCAGCGTTACAGCCTCGGCATGACCGAACAGTTGATCGGCGAGGCCATCAAGGCGGGTCAGTTGGCTCGTCAACCCGTGCGTCCGTTGGCCCAGGTCTTGATCGGGGCGCTCGACGAGGCCGCGATGTACATCGCCACCGCCGAGGATCCCAAGCGCGCCCGCAAGGAGACAAGGCAAGTGTTGCGCCGGCTGATCGACGGCATGCTGAACGGGTAGCGGGAGCGGTCATCGCGGCGTCGCCGCCCCGCTTTTTTCGCTTTAGCCGGCGAGATTGCGGCCATGGTTGTGGTTGGTGCCCAGAGCGCGGCCGTCACGGCAATCTCGGCGAGCGCGTGCCGGCGAGATTGCGGCCATGGTTGCGGTTGGTGCCTAGAGCGCGGCCGTCACGGCAATCTCGGCGAGCGCGTGCCGGCGAGATTGCGGCCATGGTTGTGGTTGGTGCCCAGAGCGCAGCCATCACGGCAATCTCGGCGAGCGCGTGCCGGCGACGACGTGCCCGCGGCCTTACTATCTGATAAATTCTTCAATTGTTCGAATCATGAACTAGCGAAGTATTCAGGAGATGCGGTTGGATTCAGCGCCGATGTACAAGCTCAAGGCCGAGTTCTTCAGGACACTGGGGCACCCGGCGCGGATCCGGATCTTGGAGCTGCTGGTCGAGCGCGATCGCTCGGTCGCCGAGCTGCTGACGTCTGACGTCGGGCTCGAATCGTCGAACCTGTCCCAACAGCTAGGCGTACTGCGGCGGGCGGGTGTTGTCGTCGCGCGACGCGAAGGCAATTCGGTCATCTATTCGATCGCGTCGCCGGATATCGCCGAGCTGCTGGCGGTGGCGCGCACGGTCTTGGCGCGGGTGCTCAGCGATCGGGTCGCGGTGCTGGACGACCTGCGCGCCAGCGGGAGGAAGAAGTAGTACGTCATGGGTTGGCTCGCGAAGATCTTCCGCGTTGGGCGGGTCGTCGAACCGGCAGGCAACGCGCCATCCCCGGCGGGAGAACCCCCGACGGGGGTGCGGGGTTCGCTGCAGATCCGCCACGTTGACGCGGGCTCCTGCAATGGGTGCGAGGTGGAGATCTCGGGTGCGTTCGGACCCGTGTACGACGCGGAGCGGTTCGGTGCGCGGCTGGTCGCCTCGCCGCGGC
Source organism: Mycobacterium intermedium (assembly GCF_002086275.1). Taxonomy (GTDB): domain Bacteria; phylum Actinomycetota; class Actinomycetes; order Mycobacteriales; family Mycobacteriaceae; genus Mycobacterium; species Mycobacterium intermedium. Next base: position 117,398 of record NZ_MVHT01000003.1, on the reverse strand, counting down.
ACGCCGATGCGCTGCTGGTGACCGGGGTGGTGACACACAATATGGCCGGCCCGCTGAAGAACACTGTCGAGGCGACGCCGTGTCCGCGGGTGGTGATCGCGTGCGGAGATTGCGCGCTGAACCGAGGGGTCTTCGCGGACGCATACGGCGTCGCCGGGGCAGTTGGCGAGCTGGTGCCCGTCGACGTCGAGATCCCAGGATGCCCGCCGACACCCGCAGACATCGTGGCGGCGCTACGGTCGGTGACGGGACGATGACGACCACCACACCGGCGTCGGTCGCAGCAACGCCAAATCTATTGCCCCGCGGTAACTTCGGTCCGGTCATCAGTGGCGCCGCCACATCGATTGTGGGTGCCCTCGGGGTGGGCTTGGGTCTGCTGGGCGTGTTCGGATCGCCCCGCGTGGTGCACGTGGGCTGGTTGCTTCCGCTGTCCGGACTGCAGATCAAACTTGACCCGCTGGGTGGGTTCTTCATGACCATCACGGGTGCGGTGGCGGTTCCGGTCGGCTGCTACGTGGTCGGGTACGCGCGCCGCGAACACTTGGGCCCAGTCCCGTTGGGTGTCTTGCCGTTGTTCGTCGCCGCCATGCTGCTGGTGCCGGCCGGGGGCTCGGTGACGACCTTCCTGCTCGCGTGGGAATTGATGGCGATCGCGTCGCTGATCCTGGTGCTGTCCGAGCACACGCGCCCGCAGGTGCGTTCGGCCGGACTGCTGTACGCGGTGATGACCCAGCTCGGCTTCGTCGCCATTTTGATCGGGCTGATGGTGTTGGCCGCGGCCGGCGGAGCGGACCGTTTCGACGAGCTCGGCAGCGTCTCGGGCGAGACCCGCGCCGCCGTGTTTGTGCTGACCCTGATCGGGTTCGGATCCAAGGCGGGCCTGGTTCCGTTGCACGCCTGGCTGCCACGCGCCCATCCGGAAGCCCCCAGTCCGGTATCGGCGCTGATGAGCGCGGCGATGGTCAACCTCGGCAGCTACGGGATCGTCCGCGTCGATGTGCAGCTGCTCGGGCCGGGGCCACGCTGGTGGGCGCTTACCCTGCTGGCCGTCGGTGGCGTGTCCGCGCTGTACGGGGTGTTGCAGGCCTCGGTTGCCACCGACCTCAAGCGCCTCCTGGCCTACTCGACGACCGAGAACATGGGCCTGATCACGCTGGCGCTAGGTGCGGCAATGCTTTTCGTAAATGTCGGGGCGGTTGCACCCGCACTGGTCGCCGCCGCGGCTGCGGTACTGCACCTGATGGCGCACGCGGCGTTCAAGAGCCTTGGATTCCTGGCGGCCGGGTCGGTGCTCACCGCGACCGGGCTGCGGGATCTCGACCTGCTGGGAGGGTTGGCTCGCCGGATGCCGGCGACCACCGTCTTCTTCGGTGTGGCCGCGCTCGGCGCGTGTGGGCTGCCATTGGGCGCCGGCTTCGTCAGCGAGTGGCTGCTGATACAAGCGTTGGTCCACGCGGCACCCGGGCAGGACCCGATGGTGGCGCTGACGACGCCGCTGGCGGTCGGAGTGGTCGCGCTCGCGACGGGGCTGAGCGTGGCGGCGATGGTCAAAGCGTTCGGGATTGGGTTTCTTGCGCGCCCGCGGTCCAGCCAGGCCGACGACGCGCGCGAGGCGCCGGCCAGCATGCGCGCGGGCATGACCATCGTGGCTGCCGCATGTCTGGTGTTGGCGGTGGCACCGCTGGCCGTTGCGCCGGTCATGCGGCGGGTCCTGGCAGTGTTGCCGATCGCGAGGGCCATGGAGTTCACCGATTTCGGTGCGGTGGTGCGCCTTCCGGGGTTGTCCGGGTCGGTGGCACCGGCCGTGATCTGCGCCGGTGTGGTTGGCGCGGCGGTGGTGGCGGCCGGCCTCACCCGGTGGCGCTCCCGCCGACGCCCTCCGCCGGTCAGATTGCCGTTATGGGCTTGCGGCGCAGATGAACTCACCGCACGCATGCAATACACGGCAACCTCGTTCGCCGAACCGCTGCAGCGTGTGTTCGACGATGTGCTGCGCCCCGACACCGACATCGAAGTCACCCACTCGGCCGAGTCCCGCTATTTTGCCCACAAGATCACCTACCGTTCGACGGTCAACGACGCGATCGAACAGCGGCTCTATACGCCGGTGGCGCGGTGGGTGGGCGCGGTGGCCGGGTTGATGCGTCGCGCTCACACCGGCAGCGTGCATGCCTACCTGGCCTACGGCGCGTTAGGTGTGCTGATCATCCTGGTGGTGTCCAGATGAACGTGATGTCTTACGTAGCGGGGGCGGTCCAGCTCGGCGCGGTCGTGATCGGGGCACCGCTGGTTGTCGGTGCCACCCGTCAGGTGCGGGCCCGCTGGGAGGGCCGAGCCGGTGGCGGGCTGCTACAGCCATGGCGCGATCTGATCAAACAGCTTGGCAAGCAACAGATCACACCGTCTGGAACGACGATCATCTTTGCCGCGGCGCCGGCGATTATCGCCGGGACAACGTTGCTGATCGCCGCGATCGCACCGCTCGTCGCCACCGGGTCGCCTTTGGACGCCAGCGCCGACCTGTTCGCAGTGGTCGGGCTGCTGTTCCTGGGTACCGTCGCGTTGACGTTGGCCGGTATTGATACCGGCACCTCGTTCGGCGGCATGGGTGCGAGCCGGGAGATCACTATCGCCGCGCTCGTGGAACCGACGATCCTGCTCGCGGTGTTCGCCCTGTCCATCCCGGCGGGATCGGCCAATCTCGGTGCGTTGGTAGAGAGTACGATCGAGCACCCGGGCCACGTCGTGTCCCTCGCCGGTGTCCTCGCATTCGGGGCTTTGGTCATCGTCATCGTTGCCGAAACCGGCCGGCTGCCCGTGGACAATCCGGCGACTCACCTGGAATTGACCATGGTGCACGAGGCGATGGTCCTCGAATATGCCGGACCGCGGCTGGCGCTGGTGGAGTGGGCTGCCGGGATGCGGCTCACCGTCCTGCTGGCATTGTTGGCGAATCTGTTCCTGCCGTGGGGGATTGCCGGTTCCCAACCCACCGCCTTGGAGGTATTGATCGGTCTGGCGGCGGTGGTGACCAAGGTGGGGATTCTCGCGGTGTTGCTTGCGACATTCGAGGTGTTCGTCGCCAAGCTGCGATTGTTTCGAGTGCCCGAACTGCTAGCCGGCTCGTTTCTGTTGTCTTTGCTTGCGGTGACCGCCGCCAACTTCTTCACCGTTCAGACCTAAGGCTCGCCAATGACCGACGCCAACTTCTCGATTCTGCTCGACTTTGCCGCCGGGGGCCTCGTGCTTGCCGCGGCAATGATCGTCTGGCGACGCGATTTACGCGCGATCGTGCGACTGCTGGCCTGGCAGGGTGTGGCGGTCGCGGCGATCCCGTTGCTGCGCGGCATCCACGATCACGATCGTGCGCTCTTGGTGGTGGGCGTGGCTGTGTTTGTCCTACGGGTGGCGGTGTTGCCGGCCCTGCTGTCCCGCGCGGTGGGCGCCGAGCCGGCCGCGTACCGGGAGGCCACCCCGTTGGTGAATACGACCAGTTCGCTGCTGATAGCCGGCGGACTGGTGGTCGCCGCTTTCGCGATCACTCGGCCGATCGTCAATCTGCATCCCGGTGTCACGATCAACGCGGTACCTGCTGCCTTTGCGGTGGTGCTGATCGCGCTGTTCGTGTTGACCACGCGGCGCCACGCGGTTTCGCAGGCCGCCGGTTTCCTGCTGTTGGACAACGGGATTGCTGCCACTGCGTTTCTATTGACCGCCGGGGTGCCGATGATCGTCGAACTCGGCGCTTCGTTGGATGTGTTGTTCGCCATCATCGTGATCGGTGTCCTCACCGGCCGGTTGCGCCGCACCTTCGGCGATGCCGACCTGGACAAGTTGCAGGAATTGCGGGACTGATGACCGTTCTGCTACTCATCGCGATCCTCGCTCCCGTCGCCGCGTCCGTCGCCAGTCTCGTCGCCGGGTGGCGGCGGACCACCGCGATATTGACCGTGCTCTCTGCGGCGACCGTGCTGGCGTGCGCCGCGGGGCTTGGGTTTCACGTCGGGGCCGGGGTCCAGTTGGCGCTGGGCGGACTGCTGCGCGCCGACGCGCTCACGGTGATCATGCTCATCGTCATCGGAATCGTTGGCACGCTGGCCACTTGGGCAAGCATCGGGTACATCGACAACGAACTGGCGCACGGCCACGCCGAACGGCGTGATGCCCACCTGTATGGCGTCCTGACGCCGGCGTTCTTGGCGGCGATGGTCATCGCGGTGTGCGCCAACAATATTGGGGTGATATGGGTGGCGATCGAGGCCACCACGGTGATCACCGCGTTCCTGGTGGGCCATCGCCGCACCCGCACCGCACTGGAGGCCACCTGGAAATATGTGGTGATCTGCTCGGTCGGCATCGCCGTCGCGTTCCTGGGCACCGTGCTCCTGTACTTCGCCGCCCGGTGCGCCGACGCGCCCGCTGCGCACGCGCTGAACCTCGACGTCCTCGCCGCGCACGCCGCCAGCCTCGACCCGGCGGTCACGCGGTTGGCCGGCGGTCTGCTGCTCATCGGTTACGGCGCCAAGGCGGGTCTCTTCCCGTTCCACACTTGGCTGGCGGACGCGCACAGCCAAGCCCCCGCGCCGGTGTCCGCATTGATGAGCGGCGTGCTGTTGGCGGTGGCGTTCTCGGTGCTGATCCGGCTGCGGCCCATCGTCGACGCCGCCACGGGACCCACCTTCCTGCGCACCGGGTTGCTGGTGGTCGGGCTGGCGACGCTGCTCATCGCGGCGCTCATGCTCACCGTCACCGGCGACGTCAAGCGAATGCTGGCCTACTCGTCGATGGAGAACATGGGCCTGATCGCGGTCGCCGCCGCTGCCGGTACCAGGCTGGCGATCGCCGCGCTGCTGCTGCACGTGCTCGCCCACGGCATCGGCAAGACCGTGCTCTTCCTGGCCGGCGGTCAACTGCAGGCCGCGCACGACTCCACCGCCATCGCCGACATCAACGGCGTCGCGCGAAGATCGCGACTGATCAGCGTGTCGTTCGCCACCGGCCTGGTCGTCTTACTCGGACTGCCCCCATTCGCCATGTTCGCCAGCGAGTTGGCGATCGCGCGCTCCCTGGCGAACGCGGGGCTGGCCTGGGCACTGGGGGTGGCGATGCTACTGGTCGCTATCGCATTCACCGCTTTGGCGCGCAATTCCGGACGCATGTTGCTGGGCGCACCGGTCGCGGGCGCGCCGTCGATCACTGTGCCGGTCACCGTTGCGGCAGCCCTGATCGTCGGCATTGTCGCGTCGGCAGCGCTCGGCGTGACGGCCGGCCCACTCACCGACTTGTTCACCGTTGCTGCTAGCAGTGGGGCCGGGCGATGAACCGACAGCGGATCAGACACCGCGTGTCCGCGCAGCAGGGGCTCGTCGAGATGGCCGAGCGGCTCCTGGCTGATGCGTTCCGACTGGCTCTGGTCGCCGCACACGATGACGGCGACAGGCTACGCGTTGTGTACCTGTTCCTGGCGGGCCGGCCCGACCGCAGAATCGAGTTGGAATGCCTTCTGCCCTTAGATGATCCGGTGCTGCGTTCGCTGGCTTATCTATCGTTTCCGGCCGGCCGATTCGAGCGTGAGATGGCTGACCTGTACGGAATTCGTCCGGTCGGCCATCCAAAGCTCCGACGGCTGGTTCGCCATGCGCATTGGCCCGATTGGCATCCCATGCGTGCTGATGCGGGTCCGGCGCCGGAATTCGGCGCTAGCGGAGCCTTTCCGTTTCTGACCGTGGGAGGACCCGGGGTATACGAGATCCCGGTCGGTCCCGTGCATGCCGGCCTCATCGAACCAGGTCACTTCCGCTTCTCGGTGGCCGGCGAGACCGTCCTCCGGCTCAAGGCCCGACTGTGGTACCTGCACCGCGGTATCGAACGGCTCTTCCACGGCAGAACAGCAACGGATGCAACCGATCTGGCCGAACGCATCAGTGGCGACACGTCCGCCGGCCACGCCCTCGCCCACAGCCTGGCGGTCGAAGATGCCCTGGGGATCGAGCTGCCCGACGAGGTCCACCGGCTACGCGCGCTGGTCGTCGAGCTCGAACGGCTCTACAACCACGCGGCGGATCTGGGTGCGCTCGCCAACGATGTGGGCTACTCCCTCGCCAACGCACATGCCCAGCGGATTCGCGAGAAGTTGTTGCGGCTCAATGCCGCCGTCACCGGGGACCGGTTGCTGCGCGGTGCCATCCGTCCGGGTGGGGTTATCCTGCGCAGCCTCCCCGACGTCGGCGAACTGCGCGCGCTCGCCGCCGACATCGACGAGGTCACCACCCTGACGCTGGCCAACAGCGTGGTCTACGACCGGTTTTCCGGTACCGCCGTCTTACACCACGATGACGCCTGCGCGCTCGGGTGCCTGGGGTATGTGGCCCGCGCCAGTGGCTTGCGCACCGATGCTCGAGTCGACCATCCCACCACCGACCTTCCCGTGACCGAGGTCGGCTCCTCCGAAGGCGATGTCCTCGCCCGCTACACCGTGCGGCGCGAGGAGGTCGCCGCGTCCGCCGATCTTATCCGGGAGATCGTCGAATCACACGCCGGTCCAACGGAATACGACGCAACGGTTGAATCGGTGGATACCCCCAGCAGTGGCGTCGGCATAGTCGAAGGCTGGCGCGGAACCATTGTCCACCGAGTGGAAATCGACGCCGGTAACCTGATCACCCGGGCCAAGATCGTGGACCCCTCCTGGTTCAACTGGCCTGCCCTGCCCGTTGCGATGGCCGACACGATTGTCCCTGACTTTCCACTGGCCAATAAGAGCTTCAACCAGTCCTACGCAGGCAACGACCTGTAGGTGAGCCTGTGCGCTACTTCACGGCCGCGATCGTCTGCCGGGAAAGCTCCGTGACGATGTCGCACGGATTGGGGAACGGCTTCCTGATGAATTGCACCGACCACTCGAAGAAGTCGTCGTTGAACTGGATTCCGACGTCGCAGAGCCGGTCACCGAGTCTGACGTCACGCGCGATCGCGATGAAACCGGCGTGTCCGTCGATGGTGATGTCCTCGACGTGGCTGCGCGACAGCTCTTCGTTCTTGCGCTCGCGTCCAATCGGGCTGCCGCGATACCAGCTGAACGAGAACCACGGCCCGCTGATGCTGCCGTTGACCAACCACTGACAACCCACTGAGTTGCGTGCCGTAGCGACCACCCCGGAAATTCCGGTCAACCTGCTGATGGTCTCATCGGTGACGCCGCCGCATTCCGGGAACGAGGGGCCGTGCTTCGCGGCGGGTTTGGTCGACGTCGTACTGGCGTCGGTCGGCGGAGCGCCACCCGAGGTGTCGGTGTCACACGCGGCAACCAGTGGCATGTACAGCGCGGCCAGGAGCAGCGCAGCAAAGGCTTTGCGGATTACCGGCTTAGCAGTCGCGATCATCGGACTCTAGGCCGAAACGCATCGTTGATTCGGCGTTCGAAGGCCTTGTCGAGACGACGGTAGGTGCTGCGCAGTATCCGGCCGGGCCACGTGTCAGGAAGAAGCTCCGGGGGCAGCAACGGATCGAGTTGAAGATGCCTGGTGACGGCGATCAAAAGCATGAACTCGTAGGTGAAACTCTCGCTAGAAGCCGTGTTGTTGGCATCGAGGGCAGCCTGCATCGCTTCGATCAGCGCTGTGGCGTCCTCCATCCATCCATCCAGGGCAAACAGTGGCCGCATCCGACTGGCGGTGATATCCGTTGCCGCACTGTGAAAGTGGGTGCACTGCCGGTCCAATACCGCGCGAGCGCTCGGCAATCGTTGCGGGTCAAGGTTATCCGGACGGATCCAGACACCCTCGCGGAGTTCGGCCAGGTGCAGTGCCGTCGCGGCCTTTCTCAGCTCGAGACGGTCGGCCGCTGACCGGCGATCCAGCGAGACGACCGCAATTTCCCAGGTGCCGTCCCAATCCGAGGTGGCGTCCAGTCGGGCCGCCTCGTCAACCCGCCGCCGACGTTCCGCTAAGTGGCCGGCGAGCGCGTAGGTCCCTCCATCGCTGGTCAGTTCGCCGTTGGAAACCATCCGCCACAGGCAGGTGCGGGCCGCGCCCTCGCTGATGCCGAACAGCGAAGCGATCCCGACGAGCTCCGCCACGGTCAGCCGGGCCTGATCGGCACCCAACAGCGCCGAAGCCAGCACGGAGCGCGCACTGAGCGGACGGCTGCCGATCAGTGCGCTCACCCGGGACTCGGGTACTGCGGGCACGCGTCCATTCTCACCCATCCTGCGCATATCACTAAATGATTGACGCGTGACTTGTACAGCGTGATACTGGTTCTCATGGGTACGCCAACGGCGTCGTTGGTGGTCGACGATGTGGAGATCGCGCGTCGGGTCCTCGCGCATATTGATGCTGGCACCACCGACGAAGGTGACGTGTGGCGGGAGCCTGTCGAAAACTATGTGAACCCGAACCGATTCGATGCCGAAGTGCGGCTGTTGCGTGCAATGCCAAGCGTTTTCGTGCCGTCGGTGACGATTCCCAATCCCGGTGACCACGTGCAGCGCTCGGCGTTTGGCGTGCCGCTCTTCGCGGTGCGTGGCCGCGACAATCGGGCGCGGGTATTCCGCAACGCTTGCCGGCATCGCGGCTTTGCGCTGGTTGAGGGCGCGGCCTGCTCTCACGCTTTGGTCTGCCGCTACCACGGCTGGACCTATCGGTTGGACGGATCGCTCGCGCATGTGCCCCATGCGGAGGCGTTTCCCGACCTGGACATGCCGTCACGCGGTTTGGCGGAGGTCGAGAGCCGCGAGGTGGACGGCCTGATCGTGATCGGCGCACTCGATGGCCGCCGGTCCACTGGTTCCCAAGAATTGGCTTGGCTGACGGACGGAACGCCCTGGCGTGACAAAGTCCTGCCCGCGAATCAGCTGATCTACGTGGATACCGTCATCCGACCGATGAATTGGAAGGTTCTCATCGAGCAGTTCTTAGAGGGTTATCACATCCGCTCGACCCACAAGAACAGCTTCTACCCCCTGCAATACGACGACCTCAACGTGGTCGAAAAGTTCGGGCCGAACAGCCGAATCGCCTACCCGTACCGCAACATTGAAAGACTGCGCGCCCGACCGGAGTCGGACTGGAACATCGATGCTCGGGTGACCTTCCTGTATCAGTTGTTCCCAAACGTCATGCTGGCGACTTTTCCGGACCTGATGCTGACGGTTGTGATCGACCCCATCGACATCGAGCACACTACGGTTACCACCTATGCCATGGCCAAGTCCGATCTCGCCGACCGGGAGTCCCGCGATCCCGGGCCCGGCAACCCGGCTGGCGCCGCGAGTTTCATTGCGCAAGGTGCTGCGGAGGACAACGAGATGTCGGAAGGCGTGCAACGTGGGCTGCACTCCGGCGCAAACGAATTCGTGGAGTTCGGCCGTCACGAGAGCGCCATCGGGCACTGGCACGCCACGTTCGACGAACGGTTGGCACGGTTGGGGGCCGGACTATCGGGAGAGGGCGATCGACGGTAGCCAGAAGAACACTACGAATGTAGAGTGACCCTTTGTGGCTCGCAATGCTCCCGCCGCACCGAAGAGGCGAAAGCCCAACCCCGTGGAGCGCCGTCGCGAACTGTGCGATGCGGCGATTCAGCTGTTGGCGGTTGACGGCGCAAAAGGATTGAGCCATTTGAAGGTTGACCGGAAAGCCGGCGTGGCGGACGGTACGACGTCATTCTATTTCCGGACCCGCTCGGCATTGCTCCGCGGAGTCGCCGAGCGACTGGCCGAGCTGGATTTGGCGAATCTGCAATCCATCGTCGACGGTGCCGGGATTAAGCCTTCGTCGCCGTCGCAGTTGTCGGTCATGGTGATTCAATCCGGCATGGAGCCACAGTTGTCGCTCACCAAGGCCCGATACGAATTGACGATGCAGGCCACCCGGGATCCGGCATTGGCCGCAATTCTGCAGCAAAGCACTGACGCCTTCACCAAGCTCCATCGCGACATTCTGGTGCGGCTCATGCCACGTGGCGATGAACTGGAGCCGGCCGTCGTCGAAGACCTGAGCAATATCACCCTGACGTTCATCAACGGGCTGTTGCTGCGGTTCGCGCATGGCGACCGGATCATCACCAGCCCGGAGCAACTCGACGCCATCCTGGCGGCGCTGGCCAGCGGCATTTTGAAGGCTTCGAAAGCGGGACGGCTGACCGACACCAGCGCCGCGCGGGTCTTGCCTGACCACTCTCTATAAGAATAGAGTGTGCGCACAGCAGGAGGGATTTCGTGACGGCGAGCACCGACAGCCGGGTCCATTTCGATCCGTACGATGTGGCCCTCATCGCCGACCCGTACCCGACGTTCCAGCGCCTGCGTGACGAGGCGCCGCTGTCCCACCGCCCCGAGTACGACTCCTACGCGGTCGGTCGGTTCGCCGTCCGGCCGTACCCCACCTTCGATGTCGGAACCCACTCCTATCTGGGCTCGGCACTGGCTCGCCTGAAAGGACGCATCGCCTTGGAAGAGACGCTCAAGCGGTTCCCCGAATCGGAGACCGACCTGGCCAGAGCAATACTCAGCCCCACTTCGACTGTGCGCGGTGCGGAATCCGTGCCTACGGTGGTGCTCTGATGGCGGGCCGCGTCGAGGGCAAAGTCGCACTCATCAGCGGTGCCGCGCGTGGTCAGGGCCGCAGTCACGCGGTGCGCCTGGCACAGGAGGGTGCCGACATCATCGCGGTCGACATCTGTGGTCCCATCGAGAATTTGGCGTATCCGCACGCCACCCCGGACGACCTCGCCGAGACCGCCGATCTGGTGAAGGGACTGGGCCGCCGCATCGTGACCGCAGAAGTCGACGTGCGCGACTTCGACGCACTGAAGTCCGCGGTGGACGGCGGAGTTGAGGAACTCGGTCGCCTCGACATCATTGTGGCGAACGCCGGCATCGGCACCTTCGGCAACAAGCTGCACAAGATCCCGGAAAGCATCTGGCAGGACATGATTGACGTCAACCTCACCGGCGTCTGGAAGACGGTGAAATCCGGTGTGCCGCATATTATCGCCGCTGGTCGCGGTGGGTCGATCGTGCTCACCGGATCGGTCGGGTCACACAAGGCGCTGGCGTTCACCGGCCACTACATCGCGGCCAAACACGGCGTGCTGGGCATCATGCGCAGCTTCGCTGTCGAGCTGGGTCAGCACATGATCCGGGTGAATTCGGTACATCCCAGCCAAGTCAACACCCCGATGACGATGAATGAAGTGACGTTCAAGCTGTTTCGACCCGACCTGGAAAACCCGGGTCCCGAGGATTTCGCCCCCTTCTCACAGATGACGCACACGTTGCCGATCCCGTGGGTCGAGGCGATCGACATCAGTAACGCGGTGCTGTTCCTGGCTTCTGACGAATCTCGTTACATCACAGGGGTTTCACTGCCTGTCGATGCGGGTGCATTGCTCAAGTAAGACTTACCCGGAAGAAGTGGGAGAGACCGCATGCCTGAGTACGACTACGAAGAGCTGAAGAAGGAAGCCGAGCAGTACATCAAGTTCAAGAAGGACGTCGAGAACAAGATCGCCTACATCACCTTCGACCGTCCCGAGGCGCAGAACTCCACGACGTTGGGGATGCGGCAGCACTATGCCGACCTGATTCACAAGTGCAACGTGGACGACGACGTCAAAGTCGTGGTAATCCGCGGTGCGGGAGAGGATTTCGGTAGCGGCGGGGACCTGCCCGAACAGCGAGGGATGCTGGAGAATCCGGGCATGCCGTTGCTGCACGAACTGGCGATCAACGACGACAACGTCAAGTACCCGCCCGGTGGTTCGTACCGCTACCTGTCCACCGTCACGGACTTTTATGCCAAGGCGCGCGCGGGAAACCGTCCGCTGCAGGAACTTCGGAAGATCAGCATCATCGAAGCCAAGGGCTACTGCTACGGCTGGCACTTCTACCAGGCCGGCGACGCCGACCTGGTGATTTCCTCCGACGATGCGCTGTTCGGACATCCGGCGTTCCGTTACGTGGGGTGGGGGCCGCGGCTGTGGTGGTGGGCCGAGACCATGGGCCTGCGCAAGTTCTCCGAAATGCTGTTCACCGGGCGGCCATTCACCGCCAAAGAGATGTACGAATGCGGATTCCTCAACAGCGTGGTGCCGCGGGAGAAGCTGGAAGAAGAGACACTGAAGTACGCGATGGCATGTTCGCGTTCGCGTCCGACGGACACGGTCGCGGTCCAAAAGACCTTCCTCGAGCTGTACAAGCAGCACAAGGGCGAGTACTTCGGCAGCTTGCTCACCGGCATGGTCGAGGGGATGCTGCCGTTGATCGCCAACGACCAGGCCGACGAAGTCGACCTCACCGAGGGCACCTTCGGCAAGGGACTCAACAACGTGGTGAAGGACAACGATATGAACTTCCCGCCGGAGTGGCGGCTCAGCCGGTCGGGACGCAAGAAGCCCTGAACCTGTTCGGGTCGCGAACCGGAGCCTGCGCATGACGCCGCTCCTGGCACACACCGTGGCGTTGGTGACCGGTGCCAGCAGTGGTATTGGAGCCGCGACGGCCAAGGCACTGGCCGCCCACGGCGCCGCGGTAGCGCTGCTTGCGCGCAGGGCGGAGCGGCTGCGCGATCTGCAGACGCACATTGAATCCGAGGGTGGGACAGCGCTTGTCGTGCCCGCCGATGTGACCGACGCCGGCCAGGTGTCCGCGGCTGTCCAGCACGCGGTCGCCGAGTTGGGCCGCCTCGACATTGTGGTGAACAACGCGGGGTTGATGCGGATGGGATTGGCCACCGAGGCCCCGCTTCAGGAATGGGACGAACTGGTGTCGGTCAACGTGAACGGCGTTCTCTATGTCACCCGCGCCGCGCTTCCGCATCTGGTTGCCGCGGCTGCCAATTCGCCGCGAGGCGTGGCCGATCTCGTCACCATCAGCTCGACCGCCGGTTGGGTCGCCCGGCCGGGCACGGCGGTCTACTCGTTGACCAAATTCGGCGTCAACGCTTTCAGCGAGGCCATCCGACAAGAGGTCCTCGGCAAGCGGGTCCGGGTCGGGATCGTCGGCCCGGGAACGGTGGACACCGAAATCTTCGATCACTTGGCGGAATCGTCCCGGCAAGCCGTCGAGCGGCAAACCGCCGACATGACCAAGCTGCGCCCGGAAGACATCGCCGATGCAGTGCTCTACATGGTCACCCGCGACCGCAGGGTCGCAATCAATCAGATGCTGGTCCGCGCGGCCGAGCAGACTTGGTGATAGTTGGCGCACAACATAATTGAGTGCATCATCGGTGACCGAGGGCCGACGGCAACTATCGGGCGCCGCGAAAGCTGCGGTTCGGTCTCCCACGTAACCGATGCCCGAGAGGCTAAGGTCCACTCGTCTTTGGTCGCCTCTGCAACGGGAAGTCGGGCATGTCGCAGTACGACGAAGCGAGCGCGCGGTTGGCTGCGCTCGTTGATGCGCAGGTAGCGCGCGAGCAAGGACGCCCCCCGGTCGGCGGCATAGGTCGTCTGAATGATGAGCAGCTGGCAGACGAGATCCGGGATGCTTATGAGGCGTTGTGCCTGTACACATCGGAGGGCAACAGGCTGGTACAGTCCCTGCGCATTCTCAGCCAAAGGCACTATGCGAATCCTTACGCGGACCCCGGATCCCATCACTCAGCGATGATGCAGACCATCCGGCTCCACGCGAGGGCGGGTCGGTCCAGATGGCGCCGGCGCAGGATGTGGCGGACGCGCGGGGTTGTCGGACCCTTGCACTACAAGGCGCGTAGGAACGCCGTGGGGATCTTGTGGGCAATCACGTTGTTCTTCGGCTTTCCGCTGATCCTGATGGCCGCGACCGGCTTCAGGATCGGCCATCCCGGGGACGCTGAAGCCTTCTTGAAGGCCGTTCTCATCCCATTGATGTTGCTCTTGGTGGCCTACCTGCATGCCACGGTCAAGGAACTGCTGGCGGTGCAACGCTGCGAGGTAAACCACGACGGCACCATCACCCTGATTCGCTACGACCGTCGAATTCCCTTCGATGTGAAGCACTATCGCTACGTTCGGATGTATCGCTGGGTATGGGGTGCGCCCAAGTACCAGACCGTGCCCGGCATGCTCATCTTGCGGCGGGACTCACCGCTGACTTTCTGGGCTGCGCTGAGCACCCACATCTATCCGCGTTTCAACGACGAACGCGTCATCGTGTTCCTGCAGACCTGGCGGACCTCAGACGGTACCCGCATCTCGCCCGACGCCATGGCAGAGCTGTTCTGCCAAGCCTGCATACGTGGAGGCCGCACGCCGCTGAAGGTCGAATACGGTACCTCCGGTTGGGAACTCGAAGACGACTATTGATTGCAGCCGGCCCGCCGCATGCTGTTTGAGCGCATCCGCGGCTACTCGCGGTAGAAGCAGTGCACAATGACGCGATGCGCGCAGCTTGCGTCAGTTGCCGGTTCCTACTCGCCGTCATCGTCGTATTGGCCCTGGTGGGTTGCGGTCGCGACCAGCCGCGGGGTGGCCATGCGGCGGGGGCGGGTGACTTCGCAGGGCCTGTGGACATCGGCGACGGCCGCCACCTTTACCTCGAGTGCCGCGGGCAAGGGAGCCCGACGATCCTGCTGGAATCCGGCTACCACGACTCGTCCGACCCCTGGGTCCAGTCCAATGCGTCCGCGCCCGCCGTCGGTCCCGCGGTGCTCGCTGCCCTTGCCGACGGTCACCGCGTCTGCGCGTACGACCGCCCCGGCACCGTGCGCCACTCAGAGCCGCCCAGCATCAGCGACCGCAGTACACCCGTCACGATGCCGCGTACCGCCCGCGACGTGGTGAGCGACCTCCACAAATTGCTCGGTGCCGCGCATGTTGCAGGCCCGTACATTCTGGTCGGGCATTCGCTGGGAGGCGTGTTTGCCCGGCTCTACGCTCAGACCCACCCCGACGACGTACGCGCAATCCTGTTTGTCGATGCGTTCTCCGTCGACATGCCGGCGTTGATGGGCTCCGAATGGCCCACGTACAAGGAGTCGCTGGACACTCCGTCGCCGCAGCTCAAAGACACCGCCTCGTTCGAGATGATCGACATCGAGCAAAGCGTCGGCCAAGTGGCCACCGCGCCCGCGTTGCCTCCCGTCCCGATCATGGTGCTGACCAAGGGCGATCCTTTCGTGCCCCCGTCGTCCGTGCCGCCCGAGAAGGCGGAGTTTTCCGAGAAGCTGGAACAGGCCTGGCTGCAAGGCCAATCGGAGCTCGTTGGGCTCCGGCCGCAGACGCCCCAGGTCGTTGCGGCCGGCAGCGATCATTACGTCCAGATCCATCAACCTGACTTGGTGGTGGCCGGCGTCGAACTCTTGCTGCGTCGAATCGCCGGCAACCGATGAGGTGCCCGACTAAGGGGTTTTGAGGAAGACGTCGTTGAGCGTGACGGTGCGAAGGTTCCGCTCGCGGATGATCTCGACGAGTTGCGGATAGACATGGGTGACCGGTTTGTGATTGAGGTGCCCGATCACGATCGCCTGTGGGGTGAAATATTGGTCGGCCATCTTGACGATGTATTCCTCGGTGATCAGCGTGGAATCCGACAACGATCCGGACCACAACACCGGGACGGTGTAGCCGAATTCGGCCGCGACGGCGTCAACGTCGGCATTGTGCTTTGCATACGGGGGGCGCCAATAGGGCTTCGCGCCAACGCCGTAGGTCTTCTTGAGGAAGTCGTCGTTGCGCTTGAGTTGTTGCGCTATCTCGTTTTTCGGCAGCGCCGTCAGATCCGGATGGGACCAGGTGTGGTTGCCCAACTGGATCTGGCCGGACTCGACCAGCGGACGCAGCGCTGCCTGGTTTTCGGTCCAGGAGTCATAGACTCCGTTGACGAAGAAGGTCAGCCGGATGCCGGTGTCCTTGGCGAATTGGGTGTAGGCGCCGACGACTTCGCTGCTGACACCGTCGTCCACGGTCAGCGCGAGCAGGTCACCGTCGCCGGGGATCTGGCTCAATGCCCCACCGCCGGGCAGTCGGATGCGCGCGGTTGGCGGTGGCGGTGGCAGCAGGCGCGCCGCGCCCGGTCTCGCCGGAAGGGCTTCGCCGGCCTCGGCCGTGGGCGTCTGGGCGAAAGTACGTTGCTGCGGGTCGACGATGCACCGGGCCGCGCCCACCGCCAGCACCGTGCCGGCTGCGAGCGACCCCAGGAAACGGCGCCGGTTCAGATCTGACATTTGCGGGCGGCCATTCCGGTGCGCCACAACTTAGACGCACCCGGCAGCGGGGCACCTAAGGCAACTAACGACGCAACCACAGCAGCGAACCGTACCAGCGGCAGGGCCGAATTTCCGGGTACGCGGCGGGAGGGTCGGCGTCCATTCGCCAACGGTGATCGACTTGTGACCTAAGTCAGTGACAAGCCTGCTTGAGGCGTGCGTTGATTCTGCACTTTGGGCGGTGTCTACTCGCACTTTGTCGCCCTGGATGCAGAGTCAAAATTCGACGGTGTCCGGCGTGCGTTGATTCTGCGCTGAGGGCGGTGTCTACTCGCACTTTGTCGCCCAGGGCGCAAAGTCAGGACTCGACGCGGGCCCGGTGAGAGTCGACAAGACGCCTTACAGCGGATCGGGAGCATCCCAGGCGACCACCCCGGACACCCAATGGCTGAGTTCCTGTACCTCGTCGTTGCGGTGCAGGTGGCGGGGCGGTGTCGCGAACGTCGCATAGGGCCTGCAGCGGATCACCAGGCGGTTCTCGCGCTCGCACATCGCTTCGACGCTGGGTCGGGCCTCGTCGCCGAGCGGCTGCCCGGACATCCGACCGGCGACCGCCATCATGACGTCGACTGCCAAGGCGCGGTCGGTGTCGACGGTGGCATCGGCGTACACCTGCAGATAGGTAAACGGCCATCGCTCGTCGAGAACGCACAGGCTGACCTTCCCATCGCGCCGAACCACGCGGGCCTTGCCGCGTCCGGCCATGGTCGACACCAGCAGCTCGTCGTCGTCGGTGGGGATGTAGTAGACGACGGACATCGAGGGGCCGTCGTGCCGACGACGGTAGCCGAACACGCACGTGCGGTGGGTGCGGACGAATTCTCGGCGCTCAGAGGGGAGCATGTCGCGGTCGGTGGGAGCCGTATACGGCTCGGCGGCCAGGGGCATCAGCATGGCAAAGCGTCCTCGCAACAAGGGGCGTTGACCCCGGGACTATTAATGGATACAGTGTGGCCATAAATATGCAAGACGTCAACCAACCGACCTCCGGCCGTCCCCGGGGTCGTCCGCCGATGCTCCCGGACCGCATCGTCGCTGCGGCCCTTGAACTGGTCGATGACCAGGGCGCGGATGCACTGTCGATGCGATCGTTGGCGCAGCGCCTCGGATCGGGGACGGCCACGCTTTATCGACATTTCGCCAGCCGCGAGGAGGTGGTGGCGATGGTGGTCGACCGGATGCTCGGCGAGGTCGACCTGGATGCCACCGCGGTGGCCGCTCTGCCCTGGCAGCAGGCCTGTGCATCGTTCGCGGAGAAGATGTTCGATGCCCTGAGCCGACACGGCAATGTCGCGCCGTTGTTGGTCGGGCATGTCCCGGTGGGACCCCATGCGACGGCTCTTCGCGAACTGATGTTGTCGGTCCTGCTCGATCACGGCTTCCCGACCGCGACCGCAGCCCGCGTGTACGCCACCCTGTCGCGCTACGTGCTGGGCTTCGCGATCCAGCGCGCAGGCGAGTCCCACGAGGCCGAGGCTGCCTCGGTTTTCCGCGACCTCGACCCCGCAGACTTACCCGCCACGGCAGCCGTGGCCGGCGACTTGCCCGTTCCGTTGGAAGAGGAGTTCGCGTTCGGATTGCGGCTGATCGTGGCCGGGTTGGAGCGCGGGTCGTCAGGCATGGATTCCTGACGACCCGCGGAACCGGCTATTCGCCGAAGTTCAGGCCGGGCGGTGCTGGAGCCGGAGCGGGGACGCCAGGAGCCGTGTTGATACGACTCGCGGCGAACGCCGCACCCTGGTCGATCATGGCGCCGTCGTCGGCGTAGGTGTTGTGTGCGGCGAAGTTCATCCCCTCTGAGCACACCGGGTCATCGGTGGCGCAGATCTTGATGGTCTTCGCTTGGTACAGGGGGCCGATCGCCACCGGTGGCTGGCCGAGGAATTCCATCGCCCGCACGTTGGGCAAGCCGAACAGGACGACCGAGGACACGTGGTCGGCGATAGCGGGATCCAGCGGCTTCGGAACGCTTGCAGGGTCGATCCCGGCCGGGACGGCGGCCGAGGTGACGAATCCCATGACGGCCGCGCCCTGGGAGAAGCCGCCGAGCACCATGTTGGTCTTGGGGCAGGCTCCTGCCATGGACACGATGTGCGCCCCCGCGTCTCTAATCCCGTCGACGCCGGTGGCCCACTCCTCGCTGGCCGGGTAGTTGACCGCGTATACGCCCATCGACTTTGCGCCGATGCGTGGGCGTAGCGAGTCGACGAATGCCTGACCCGTGGGTCCAGGTCCGGGCGCCTCGCCCGTGCCGCGCGCGAACACGACTTCGACGTCGGGGCACGGCTCGGCGGAGGCAGTCGGGACAGCGGACCCATTGAGAACGGAGGTGCCCAGACAGGTGGTCGCTACCGCTGCAGGGACTATGAATCGAACGACGTGGCGTGCACTCATGCCGCAATTGTGCCCACCAAGACGCCTTCCAAAACCACGATATTTGGCCAATTCTGGGCGTGCTCAAAGACAGCCTGAAGCCAGCTAAGCGCTCGTCCGGGAGACGTGCGGCAGAACGTCGTCGACCAGCAACTGCAGACTGGCCCAACCATCTTCGATCGGGAGCCCCCCGACCAGCGGATTCACCACGACTTCTGTTCTCCCGCTGCGAATCTGGTCAATTAGTTGCGCCGGTGTAAGGATCTCGACACTGTTGAGTCGGCGCAGTTCGGCAACCGATGTCGCGGGCGTCTCGTTCGGCCGGGGCACCCCGGTGCGCCGCCACGCGCTGTATTCGGCGACCTCAGTCATGATGAACTCGCCGTAACGAGACCAGGCTTCGTCGGGATCGTCGTGCAGCAACGTGACAGTACTGCCATTTTCGGGGTGGTAGGCAAAGCCGGTCTTACCCTCCCTGAGCAATTCCTGCTCGTATATCGCCACCAAGTCGGGCATCGGCATCGGTGGCGAGAAAGGCAGTCCGAAGCGTGCCGCTCGCCGGGCCGCCGCTGCGGTCATCCCGCCCACGAAAACGATCGGATGTGGACGTGTGTGCGGTTTCGGAGTTACGTCGACGAGCTTGCCTTGATACTCGAACGGTTCGTCACGCCATGCCTGGAGTAGTACTGACAGGCAGTGGTCCATCAGGGCGCCGCGACGTGACCAGTCCTTTCCGGCTGCGTGGTATTCCTCAGGCCGGTAACCCATCCCGGCGACAAAGCTGAAGCGGCCCTGGGTGATGTTGTCCAGCACGGCGACATCTTCGGCGAGCCGGATCGGGTCGTAGAGCGGAACGATCAAGGCGTTGATGCTGATTCGCACCGTGCGGGTTCTTCCAGCGACTGCTGCGGCCAGGATCAGGGGCGACGGTAGCCATCCCGTGGCCGCCAGGTGGTGTTCCTCCGCGCTGACGGC
This sequence comes from Mycobacterium intermedium, assembly GCF_002086275.1. GTDB lineage: Bacteria > Actinomycetota > Actinomycetes > Mycobacteriales > Mycobacteriaceae > Mycobacterium > Mycobacterium intermedium. Next base: position 97,854 of record NZ_MVHT01000003.1, on the reverse strand, counting down.
GGTGAAGCCGCTCCGGTCCGCATACTCCGCCATCTCCAGCGCGGCCTGGTAGCGGTCCCCATGACGCGCCTTCGGGTCGGCGATGTTGGTCATGTTCAGGCGTAACGCGGTGAGCAGGCCCATTTCTGACGGTCGTCAGGCCTGGCTGTGGGTGGGTGCGAACAGCGTTCCCCGGATGAGGCTCTTGGCCGAGTCCAGGGTGGCGTCATAGGCGTCCGGCGAGAGACTGGCGGCCCGTTCGGACAGGCCGCGGGTCAGCGCACAAATCGCATCCACCGTCGCGGCCGCGTTGGATTCCGGGGACAGCACGCCCTGCGCCTGTGCATCGCCGATGATCTCGGTGACAACGTCGCGCAGCGCTCTGGACCCCGGATACTGAGGGCCACCGCGGGGGAGCTGGGCGGCGCTCTCGGCGCGGAGCGCACGCAAGAACGCTGCCAGGTCGGGAAACTCACGTCGCAACCGCTTCGACTCGTCCAGCACCGCATCGAGCCGGTCCAGGACGTCGTCGGACTTTGCCGCAGCGGCGCGGAGCCGCGGCAGAACGACTTCCTCGATCTCTTCGCCGGTCGCTCTGAGCAGCTCCGATTTGTTCGGAAAGTAGTGGTACAGGCTGCCGCTGGTCATGTCGGCTGCCTTGGCGATCTCGCGGATCGTTGCTTGGGCGTAGCCGACCTCGCCAACACAGCGCATGGCGGCGGCAAGGATCCGCCGACGGGTCTCCTCACCGCTGGCACCCACCGGCCGGCCCAGGTGAGCCCCTGATACAGATGGCGCGACGGCCACTAGGCTCACCCCTCAGCGGACAACCGAAGTAATCGATCAATCGAATATATTCGACGGCAACGGTGCCTATGTCGAAAGGGTGGACACGACCACCATGACCCCTTCCCGCCTGGGCCGCCCAGTGGGTGCCAGTGGCGAGGGCACTCGCATGCGGATCATCTTCGCGGCCATGAAATGTGTGGCTGAAGTCGGCTACGCCCGGGCGACCATCCGCGAGATCGCGCGGATGGCGAATGTGACCAGCGCGAGCCTTTACAACTACTTTTCGAACAAGTCGGAATTGATCAAGGCGACGGTCGTGGCCAGGGCCGAATTCGCGATGCCCCTGCTGCGTGAGGCCGCGGAGGGCCCTGGGGACGTCGTCAGTCGGATCGAAGCGGTGCTTGACGAATGTGCGCGCTTGGTGCGCAGGTACCCCGACCTGGCCGCATTCGAGTGGGCGATCCGAGCGAACCAGGGCATGATCCTGGACGTGCCGGACACGGCCGGGCAACTAGGGTCGGAGGCCGGATTTACCACGTTTCGTCAACTCATCCAGGGAATAGTCGACGAGGCGGACCGGGCGGGCGAGCTGAGCCCTGGGGCAGACCCGGCGGCTGTCGTGGAGATGATCTATGCGCTCGTCTTCGGCCTGACGGAACTGGCGGCGACGTCGCCCGTGGACGATTACCTCGCCGCCGTCGACGCGGCAAAGGTCATGGTCAGGGGCGCATTGCTCGAAACGGCGTGAGGTTCAGCCCGACTGCCACCCCTTGAATTGATCAGACGATCACTTATATGGTCGATGTCTCGGAGAGTGGAGTCGAGACCCTTGACGGAGACGGTTCGCCCGGCGTTCGACGTCGATGCCCTGCGCCAGAAATATGCCGCGGAACGGGCCCGGCGATTGCGTCCCGACGGGATCGCCCAATACGTAGAGATCGCGGGCGAATTTGCCCACTTCGGCGCGGACCCGTGGGTGGAACCGGGATTCACCCGGGTGCCACTGGTCGACGAGGTGGACGCAGCGATCATCGGGGCCGGATTCGGCGGACTGCTGACGGGTGCGCGGCTACGCGAACTCGGCGTGAAATGCCTGCGGATGATCGATCGGGCAGCCGACGTGGGCGGCACCTGGTACTGGAACCGTTATCCGGGCATTGCGTGCGACGTCGAGTCCTACGTGTACATGCCACTGTTGGAAGAACTTGGATACGTGCCGACGGAGAAGTATGCCAAGGGCGCGGAAATTTTCGCCCACTGTCGTCGCATCGCTGAGCACTACGACCTTTACCGGGACGCGTGCCTGCGGACCGAGGTGCGCGAGATCCGTTGGGATTCGGCAGCTTCGCGGTGGGTCATTCGAACCAACCACGGCGACGAGATGCGGGCGCGATTCGTCTCCATGGCCAACGGCTATCAGGCCAAGCCCAAACTTCCTGGCATTCCCGGAATCCGGTCGTTTCGCGGTCACAGCTTCCACACCAGTCGCTGGGATTATCGCTATACCGGTGAGAAGCTGGAACATCTTGCCGGTAAGCGCGTCGGAATCATCGGCACGGGTGCAACGGCGATCCAGTGTGTACCGCACCTCGGTGCGTCGGCACAACATCTGTTCGTCTTTCAACGCACCCCGTCGTCGGTCGATGTGCGCGCCAACGGACCCACGGATCCACAGTGGGCCAACGGTTTACCGCCGGGCTGGCAGCGTGAACGCATCCAGAACTTCCAGATCCTGACCGCCGGTGGACAAGCGGAGAAGGATCTGGTTGCCGATGCCTGGACGAGTATTACGCGCAAGCTGCCCGTCATGCGCCAGGACACTGACGGTTCGGACCCCGAACAACGCGGCCGTGAGATCGAATTGGCCGACCTTGCCAAGATGGAGGAGATCCGGGCGCGCGTAGACGACATCGTGATCGACCGCGCCACCGCCGAGGCGCTCAAACCGTGGTACGGCTACTTCTGTAAGCGACCCTGCTTCCACGACGAGTATCTGCAGACGTTCAACCGCCACAACGTCACGCTCGTCGACACCCGCGGACGAGGCGTAGAGCGCATCACCGAGGCCGGTGTGGTCGTTGACGGCGTGCTGTATGAGCTCGACTGCTTGATTTTTGCGACCGGGTTCGAAGTGGGCACGGACTACTGCCGCCGCACCGGGTTCGAGTTGATCGGCCGTGATGGAATGACATTGACCGAGCGTTGGCGTGATGGCGTGCGCACCTTTCAGGGCTTACACACCAACGGCTTTCCCAATTGCTTCATACAGAGCATTGCCCAGGCCGGATTGACGGTGAACTTTCCGTACCTGCTCGACGTACAGGCCACCCACACCGCCTGGATCATCGCCTGGGCACTGGAACACGGCGTCGCCGAGATCGAAGCGTCGCCGAGCGCCGAAGCCCAGTGGGTGGACACGGTGTTACAGCGCTCGACAGCAAGCGCAGACCGGGCAAGGACCTGCACCCCCGGCTATTACAACCGAGAGGGCATGGCCGACAACAAGACTCGTCAGGGCAGCTTCTTCTTCGGCGCCCCCACCGAGTACGCCGACATCCTCGAGGGATGGCGGGCGAAGGGGGACATGGCGGGCCTGGAGACTCGCGGCGGACAGGGCGGACAATGACCAGTCGGCGGTACGTGATCGGGCACCTATGGGCGGCGACCCGGCGCCGCCGTTCACCGAGGGTGGCGATTATCGGCGCCGGATTCGGTGGGCTAGGTGTGGCGGTGGCGTTGCGGCGCAGGGGAATCGACGATCTGGTGATTGTCGAGTCTGCGGACGGCGTCGGAGGTACCTGGCGGCGCAACACCTATCCCGGTGCCGCATGCGATATCCAGAGTCATCTGTATTCGTTCTCATTCGCGTGCAACAAATCCTGGAGCCGCACCTACGCGCGGCAGCCCGAGATACTGGCCTACCTGGAATCGGTGGCCGACGAGTTTGATCTGCGCCGCCACCTGATGTTGGAGACGCGGGTGCAAAGCGCACGATGGAACTCGGAAACCTGGCAGTGGGACTTGCATCTCGACAGCGACGGGCGGTCCTCGGTGCTGACCGCCGACGTGGTGGTCAGCGCGGTCGGCTTGTTCGGATCGGTGAAGCTACCTGACGTCGCCGGCATCTCTGACTTCACGGGCGTCCTCATGCACACCGCGCAGTGGGACCACGGTGTCGACCTGACCGGCAAGCGGGTGGCGGTGATCGGTACGGGTGCCAGTGGCGTGCAGGTCATCCCAGAATTGGCCAGGGTTGCAAGTCGCTTGACGGTGTTTCAGCGCACTCCGCCCTGGATGGTCCCCAAGGATGACCGCCCGTACACCGCAACGGAATTGCTACGGTTCCGGCGCGATCCACTGGCGGTGCGCCGAACCCGTTGGCAGATCTGGAAATTCCAGCACGACAACACCGCAACAATGGCCGACGATCCGGTGGTGGCTTCCCGCGCGACGATTGCGACGTCCTTCCTGGAGCGCACCGTGCCCGACGAGCGGCTGCGGGCAGCGCTGACGCCGAACTATCCGTTCCGCTGCAAGCGGGTGTTGCTGGGCGACGATTACTACCGGGCGTTGCAGCAGGAGAATGTCGAACTGGTCACCGAACCAATCAAACGAGTGTCGGAGACGTCGGTCATCACTGCCGCCGGCGAGGTCGTCGAGACTGACGCGCTGGTGCTGGCCACCGGATTCGAAACCTCGAGCTACCTCTCGGGCATCGAGGTTGTGGGCGACGAAGGCCAAAGCCTGCACGAGCGCTGGGGCGCCGATCCCAGCGCCTACCTGGGTGTGGCGGTCAGCGGGTTCCCGAACTTCTTCATGCTCTACGGCCCCAACACCAACCAGGGCGGCAATTCGATCGTCTACATCCTCGAGGCCGGGGCGCGCCTGGTGGCCAGCGCGGTGACCCGGGTCGCGCGCCGCGGCGGATACGTCGATGTGCGACCCGAGGCCGAGCGGCGCTTCAACGACGAGCTATCGGTCGACCTGGAACGCAGCATCTGGACGCGCTGCGACAGCTACTTCCGTTCGCCGAGCGGTCGCGTCGTGACCCAGTGGCCCTACACGGAGTTGGAATACGCCCGGCGCACGTGGCGGCTACGCCCGCGCGACTGGTCGCACCGCACCGTTACCCCTTCGCCGAGCAGCCCCAGAAGGCCCGCCCTAGTGCAGAAGTAGGGCACGTGGCCTATGTGCGGTGGAGTGGGCGGTGTTGTCAGGGAATATGCGATCAAACGATTGATTATTTCTGCAAACGCGCCTACGCTCATCCACCAGGGCAAATACGATCAATCGATTGATTACATGATCCGGGCCGGGAGCAGCGATGTCGTATGTGGTGGCAGTGCCGGAATTGTTGTCGTCTGCGGCGGCGGACTGGGGAGGTATCAACTCGGCCCTAGATGCGGCGAATGTGACGGCGGCCAGTAGAACGACGTCGTTGCTGGCTGCCGCCGAGGACGAGGTCTCCGTGGCGGTAGCGGCGCTGTTCTCGGGGTTGGGCAGGGATTATCAGGCGGTGGGCACTCGGGTCGGGGCGTTCCACGAGCAGCTGGTACGAACTTTGGTCGCCAGCGCGGACGCCTACGCGACCGCCGAACTGGCCAACGCCGCGCCGCTGGAACAGGCGGTGCTTGACGTCATCAACGCGCCCACGCGGGCGCTCTTTGGCCGTCCGCTGATCGGCGACGGAGTCGACGGCGCACCTGGCACTGGCCAACACGGCGGTCACGGCGGCTTCTTGTATGGCAACGGCGGCAGGGGCGGTTCGGGAGCGCCCGGCCAGCCCGGCGGCAACGGCGGTAGTGCCGGGCTGATCGGCAATGGTGGCGCCGGCGGACAAGGCGGGTCGGCCTTGGCCGGTTCGACGGTTGCTCCCGCCGGTGGTCAGGGTGGTGCTGGCGGGTGGTTGTCGGGCAACGGGGGCGCGGGGGGTGCCGGCGGAACTGGCTTGGCCGGCAGCGTCGCTGGTGCCGGTGGAGCTGGCGGCAACGCCGGGCTGTTTGGCGACGGGGGTGCCGGCGGCGCCGGCGGGTCGGGCGGTTCGGGCGCCAACCCTGGCGCCGGCGGCAAGGGTGGCGCGGGTGGCGAACTTTCCGGCAAGGCCGGAGCGGACGGCGCACTGGGTACGCGAATCACCGAGCCAGATCCCGGTCCTGGTCCCGGACCTGGTCCCGAGCCCGAGCCCGAGCCCGGTCCTGGTCCTGAGCCCGGTCCTGGTCCTGATCCCGGCCCGGACCCAGCTCCTGGACCGAACGTCACCGACGCGGCCCGCGAAGGTGACGTCAGATCCTCGAGTGGCGGCAAGATAACCAATAGTTCCCTGGACGAGATCTCGGGTATCGACGCCGGCATCCGAAACCCGGATGTGTATTGGGTGCATAACGATTCAGGCGACTCGGCGCGCATCTTCGCCATCGATGCCAAGACCGGTAACACGCTGGCGACGTACAAACTCAGCGGCGCATCGGCAAATGACTGGGAGGACATCGAAGTCGCCGTCGGGCCTGACGGCAAGTCCTACATCTACATCGGCGATATCGGCGACAACGGTTACTCGCGAAGCGAAGTCATCGTCTACCGCGTCCCGGAGCCCATCGTGACGGGTACCGCGAGCAACCCGACGAGCGGCACGCTCAGCGGAGTGGAAAAGCTGCGCCTGGCCTATCAAGGTGGCGAAAAGATCAACTCCGAGGCGTTGCTGGTGGACCCGAAGACCGGGGATCTGCTGACCATCGAGAAGACCGGTGACGATGTTTCCCGTGTCTACTCGGTGTCGGCGAGCAAGTGGGGCAGCAGCAGCGTCGAAACTCTGAAACAAGTTGCCACACTGGACCTGTCGGACGCAGATTCGCAGCGGGTCACGAGTGCGGACTTCTCAGCGGATGGCTCCCAGGTTGCGGTTCGCACCTACGACGATGTGCTGTTGTGGAACCGCGCGCCGGGCAGCGCTGCCTGGTCGGTCTTCAGCCAAGGCCCCGTCTACGCCCCAGCCGTCAGTGAATCGCAGGGCGAGGCGATCGCCTTCCACAACGACGGGCGCGGGTATGTCACGGTGAGCGAAAAGGCAAACCAGACGCTGCACGAGTACAACGTGAAGTGAAGTCAATGCCCCCCGACTTATCTTCAGGTTGATTCTCAGCGCTGTCCTGCGGCGGACCCGCCGCTAGCATCGGCAGACTGCATATTGATTGGACAAAGCAAGACAGTCGTCAAGGGAGATCGTGGTGGTTGGACGCGTGCTCTCCCGCTTGTCGCTGCGCATTCCGTGGCGCGTTTCCTGGCTTAATGTCCTCGGGCTCGTAGCGATCATCGTCGCCGCAACAGCGATCGTGCTCGGGAATCTCCCCGACGACCAGCCCAATCAGATCCTCAACGTCTCCTACGACCCGACCCGCGAGCTGTATGTCGAACTCGATGCGGCGTTCAGCACCCGGTACCGCAACCAAACCGGAACCAGCCTGACCGTCAAGCAGTCACACGGTGGCTCGGGTCGGCAGGCGGCCAGCGTCATCGACGGTTCGCAACGGGCCAATGTGGTGTCGTTGGCACTGATCAGCGACATCGACGCACTACGCAAGCGCGGCCTTGTCGCGCCCGATTGGCAACGGCGGCTGCCGAATAACTCGGTGCCCTACACCTCGACCATCGTGTTCTTGGTCCGCAAGGGCAATCCCAAGGGCATCCATGACTGGCCCGACCTGATCAAGGACGACGTCGCCGTTGTCTCGCCGAATCCCCGCACCTCCGGCAACGGCCAACTGAGCATCTTCGCCGCCTGGGGCAGTATCACCACTCGCGGCGGCGACTCCAATCAGGCGGCGGCATACCTGAGGTCGCTGTTGCAACACGTCGTGGCCGCCGATGCCGGTGCCCGCGGTGCCAGCACGAGTTTCACCGTGCAGAGGATTGGCGATGTGCAGCTGGCGTGGGAGAACGAAGCCTTGCGCGTGGCCCGGGACAACCCGAACGAATACGAGATCGTCTACCCCCCGGTGAGTATCCGGGCCGAGCCGGCGGTGGCCTGGGTCGATGCCAATGTCAAAGATCCCACGACAGCGGCCCACGCCAAGGCCTACCTCAACTACCTGTTCACCGACGACGCGCAACAAATCATGGCGCGCAACGGTTACCGGCCGGTCAAGCCAGAGATTTTAGCCAAGTATGGCGACCGGCTACCGGGCTTGGAGTTGTTCCCGATCACCGCGGTGGCCAACGATTGGGCGGACGCACGGCAAAAGTTCTTCGGCGACAACGGAATCTACGACACCGTGTCGGCGCCGCAGGTTGTCGCGGCGCCAGCCCCATAGTGAAAGACCGAAACCTTGGGCCGCATATTCAACTACGATTTGATCAAAGGCAGAGCCGATGTCGTCGCCGGCCTCACCGTCGCTGCTATCTCGTTTCCGCAGGCGATCGCCTATGCGTTGATCGCCGGCGTCGACCCGCGGTTCGGTGTCTATTCGGCGATCGTCGTGACAACTATCGCTGCGATTTTCGGGTCATCGTCACACTTGATCAACGGCCCGACCAGCGCCATCTCACTGCTGGTCTTCACCGCGCTCGCCTTCCTGGATCCCGAGAACACCAAAGAACTGTTTGAGGCTCTCTTCCTGCTGACAGTCCTGGTTGGGGCCTTCCAGATCGTCATCGCCGTGTTCAAGCTCGGCAACCTGACCCGTTATATCTCCGAATCCGTGATCATCGGTTTCATGGCGGCCGCGTCGCTACTGCTTGCGGTCGGTCAGTTGGGTAATGCGTTGGGTGTCAAGGACAAAGGCAACGGGCACATGCATGTGCTGCGGCGGGTGTACCTCACGCTGTTCCACGGCGACAAGGTCAACTATCGTGCCGTGATACTCAGTGCCGCGGCGGTAATCCTGGCTATATTGCTGCGAAAGATTGTGCAGCGCTATGGGCTGCCGCAAATCGACATGCTTGTGGTGCTGATCGTCACCGGGCTCATCGCCTACCTCGCGGGTTGGTCGGTTCCGGGCCCCGGGGGTCACACCGCGGTCGCGGTCGCTGCAAAAGTTCCACGGAGCTTGCCGAGCCCACACATTCCAGAAGTTGACACCAGCTGGCTGCCCCATCTGACCTCGGGCGCGTTGGCAATCGCGTTCGTCGGCATTATCGAGGCGTTGTCGATCGCCAAAGCCATTGCGCACCAGACCCAGCAGAAGATCGACTACAACCGTCAGATCATGGCGGAGGGCCTGGCCAATCTCGGTGGTGGCTTCTTCCAGAGCCTGCCCGGGTCCGGGTCGCTGTCTCGATCGGCAATCAATTTCCAGTCCGGTGCGGCATCCCGGTTCTCTGGAATCGTCTCTGCCGCTACGGTTGCCGCGGCCCTGTTGTTGTTTGCGCCGATACTGCACTATGTGCCGCAGTCGGCGCTGGCAGGGTTGCTTCTGGTGACCGCGGCGCGACTGGTTGATTTCAAACGGCTGTTCTATACGGTCAGAGCGTCGAGGTATGACGCAGGGCTGGTGATCGTGACGGCACTCACCGGAGTTGCCATCGACCTCGACAAGGCCGTGCTGCTCGGCGTGGTCCTGTCGATTGCGCTCTTCGTCCCTCGTGCGGCGAAGCTGAGGGCCACAGAGCTCATCGTGGCTCCCGAACGTGTTGTTCGCGAACGCCTCCCGGGTGACAGTGCGGATCCGACCACCGTCATCTATGACTTGGAGGGCGAGCTGTTCTTCGGTGCCGCACCGGCATTGGAAAGCTACCTGACGGATCTGAAGCGTCGGATCGAGACAGATGACCAAGGCAAGATCATGGTCTTGCGGCTAAAACGGGTGCGTCATCCCGATGTTGTGTGCATCGAGCGAATCGAACACTTCCTTCGCGATCTGACCGAGCGTGACGTGACGGTGTTGTTGGCCGGGGTGCGTCCCGACTTGCTGAAAGCCTTCAGCAACGTCGGGCTGCAACAGTGGTTTCCTGCCGATCAGCTGTTTCCCGAGGAGGACAAGGAATTCTCCGCCACCCTCAAGGCAGTTCGGTACGCACACCGCAAGTCGGCGATCGGACCCGCGGAGGATCCGGACCTCTACTACCTGGTCTGAGCTCTAGCGGCTGCCACGACGCCGCCGTCGACCAGCAGGTCCGTTCCGGTGATGAAGGTTGCCTCCGGACCCAGCAGGAATGCGGCCGCGGCGGCGATTTCGTCGGGGGTTCCGATGCGGCCGGTCGCGGACATGGCAATCATTGCCCGCATGCCGTCTCCGACCGGGGAGTTCAACTCCTGCTGCCCCATTGGCGTCGAGATGATGCCGGGGCTGATCGAATTGATACGGGCTCCACGTTTTCCCCACTGGGCGCTGGCGGCGTGAACCCGAACGAGGTTGGCTTGCTTGGCTATTGCGTATGCGATGCCGGGACCTGCGGCCCGATAGGGGCTAAGGAACTCCAGATCGAGCAGCTCACCGGCCGGGTTGTGGGCCAGGGCATGCGTTTGCTCAGCGGTCAGCGGTGGAAACATGTGGCCGGCCATGCTGGCGATCACGACGCCCGCTCCGTTGGAAGCGACGACGTCGCCGAAGGCTTGTAGGACCAACGCGACACCGACTAGATCTACGGCCAGGATCGCGTCGGCCGAAGCCTGTGCCGGCGACAGTCCGGCGGTGTGTGCCACCTGTGCGACATTGCCCAACGACGCCGCATATTCGGCCAGGCCACACACCGATTCTGCCGACGAGACATCGACGTGACGGCTTTCCACCCGATACCCGTCCGCAGACAACGATGAGGTGACTGAGTTCAATGTCTCTTCGTTGTAGTCGGCCAGCAGCACGGTCTTGCCGGAGCCCAGCCGTCGGGCGATCGACTGTCCCATACCCCCTACGCCGATGACCGCCAGCACATCTGTCATGCCATGCCCCTCGCCCATGCGATATGTCCTTATCAAAGCGCTTCCGCCCTTGTACGGTAGCGGTCGCGAAAATCGCGATACTCCGCGCCGTGATATGACCGGTGGAGTGGAACGACCGTGGAACATCAACATCCATTACGACGGTCTGCTGGACGCCCAGGTACCGTCCGGCGCAATGCGCGTTCTTGACGTTGGGTGTGGCGACGGCTTCTTGGCGGCCCGGTTGGCTCAGCGCATCCCGGATGTCACCGCGGTCGACGTCGACCCACCAGTACTGCAGCGCGCGCAGGACCGGTTCGCTGACAAACCGATCCGCTGGGTGCACGGGGACGTCATGACGGCGGCACTGCCCCATGCAGAATTCGACGCGGTGGTGTCCAATGCCGCCCTACATCACGTCGAAAACACCCGCGCCGCCCTGGAAAGACTGGCGGAGCTGGTGGTCCCAGGAGGAACGCTGGCCGTAGTGACCTTTGTGAGATTCTCGTTGCGGCACGGCCTTTGGCATTTGACGACGGCGGTGCGATGCGCGGTGGTGAACCGCGTCAAGGGCAAGTGGGAGCACACGGCTCCTGTCAAATGGCCGCCGCCGGACACACTCGACCAACTGCGAGCAAATGTCTATGCGACACTTCCGCAGGCTCGCGTGCACCGGCTGCGCTACGGACGCGTGCTGATCCTTTGGCGTGCCCCTGTCTAATTGGCGGAGTCACGCTCCATCGAGTCGAACGTTTCCTGTGATCGGTCGCAGAACCTGTGGGTGAGCACGGGTGGGATTCATCCTGGACACCGGCCGGCCACCGGGGTTTCCTAGATAGCAGCGGCCGACGAAAGGTCGAAAAGCCATGGCAGAAAGCCACGTCGTGGACGAGTTGGCGACCTTCGTTGTTGACGCCGCTCCTGGCGACCTGTCCCCACGGCACATGGCGCTGCTGAAACGCAATGTGCTGGACAGCATTGCATGTGCTGTCGGCGCACTGGATGGTGAGCTCATCGGGGAGATCCGGGAGCAGACCGAGGAATTCTCCGGTCGCCGCACCGCGACCCTCGTCGGTGGCGGGCGCGTATCGATCGATCAGGCCGCATTTTTCAATGCGGTGCTGGTGCGCTACGCCGACCTTCTCGACACCTACCTCAGCGTAGGTGGATTGTGCCATCCGGCCGACAACTTCGGTGCCATCCTCGCAGTGGCCGAACACGTCAACGCCAGCGGAGCGGACTTTCTGTTGGCCCTGGCGGTCGCTTATGAGGTCCAGTGCCGCTTCAGCGCCCAAGTCCCCGTCATGGCACGCGGTCTCAATCACGCACTGCAGCTGGCAATGTCGGTCGCGGCAGGATCATCCAAGCTGCTTGATCTGGATGCCGAACCAACCGCTAATGCCATTGCGGCGTCCGCGGTCGACAACATTTCTCTCGCGGCAGTGCACGTGGAACCGGTATCGAACTGGAAGGGCATCTCGCCGGCCAGCACGGGGATGCGGGCTGTCTACACAACCATGTTGGCAAGGCGTGGAATCACCGGGCCCAAAGCAGTTTTCGAGGGACCGCAGGGGTTGGTCCAGCTCCTCGGTCAGCCCATCGATTTCCACACCGCCGACCGGGGGCTGACCGCAGTCGAGCACACTTATCTCAAACAGTACTGCTCGCTGATCCACGGACAAGTCGTTATCGACACGGCCCTTGCCATCCGCAACGCCAACGATCTGGGCGGCGCTGACGTCGAACGCGTAACGCTCGCGGTCTTTCAAGGCGCATATGACATCGCCGGCGGCGGAGCGTACGGCAACAAGGATCGCCCGCGGACCAAGGAACAGGCCGACTACAACCTCAAGTACCTCAGCGCCGTCGCACTGCTCGACGGAGCAGTGGGTCCCGAACAACTCGAGACCGCGCGCATCCGGCGCGCCGACGTGCAGGATCTACTGGCGCGCGTGGAAGTGCAGCCCGCCGCCGACCTCACCGCAAGTTATCCGCAGCGCACCGCCGCCAGGGTGCACGTGGTGACACGCGACGGACGGCAATTCAGCCGCGAGGAATTCGACTACGAAGGGTCGCCCACCCGGCCATTGAGCTGGGAACGTGTCGTGGACAAGTTTCACTGGCTTGCCGAACCCTGCTGCGACGAGAAACTCCGCACCGACATCGTCCACGCCGTCGAACACCTCGATGAGATCCCCGTCGGCCACCTCGCCGCATTGCTCGGCGCGGTGAGTCCCCAAACGCAAGGTCCCCGAAGCAAGCTTCGGTTCTGAAAGAATGAGCGGCGCATCCTGGCAACGAAGGAGCGCACGTGAGCAAGCGCGATAATCGCGGCACCAACCGGTGGGAGCTGATCACCTGCGCGATCAGCGGGCATGCCACTTATGCACCCGACGACGAGGCACTAGCCGAACGACTCAGGGCGGAAACGAAGCTCGGTGAGGTGTGGCGCTGCCTGCGCTGCGGTGACTTCGCACTCGGTGAACCTCACGGCCGGGGCCGTCCGGAGGATGCGCCACTGATCATGCGCGGCAAGGCACTGCGGCAAGCGATCATCATTCGAGCCCTCGGCGTTGAACGACTGCTGCGGGCCCTGGTTCTGGCCCTGGCTGCGTGGGCGGTGTGGGAGTTCCGCGGTGCGCGTGGGTCCATTCAGGCCACCCTCGAGCGCGACCTGCCGATCTTCCGCGCGGCCGGCTTCAAAGTGGACCAGATGTCGGCGATACATCATCTGGAACGGGCGCTGGCCGCCAAACCCTCAACGTTGGCCCTGATCACGGCCTTGCTTGCCGTCTACGCGCTGCTGCAGGTCGTCGAAGGGATCGGGCTTTGGCTGCTGAAACGTTGGGGGGAGTACTTCGCGGTGGTGGCCACGTCGATCTTCTTGCCGCTGGAGATACACGACCTGACCAAGGGCATCACGGTCACCAGGGTGGCGACCCTGGCCATCAACATTGCGGCAGTGGTCTACCTGCTGGTGTCGAAACGGCTGTTTGGTCTGCGCGGCGGTCGCAAGGCGTACGACGAGGAATTGCACGGTGAGCAGCTGCTCGATCTCGAGCGCGCCGCGATGGAAGTCGACGTGAGGTAGACAACACCGAAGCTGGCTTGACCAAAGTTTAGTCAGCGGGCAAAACTCGACTGCATGACCGACACAGTCTTCCAGGCGCCCGCAACCGACCGGACCCGCGTAATCGAGTGGGCCGACCCGGCCATCACGGCCAGCGCCGCCCGCAGTCGCAGTGGGTTGGAGTTCCTGCAGGCGATGGTCGACGGGGAGCTTCCGCCGCCACCGATCATGCAAACCTTGGGTGCCCGGCTGGAGTCCGTCGCGGACGGTCGGGCGGTCTTCACCCTGACGCCGGCCGAGTCGCATTACAACCCGATCGGATCCGTTCACGGTGGTGTGTACGCGACGCTGTTGGACTCGGCGGCGGCCTGCGCCGTGCATAGCATGTTGCCGGCGGGAGTCGGATACACCAGCCTCGATCTGGAGGTGCGTTTCATCGGTGCCATCAGCGTCAAGACGGGCCCCGTGACCTGCACCGGAACCGTCAAGCATCTGGGTCGGCGCACCGCGCTCGCCGAGGCGGTGCTGACCGACGACAACGGAAAACTGTTGGCTAGCGCGACCAGCAATTGTCTCCTATTCCGGCCCTGACGACATGACCAGTTCCGACGCGATGAAGTTGTCGGGCCCGCTTGCCGATCGGGACCGGTGGACGGCCGCGGATTGGTGTCCGATGGAACGAGCGCTAGAGCTCATCGGCACGCATTCGGCCATGGTGTTGCTCCGTGAAGCCTTCTGGGGTGGAAGGCGTTTCGACGAGTTGGCACGCCGTGCCGGGGTAACCGAACAGATCGCCGCGAAACGGCTGCGCCAGCTCGTTGAGGCAGGTCTGTTGGCCAAACAGCCGTACCAGCAGCCGGGGCAGCGCACCCGCTACGAATACGTGCTCACCGAGCGCGGCCGTGACCTGTTTCCGGTCTTGGTCAGCCTGATCGAGTTCGGCAGGATGTTGCAAGGCGATTCCAGCGCAATGGAATTGGTTCATGAAGGATGCGGGGAGCCAGTCGAACTGCGAGTTCGGTGCGCGGCGGGCCACGATGTCGCTTTGTCCGAGACGACCGCACGAATTGTCAAGCGCTGAGCCAACATACGCGGTTCTAAACGTCGAATTTTGTGATGTCATAAGGTGCACGGGACTGATGTGACCGAACGCACAGTGGCCGTTATTGTTTCGTTAACCTAGTTGTCGTTTTGGTCAACAATCTGAGGTTAAGTTCAAGTAGGCGATTTACGTTCGCCAAACTGACGAAGGACCAACGATCGTGACGACAGCACAAACCCGGCCAGAGAACCGAAGTGCCGACTTCGCCCCGGTCGCGCCTATCAAGGCGCGGGCGTGCGACCCGCGGCGCTCCCGATGGAGGATTCGTCAGCGCAAGATCGGCACCGACCTCAAGATCATGCGGCGAGGCGCGGAGCGCTGCTGAGCGACTCCACAGGCTAAATGTCGCTGTTCCTTGCTTCCTCGCGCTCGCGGCGACGCGCGCGGGACGCGCGCAAGTTTGCGACGTTTCCGCAGGTCCTGACGTCGTGCCAGACGCCGCTGTTGTTCTTGGAGCGGTCGTAGAAAGTCGACGCGCAGGCGTGATTGTGACACCGCTTGATCCGCCGCCAGGTGCCGTCCTGCTGGCTGAGCAATATCTCCGCCCATAGCGCGGAAGCGAGCCAACGCCAGCCGCTACCTGCGGGTTCAAGCCTTACCTCGCCGGTGTCTGCCACCGCGAACGACGCCGTAACGGATCCGACGCGCCCAGGGGTCGACTCGCCGGCCACCAGCTTTGCGATCGTGCCGCGCAATGCGTGCAGCTTGGCGACATCCGAATCGCTCAGTGACGGTGGCTGGGCGTCGACTCCGCGGACCACCGACCAGGCACGCGCCGCGCGCGCGGCCCAGTCGCGGGCCAATTCGGGATCCGCCAGTAGATCCGGGCCGTAGTCCCCGATGCCGACGGTGTTAAGGAAATCCTGGACCAGTCCCAAGCCGCCGGGCGCCGGCGCCAGCCGGTACCGCTGTGACGCAAACCACGTGACTGACATAGGCAAAGGATACTTGCCTATGTCGGAGCGGTCAACTACGATGACAGAATCAAAAGCTTTTTACCTAAGTCAGGAGTGTGCACTATGGTCAGCATCCAGGGATCGACGGTCGTGGTCACCGGCGGCCAGCGAGGGCTTGGCAAGGCGATCGTGGACGAGTTCTTACAACGGGGTGCGGCCAAGGTGTACGCCACGGCCCGGACGCCCCGGCCAAGCGATGACCCGCGGGTGGTCAGCGTGGCGTTGGATGTAACCGACCCTGAATCGGTTGCAGCGCTGGCAGTTACGGCTTCTGATGCCAATGTTGTGGTGAACAACGCGGGAATTCTCGGCGCGCCGCAGCTGCTTACCAGCGACATCGACGAAATCCGAACCGTGTTTGACACCAACTACTTTGGCGCACTGCGCGTCGCCCAAGCGTTCGCGCCCATCCTGGCCCGCAACGGTGGCGGGGCTTTGGTCGACATTCATTCCGTGTTGTCGTGGGTGCCCGGCTTCGGCGCCTATGGTGATTCCAAAGCGGCCATCTGGTCGGCGACCAACACACTGCGTATCGAACTCGCGCCGCAGGGCACCGTGGTCACCGGAGTGCATTTGGGCTACACAGATACAGACATGACCTCCACCTTTGACGTTCCCAAGAACGACCCCCGCGACGTCGCGAGGCAGATCGTGGACGGTGTGGAACGCGGCGAGGCCGAGGTGCTCGCCGACGACCTCACCCGGCACGTCAAGGCCAACCTGTCCGGACCCGTCGAGGCGCTGCGAGTGAGTTGACATGACCGACCCCGCCGAACGCATCGTCAGCGCAAGCCGAGACATCGAGGCAAGTGCGGAGCGGATTTTCGAATTGATCGCCGATCCGTCGCGGCAGCCGAGTTGGGACGGCAACGGTAACCTCGCCGAGGCCGCGGAGGGCCAGCGGGTGCATCGGGTAGGTGACGTCTTCCGGATGTCGCTGACCATTGGTGCAGTTCGCGAAAATCATGTGGTGGAGTTCGTCGAGCGGCGCCGAATCGCTTGGCGCCCTTCGGAACCCGGTAGCAAGCCGCCCGGCCATCTGTGGCGTTGGGAGCTGGAGCCGGTAACCAGTACGCGCACCAAGGTCACCCATACCTACGACTGGACCGAGCTGACCGACGCCACCCGCCTGCCTCGCGCCCGAGCGACCACCCCCGCCAACCTACGCGCGTCGATAGACCGGTTGGCCGCACTCGCCGAAGACAACTAGCTTCTCGCGGCACGTTGTGCCCGGTAGGCACCGGGGTCACCGTCACCGCGTTGCGCCCTGGCCCGGTGGACACCGGCTTCGGTGAGGCGGCCGGCTCCACCAAGGAGGAAGCCGATTCGGCCCTGCCGCGGAACATGTGGGTTCCCGCCGAGCAAGTGGCGAAGGCCGGAGTCGACGGCCTGGCGGCCGGAACGCCGTCGTCATACCCGGGTCGCGTCAACCGGGTGGCCGCAGAGTTCTTCCGGGTCGCACCCCGGAGCTGATGCTGCCGTTCCTGGCGCGAAATCATCCCGCCATGAAGCGCAGGTAAGCCTGACGAGCGGACGCAAGATTTCCCGGCGGCCAAGTTTGGCGGAGCTTTGTGTCTACTCGGCGGAACCGTTCGGCGGTATTGCGCGACTATAGAAACGTGTATTGCGAGGTGGCCCGCGAAGCCCTTTCGGCGCGGCTCGACGGTGAGCGAGAGCCGGTGCCCGCGGCGCGCGTCGACGAGCATCTTGACGAGTGCGCGGCGTGCCGCGAGTGGTTCGATCAGGTGTCCGAACAGGCCCGCGCGTTGCGACGGCTGATCGAGTCGCGCCCGATGATCGCACCGCTCAGCCCGTTGCCGAGCGGGCGAGTGCCCGCGCGGCGCACACGGCTCACGTGGTCGCAATGGGCACTGCTGGGCGTCGGCGTCGCGCAAGCAGGGCTGGCAACAGGGCAGGGGTTGGGGTTCAGTCTCGGGTTGACCCACGAGCACGGAGTCGGTTCCGGTAACCATTTGCTCAACGAGTCCACCGCCTGGTCCGTCGCGCTAGGTGTGGTCATGGTGGCCGCGGCCATTTGGCCGCGGGCCGCGGCGGGGCTGGCGGGCGTGCTGGGCGTCTACGTCGGTGTGCTGTCGGCTTATGTCGTGGCGGATGCGGTTTCCGGGGACGTCACGATCGGGCGGATATTGACGCACGTCCCGGTGCTGGCCGGAGCGGTCCTCGCCTTCCTGGTGTGGCACGACCACGACGCGCGGCCGACGCCGGACGGGTCTGCGGTTGAACCGGATATTGTGTTGCCGCCCAACGCATCTCGTGGCCGTCGCCGCGGGCACTTGTGGCCGACGGACGGGTCCGCGGCCTAGCCTGCCCGGTCGCCCTCGTTGGCCGCGCGCACAAGATCGCCACGCGCGCGTGCCACCCTCGAGCGGATGGTTCCGATCGGACATCCACTGACCTCCGCCGCCTCGGCGTAGGACAGGCCCAAGACCTGCGTCAAGACGAAGGCCTCGCGCCGCTCCGGGTCGAGTCCGTCCAGCAGCATCCGGATCTCCACGACGTCTTCGATGCGGCTGGCGCGGCGGTTGTGGGTCAAGGCCGCGTCGAGGTCCGTCACGTGCGCGGTGCGGGGCCTGCTCTTGTTGTGCCGGATCTGGTCGGCGACAACCCGACGGGCAATCGAGAGCAGCCAGGTACGCGCGGTCGACCGGGCTTCGAAACGCGGCAACGAGCGGATCGCCCGTAAGAAGGTCTCCTGCGTCAGGTCGTCGGCGCTGGCCGGTTCGGCGAGATAGGCGACCGTCCGCCAGACGTCCGACTGGGTGGCGGCGATGAACTGAGACAGCGCGACCCGGTCACCCTGCCCCGCGGCCATCGCGAGGTGGGTAATTTGGTCATCGTCGCCGCATGTCGTCACGGATAGTGAGGGTATGCCATGCGTGCCGGGCAGGTATCGGGAACCAGGGGCTAGGCGGTGACGACCTTTGTCAGCGTGAGCTCACAACTGAAGCTAAAGGAGGTGACGACCATGATGTCGGCGTCCGCATCGTCTCCGACCGCGGCATCGGACGATCACCTCACGCACGTCCAGCGGGTCCAGCTCGAGGTCACGGGCATGTCCTGCGCGGCGTGCGCAAAGAAGGTCGAGCGGACGCTGAACAAGCTGCCCGGGGTCCGGGCGTCGGTGAATTTCGCCACCAGGGTGGCGACCATCGAAGCCGACGAGGACGCCGAGGTCGCCGCGCTGTGCGAGGCCGTCGAGAAGGCCGGCTACGGGGCCGAACCGCGCGAGGCCGGGAGTGCGTTGAGCGAAAGCGATCCCGACGCCGAGCACGCGAGGTACTTGCTGATCCGGTTGGCCGTCGCGGCCGTGCTGTTCGTGCCGCTGGCCCATCTGTCGGTGCTGTTCGCCGTGGTCCCCAGCTCGCGTTTCGGCGGGTGGGAATGGGTGCTGACGGCGCTGGCGCTTCCAGTCGTGACCTGGGCGGCGTGGCCGTTCCACCGCGTCGCGCTGCAAAAGGTGCACACCATGAGCGCCTCCATGGAGACGCTGATCTCGGTCGGGATCACCGCCGCCACGACGTGGTCGCTCTTCACTGTGTTCGGCGGCCGGCAGCCCACCGAGCGCAGGGATCTATGGCAGGCGCTGCTGGGCAGTGATGCCATCTACTTCGAGGTCGCCGCGGGTGTGACGGTCTTCGTGTTGGCTGGGCGGTTCTTCGAGGCCCGCGCCAAGTCGAAGGCGGGCGGGGCGCTGCGGGCGCTGGCGGCACTGAGCGCAAAAGATGTCTCGGTGCTGCAGCCCGACGGCTCAGAGCTCGTCATCCCGGCTGACGAACTGCAGGAGCAGCAGCGCTTCGTGGTGCGGCCGGGACAGACGATTGCCGCCGACGGGCTCGTCATCGAGGGATCGGCCGCGGTCGACATGAGCGCGATGACCGGCGAAGCCAAGCCGGTGCGGGTGCAGCCGGGCGCACAGGTCATCGGCGGCACGGCGGTGCTGGACGGCCGGCTGATCGTCGAGGCCGCCGCGGTGGGCGCCGACACCCAGTTCGCCGGCATGGTCCGCCTGGTCGAGCAGGCCCAGGCGCAGAAGGCCAACGCACAACGGCTGGCCGACCGCATCGCCGCGGTGTTCGTCCCCGTCGTGTTCGCCATCGCCGCACTGACTACCGCCGGATGGCTCCTCGCCGGAGGCGGAACCGATCGGGCATTCTCGGCCGGACTGGCCGTGCTCGTCATCGCCTGCCCGTGTGCACTGGGACTGGCGACACCGACGGCCATGATGGTGGCGTCCGGTCGCGGCGCTCAACTCGGAATCTTCCTGAAGGGCTACAACTCGCTGGAAGCCACCCGGGCCGTCGACACCGTGGTGTTCGACAAGACGGGCACGCTGACGACGGGACAGCTGACGGTCAGCGCGGTGGAGGCCGCACCCGGCTGGCGGACCGAGCAGGTACTCGAGCTGGCCGCGTCCGTCGAAGCCGCGTCCGAGCACGCCGTGGCGATCGCGATCGCCGCGTCGGCCACCAACGCATCCCAACAGCCGGTAACCGACTTTCGGGCGATCCCCGGCCGCGGGGTCTATGGCACGGTGGCGGGCCGGTCGGTCCGGGTGGGAAAACCATCGTGGATCGCCCCGGCATGCAAGACACCGGCGCTGGTCGCGGCTCGGCGCACCGCGGAATCGCGCGGGGAAACGGCGGTACTCGTCGAGGTCGACGGTGAACCGTGCGGAGTCATCGCGGTTGCGGATGCGGTCAAAGACTCGGCGGCCGATGCCGTGGCCGCCCTGCACCAGCGGGGCTTCCGGACGGTGCTGTTGACCGGCGACAACGCGGCGTCGGCGGGCGCGGTGGCCGCTCAAGTCGGTATCGACGAAGTGATCGCCGACATCCTGCCCGAGGGCAAGGTCGACGTGATCGAGCAACTGCGTGACAGCGGTCGAGTGGTCGCCATGGTGGGTGACGGCATCAACGACGGACCGGCGCTCGCACGCGCCGATCTGGGCATGGCGATCGGGCGCGGCACCGACGTTGCCATCGGCGCTGCAGACATCATTCTGGTCCGCGATAGTCTCGACGTCGTGCCCCTGGCGCTGGACCTCGCAGCCGCAACTATGCGCACCATCAAGATGAACATGGTGTGGGCTTTCGGCTACAACGTCGCGGCCATCCCGATTGCTGCGGCCGGCCTGCTCAATCCCCTGATCGCCGGGGCGGCAATGGCGTTCTCGTCGTTCTTTGTCGTCTCCAACAGCTTGCGCCTGCGGAACTTCGGGGGCGCACGCTCGGGTGCTGGAACGCGACCAGAATCAGCTCGGTTTGACTCTTGACTGCCACGGCGGCCGACGAAAAGGGCGATGAAAGGCTCTCGGGAAAAGGCCCCGACGAGCCCGCTGACGCCCATGCCGAGCGGCCGTTGATCGCAAGGGCGATTCATCGCCTGGCGGTGCCGATCATCCTGTTCTGGATCGCGTTCGTGATCGTCCTCGGCATGTTCGTGCCCTCGTTGGAGGTCGTCGGGCAAGAGCGGGCGGTGTCGTTGAGTCCCAAGGACGCGCCGTCGCTCGTTGCGTTGAAACAAATCGGCCACGCCTTCAATGAAGGAGAGACCGACAGTGTGGCGATGATCGTCCTGGAGGGCGAGCGGCCCCTCGGTGACGCCGCCCACAAGTACTACGACGACATGGTCCGTAGGTTGCGCGCGGACAAGGCGCACATCCTGGGCGTCCAGGACTTCTGGGGCGATCCCTTGACCGCCGCGGGCGCACAGAGCAACGACGGCAAGGCTGTCACCGTCCAGTTGACCCTGGCGGGCAATCAGGGTGAGCTGCTGGCCAACGATTCCGTCGTCGCCGTCCGCAAGATCGTGGACAGCGTCCCGCCGCCACCCGGGGTCAAGGTCTACGTCACCGGCGCGTCGGCGCTGGCCGCCGATCTGCAGCAGAGCGGCGACAAATCCATGGCCAAGATCACTTTGACGACCGTCGGGGTGATCGTGATCATGTTGCTCTTCGTCTACCGATCGCCGCTGACGGTGTTTCTGTTGCTGCTCACGGTCGGCATCGAATTGTCCGCCGCGCGGGGTGCCGTGGCCTTGTTCGGGCACGCCGGGCTCATCGGGCTCTCCACCTTTGCGGTCAGCCTGATCACGTCACTGTCGATCGCAGCGGGGACCGACTACGGGATCTTCATCGTCGGTCGCTACCAGGAGGCCCGCCAGGCCGGCGAAGACCGGGAATCGGCTTTCTACACCATGTACCGGGGCACGGCCCACGTCATCTTGGGCTCCGGTTTGACCATCGCCGGTGCGACGTTCTGCCTGAGCTTCGCGCGGATGCCCTACTTTCAGACGCTGGGCGTGCCATGCGCGATCGGCATGTTGGTGGCCGTGGCCGTGGCGCTGACGCTGGGGCCGGCCATCTTGGTCGTCGCCAGCCGGTTCGGGGTGTTCGATCCCAAACGGTTCCTGAACGTCCGCGGTTGGCGACGGATCGGGACGGTGGTGGTTCGGTGGCCGCTGCCCGTTCTCGCGGTGACGTTCGCCATCGCCATGATCGGATTGCTCACCCTGCCCGGCTACCAGCCCAGCTACGACGACCGGGCCTACCTGCCCACCTTCATTCGGGCCAACGAGGGTTTCAACGCCGCCGACCGACACTTCTCCCAGGCACGGATGAAGCCCGAGATCGTGATGATCGAGTCGGATCATGATTTGCGCAACCCCGCGGACTTCCTGGTCTTGGACAAGCTCGCCAAGGGCCTCTTCCGCGTCCCGGGGATCTCTCGAGTCCAGGCGATCACCCGGCCCGAGGGAACCGCGATGGACCACACGTCGATCCCGTTCCAGCTCAGCATGAGCAACGCCGGCCAAGTGCAGATCCTGAAATATCAGCGGGACCGGATGGAGGACATGCTGAAACAGGCCGACGAAATGGCCAAGACGGTTGCCCTCATGCGCCGGATGTACGGCTTGATGACTCAGCTTGTTTCCACGACGCACCACATGGTCGGTGACACCATCGCGATGCAGGAACTCACCAACGAACTGCGGGACCACATCGCCGACTTCGAAGACACCTGGCGTCCGATTCGCAGCTACTTCTATTGGGAGAGGCACTGTTACGACATTCCGCTCTGCTGGTCCTTCCGTTCGATCTTCGACGCGGTCGACGGCTTGGACCAGATCAACGAGAAACTTGACGCGCTGATCGCTGACATCAAGAACCTGGATCGGTTGATGCCGGAGATGATCGCGACGTTCCCGCCGATGATCGAGACCATGGAAAGCACGCGCACCATGATGCTGACCATGCACAGCACCATGGCGGGCATGTTGGACCAGATGAGTGAGATGAGCGAAAACGCCAACGCCATGGGCAAGGCGTTCGACGCGGCCAAGAACGACGATTCTTTCTATCTGCCGCCGGAAGTGTTCAAAAACAAAGACTTTCAGCGCGCGATACAGAGCTTCATTTCGCCCGACGGGCATTCGGCTCGCTTCATCATTCTGCATCGGGGCGATCCCGCGTCGAATGAGGGGATCGCTAGTATCAACAAGCTACGAACCGCGGCCGAGGAATCGCTCAAGGGAACGCCGTTGGAAGGCGCCGAGATTCAGATTGCCGGCGTGGGCGCGGTGTTCAAGGACATCTCCGAGGGCGCGAAGTGGGATCTGGTGATCGCCGGGATTTCATCGCTCTGCCTCATTTTCATCATCATGCTCATCCTGACCCGCGCGCTGGTGGCCGCGGCGGTGATCGTGGGGACCGTCGCGATTTCGCTGGGCGCTTCGTTTGGGTTGTCCGTGCTGATGTGGCAGCACATCCTCGGAATTCCGTTGCACTGGTTGGTGATCGCGATGTCGGTGATCGTGCTGTTGGCCGTGGGATCCGACTACAACCTGCTCTTGGTCTCCCGGTTCAAACAGGAGATCGGCGCCGGTCTCAATACCGGCATCATCCGATCGATGGGCGGCACCGGCAAGGTGGTGACGAATGCCGGTCTGGTGTTCGCATTCACCATGGCCTCAATGGTGGTCAGCGACCTGCGGATGGTTGGGCAGGTAGGCACCACCATCGGTCTCGGCCTGCTGTTCGACACCTTGATCGTGCGGGCATTCATGACGCCGGCCATCGCCGCGCTGTTGGGGCGTTGGTTCTGGTGGCCGATCAGGGTACGGTCGCGACCGGCCAGGAGTCTGGCTAGTCCGGTCCCGGCCCGGTAACGGCGCACGTAGTCCCCGCGACCGCCAACTCCCGGACCCAGCCGGCGATCGACAGGTTGCCGGCCAGCCGGGCCGGCAGTTCGGACTCACGGTCCACACCAAGGTGTTTCATCAGGAGAACGAAGCGGACCGAGTCCAGTCCCAGATCACGGAGGTCGGTGTCGTCGCCGTCGGCAAAGTCCGACTCGTCGACATACAGCACGTCACACAGGGCGGTGAAAACCCTGTCCCGCAACACCCCGTCCGGAACCTCAGACACCGGCGCCCACTCCCGCTTTCAGTCCGTTCAGGGTCGCTGCCAGCGAAGCGCGCATGACCTTGCCGGACTGGGTCCGTGGAATCTCCGCGACGATGGTGATGGTCGCGGGCCGCGCCATCGACTCCGATTCTCGCCGATAGGTAGCCGCAATCCGTTGCTTGAGTTCGGTGCCCGCCGAGTCGTCTAGTTTTGTCGAAGGGACCACGGCCAGGCCTACCAGCGCCCCGAACTCTTCGTCGGGAATCTCGTAGCACGCTGCCTCGCGCACACCCGTAACGCTTTGGGCGATGCGATCAACCTCGTCGGGCACGATGTTGACACCGCCGGAGATGATCATCTCGGAGGAACGGCCCCGGATATAGAAGAAGCCGTCTTCGCGGCGTTCGAGGAGGTCGCCGGTATTGACCCAGCCGTCGACCAGAACCTCTTGCGTGCGTTCCGGATTGTTCCAGTATCCCAACATGTTGGCCGGCGACTTTATCCACAGTGTCCCGAACGACGCGGATTCGGCGGGCTCCGGTCCCGTCGGACCTATACCTTCGCCGGCTGCCAAGAACACTTCCACGCCAGGGTATGGGCGGCCCACCACGCCGGCTTCGATCTTGTCGATCGAGCCGTCGTCGGTGGGCAGACACAAAGCGGTACAGCCAGTTTCGCTGAGGCCGTAGACCTGCGCCGTGCGAATTCCGGCCGCTTCTACATATCGCACATCATCTGCGATCGCCCGCGAGCCGCCGTACCCGAGCAGGCGCAACGAGGGCACCGTCGCGTTCGCGGCTTTCAGTTCGGCGACCAGTTTTGAAATGAGGGTGGGCACCAGGCATGTGGTTGCGACCAAGTTCTTATTGAGGATTTCCATCAGCGATGGGGTGTTCTCGCCACCGGTGATGCATACCCCGCCATGCATCAAACAGGTGAGTATCCACCACAATCCGCCAATATGTGTCGCTGGCAGCGGCGAATACGTTGTCTCGCCGACCACCCAGGTGATCCAGTTCAAACCCTCCCGCTCCAAGATATCCGGGATGGCGAAGAAGGTGCGGTTTGCCAGCAGCACGGCCTTCGGCTCACCCGTCGTGCCACTGGTGAAGATCATCGCCAGCGGATCGTCAGCGCCCTGCGCTGCATGGTCGATGGCAGCACCGGTGGAATGAGCAGCGTCAGTGTCGATTTCGACCGGGATAACGTGTGCCAACCCTAGACCGTCGGGCAACGATTCCGGACGGATCCGGCTGCCCGGTGTGACGAGAATGGCACTGGGGTCGGTAATTTGACCGAAGCGCGCCGCGGTCGCCGGGGGTAGGTTGCCGTCGACCATGACGGCGATCGCCCCGAGTCGTGCGCAGGCCAGCACCGACAGGTACGTCTCGGGACCGTTGTCCGACAGGACCATGACCCGGGCGCCACGGGAAACCGCGCGGGCCCGCAGATCGGCAGCCAGCCTCTCTGCTTCGGTGACGAGTTGTCCGTACCGGAGGGCGCTGGTGCCGTCGCAGCGCCGCAAAGCCGTTGCCTGCGGCCGTTGCTGTGCCTGCAAAGAAATCCGTTCCCACACGGAGGGCGGTAAGACAGACATGGAGTGTGGCTCCTCTTGTCGGGCTAGGGGATGTTGAAGGCTGCCAGTTCGACCTGACCGGATGCGGCCCCGCCGTCGTCGTCCCAGAACTCGATGGCACACGGTATCAACAGATAACGCACTGACCGTTCGACGATCTGAAAATCCTTGCACAGCAGCCGCGCCGAGAATTTCTGGGCATTGATCGGCCTCTTGAACCGGGACGAGGTGCTCTTGATGAGCATGCTTGGGAGCTGATTGTCGTAGAAGTCCGCAATGGACCAGCCCCGCAGCACGGAGATCTCTTCATTGATGATGGCCGGTGCGAAGGCGCAATACGCGAGCTGGTTGAAACACAATATGAGTTCGGCCGCGTTGAAATGCCCGGTGCTCCGAATGTAGGCGGACTCGGTGATGCGGAAGTTGCCGTACGCAAGGACCGAGTCCTCGGTCGCCTTGTATTGGGCGTCGAGAAGATAGCGGCACCCTTTAAAGGAGTACGGCTCAAGCACTTCGGCCAGCAGCGGCTCAGCGATTGGGACGGTGTGCGCGGACGCGGGATCGATTGCTGCGGACGGTGTCAGTTCGGCGGTGCTCATGCGGCGTATCCCGGCGTCTTGAGGCCATCCAGCATGGTGAGCCTATGGGTTGTCAGAGTACCCGCGGCGGTGCCGTGCTTCGCCCGGTGCATCAGAACGCGGTTGTCCCACAACACGATGTCGCCGACCTCGTAGTGCTGAGTGTGAATGAACGGCGAGGTGAACTCAGGATCGAGTTGACCGGTGGCCTCCATCAATTCGTTGAGTATCGCCGGGTCAAGCACATTGCCCTCGTGGTCTTCGATCTTGGTGGTGCCCGACGCGCAGATGTAGAGGATCTCCTGGTCGGTCTTCGGGTGCCTGATGACCGTCGGCCACTTGATCGGCGGTGTCGTGCGGCTGATCTCAGCCCACACTTCTCCGATGGGGCGATACACGTCGGTGGGGCGAATCTTGATGTGGCGCCGGGGATCATGAGTGCTGACGGTTCCGCGCACGGGATCCTGCTTGTCCGGAGGTAGCGACTCCCAAACCCTGTTGAGGTCGATGAAGTATGTCCCGCGGTCCTGTCCAGGCACAGCGAGGGGCACCACCATGGAAAAGGCGAACGGCTCCGGCATGAACATGTAGTCGATGTGCCAGAACGCGCCGGTTTTCGGGACGCCTTGCCCTTGCTCGGTCGAGGAGACAAAGATCTCCGGATGGTCCTGGTGGTGATACATGGGTTCGTAGTAGGGGACGATCTCTCCAATCAGCCTGCCGAGTTTGATGAATTGCTCGGGGGACGGATGAACGTCCTTGAGAACAACGAGCTTGTTCTGGTAGACGACCTCTC
Source organism: Mycobacterium intermedium (assembly GCF_002086275.1). Lineage (GTDB taxonomy): Bacteria > Actinomycetota > Actinomycetes > Mycobacteriales > Mycobacteriaceae > Mycobacterium > Mycobacterium intermedium. The sequence goes on along the minus strand of NZ_MVHT01000003.1, from coordinate 70,730 downwards.
GGATCTCTTCGCCGGAAAGATGGTCCAGGTCCTGCGGGTCGATGCCGGTGATCTGTGCACCGAGCCCTTCGCCTTTCACATTGAGCGTCATCGGTTCTCCTACCTACTTCGGGTTACTGTGCGGCCGTCTCGTTGTCGGGTGCCCAGGTGCTGGGCAGAAGCGGAACGGTGATGGTCGTGCTGTCGCGGCCGCGTTGCACCATTCCCGCGGCCGAGCTGTCCTGGGTGGGGACGGCGCCCCAGAAGCCAACGGGTCCAGCGCCCTGTTCACCTGCGAAGTAGGCGGATTCGTCGTCGGCTGGTTCGTCTAGAGTTGCCGTCGCGTCAAGAAACTCGTCACGGTAGCCGCGTGCGGTGATCGTGGCGCGTCGTCTGCGGCGGGCCCGGGCTAGAGCCGTTCCCATTCGGGCTGCTGCGGCGGCTTCGAGGTCGCCGGTGACGTTGTCGCGCTCTTTCATCCCGGCTTTGGGACCGAAGCTGATTCCGGGTGGCGCCAAGCCGAGCACCGCATAGGTCAGGCCGACCGCCGACGTGACGTTGCCGGCCGCGGCCGCCCCGGGGCTGCTCGCGACGGCGTTGCCAGCGTGTGCGGCGCCGGCCGCCGCGGCTGATGTGACCGGCGTTGCTGCGGCAGCAACGTTCGAGCCGTCGCGTACGGCTTCGCCGAGCGCGCCGGGGCCGGGAAGCGGCTCGACTACCGGTTCCTGCAGCAGATAGTTCAAGGCGCTCAGCGCACTCAACGCACTCAACGCGGGGGTGAAAAAGGGCAGCAGGAGTAACCCGTACGACGCGTAATAGGGGTACCAGAGGAAGTCGTACAACTGCAGGGCGATGATCGCAAGGATCACCGCGGCACCCGGGCCGAACCCCAGCTGCTCGAAGAACCGCAGGAAATTGCCGTACGGGTCCGCCATGAACTGCGCGATGTTGTTGATGAGTTGAGTGATCCAACCCACTGGGTCCTGCGCGTTCTGGGCTTCGGCTCCCGGCGCCAGGATGGGCGGCGCCGCCTGCGCCGACGGGACCGCGGACGTCGCCGCTTCGGCGATGGTCTGGTAGGTGGCCATGGTGGTGGCGGCTTGCACCCACATGCGGGCGTAGTCGGCTTCGTTGAGCGCGATGGGGATGGTGTTGATGCCGAAAAAGTTGGTGGCGACCAGGACGCCGTGCACGACGTGGTTGGCGGCCAGTTCCGCCAGGGTCGGCATGGCGGCCAGGGCGGTGCTGTAGGCGGTGGCCACCGCCTCGTGCCGCACGGCCGTGAGAGCGCTGTCGATCGAAGCCTGCTCCAGCCACGCCAGATAGGGGACATGCGCCGCCGCATACTGGGCGGCGCTCGCGCCACCCCAACTACTGGCCTCGACCTGGGCCAGCAGCTGGCTTAGCTCGACAGCCGTACGGCTGTATTCGGTGCTGAGCTCCTGCCACTGCTGCGCAGCGGCAAGCAAAGATCCTGGGCCCGGCCCCGCGCTCAGCAGTGCGGAATGCACTTCCGGGGGTAAAGCCATCCAGACCGGCGTGGTCAGGCTCCACCTCCTTGCCGGGCGTTAGACTGCGCGTCCGCATGGGGTCCACACTGGTTCGCTTTGTTTGCGGTGTAAGTCGGCCAGAGCGGCGGAGAAGTTCCCGCGCGGCCTGAGAATCTGAGCCAGTCCAGCGGATGGTGCTGGTCAGGGCGTAATCAGACTTCGAACAGCGTGCTGGCGAACACGACCGCCATCCCGGCGGCCATCGTGGCCTGCACGGCGCTACCGACGCGTTTCCGCCAGGCGCGGGTCCTGCGCGGTTTCGCCAGGAATTGGTAGGCCCAGACCGCGGTGGCGATCGTGAAGATGCCCGTCCAGATGCCGTTGCCGGTGTCTATCCATTCCGGCGGGTCGCCCGCCATCGCCATGTCCGGCACATGGTGGTGGTGAGGGTGTTCGGCGTTCAGCTGGGCGGGAAACAGCGGTCCGCTGACGGCGTACATCCAGACCATTGCCACCATGGTCAGCGCGTTGTAGGCCCGGACCAGGCGCTGCGCGACGGCACGGGCGGCGAGAACGGCCGTCATGACGAACCACAGCGCTCCCGCCAGGAAGAACAACTCGGGAAAGCTTGTCGGCAACTGCAGGTCTTGCGGCCAGACCATCACCGCCATGGCAATCGACATCACGACGTGCAGCCCGTGGCTCAATATCGATGTCCACGACCGACGATTGATGCTGATCGCGAAGCCTGCGCCGGTCAGGAGGAACAGACCGGTCAGGATCCAGCGAAGCGGCAGGTCGTCGATCATGCAGTGCTTTCGGGTTCGGATTCGGCGGTGACCAAGACTATGTGGTTCGCCGGTTCCCGACGATCATCGGCTGTACTGCGGTGGACAGCGCCCCCGTAAGCTGCAGCTATGGAATCTGAGCGGCCGCAGCGCGGGGTAACGGCGTGGCTGGCCGCCGGTTCTCTGCTGATCTGCCTGGCCGTTGCGGGCTACGGCCTGATTTCAGGACCCCGGCGCTACACGTTGGCCGAGAACCCTTTCCCGGGCGACTTGGTCGGTGTTGGTGAGCCGGTCGGCTTTTTCCTGGCGACGTTGATGGGCGCGGTGTGCTTCGGCGCGTTGGTGTACGTGGTTGTCGCGTCGCGGCCCGAGCACGACGGACTGCTGGATCCGGCAGCGTTTCGCATCCACCTGGTAGCGGAGCGTGTCTCGGTTGCCTGGGTGGGTCTTGCCGTGCTGATGGTGCCGGTGCAAGCGGCGCATGACGCCGGCCTGCCAGTCACTCGGCTGCTGGGCAGTCCCGTGTTGCTTGACGCGATTGCCGCCTCTGAGGTTTCCCGCGCGTGGATAGTCGTGGTGATCTGCGCGCTGGTGATCGCGGTGACGCTGCGTTACACCACCCGTTGGCTCGGCCACTTCGTGCTGTTGATTCCGTCCATCGTGGCCGTTGCCGCGGTAGCTGTGACCGGCAACGCGGGACAGGGACCCGACCACGACTATGCGACCAGCGCGGCCATCGTCTTGGCGGTCGCGGCGGCCGGGTTGACGGGACTCAAGGTCGCGGGGGCGCTGTCGGGAGGGGAGCCCGTGCGCGCGGTGCAGGTGCTGCAGGTTGCCTGTGGCGCGTTGACGCTGGCCTACGGAGCCCTGCTGCTTTACCTGTTGATCCCGGGCTTGGAGTTCGGTTCGGACTTCGCGCGCCTCGGTCTGCTCGCGGGGCTTCTGGTGACTTTGGTGTGGCTTTACGACTGCTGGGGGTTGGCTCGGCCGTCCCATGCCGTTCGAGGCCGAACCGTCGCCGCGCTGACCGTCATCGCCGCTCTGGGTGCCGTCGCGGCGATGGCCGTTCAAGTTGCACCCCGATTCCTCGTGCACCGGTTCACCGCGTGGGACATCTTCCTGGGCTACGAGCTGCCGCACCCGCCGACCATTCTCAGGGTGCTAACCCTGTGGCGCTTCGACGTTTTCGTCGGGGGACTGGGTGTGGCGCTGGCGATCGCCTACGTGGTGGGCTACGTCCGCTTGCGGCGGGGGGGCAACAGCTGGCCGGTGGGCCGGCTGGTGTCTTGGTTGATCGGTTGTGTCGCGCTGGTATTCACCAGCAGCTCCGGTGTTCGGGCATACGGCTCAGCGATGTTCAGCGTCCACATGGCCGAGCACATGACGCTGAACATGTTCATCCCGGTGTTGCTGGTGCTGGGCGGCCCCGTCACCTTGGCCCTTCGGGCGCTGCCCGCCGCGGGTGAAGGAAACCGGCCCGGGCCGCGGGAATGGCTGCAACGGCTGCTGCACTCGCGGGTGACGACGTTCTTCTCGCATCCGGTGACGGCCTTCATCCTGTTCGTCGGCTCACCGTATGTCGTTTATTTCACGCCGCTTTTCGACACTTTGGTCCGCTACCACTGGGGCCACGAGTTCATGGCGATCCACTTCTTGATCGTCGGATACCTGTTCTACTGGGCCATCATCGGTATCGACCCGGGCCCGCGACGGCTGCCGTACCCGGGACGCATCGGGCTCCTCTTCGCGGTGATGCCATTCCATGCCTTCTTCGGCATCGCCCTGATGACGATGGCGTCGCCCGTCGGCGGCACGTTCTACCGGTCGGTCGGCCTGCCGTGGCTGGCAAGCATCATCAAGGACCAGCACCTGGGCGGCGGAATCGCTTGGAGCCTGACGGAATTACCCGTCATCATCGTCATCGTCGCGCTGGTGACCCAATGGGCGCGCCAAGACCGCCGGGTCGCGGCGCGGTCGGATCGGCACGCGGACAGCGACTACGCCGATGACGACCTCGACGCCTATAACGCGATGCTGCGGGAGTTGTCGCGGATGCGTCGATGATGGGCATGTGACCGATCCAGATCAGGAGTGACCGTTGTCGTTTGTGATCGCACCCGATTTCGTCGCGTGTGCGGTTGCAGACCTGGCGAATCTCGGAGAGGCGATCAGCGCGGCGACCGCGGCCGTCAGCCGGCCCACGAGCGGGCTTCTACCCGCGGCCGCAGATGAAATATCGGTTGCGATCGCGAATCTGTTCAGCGAGCAGGGCCAGGCCTTTCAGGCGTTGAGCACCCAGACGTCGACCAACCACGTGCGGTCCACGCGGCGCTTGAACGGCGGAGTATCGCAATACGTCGGCGCTGAGGCCGCCGCCGCGTCCCCACTGAATTCTGTTCTGGCAGTGACCAATACACCCACCGAGCTGCTGTTGGGCCGCCCACTGATCGGCGACGGAGCCGACGGAACGGCGGCCAACCCTAATGGTGGGGACGGTGGTCTGCTGTACGGAAACGGCGGCAACGGATACTCAGACGGCGCCGCGGCTGGCTGGTGGCGCAGGCGGCTCGGCGGGTCTGACCGGCGAGAGGGTGTGGCGTGCGGACAGCCGTGGCGGTAAGGCGGTCAACAGCTAGCCGCGCCCGACGCTGAAGCCTCGATGATTTCGCGTGACTCAAGGCGAATATTGTTGCCGCAGTCCGCAATACGCTGCACTAGATCGCGGGCCACATCAGGTGTGCACACCGGATTGACGAAGGTGAGCTTCAACGCGGCTTCGCCGTCGACTCGTGTTCGGCCGACGAGCGCCTGACCGGTATCAGCCAAGCGCCGGCGTATTTCGACGTTGACGAACTCTCGCTCGGAAGGCGAAACATCGCTACCTGTCCACCGCAGGACCACGGTGTTGGTCATGCAGGGGCTGATCAGCTCGAGATGAGGATCCGCGGCCACCGCCCTCTCCGCGGCGCGGGCGGTATCCACCGTGTGCCCGATCATCGCCGCCACCGTATCGAGGCCCAGGGACCGCAGCGTCACAAGAACTTTGAGCGCATCGAACCGACGTGTCGTCTGCAATGACCTTTCGACATGGTTCAGCGTGTCTTCCGGGTCGTCATCCTCGGGGTTGAGGTAGTCGGCGTGCTTGCGCATGACCTCGAAGTCGTGTCTATCGCGTAGCAGGAGTGCGCCACAGCTAATCGCCTGAAACAGCAGCTTGTGGAAGTCGATGCTGATCGAGTCGGCAGTGCTGATCCCGTCGAGTAAGTCCCGATGGGCGTCGCTCAGCATCAGGCAACCCGCGGCGGCCCCATCGACATGCACCCAAATGTTATGCGCTGCAGCAATTTCAATCGAATCGACGAGCGGGTCGATGGCTCCGCGGTTGGTGGTGCCGGCCGACAGCACCAGCGCAATGATCTGTTCGCCGCGGGCGTGGGTGGCGTCGACCACCTCGCGGAGCGACCGCGGATCCAGTCGCCCGAAGGAGTCAATGTCCGCGTGCAGGATCGCCGACGTTCCCAGACCTAGCAGTCGCGCGGCCGTCGCTATGGTGAAGTGCGTTTCATTGGTGCAAACGATCCGCCAACGGTGCGCTGCGGGAGGCACCCCGTCGGTAGCGATGTCGATCCCCAGCGTGCGAGCCGCAAAGTTGTCGCGAGCCAGCATCAGGGCCTGCAGATTGGATTGCGTTCCTCCGCTTGTGAAGACACCGCCGCCTTGCGGCAAACCGAAGACATTGCAGAGCCAGTCAATGACCGATTGCTCGATGACCGCGGCAGCGGGACCTTGGTCGAAAGAGTCCATCGATTGATTGAGCGCGCACAAAAACGTTTCCGCTGCCAAGCTCGAAATGGTTGGTGGACAGTGTAAATGGGCAACATAGCGGGGGTCTGAGACAGCGGTGGAATGGGGTGTCACCAGTGTGTCGACTTCCCGCAGCGCAGTTGACAGCCCCACACCCTGGCGCGGGATTTCCGATAGCGATGCGATGGCTTCCCGCAGTACGGCGGCTCCCTCGATGAGCCCTGGGCGGGCCGGTCTCAGGCAACTGTCTGCGACATACCCGGCCGCCTCCGTGACAGCGCGGTAGTAATGCGGGGCGCCGATGCGGGTGAGGAACTCCCGCTGAATCAGATCGGTTGTCACACCAGCTCCGCGGGTTTGTCTGAGGCAAGGCGGCTTTGCACGCGTTGCACGGCGTCGTGGAACCGATCTAGTACCTCTTCGATCTCGGTATCGGTGATGGTAAGTGGCGGAAGGAAGCGAACCACATTGCTGTATTGGCCACCTATCTCCACGATGAGCCCGGATTCTAGGCAGGCGGCTTGGACCGCCGCGGCGAGTTTGGGAGCAGGGACGCCGGTCCCTCGCGCATCTCGCTCGGCGCCGGGGTCGATTATTTCCACACCGGCCATCAGGCCGACAACCCGCACGTCGCCAATGATCGAAGCGTCCTGGCCCGCGATCGCGGTGAGGCCACGCGCGAGCCTGACGCCCATGTCGGTGACATGCTCACCAAGATTGCACCGCGTGGCGTAGCGCAACACAGCGCTGGCCGCGGCGAACGCAAGCGTGTTGCCGCGGAACGTACCGGTGAACGCTCCCTGACCCCAAACGTCGAACTTGCGCCGAATGACGAGCACCGCGATGGGGATTCCCGATCCCAGGCCCTTGGAGATCGCGATCATGTCGGGTTCGACGCCGCAGCGTTCGAATGCCCATGCCGAGCCTGTGCGATACATCCCCGCCTGCACTTCATCAGCAATGAGCGGGATCTGACGCATGGTGGCGGCACGTCGTACCTCCTGAGCCCACGCCGGCACCGCCGGGATGACACCCCCTTCGCCAAGGACGAACTCCATGAGTACCGATGCCGGGGCGCGCAGTCCGCTGTGCGGGCTGGTGAACAGATGCCGCACCGCTTCGATGGCCAGATCGGTGCCGGCCTGTCCGCCCCGGCCGAACGGGCAGCGGTAGTCCTGGGGGAACGGCAGGAAGTGGCTGGCCGTCGACAGAGCCACGGGTTGTTGACGGAGTCCGCCGCCGGAACTCACGCCCCGTGCCGCTCTGCTGCAGCCATGAAAGCCACCCTGCACGCCCACGTGATCGCGACCGCCGGTTGCGATCTCGGCCAACATCAGCGCTGCCTCGACCGCGTTGGCCCCGCTCGGGGAGCACAGATGCACCACACAGTCGTTGGCCAGCTGCGGCGGCAACGTGGCAAGCAAGTCGTCGACGAACGCGTCGCGGAGCGGGTGATGGAAGTCCAGCGTCAAGAGCGGTGCGCCAGAACGAAGCGTGCGTTGGATCGCCTCGGTAACCACGGGATGATTCCAGCCCAGCGACATCGCTCCCGCGGCTGACAGGCAGTCCAGGTACCAGCGGCCGTTGCTGTCGCGCACTCGCGCGCCTCTGGCCTTGACAGGGATTATCGGCAAATCCCGGGCATACGTGACGGCGGCCGATTCGTGGCCTACCGAACCACGCGTCGATGCGTTGTGAATCAACAGGTTTCCTGTTCGTGTCAAGTGAGTGTGATGATGCAGCGCGATTGGCAGAGGTCTGGTGGCTTACTTCGCTTTGGCTGGGCCGGGTGCACCTGGTGGGTCGGGACCACCATGAGCGGTAGAGCGATGGCGGACGAGTAGCGTGCCAAACTTCTCGTAACTGATGATGGCCATCGAATAGAACGCCAAGTCCGAGATAGCCTTGGCCGCAACCCATCCGGCGATCACATTGCCGAGCGTCGCGGGGATGAGATAATAGGTCGCCGGGCGCACGGTGAGGCTGTCGATGAACTCAGCCGGGCCAAACTCGACGCTTATGCTGCGGAGCGCGAGTCCGGTGGCGACGACCCTTCGCGCCATTCCGCTGTGCCGGTCGAGCTGGCGGTGGGCGAGTCGGACCGCTGTGAGGAAGGCCGCGGCGTAGTAGCCGACCGTCGCACCGACGGTGCCTGCGACCGCTGCCGCAGCGAGCGAGCCGGTAGTAATGTAGGCAACCGCCGCACCACCTAATTCGGTTGCAGCACTGGTTATTTCGTACGGAAGGTACCGCTGGATCCATTCCCGAACACGACCGCGCCGACGCGGTGGCTCGCTAATGCTGCTCATCAGCACTTCCTCTGGGTCAGAGCTGCGTGGTTTGCGCCATTCATAGAGTGGTGCGAGTTCTGCTGTCTCACACCGGATATGAGTCCTTCGTTGAAGGGACCGTACAAGAAACTTTCCGGGAAGACAATTACTTTTGGTCAATGAGAATTGAACAGTTTTGAACTGAAATGCAGTAATTGTCAAACAAATTGAATGCGCTGCAATTGATGTTGAACTCGTCGACAATCGCCGCCGCTGTGTCGCGCGGTTGACAAGAACGCGCCGGTTGTTCAGAGCACGGCGAGACCTGATGGATCAGACGACGAAGCGCTCCGCCGTCAGCCCACCACCGAGAAGTCGCCCCCAGTTTTCAACGCCGCCTGAACCTCGTCACGGGTGAGTTCGACATCGGTCGAAATCCGCACCGTCGATGTGCCATTGGCCTTCAGGTCGATGTCGACGGCACGCACGGGCGGCAACGCCGTCAGGGCATTCGTGACAGTCTCCACGCACCCTTCGCACTTCAGCCCGTCGACCGAGAAGCTCTGTTCAGTCATGTCTCACCTTCTAAACCCGACTGGCCGCGTGCTCGCCTGCCAAAGCGCACAGCTGCCACCTACCCGGTACCCCTCTCAGCTCCCGTTCACCCCGATCTGTGAAGCGGTACCTCGAACCGGTGACAATATCGCGGACGGTCGACGACACCAGCACCTCGCTGGGGCCGGCTTGCGCCGCCACGCGCGCACCGATGTGAACGGCCATGCCCGCGACGTCATCCCCTCGTACTTCGACCTCGCCCGCATGGATGCCTACCCGGATCTCGATGTTCAGCACGCGCACGGCGTCGACGAGTTCGTCGCAGCACGCCAGCGCGGCACTCGGACTGGTGAACGTCGCAACGAAGCCGTCGCCGGCGGTGTTGACCTCCCGGCCGCCGAACCGCTGGATCTGGTGCCGAACGATCGTGTCGTGGCGGTCGAGCAGATCGCGCCACCGATGGTCGCCGAGCAGGGCCGCCCGCTCGGTCGAGCCGACGATGTCTGTGAAGACAATCGTGGTCAGCGCCCGCTCGGCGTCCCCTGCGCCACGCACGCCGGTGACGAACTCTTCGATCTCATCGAGCATGGGCCCGGTGTCCCCGACCCAGTAAAGGCTGTCTTCCCCGGAGAGCTCCACCAGCCGTGCTCCCGCGATGTGCTCGGCGAGATATTCGGCCTGCTCGATCGGACTGAACTGTCGATTGTTGCGGTGCAGGATGAGCGTCGGCGCCGAGATGCGGGGCAGGGTGTCGCGCACGTCGCCGTTCCTGACCGCCGTGATGATCGCGCGGGCCATGCTCGGCGAAGCGGCACGGTTGCCGGCCGCATCCCACCACGCGCGAAATGCGTTGTCGCCGGCCGCGCTCGGGGCGACGATGCCCAGGATGTCGAAGCCGCGTTCGACGGCGTCGGGCTCGATTGCGATGGTGGTGAACGGGTCGTTCTCGGCGATCTCGTGCCCTATCGGGTAGTCGGGTGCGCGCAGTGTCCGGGCTCCGCCGTTGACGAGCACGAGGCTGCTCACCCGCTCGGGATAGTCGGCCGCGACCACTAGCGCGGTCATGGTGGTGAAACTGGGCGCAAAGAGCGTCGCCCGCTCGCAGCCCACCGCGTTCATGACCGCGATCACGTCTTTGGCCCAGAATCTCGGCCCGATCATGTCCTGCGTCGAAACGCGAGACGACAGACCGATCCCGCGCTGGTCGTACCGGATCACGCGGGCAAAGGACGCAAGGCGGCGGTGAAATCGGTACATGGAGGGCTCGGAGTCGACCGTGTCGATCGGGATGGAGGGTCCGGGTAAAACCAACAGATCAATGGGGCCGTCGCCGAACACCTGATACGCGATGTCGACATCGCCGCAGGTTGCGTAGCGAGTTCGCGGGGCGGGCGCCACACCTACAGGCTAATGATCGGAACGAGATAACGAGCAGCGTATTCACGCACGGCTTCGTGATTCGAGGTGTCGAGGCGGTCGGTGGGGAACACGATGATGCCGAAGGCGACGCGCAACAAGATGTCCGAGATGTTCGCGAGGTCGATATCGGCGATGTCAGCACCGCAGCGACGCAGCGTGTACGCGATGCCGTCGGCGAATCGGCTGATGGGAAAGACCTCGGACCGCGAAAACATGCCGAGCAGATCCGGTTCGCTTTCGACTATGCGTGAGTACAACGCCGAGTCTTGGATCAGGCGCACTCCCAACGCGAAGGCCTCGACCACCGCCTCCTGCGGGTTGCACCCCTTGGTGGCCTGGTCCAACGTCGTGAAGAACACTTCCGCCTCGCGTCGCACGACGCGTTCGAACAGCTTGTCCTTGGTGGGAAAGCGCCGGTAGATGGTGCTGCGACTGACTCCGGCCCGGGCCGCGATGTCTTCGATATTCGCCCGGCGCAGGCCGTAGGTCTCAAACACGGCGCGGGCGGTGTCCAGGATGATTTCGTCCAGATCGAGACTTATTTCCGTCGGCATATGCGCCGGATCGTATCGTTCACCGACGAACCCGGGCGCGACAACGTGCTATTGTGGAACAAAGAAACAATTTTGTGTCAGTGATTCACCCGCGAGAGGGGCCGCGGGCGAGGAGGTGTGATGACGGCCCAATGGGCTGAACGGCCGGGGGGCCCCGACTTTGACAGCGGCGTGCGGGAAGCCGTCCCGATACTGGTCGAGGATAGTACCGCGGAGGATGCGGCCCGGCTGGGGCCAGAATCGCTGATCTGGAAGTTCTATGGCGATTACCGCACCCAGCTGTTCGGGTTTCAACGGACCGCGGGCACTGAGAACTGCATCGAACAACTTGCTCAAGGTGTGTTCGACCACTCGGTGATCTTCAGCGACACGCTGGGCAGGGCCCAGCGAACCGCACCGCCGCTGATGAAGACCGTCTATTCCGACGATCCGTACACGTGGGGCCGTACGGTGCGCGATTTCCACAAGCCGATCAAGGGCACCATCAGCGACGGTTCGCGGTACCACGCGCTGAACCCGGAGCTGTTCTACTGGGCGCACGCAACGTTCGTCGACCAGGTCCTCTACAACACCGACACTTTCATCCGCCGGTTGTCGCACGCGGAAAAAGAGCAAATCTTCCAGGAAAGCAAGATCTGGTACAGCCTCTACGGCGTCAGCGACCGCGGGCAACCGCAGACCTACGACGAATTCGTCGAGTACTGGGATGCAATGCTGGACCGGTTCGTGCCGCACAAGACCGTGCTGTACGGCACCGGTTATATCCGCAAAGGCATCCCGCGTCCGCGGAGGATTCCCAAGCCGATATGGAAGGTGCTCTCTGCACCGCTCAACGCCTACGTCCGCCTCGTCGTTGTCGGCACCTTGCCTCCGCAGATGCGTGAGGTGTGTGACCTGGAGTGGAACGCCAAGAAAGAGAAGCGTTTTCAGCGGTTCGCCGCAGCAATGCGTGCACTGAACCCGCTCATCAACCGGCTGCCACTGCGGATGGTCTACATGTCCTGGGCGGCCGACGCATGGATTCGCGTCGGCGTCGACCCGCGTCGGCTGCACAACCGCTCGGCGTAGCGCTGCCACGCCGAGCGCGCGCAAAATGCCGGCCTCGACGGTGTGTCGCCGTACAAACACGCGCGCTCGCGGGAACCGGGCAGGGGTCGGGGCGAGTGTGCCGCGTCTAGCGCCGGTGTGATCGTGGGTCAGAATGGGCACATAAAGGCCGACCGCAATCGAGCAATCGAGGGGTGCCGCCCATGAATCTGGTAGCGCAGGCTTGGCAACAGGCCTGGGGAGAAGCTACTGACAGATTGGCCAACCCGGCGCGGGATGCCGACCCTGACAAGCTCCGCAGCGCCGTTTCGGGCAAGACTGTCCTGATCACCGGCGCCTCCTACGGGGTAGGCGAGGCGACCGCGCGAAAAGTGGCCGCCGCCGGAGCGAGAGTGCTGATCGTGGCGCGCTCAGCCGAACGGCTCGACGACGTCGCCGCGGCGATCAATGCCGGCGGGGGCGAAGCGATCGCCTATCCGGCCGACCTGACCGACGAGACCGTCGTCAACGTGTTGACCAAGCAGATCACCGAGCACCACGGGGCGTTGGACATCGTGGTGAGCAACGCCGGCAAATCACTGCGCCGGTCCTTGCACAACCAATACGACCGGCCGCACGACTTCCAGCGCACCATCGACATCAATTACCTCGGCCCGATCTGGCTGCTGCTCGGACTGCTCCCGGCGATGCGGGAAAAGGGTCGCGGACACATCATCAACGTGTCCAGCGTCGGTGTGCGGGTGGTCCCGGGACCGCAGTGGGGCGCGTACCAGGCATCCAAGGGCGCCTTCGATCGTTGGCTGCGCAGCGTCGCACCAGAACTGCATGCCGACGGCGTGGACGTGACTTCGGTCTACTTCGCGCTGGTTCGCACTCGGATGATCGAGCCCACTCCCGTCTTGCGCAGACTGCCGGCTTTGAACGCCGACGAGGCCGCCGACGCCATAGCCAAGGCGATCATCGAGCGGCCGCGCACCAACGAGCCGCCGTGGATGTTGCCCGCCGAGGTGGCGTCGGTGTTGCTTGCCGGGCCGGCCGACCGCGCGGCCCGGCTGTGGCACCGCAGGTTCTTCGCCGAAGCCGGCAGGAAGGGCGAACAGTGACGGACAGCGTGGTCGGCACGGCGGCACGGGCAGTGCTGTTTTCGGGCCTGCTCGGTCCGCCCGGCCCGAGCGCAGCCGTGCGGCTGGTCCGCGAACTGGTCCGAAGTGGAACGAACCTGTATACGCTGCTTGCTATTTCGGCGGCACGTTGGCCGGACCGGACCGCGATCATCGACGACGACGGAGCGCTGAGCTACCGCGAGGTGCAATCAATCACCGAGGCGCTTGCCGACGAACTGCGCCGAGCGGGGGTGGGGCCGGGGCATGCCGTGGGCGTCATGTGCCGCAATGGACGCGACTTTGTCACCTCCGTATTCGCCACGGCCCTGGTGGGTGCGGACGTGGTTCTCGTCAACACGGAGTTCCGCAGCGACGCGCTCGGCGGTGCGCTGAAGTCTCACTCTGTCCGAACGATGCTCTGCGACAAGGAATTCGATAGCCAGATCCACGAAACCGAGCAGCAGATAAAGCTGTTCGACCCGCGGTCGGTTCCGGCGCAGGTCGACGTTGCGCGTCCAAAGGTAGCGCCGTCCGGCCGATTGATCCTGTTGACATCCGGGACGACGGGTGTGCCCAAGGGGGTGCCGCGCACACCGAAGTTGAATTCGGGCCTGGGTGTCGGCGTGACGATCCTCGAACGCACCAGGTTGCACGTCGGATCCCGAGTAGGCCTGGCAGTTCCGATGTTCCACGGGCTGGGCTTCGGCATCTTGATGCTCACCGTGGGACTCGGCGGCACCGTGCTCACGCATCGCCGTTTCGACGCCGAGACCACGCTTGCCCAGGCGTCGCTGCAACGCGCGGATGTGCTAAGCGTGGTGCCGATCATGCTGTCCCGCATTCTGGACCTGCCCCAACGGGTACGTGCGCGGAATCCGTTGCCGTCGCTGCGGGTGGTGATCTCCAGCGGCGACCGGCTTGATCCCAGCCTGGCGCGCCGATTCATGGACGCTTACGGCGACGTACTGTACAACCTCTACGGTTCCACCGAGGTCGGAATCGGTTCGCTGGCAACGCCGGTCGAGCTACGGCGTTGCCCGGAAACGGTGGGCCGACCGGTCGCCGGATGTCCGGTCCGTATCTACGACAGGCGCGGTCGGCCGGTCGGGCGGCGGGTGACCGGGCGCATCTTCGTCGGCGGCGGAATGGGATCCGACGGATACACCGGCGGCGGCTCCAAAGCCGTCATCGACGGGATGGTCAGCACCGGTGACATGGGCTACCTCGATGACGCCGGTCGGCTGTATATCGTTGGGCGCGAGGACGACATGATCCTTTCCGGCGGGGAGAACGTATACCCGCGGGCATTGGAGAATGCCCTGGCCGCCCACCCCGACATCGCCGAGAACGCGGTCGTCGGGGTGCCCGACGAACAATTCGGGCACCGGCTTGCCGCCTACGTCGTCCTGAAGGCGGACCGGGCCGTCGACGTGCCCGCATTGCGGGAGTTCCTGAAGGGCAAAGTGTCTCGTTTCGAGCAGCCACGGGACATCCATATCGTCGAAAGCATCCCGCGCAATCCCGCCGGCAAGGTGATACGCCGGGAGCTCACCAGCTGAGCTGTTCGGCGCAATTCCTACTCGGATTCTTCGAGCTCTTCGGATTCTCCGGGCTCTAGCGCGATGACCGTGTTGGTCAACCATTTCGGCGCCAGCACCGACAGCACGGTCGCCCCTGCTGTGGCACCGCCGACCCCGAGCCAGGCCACCGGCCCCAGCGGCGTGCACCCGAAGAATTGGCTCAGCCCCGGTGTTTGGATGATGCCGATCAGCGCCCCCGCGCTGCCCAGTGCCGTCGCCACGACGAGCGGACTGTGCTGTCGGGTGAGCAGCGTCTGGGCCAGCTGCGTCGTGACCAGAGCGGTCAGTCCCATTGTTGCCGTGCGTCTTTCGGTTCCAGGTGTCCAGCGTCCGATGGTCCAGGCGGCGGTCGCCCCGGCCGCCGTGACCACGCCGCGGTTGACGATCTGGCGCATCAGCGGCGCGTCCAGTGAGGGCGTTGGACCGGTCAACACCGCACGGCGATGGGCACGACGCGCCTCCTCGGCCTCTTCGTCGGTGTCGTACTCGGCCTCGTCCGGCTCGGCGAATTGCGACGTCACGGCGACCGCCAACGCGGGGAACATGTCGGTAAGCAGGTTCACCAGCAGCAACTGGCGGGTGCCGATCGGCGCCCGGCCGTTGCCGAAAGCGGTTCCCAGGACGGTGAACATCACCTCGCCGACGTTGCCGCCCACCAGGATCGTCACCGCGTCACGCACACCCGCCCACATGCCGCGCCCTTCGACCAGCGCGTCGATCAGCACGCCCAGGTCGTCGTCGGTCAAGACGATGTCGGCGGCCCCACGCGCGGCGGAGGAACCGCGGCCGCTCACCCCGATGCCGACATCGGCCATCCGGATCGCGGCGGCGTCGTTGGCGCCGTCGCCGACCATGGCGGTCACCCGCCCGCAGCGCTGCAGCGCCGCCACGATCTGGACCTTCTGTTCCGGGCTGACGCGGGCGAACACCTGAACGTCCGCGGCCAGTTTGGCGCGCGCGTCTTCGTCCAGGCCGGCGATCTCGGCACCCGTCACGACCCGCACGTCGGCTGGCAGCCCCAACTGGCGGGCGATCGCCCGGGCGGTCACGGGGTGGTCGCCGGTGATCAGCACGACGTTGCGGTCGGCGTCCAGCAAGGCCTCGATCAGTGGGCGCGACGAGGGCCGCGCGGTGTCCGCCAGTCCGACGTAGCCGAGCAGTTCAAGGTCCTTGGCGGCTTCGTCGACGGCATCGGCATCGGTGTCCTCGTCCTCGGTGGTCCCGTTGTCCCACGGGCGTTGCGCCACCGCGAGCACCCGCAAGCCCTGTTCGGCGAGTTCGTGCACCAGCGTTTCGGCATGTTCGATCTCGGTGTCGGGATCGGCGAACCGGCAGCGCGGCAGGATCTCCTCCGGTGCGCCTTTGACCATCAGCATCGGTTTGGTGCGCTTCGCACGCGCCGTACCTATCGTGGCGGCATAGCCCCGACTGGATTCGAAGGGCACCTCTGCCAGCACCGTCCAGTCCGAATCGCCTTGCCCGTCAAGCGAAATCGCCGCGGTGATGATTGCTTCGTCGGTGGCGTGCGCGTGTCCCTCGCCGTTGTGCGGCTGGGTCGACGCGCGCGCCGCGGCCTGCAGTATCTCGGGGTCCGGTTTCTCGGGCAGCGGGTCACCCGGGGCGGCGTCGCGCGGAATGGCGCATACGACGCGTAGTCGGTTCTCGGTCAGCGTGCCGGTCTTGTCGAAGCAGATGGTGTCGACCCGGCCCAGCGCTTCGATGGTGCGCGGCGAGCGCACCAAAGCCCCTCGTGCGGTCAGCCGTTGGGCCGCGGCGAGCTGGGAGAGGGTGGCAACCAGCGGCAGGCCTTCGGGGACCGCGGCCACGGCGATGGCCACGCCGTCGGCAACGGCCTGCCGCAGCGAGGCGCGGCGCAACAGCGCCAACCCGGTTACTGCGGCGCCCCCCGCCAGGGTCATCGGCAGCACCTTGCTGGTCAGTTCGCGCAGCCGGGCCTGGACCCCCGCCGACGTCTCGACGTCGGCGACGGCCGAGATCGCGCGGTGGGCGGCGGTGCCAACCCCGGTGGCCACCACGATCGCGCGGGCGTGTCCGGCGACGATTGTGCTTCCTTCGAAAAGCATGCTGGCGCGGTCCGGGTCGGCGACGGCTACCGGATCCACCTGCTTGTCGACCGGCAACGACTCACCGGTGAGGAACGACTCGTCGACCTCGAGGTCCTCGGCGATCAACACGCGGGCATCCGCCGGGACCACTTCCGGCGCGGCCAGGTCGATGACGTCGCCCACCCGCAACGACTTCGCCGAGACCGTAACCGTGCGCGTCGCGTGCCGGGCCGCCTCCAGCCGTCGTCGCGTCGTCGCCATTGCCGGAACGACGACGCGACGCACCAGTTGATCCTGTTCGGCGAACAACTCGGCGGCCGCCGCCTCGGCCCGCAACCGCTGCACACCGCCGGTCAACGCGTTGACCGCCATCACGCCCGCGACCAGCACCGCGTCGACATTGCTGCCGACGATCGCGGACGCCGCCGCCCCGACCGCCAGGATCGGAGTCAGCGGATCGGAGAGTTCGACTCGGGTCGCCCGTGCCAAGCGGCCCAGCGTCTGGATCGGGCCGCGCAGCGGCGCGACCGCCGGCTCGTAGGAGAGGTCGCTGAGCCGGCGTCGCCAGGTCGGAGTCGCGGCTTCCACCGCCAAGGGGCGTTTTCCGCCGGCCAGTCGCGAGTACACGATCTCGGGGTCCAGTGCATGCCACGCGGTCAACGGCTGCGGCGTGGGATCGGGCAGTCGCAGCACCCGCGCGGCCGACCACGTTCCGGAGATCAACGCCGTCGCCGCGGCGGCGTTGACCGGGTTGAGCCAGCGCCGCAGGCTGGCCGGATTACTGGTCCGGTCTTGCTCACCCGTGACCAGCAGCAGCCCGGCCAGCGTCGTGCCGCCCTGAGCGAGGTGCACGGCCGACTCGCTCGCCGCGCGGGCCGCCGGGAGCGCCGACAGTAGCCGCACTGCCGCCGCCAGGTCGGTGCCGGTGATGATGTCGGCGGTCCACGGGGTGGCGGCGCGGGGATCGTCGAGGGCCACGCCGACGTCGGCAATGGCCAACGCGGCCAGCGTGTCGGTCGAGGCGAAGTCGCGGTGCAGGGCGGTGATCAGCAATACCGGCCCGCGGTCCGCCCGCAGTTCCCGCACCAGCTTGAGCAGCGGTGTGCCGGGCGGATGCGTCGATCCGACGCTGGCCGACAGATCCTCGGTACCGGCCACGTTGCGCAACACCACCCGGGCTCCAGTGCGATGGGCGGTTTGCAGCAGCGCAACCGCGTACGGGTCGACCTCCCAGCCCACGTCGACGCTGCCGACCCGCTCGCCGTCGCAAATCAGCTCCGCGTGTTCGAGGCCCTGGGCCGGCGTCGCCGACGGGCCCTGCGATCGGATCCACTTCAGCCGCGCGCCGGTGGCGGGCAATTCGTCGGGGTCTGGCTCGGGAGCCTCCTCCCCGTGTAGCAGCGCGTCGGCAACCTCGTAGACCCGGTCGTCGTCCCAGCCCGGTGCCTCTCCCCGCGAATGCAAGACGGCGCGGTGATCACCGCGCAGCGCGGCCCCGTCGATGACGACCACCTTCACCCGGTCCAGGCGCCGGAGTGCACCCGGATCCAGTACCAGCAGTCCCTGGTTGGCCAGGCCGCGTCCCAGGGTCGCGGCGAACGCCTGCCGCCCGAGGTGGGCGGCTTTCGGCACGCCGGCCAGGATCGCCTCGGCGGCCTCCGCGGCGCCACCGCCGGCGAACAATGCGCCCGCGGCAGCGATGACCGAGCCGTTCGCCGCCTGATTGACGTACTCCTCGATCGGGCCGGCCATCGACCCTTTCGCGGTGTCTATCGCCGAGTCGATGGCGCCGTCGACGACGACGTGCGAGGCTTCGCCCGCGGCCGCCGCCGCCCAGTTGTGACGAGGCGCGTGCTCTTCCCCCGAGGAGGAAAGTACCGACACCACCGGCGCTTGCGGCCGGGTCGGCGAGGCCAACTCGGGCTCCCGTTCGCGCCACCGCTGCCGGTGCGCCGCAGCCTCGGACAGCTGGAGGCCACGTTGCACGAGGTCCAGCACCGGTGTGCCGACCGACTGGCTCAACCCGTACGCCAACGCCGTCGAACCACTCAGCGCGATATCGGTGCCCACCCGGCCGAGCCTTGATTCGAGGACCGACACCACGCGCGGTTGGTAGTTGATCAGAGCGGCGGCGGCGCGGGCGCTGCGCGGCGCCACCGGCAGCCGGGTGAACCAGCCAGTGACCGCGGCGCTGATGGCCACGACGTCCATCGCCGCGGCGGTCAGCGGCACCAGAATGGCCAGCGGATTGCCGGGGTCGGCGAAGGGCGCGGCCGGAGGCGCCGACCCGGAGTCCGTCTCGGACAAATCGGCGCTGACCGCGGCGACGGTCTCGCGAATCTGGTCTAGGACGTCGTCGGTGTCAGCGTCTGCCTCGATCTCGACGACCAACCGACCGAGGGACCCCTCGACGTGGGCCTGGGCCACTCCCGGAATTCTGCGTACCGGTTCCTCGACCACGGCGGCGTGCTCGTGCCAGCGCGGAAACGGCAGCAGCGGATCGAGGTCGAAGTGCACCCGGCGCCCGCTCTGCCAACGAATCGGTGGCCCGATGGTGTCCTCAGCGCCGTCAGCGGAGTCTCGTTGGCCGAGCATTCGGCTGGTCGATTGAGCCGCCGTCTCCACCACCGGGACGACGAGGTCTACCACTGGACTGGTCAAGGTCTGAACCGTGCCGGCAGCGCCGGTCGCACCACTGATCCCGGCTCGCAACGCAAGTGCCGCCCCGCTGGTGATACCGCCGATGACGCCGGCCACACCCGGGATTTTCATTCGGCCACCTCTCGACTATGTCCAGCGCCAATCCTCCTGGCGTCTAACGGCCCTGTCCACATGTGAGGGCGTGCGCACACCGGGCGGTGCCCCCTGGCCGCCTCGCATTGAGTCTGCGGATTCGGCGGGAAAGTGCGAGAAGGCGCCGCCAAGGGCGCAGAGTCAACGGACCGAGTTAGCCCCTGGATGGGGCTAACTCAGCATTCCCCCAGCTAGGTGGACTACAGGTAGCGGTGGTGGGCCTTGCCGACGTGATACCCGGTGGGGAATGACTTCTCGATGACCTGGAGCTGGTGGTCAACCCTGGACTCAAGTTCCAGGACCACACAGCTGTCGCCAACGGTCTTGGATTCGAGAACTATGTAGCGTTGACCGCCATCGGTGATCGGGTCACCCGAGTGCAAAGCCTCCACGGGTACTAATTCGGCATCTCCGTCTGATCCCTCTGACTGCACGCGATTCACAGTAAGCCAATTCCGCTGAGCAGGGAACACCCGCGAGCTGGTAATGCCTGATCACCGCCATTGCCCGGCCTCGAGTGGTGCCCAGGTAGAAGCCCTGTCGGCCAACTGCTTTGGCGTCGCGACCGGGGCTGCTCGGCACGGGCGGAAGGCCAAAAAATTGGTGCACGGGGCACCTCTGAAGCGCGGTTAGGCTTTATTCACTGCCGATTTTCAACGGCGACCGCAGAAATCCGACTGGTCCCCGGGCTTAGTGAAAGGCGTCCAAATGTCGTTTGTGATTGCACTTCCGGAGAAAGTAGCCGAGGCCGCAGCCGATCTGGCGGCCATCCGTTCCTCGCTCAGCGCCGCCAATTCGGCCGCCGCGGCTCCCACGTCGGGTGTGATGCCTCCCGGCGCGGATGCGGTCTCGGCAACCATCGCGGCCCTCTTCGGCGCGCACGCCCAGGCTTACCAGAAATTGAGTGCTCAGGCGGTCGCGTTCCACGACCAGGTGGTGCAATTGCTCGCCGCTGGCGGGAAGGCATACGAAGCCGCCGAAGCAGCCAACGCGACACCCTTGGTGTGACCGCCCCCGCGTGCTCACTCATGCTGCGAGCGACTCCACGAAACTGACGCTGATCGGGTCAGGCAAGGCGTTCAGGCAACAATGGTGCGGTGAGTGGGCCCAGCACGTCGCAGACGCCAGCCTGTTATCGCCACCCCCAGCGGACCACGTACGTCCGCTGCACCCGATGTGACCGCTACATCTGCGGGGAATGCATGCGGGTGAGCCCGGTCGGCCACCAGTGCGCCGAGTGTGTGGAGGAGGGCGCTCGCACGATCCGTCAGCCGACGCTGCAATTCGGCGGGCAGCAGCTGTCGCCGACCCCGGTGGTCACCGTCGTGCTGATCGGGCTGAACGTGCTGGCTTTCGTCTTGCAGCTGGCGTTGCCTGGCGTGACGCGGGAGTTCGCCCTGTCGGCGCCCGACGTCGCCGACGGACAGGTGTACCGACTGGTGACCTCGGCGTTCTTGCACTATGGCGCGGCGCACCTGTTGCTGAACATGTGGGGCCTGTATGTGGTGGGGGCTCCGCTGGAAGCGCTGTTGGGGCAGGTGAGGTACGCCGGGCTGTATGGGTTGAGCGCGCTGGGCGGCTCGGTGCTGGTCTATCTGATCTCGCCACTCGGCTCGCTGACGGCAGGGGCGTCGGGGGCGGTGTTCGGCCTGTTCGGCGCCTTGGCAGTGGTGGCGCGGCGACTCAACTTCGATGTGCGCTGGATTGTCGCCGTCATCGCGATCAACCTGGTCTTCAACTTCGCCGCCCCCGCTATGGGCTCGGGCCCGATCAGCTGGCAGGCACACGTGGGTGGTTTGGTGACCGGGACATTGGTAGGCGCGGTCTATGTGTACGCGCCCAGGGAGCGGCGAACGCTGATCCAGGTCGCGGTCACGACCGTTCTGCTGGTGGTTTTCGTCGCGTTGATCTGTTGGCGCACAGTTCTTCTCTCGTGAGAAGACACAAACTTGTGTCAAACGCCGTGGAATAACACGAGTTTGCGTCTGCTCGCCTGCTCGCAAAGGGTGGGGCTATGTTGTTTTGCATGGGTTGGTGGGTTGCGCACGCCGAGCGGACCTTGAGCGAGGAGGTGCCCGCACCACCGGAAGCGGTCCGCGACTTCTACGTCGACCTGCACAACATCAAACTCGTCCACCCGTTGATCGTGTCGGTACAGGTGCTCTCGCGTAGCGAAACACCGGAGGGCTATCGGCAGACGTACCGGGTGGTTGACCGGATTCCGTTGGGTCCGATCACCATTCGAACCAGCTACGTCGCCCGACTGGATGTGCCCGGGTCGGGTGACGTCAAGACGCAGGCCGACCAGTCGCCGGGCGTGCGCCTACGCGGAACGGTGACGTTCGCGCCCACTGAAGCCGGCACCCGCGTCACCGAACGAATTCACATCGCTGCGCCCCGTCCGCTGGCTAGATTCACCATTCGCGAAGCGGTCAAGGCGCACATCGAGATGCTCTCGGGCATCCGGCGTCACTTCGAATCGGGCTGAGCGGGTTTCCATTCCGAGGTCAACGCCAACTCGGACAGGTACTTCGTGGAGCTCCAGCCCCCGTCGACGACGATCGTCTGCCCGTTGATGAAGGCGCCGCCGGGCGAGCACAGGAACGCGACCGTGCTGGCTATATCGTCGACGGTGCCTAGCCGCTGATGCGGCGTCATCTCGACCTGCATCCGTCTGAAGCCCTGGTTCTGCAGCCGCTGCTCGGTCATCGGTGTCTGAATCACCCCGGGAGCCACCGCATTGCAGCGTATTCCCTGGGATCCGTATTGACACGCGATGTGGGTGGTCAGCGCCGTGAGCCCGCCCTTGGCGGCAGAGTAGGCGCCACCGCGCATCCCGCCGACGACCGCGAACGTGGAGGTGATATTGATGATCGCCGACCCGGGCGCCATGTGCGGCAGCACTTCGCGTGCGAGCCGAAATGGCGCCCGCAGCATCAAACCCAGGAAATAGTCCAGGGATTCGTCGTCGGTCTCGTGCAGGGGCTTGGGGCTGCCCACCCCGGCGTTGTTGATCAGGAAGTCGATGCGCCCCCATCGGGACACGGCGGCGTCGGCGATCTGCCGCGGTGCGCCGTCGTCGGTGAGGTCGGCCGCGTGCGTTGCGACCCGAGCGGGATCACCGATCGCCCGTGCCAGTTCGGCCAGCCTGTCTTCGCTGCGGCCCGTCGCCAACACCGCGATACCCGCCTCGGCAAGTTTCGTGGCGCAACCGAAACCGATCCCGCCGGTCGCCCCCGTGACGATCGCCACCTGCATGTCACCGCACCGCATTCATCAGCGCCGCCTTGATCTGGTGCTTCAAAATCTTTCCCGCGTCGTTCTTGGGTAGCACATCCCAGATGACCACTTGCTCAGGCACTTTGAACCGCGCCACCCCCGCTTGTTCCAAGAACGCCCGCAAGCTGGCCACATCGGGTGCGGGCTCGGTGTCGTTGGCGGCCACGACCACCGCGCAGGCCCGTTCGCCGGTGCGGTCATCGGGCACGCCGACGATGGCGATCTCGGCGATCCCGGGGTGGGCGGCCAACATGTCCTCGACTTCCTTGGGTGAGATGTTCTCGCCGTTGCGGATGATGATGTCTTTGGCCCGCCCGGTGACGACCAGGTATCCGTCGTCAACCCAACGTCCGAGGTCGCCGGTGCGGAAATAGCCGTCGGCATCGAACGATTCGCTTTCGTCGCCGCGGTGCTGGTAGCCGACGAGCATCTGCGGGCCCCTTACCCGAATCTCTTCGTCGACGACTTCGACCTCGGCTATCCCGACCCGACCGTCGGTGTCCGCGGCGTGCTCCGCATCATCCACCGAACCCACTGTTGTCACCGGCACTTCGGTTGAGCCGTACACGCGGGTGACGGCGGCGCGGTCGAAATACGCTGCAGCTCGGCGGATCAACGACGGTGACACGGACGCACCGCCGCAGATGAACAACTTGAGATCCGGCAAGCGGGTGTCGCTGCGTTGGGCGGCGGCAAGGAGTTGCTCCAAAAATGGTGTTGCCCCGGCCATATGGGTGCACCGGTGCCGCTGCATGAGCCGAACCGCCTCATCGCTGTTCCAGCGGTCCATGAGTACGGCCGTGGTGTCCAGCAGCAGCGGTGACTCGAAGGCGTAGATGGAACCGCCGATGTGGGCGATCGGCGAGGCAACCAGGAACACGTCACCAACTTCGACGCGCCAGTAGTCGCGGATCTGGCGAATCAACGCGTGGATCGAGTTATGGCTGTGCAGAACACCCTTCGGTCGGCCTGTGGTACCGGAGGTGTAGAGAATCATTCGCACGGCATCTGGATTCAGCGTCGGCAGCGGCCGACTGGTTTCACTTGACAGCGACTCGAACGGAAGCTGGCCGAGACCCGCGCTCCCGCGCACCACCACGACGTCCGGCGGTGACTCCAGCTGTGCCGTGACCCGGTCCAACATCGCGGTGTAGTCGTGGCCGCCGAAACCGGCAGGGACGAAAATCATGCGGCTGTCAGCGTCTTCGAGGATGAAGCGCAGTTCACGATCGCGCATGGACGGCAGGATCGGGTTGGCCACCATCCCGGCCAGCGTGGTGGCCAGATAGATGACCGCGGCCTCGTGCCAGTTGGGCAGCATGAACGAGACCACGCTGCTCGGGGGGATCCGTTGCTGCATCGCTTGAGCCAGCGTCGTCGCGCGCTCATAGAGGTCCCGACAGGGCACCTGCTGATCACCGTCGATCAACGCCACCCGTTCGGGTGTCCGCTGCGCGGCGTCACGCAGCGAATCGGCCAACGTGGTTCGAACCCACCAACCCTGTGCATAGGCTTGCGCGGCGCGGTGCTCGTCCCAACGGACCCACCGACCGCCGATCTGGCTTCGACGTGCGCTAGCCACGTACCCGTCGCATCGTCATGGAGTGCCGGAACCTGGCTGCGGGGTGGGTGTTGAGCGTGACCTGGGCGACCTGCCCGTCCGACGTCGAGTAGGTGCGCAGCACTTCCAGAGCCGGCGCCCCGACCTCCGCCTTGAGGCCCCGCGCCAGTTCCGGTGATATGAGAACAGCGGCGATTTCCTGATGAACCTCAACGATACTCAGCCCGAAGAGGTCTTCGATCAGCGGGAAGATGGGACCTTCGTGGCGCTGCAGCAGCCGGCCGACCGCCGCGAACGCACGGTTGATGTAGTACTCGGTACGGCATAACGCCGCCGCAGCCGGGTCGGCGTCATCTGCCCGCCGGTGACCACGAACGGACAACCACTGCTCGCCTACCGCCAGTCCGGTGCGGGTCGCTATGTCATCGTCGATGGTGACCATGGCGATGGAGTCGATCGCGAACCGCGTGCCGGTAGCGAAGGCCAGTAGGTCATTGATCGACATCACATGTTGCACATACGAATCCGACGAGGGGCGCGGCACCACCAGCGTCCCCGTCCGCGGCCGGGAGGACACCAAGTTGTCTTCCCGCAGGCGCCGCAATGCCTCACGAATGGTGTAGCGACTGACCGCAAAACGTTCGCACAGTTCGTGTTCGGTGGGCAGTTGCGATCCGACGGGATACACGCCGTCGACGATCTCCTTGCGCAAGGTGCGTGCCACCTGCAGGTAGCGGTGGTCGGCGACTTTGGCTTCGGACATCGTTGTCGCCCTTCACAAACCTCGGCGCAGTGCCAGCACGCTGCCGTCGCCGTCCGCCGAAACATATAGAGTGCCATCGGGTCCGACGGCGATGCCCGCGAATGGTCCCTGCGGCCCAGAGAACGGAGGCATGCCGCGCAGTGGTTTCGGAGTCACGCCGGGCGGGGGGCCCACCGGAAGATCGGCGGCGATCGTGTGCCGGGAGCCGTCAGCCAATCCGACTGCAACGACTTCCTTGGCCCCGGCGTCGACCACGTAGAGCGTGTTGTCGTGGACGACAATCCCTTGCGGCCGTTGCAGTCCCTCGATGACCGCGCCCGTGCCGTCTAGTTTGACCACCCGCCCGGCGCCGGACTCCGAAACCAGGCAGGCGCCGTCGGGGGCGATCGCCACGCCGACCGGTTCGTTCAGGCCCGAGGCCAACACATCCGCTTGACCGTGCGTGATCGACAGCACCCGTCCCGCCCCGAACTCGGCGACCAGCACGGCGCCCGACGGGGCGACGGCGATCCCATACAGTTGGTCAAAACCCGTTGCCAGGAAATCACTTTCGTTGGCCTCCGGCCGGTAGCGCGCCACCTCGCCATTCGAAGTGGTGACGATGAATTCGCCAGGGCCGGCTGCCGCGACACCTCGCAGGAAGCCCGGATACCCTGGGCTGAACAACATTCCGGCTGTCCGCAGCGTGCCGTGTCTGATGGCCGACGACCCGCTTCGCCCGGCTGCGCCGCGCTCGCGATCATCGGCGTGTCTGATGGCCGACGACCCGCTTCGCCCGGCTGCGCCGCGCTCGCGATCATCGGCGTGTCTGATGGCCGACGACCCGCTTCGCCCGGCTGCGCCGCGCTCGCGATCATCGGCGTGTCTGATGGCCGACGACCCGCTTCGCCCGGCTGCGCCGCGCTCGCGATCATCGGCGTGTCTGATGGCCGACGACCCGCTTCGCCCGGCTGCGCCGCGCTCGCGATCATCGGCGTGTCTGATGGCCGACGACCCGCTTCGCCCGGCTGCGCCGCGCTCGCGATCATCGGCGTGGCCTAATGCATAGAAGTACGTTCCGTCGGCAATATAGAGCAGCCCATCCGCGCCGACGGCAAGATCCAGTGGCCAGTTCAATCCGCCGGCCAACACCGTCTGCGACTCACCCTCGCCGAGGATCTCGGTGATCTCGCCGGTGAAGTTCGAGACGAACAGCCGCCGGCCAACGAAGGTCAGATTGTCCAGACCCGGATTCAGGCTGGCCAGCACGGTCCGGTCACCGCTGCGGGGATCGATGCGCAGCACCTGCCCGCTGTGCACCTGGGTCGAGACGAGGTAGCCTTCGGAGTCGAATTTCACCGCGTCGGGCACACCCAAATCACCCGCGACCCGTTCGGGTTCGCCCCCGTCGAGGTCAATGCGCCAAATCTCGTTGGCGCCCATGACCGGGAAATACAACAGACCGTCCGGTCCGACCTCCATCGCATTGGGCGAGGGGACATTCTCCAGCAGCACGCGGGGTGCACCGCCATTGAGGTCGAGTTCCAACAACCGCCCGCCCTCGCGGCACTCGCCGATGAACAATCGGCCGTGATGCACGGTGATCCCGTTGGCGCTTGGCACGTCGTCACGGAGTACCCGGCTACGGCCGGCGGCGTCCCGCACGCTGACGCGCCCGTCCATGACTTCGGTCGCGTACAGGTTTCCGTCGGGGTCGAAGGCCACGTCGTCGGGAGCGATGATGTCGCCACCCTTGGCGCTGATCGTCTCCAACTTGCCGGTCACCACGTCGAGGGCGCTGATCTGGCTGCCGGTCACCTGAGCGATGTAGACGCGGCCGTCGGGACCGGTGCGCAGACCGTTCGCTCCGAACAGCCGACTGGGCGGGGTGAGCTGGGTCAGGGTCCAGCCCTCGGCAAGACGCGGTGACGTTGCGACCGGGTAGCGGGCCATCACGGCTCGGACGTTACAACCGATCCGTGGTCCAGACAATACTGAACAGCCGATACCCTTCCAGCCTTGACGTCCTGGCCTACCTAAGAGAATCATGCTCTCTGATGAGTGCACGTCATTATCTTGTCCGGACAAATCGATGTCGGTAGATCCGTTCCGGTTGGACGGACGCATCGTCGTAGTCGCGGGCGCGGGCGGCGGCGGCATCGGCACCACCGTGACTCGCCTGGTTGCGCAGGCGGGGGCGACGGTGGTCGCGGTGAGCCGTGGTCAGGACAATCTCGATCGGCATGTCGGCCCGCTGGTGGACGAGGGATTGGCGGTGGTGCCCGTCGCCGCCGACGCCTCCACCGACGAAGGCGTGAGTGCCACGTTGGCGGCGGTGCGTCGCGCCGACGGCGACCTGCATGGGCTGGTCAATGTGGCCGGGGGCGCGGACCCGTCGACGTGGATGCCGTCGACCCGGGTGACGCGCAGCGATTGGCGGGAGCTGTTCACCTGCAATCTCGAGACGATGTTCTTCATGAGCCAGGCCGTGGCCGCGGAACTGAAACGCCAACGGCGCCCGGGCTCCATCGTCTCCATCTCCTCGATCAGCGGCATGAACACCGCGCCCTTCCACATCGCCTACGGCACCGCCAAAGCCGCCATCGTCGCGGTGACCCGCACGATGGCGCTGGAACTGGCGTGCGACGAGGACGGCACCAGCATTCGGGTCAACGCCGTCGCGCCCGGGGTCACCGAGACGCCCGCCTCCCGCACCTACACCGACCACGATCCCGAGCGGGACCGCAAGGCGATCGCGATGGGACGGCGGGGACGTCCCGAGGAGGTGGCCGGCGCCATCCTCTTCCTGCTCTCGGACCTGTCCAGCTACATCACCGGACAGACCTTGTTGGTCGACGGCGGCCTGAACCTCAAGTGGGGGCACCTGGGTGCCGATAACACCTCGCTGTTCCTGAAGGACGAATCGTTTCGCGCCGCGATCAAGCGCTGGGACGAGAAGGGAGGAGAGACGTGACCGACACCAACGGGCAACTGTCGGGGCCTGTCTCGATCGGCGTTGAGGCCTACATCTCCGAGGACTACCTGCGCGCAGAACGCGACAAGTTGTGGCGCAAGGTGTGGCAACAGGTCGGGCGTGTCGAGGACCTGCCGAAGGTGGGCAGCTACCTCACCTACGACATCCTGGACGACTCGATCCTGGTGGTACGCACCGGGGAGAACACTTTCAAGGCCCACCACAACGTCTGCGTGCACCGCGGCCGCCGGCTGGTGGATACCCCGTCAGGGGCCAAAAGTGCTTGCGGACACAAGAAGTCATTCGTCTGCGGGTTTCACGGCTGGACCTACGACCAGGACGGCAACTGCATCCACATTCCCGAGAAGCAGGATTGGCAGGGTGCGCTGACAGCCGACAACACCCGTCTGGCGTCGGTCCACGTCGACACCTGGGGTGGTTGGATCTGGATCAACATGGACCCCGACGCCGAGCCGCTGCGGGACTACCTTGAGCCCGCGGCCACCATGCTCGATCCGTTCGGACTGCAGAACATGCGCTGCAAGTGGCGGAAATGGCTGCATTTCCAGTGCAACTGGAAGGTGGCGATGGAGGCCTTCAACGAGACCTACCATGTCGCCACCACGCATCCCCAGTTCAACAAGTTCGGCAATTTCCGCGGCTGGGCCGCCGTGCAGGGTAAGCACAGCAACATCGGCTACGACGCGCCAGAAGACCTATCGGAGACCAAGTCGAAGATCCGGCTCGGCACCGGTGCGGACCCCCGCGTCTCAACCGCTGAAATGCAGCTCTACACACTGGAAGAAACCAATGCGACCACCACCAAGACGCTGGTGGACGCGGCGCAACGACTGGTCGACGAGTTGCCCGCGGACGCGCCGGCGGACAAAGTGCTCAGCCATTGGCTCAACTCGGCGCGACGTGACGACGCCGCCCGGGGAGTGATCTGGCCGACCATCGATCCCGAACACCTGGCCAAGAGCGGCACGGCCTGGCAGATCTTTCCGAACTTCCAGATCGGGCAGGGCCTTACCACCGCCCTGTGCTACAGCGCTCGCCCGCACGGTTACGATCCCGACCAGTGCATCTTCGAAGCATCCTGCTACGAGCTCTACCCGAAAGGCGAAGAGCCGGAAACCGAGTGGGTGTACGCTCCGCCGGATGACCCGAGCTGGCGCACCGTACTGCCGCAGGACTTCTCCAACATGGCCGCAGTTCAACAAGGCATGAAGTCGCTGGGCTTCCGCGGCCCCAGGCCCAACCCCTACATGGAACGCAGCACCGCCAATCTGCATCGAAATCTGGCCAAATACATGGGCACCGGCGCACCGACCGAGCTGACCCGTCACCGGAAAGAGGGCTGAGCAATGAAAGTCAATCTCGGATTCGGCGCGCACAACTCCCGCGACTGGGACCGCGTGCTTGCCGAAGATTTCAGTAGTCCGCCCGCGACCCCCGACTGGGAATGTGTGCAGGGCACGCTCGCGATTGCCGACCTGGCCGAACCGCTGGGGTTTGACGGCATTTGGATGCCCGAGCACTGTGGAACACCATATGGCATGACCCCCAACCCGATTCAGGCGTTGAGCTACTTCGCCGGGCGCACCGAACGGGTGAGTCTTGGCACGTTCGTCGCCGTCGCGCCCTGGTGGCACCCCATCCGGTTGGCGCACCAGATCGCCTACCTCGACATCATCTCCAACGGACGTTACGACACCATCGGGATCGGGCGCGGCGTGTCGAAGGGCGAGTTCGACGCCGTCGGGGTGCCTCGCGAGGAAAGCCGGCAGCGCTTCAACGAGACCCTGGACATCCTCCAGCTGGCCTTCTCGGGAGAGCGGTTCGCCTACGAGGGCGAGATCTTCAAGGTGCCGGAGATGTCGCTGCGGCCCGAACCGAAGAGTCGAGACCTGTTCTCCCGCATCTACTCTTCATCATCGACCGCGGAGTCGCTGGAGATCCTCGCCCGCCGCGGCATGGTGCCGCTGTTCGTCGGCAACAAACCCATCGAGGACGCCGGCCGAGAAGTGCAGAAGGTCAACACCTTCCGCCAGGAGGAAGGCCTGCCGCCGTGCCAGCCCAAGAACGTGATGTTCATGTATTGCTCGGCTGACCCCGAAGATGCGGCCAAGTCCGAGGAATGGATCTGGACCGCGAACCGGGATGTCACCGTGCACTACGGATTCGCCGACGCGTCGAACTTCCGGGGCGTGAAGGGATATGAGGCCTATGCGGCGCGCGAGGCCACGGCGACGGCGGTGCTCGCATCCTCGGTCACCGGCCCGCAAGATGGACCCGCAAAAGGCCCCTCAAAAACACCCGGCTATCACGCTTCCAACCTGCTGATCGGCACACCGGAGGAGATCTTCAACCGAATCAAGGCGGCGCAGGAGGCTTGCTCGTTCTGTGAGCTGACCATCGTCCCGCAGTTCGGCACCATGCCGTTCGACGAGGCGACGGCGAGCACGAAGCTGTTCGCCAAGGAGGTACTGCCCGCGGTCCAGGAGATGGCCGCGCCGCTGCACCGCGCCGCACTACCGGAGAACGCACTGGCATGACCGGCTTTACTTCTGATTGCCAACCGACGACGACGCCGGAGGACATCGACCTGCCCGCCCTGCGGGAGAAGTACCGGCAGGAACGCGAAAAGCGGTTGCGTCCGGAAGGTTCCAAGCAGTACATCGAACTTGTCGAAGAGTTCGCGGACTTTTACGAAACCGACCCGCGCACGCCGCCCTTGGTCAGGGACCCGATCTCGGCGGACGTCGACGTCGTCGTATTGGGCGGTGGCTTCGGCGGCCTGTTGTGTGCGGCTCATTTGAAGAAGGCCGGCGTCGAGGACGTCCGAATCATCGAGCTAGGCGGCGACTTCGGCGGGGTGTGGTACTGGAACCGTTATCCCGGACTGCAGTGCGACAACGAATCCTACTGCTACATACCGCTACTGGAAGAGCTCAACTACATCCCGAGCAAGAAGTTCGCCGACGGCACCGAAATCTACGAACATTGCCGGCGGATCGGAAAGCACTACGGCCTCTACGATTCCGCCATCTTCTCAACCCAGGTACGGGCGCTGAACTGGGACGAGGAGCTCAAGCGGTGGCGGGTCGGCACCAATCGGGACGACGACATTCGGGCCCGGTTCGTGGTGATGGCCTCGGGCCCGTTCCACAGACCGAAGCTGCCGGGTATCCCGGGCATCAAGAATTTCAAAGGACACAGCTTTCATTCGTCGCGCTGGGACTACGAGTACACCGGAGGAGACAGCAACGGCGGGCTGCACAAGCTTGCCGACAAGCGCGTCGCCGTGGTGGGCACCGGGGCGAGCGCCGTGCAGATCGTGCCGTTCCTGGGCCGGGATGCCAAGCACCTCTACGTATTCCAGCGCACCCCCTCGTCTGTCGGCCCGCGCAACAACAGGCCGACGGATCCCGAGTGGGTCAAAACGCTGAAGCCGGGCTGGCAGAAGGAGCGGCAACGCAACTTCCATTCCTGGACCTTCGAAGGAATGGCGCCGGGCCAGCCCGATTACGTGTGTGACTTCTGGACTGAACTCGGCCGCAACACCGCGGCCCGGGTGCTTGAGCTGGACGATCCCGCATCGATGACCCCCGAGCAGTTCATGGCCATCAACGAGGAAGAAGACTACAAGTTGATGGAGCGGTTGCGGCGCCGCATCGAGAGCATCGTGGATGACCCCGAGACCGCCGAGGCGCTCAAGCCCTACTACCGGTTCCTGTGCAAGAGGCCGTGTACCAACGACGAATACCTGCAGACCTTCAACCGGCCCAACGTGACGTTGGTGGATGTGTCGTCAACCAGGGGCGTCGAACGGGCCACCGAAAAAGGCTTGGTAGCCAACGGCATTGAGTACGAGGTGGATTGCATCATCTACGCCAGCGGGTTCGAGATCACGACGGAGATCAGCCGCCGCTACTCCATCGACACGATCGAAGGACGCAACGGCGTGTCGCTGTTCGACCATTGGCGCGACGGCTACAAGACACTGCACGGGTTCACCACCCGCGGGTTCCCCAACCAGTTCTTCACCGGTTTCACCCAGGTGGGCATATCCGCGAACATCGCCGCCAACTACGAACTGCAGGGCGAGCACATTGCCTACATCATCGCCGAAGCCCTGGCGCGGGGAGCGACGACGGTGGAGCCAGCCCAAGAGGCCCAAGACAATTGGTGTCAGACCATCCGGGAGACCGCGATCGACAACTCCGCATTCGACCTGGAATGCACGCCGGGTTATTACAACAATGAGGGCGGCGGCAAGGGGACTGCCGACGGCGAGGGCATCCGTTCGCACCTCGGCGAACCCTACGGACCCGGCTTCTACGCCTTCGGCGACCTGCTGGCCGAGTGGCGCGCCAAGGGTGATCTCGCCGGGCTCGATCTGGAAACGTGATGGGCGAGTTGAGATTCGACAATCGCGTCGCCGTGGTGACCGGCGCCGGGCGCGGTTTGGGCCGCGCCTACGCGTTGATGCTGGCGGCCAGGGGCGCCAAGGTCGTGGTCAACGACACCGGGGGCACGCTGACCGGTGACGGCACGGACCCGTCGCCGGCGCACAAGGTGGTGGACGAAATCGCCGCGTCCGGAGGGGAAGCGACCGCCTGCGTCGAGTCGGTGACGACGGCCGCGGGCGGCAGGGCGATCATCCAGACCGCCTTGGATCAGTACGGCCGCATCGACATCCTCATCCACAACGCCGGCAACGTGCGGCGCGCGTCGTTGAAGGAGATGAGCGACGAGGACTTCGATGCCGTCATCGACGTGCACCTGCGCGGCGCGTTCCACGTGGTGCGGCCCGCCTTCCCGGTCATGTGCGACGCCGGGTACGGCCGTATCGTGTTGACCTCCTCGATCGGCGGACTGTACGGCAATCACGGCGTGGCCAACTACGCGGCCGCCAAGGCGGGCCTGGTTGGGCTGTCCAACGTCGCCGCCCTCGAGGGGGCGGCGGACGGGGTCTTGTGCAACGTCATCGTCCCGTCCGCGGTGACCAGAATGGCTGATGGCCTGGACATTTCGGCCTACCCGCCGATGGGGACGGATCTGGTGGCGCCCGTGGTGGGCCTACTGGCTCATGAGTCCTGCCCGGTCAACGGCGAGATGCTGATCGCCATCGCGGGTCGGGTGGCCAGGGCGTTTGTCGCCGAAACGCCTGGCGTGCAGCGACGCTCGTGGTCAATTGAGAACGTCGCCGAACAGCTCTACGCGATCCGGGACCTGTCCGCGCCGCTGATCTTCCCCGTCGTCCCCAGCGGGCATGCCGAGCACATCCGGTATAGCTTCGACTCGGCAGCATGGGCGAACAGGGAGAGGGCGCAGCATGTCTAGGTCAGGGCCGCTGGCCGGTGTGCGCGTCGTCGATCTGACTGCGATGGTGATGGGACCGTACTGCACTCAGATCATGGCCGACATGGGCGCCGACGTGATCAAGATCGAACCCCCGCAGGGTGACGACACCCGGTACGTCTCGACCGGGCCCGTTCCCGGGATGAGCGGGGTGTTCGTCAACGTCAACCGTGGCAAGCGTGGTATCACCCTCGACCTGAAGTCGGAAGCCGGCCAGACCGCGATGCGTGCGCTGATCGAACGCGCGGACGTGTTCATCCACTCGATGCGGGCCAAGGCGATCGCCCGACTCGGCCTGAGCTACGCCGACGTCGCGGCGGTCAACCCGACCATCGTGTACACCAACTGCTACGGCTACGGGCGGCGCGGGCCGAACCGGGACCTACCGGCATATGACGACACGATCCAAGCGGCCTGTGGGCTGCCCTCGGTGCAGCAGCAACTGACCGGCGAGGCCGATTACGTCGGAACCATCCTGGCGGACAAGGTCGCCGGCCTGACCGCGCTGTATGCGACCACGATGGCACTTTTCCACCGGGAACGCACCGGCGAGGGGCAAGAGGTGGAAGTCGGCATGTTCGAGGCGATGGCGTCGTTCATGCTGGTCGAGCACATCAACGGGGCGATCTTCGAGCCACCGTTGGGGCCGGCGGTGTATCCGCGCGCGGTCGCACCCAACCGGCGGCCGTATCGCACCAAAGACGGTTACCTCGCGGCATTGGTCTACAACGACAGGCACTGGGCCGCGTTCATCGACGCCGTGCGACCGGCGTGGGCCAGCGACGTCTACGCGACGCTCGAGGGGCGGGCGCGTCACATCGACACCGTGTACGGGCTGCTGGCCGAGACGTTCGCCGAGCGCACCACGAACGAATGGTTGGATTTGCTGCGCGAACTGCAGATACCGGCATCGGCACTGTCCAGCCCCGCCGAGTTGCTGCACGATCCGCAACTCGAAGCCGTGGGATTCTTCGAGACCGTCGACAGCGCATACGGAACGGTTCGCTTTCCGGGCGTGCCGACCTGGTTTTCCCGCACGCCGGGCCGCGTCGGGGGGCCGGCCCCGGAGTTGGGTGCGCACACCGAAGAGGTGCTCGAGGAACTGGGCCTGAGCTCGGCGGAACAGGCTGGCTAGCCGAAGGGCCCGTCCCCGGCGAAGACCTGGTAGAAGTACGGCAGGTTGTCCGGCTCGCCGTAGTCGACGCGCTTGAAAGCCTTGTTGATGGGGTTGGCGTGGGCCTGCGTTTCCGGGTGGTAGACGGTGAGAACGCCCAGATGTTTGGCGAGGTCGGCAGGGGTGTTGACCCATTCGTAGCCGGCGTTGCGGACCAAGACCTCACCGATGTAGCAGCCGAAGATGAAAATCGATTCGGCCATGATGTCGGATCCGGCTTCGCGAAAGCCGTCCAGGATTCCATCCACTACCTGCAGTGAGGCGGGGCTGAAGTCGAGGTCGATACCGGCCACGGTTTGGGCGGCCTCGGTGGCAATCCTGGCCAGTTCGGAAGCGTTGGCCGGAGTGGGCGTCGCGGGCAGCAGCAGCGCGCGTCCGGTCCACGGCCGGCCAGCCTCAAATTCCGGCCCAACTTCGCCGATATCAAGCTCGGCCACAGGTTTTGCGGTGCCAGGTTCGTAGACGTCAGGTTCGGCGGTGTCAGGTTCGGATGCGCCCGGGTCGCTGTCGCCCTCTGCATCCGCGGGGGTTACCGGGGCAGTGAGTTCTTCGTCCGGGTCGGTCTTGCGTCGCCGGGAAAACCAACCCATGCAGGTCATTGTCGCCCCTCGCGTGTCCTGACCGAGATCTGGGGCTGCCGCCTCTAATATTTCTGAGGTCAAGCGGAGGAGCAGCGACGTATCGGCATCAACTACCGCGCCAGGCGAAAAGCTCGTGACGGCGCGTTAACAGCGAGCGCTGTGCCGGGCGGGACTCACCCCGCACCGGCGCATTCGGCTAAGCGCCGATGGGTTGCCCCTGTGCCGCGCGTCAAGCGTCGTGCCAATCTGGACCGTCCCGAACGTCAGAACGGCATTCCGGCGTTGGATGGCCTGCGCGCCATAGCGGTAGCGCTGGTGCTCATCGGACACGGCGGCATCCCAGGGGTGAGCGGCGGCTTCATCGGCGTCGACATCTTCTTCGTCCTCAGCGGATTCCTGATCACCTCGCTGTTGCTCGACGAGTTGGGCCGCAGCGGCCGCATCGACCTGACCGGATTCTGGATTCGACGTGCGCGCCGACTGCTGCCCGCGCTGGTTCTGATGGTGCTGGTGGTGGCAGCGGCGCGCGATTTGCTTCCCTACCAAGCCCTTACCGGATTGCGCAGCGACGCGCTCGCCGCATTCTTGTGGATTGCCAACTGGCGCTTCGTCGCTCAGCAGACCGACTACTTCACCCAGGGCGCACCGCCGTCGCCCCTGCAGCACACCTGGTCGCTGGGAGTGGAAGAGCAGTACTACTTCGTCTGGCCATTGCTGATGATCGCGGTGACTCTGGTGCTGGCGGCGCGTGCCCGACGCTACTTCGCCAAGACGACGGTCGGCCACGTCCGGTTCGCCATGTTCATCATCGCCGTGCTGGGCGCGATCGTTTCCGCGGCGGGCGCGATCATGTTCACCACCGAGGCCACCCGCGATCGAATCTATTTCGGTACCGACACCCGCGCGCAGGCGTTGCTGATCGGCGCCGCCGCATCGGCGCTGCTGGTTCGGGATTGGTCGGCGTTGAATCGCGGCTGGTGCCTGATCCGCACGCGCTGGGGCCGGCGGATTGCCCGACTGCTGCCGCTGGTCGGGTTGGCAGTGCTGGGACTGATCACCCACTACGCAACCGGGGACGCGGCCGAGTTCCGGCACGGCCTGCTGACGGTCGTGGCGGTGGCGGCCGTCCTGGTGGTGGCGCCGGTCGCGCTGGAGCAGCGCGGAGCGGTGGCCCGCGCCCTGAGCTGGGGCCCGTTGGTGTGGTTGGGCACCATCTCCTACGGCGTGTACCTGTGGCACTGGCCGATCTTTCTGGCGCTCAACGGAGAACGGACCGGATGGGAGGGTCCCCGCCTTTTCGCCCTCCGGTGTGCAGCGACGGTAGCGCTCGCCTACGTGTCGTATTGGGTGATCGAGCAGCCCATCCGTCGCTGGCGTCCGGAAGGGGTCCCGTTGCTGCCGCTGGCCGCGGCTACCGTCGCCAGCGCCGCCGCGGTGACGATGCTGGTAATCCCGGTCGGAACCGGGCCGGGGCTGCGTGAGGTCGGGCTGCCACCCGGGGTGAACGCGGTTGCCGCGGTGTCGCCGTCGCCGCCGGGTCAACCGACGCAGCCGCCCCGGCCGCGAGATCCCAACCAGCCATTCACCGTTTCGGTGTTCGGCGATTCCATCGGGTGGACCATGATGCACTTCCTGCCACCCACGCCCGGCTTCAGGTTCATCGACCACACCGTTATCGGCTGCAGCCTGGTGCGCGGCACGCCCTATCGCTACATCGGCCAAACCCTGGAACAACGGGCGGAATGCGACAACTGGCCCACTCGCTGGACGGCGCAGGTCAACCAGGACCAACCGGACGTCGCCTTGCTGGTCATCGGCCGGTGGGAGACCGTCGACCGAGTCAACGAAGGTAAGTGGACCCACATCGGCGAACCCACCTTCGACGCCTATCTCAACTTTGAATTGCAGCGCGCGCTGAACATCGTCGGCTCGACCGGTGTTCGGGTGATGGTCGCGACCGTGCCGTACAGCCGGGGCGGTGAAAGGCCGGACGGACGCCTGTATCCGGAAGATCAGCCCGAACGGGTCAACCAGTGGAACACCATGCTGCGCAACGCGGTTGCCCAGCATCCAAATGTCGGCATCATCGATCTGAACAAGAAGCTTTGCCCCGACGGCGTCTACACCGCCAAGGTCGACGGCATCAAGGTGCGTAGCGACGGCGTACACCTCACGCCGGAAGGCGTGAAATGGCTGATCCCGTGGCTCGAAGAATCGTTGCGCTAAGCCGTTGACTCCTCGGGCCGGTCGTTAACCGCCCACCCAGCAGCTGAGCTCCATGCTGTCGCTCTCCCGGGCGGGGAAGTTGAAGCTGACGTAGCCGTTGTCCGAGTCGCGCACGTAATCCAGGTAGGACCGGGTATCGGCTGCCTCGGCGTTGTCGGCGACGACCAGCGCGCCCGTCGACAACCGCGGCGTCAGCAACTCGATCACGGGAAGGTAGAGGTCTTTCCAGCCATCGAGCAGTACGAAATCGATCGGGCCACCGACGTCGGCCAAGGTAACCAGGGCGTCGCCCTCCAGGATGGTGATGACATCGGCCAGGCCGGTGTCGGAGAAGGTCCGCTTGGCGGCGGCGATCTTGGTTTCGCTGAGTTCGGTGGTCACCACCCGCCCGCTGCCGTTGTCACGAACCGCCGCCGCCAGATGGATGGCGGAGATGCCGAATGACATGCCGAACTCGACGATCGTTTGCGGACGGGTCGCGCGGACCAGGGCGTACAGCAGCCGGCCGGCTTCCGGCGTCACCGGGATGTAGAACTCGCTCATCGCCTCGGTGCGTTCCTGCACAGTCATCGGGCGGGCGAAGTCGTCACGCCGCGCGCGCAGCTGCGCCATCTGGTTCTCAGACTCGGCGTACATCCGGTCGAGCGCCGACGCGACCTTGGGGTCCTGCAGGGTATTGACCATAGGTCTGAGGGTAGGCCCGGACCGGGCGCACGCTGCGTGAGTTTGACTCAAACCGACGTTTGGGTGCAGCATGGAAAGGCAAACACCTCGGTAGGTGAGGCGTCTGCATGGACACAGGCCACTGACCCCGAACGTCGAGAGACGCCCCGGGTCAGGACAGCTCTTCCCGGCTTAAGGGTTGAGCCCAAGTGGCTTCCGAACTATCGGATACGCCGTGCAGTGCCGAAGCTCCGACGAGAGGGGTGTTCCGGCGGACGGTCCGCCGGGTTTTTTAGCGCCTCTTTCGTTCCGGTGATTGCGCTGACACCCGCGTGTGTCCTGGCTGCGAGGAGGTGAGGGCGAGATGTGTCCCGGCGATAGTCCCTATCCGCAATCCGTCTTTCCCCGATCCGGCTCCGGCATTTTCGGCATTCTCAGATCGGCCTGAACCCTTCTCGAGTTCTGCCGCACCAGCCGTCGTGCTCTAGCCGGTCGGACTCCCACAAGGAGAAGATCATGGCTTTCCTTCGTACACACCGCATTTCCCGTTTCCTGAAGATCGGCCGGCGGACACCGCTGACGCCGCAGGAGCGGACCAACCTCTATGTCTCGCGGATGCCGATTGCGGTGTTCACGGCTTCGTTGGGTGGCCACGCACCCGACGGGCGGTTTTCCGCGTGACCTCGCGGTAAGTCGACGACCTTGACATTCACCCCGCGATACGGCCGCTTGTCCGACACCGCCGGGCTCGACCCGGCGGTGTCGGATGTGGCTGTCTCGTATGCGGTGGTGTCGGATACGACGGCCTTGGTGATCGGCAAGGCCGTCCAGGCCGGACTTGCCTGACCGCCACGCTTATTTCTGCGGTAGCAGAACGATTTTGCCGTGCGTGTGTCGTTGCTCGAGTTCGGCGTAGGCGTCGGCCACTCGGTCGAGTGGATAGGTAGCGGCGATGTCGAAGTCGATCGCGCCAGAGGCGACCAAATCGGCGAGTTCGGCGAGCACTTCCGGCGTGGAGGCCTCGGCGCTGCCCTCGGTCTTGGCCCCGACCTCGGCGGCCTTCTCCATCGCGATGATCGTGTCTATCCGCTCGGGGGCCACCCCGAGATCCACCGCAAGCTGGACGTAGTCGGGACCGAAAAGATCGATGAAGGCATCGATTCCGTTGGGCGCCGCCTCCCGCAGCCGATCCGCCAACCCGTCTCCGTAGACGACAGGGGTCACGCCGTGGGCGCGCAGCCAGTCGGCATTGCCCGGCCCTGCAATGCCTAACACCCGAGCACCGTGCCGCGTCAGCAGCTGTACGACGATGCTGCCCACGCCGCCCGCCGCGGCCGACACGGCAACCGTCTCGCCGGGCTGAGGCGCGACCGCGCGCACCGCCGCATACGCCGTCGCTCCGACGACGTACAGCGAACCGGCCACCTCCCAGCTCAATTCGGGCGGCTTGCGGATCAGATTGCCCACCGGAACGGCCGTGTGGGTGGCGTGACTGGATCGTCGCAAGCTGAAGCCGAGGACCTCGTCGCCGACCGAGAACTGGGCGACGTCGGGACCTACGGATGTCACCACGCCGGCCAAGTCGCTGCCTTCGCCGGACGGGAACGTGGTGGGGAAGACCTGTTGGAGCAACCCGAGGCGGATGGCAGCTTCGCCGGGATTTATCCCGGCGGCGCGAACCTCGACCACCACTTCGTCAGGTCCCGGTAACGGCATTTCGATGTCGGCTATGTACAGCTCCTCGCGCCCTCCGAAGCGGTCGAACCGCACTGCGCGCGCTGTCGAAGGTGTCATATCAGAGTTGCTCCTCGGTTTCTAGACCAGCCCAAGCGACTGCAGATCGGCGACGTACTTGTCGATAAACGCGGCAGACAGATGCGGAATGTCTTTGTCTGGACCGATTTTCGCGTCCTGCACCGCAGCTCGGAAGACATCGGTCGGTGCGGATGCTCCGGGCAATGCCGGCTGCGGCTTGCGGTAGGCGTCGAGCAGAGGCAACACCGAATGCTGGCGTTGCTTTTCCGGCAATGCCCGCAGCGCTGTTTCGAAGCGCCCCAGCCATTCGTCGTAGTCATCGATGCGCTTGATGTCATGACCCGAATCCACCAACCAGTCGACGAAGGTGTCCAGGGACACGCCATCCTCGTGCGGATTCATCACGTCGTAGGAAACATACGTCGGTGTAGCGTCGGCCGTGCTGCGCGCGCCCAGCTTGGTGATCGCTTCGGCCACGAAATCGGCCGGCAGACCGGCATAGTGAGCCTTGCTGCGGCGGCCTTGGGCATCCGTCTCGTAGAAACTCGCCGGCGCTATGCCGGTCAGCAGCAGGCTGATCAGCAAGCGGGTGAACGCGTCTGGCACATTGAGCTGGCCGGCGTAGTGGCTGTGGGCCAGGATCATGTCGGATCGGAATACCGTGACTGGCAGTCCACACAGGTCGTGTGCCTCGCGCAACAACACCTCGCCGGCCCATTTGCTGTTGCCGTAGCCGTTCGCGTAGCCGTCGCCGACATAGCGAACCGCGCTGATGTCCCGAATGTCGCCGTCTTCTTCGAACGTGTTTGGGTTTACCGGCATCGCGACGGCCACGGTCGACAGATAGGTGACCGGCTTGATGCGGTCGGTGATCGCCAGGCGGATCACCTCGGCGGTACCAACCACGTTCGGTCCGAACAGCTGGTCGTAGGGCAGGACGTGGTTAACCAGTGCTGCCGAATGGACGATGATGTCTACGCTCCGTGCCAGGCGATCCCACGTCGGTTGGTCCAGGCCCAGATTGGGCGCACCGATGTCACCAGGGATCACTTCGAGGTGTCCGTCGGCCAGTGACTGGAATCGCTCGAACATCGCGCCGTCACCGCCGCGGAAGACGTCGTCGAGCCTGCTTCGTGCCGCGGCTGCATCAGAGCCGCGCACGATGGTGACGAGCGTTCCGCCGGTGTCGGCAAGCTGCTCCAACCAATCCAGCGTGAGGAAGCGGCCGAGGTAGCCGTTGGCCCCCGTCAGCAGCACGGTCCGAGGTCTGCCGGTCGGCGCCGGCAGCGACGGGGCCACGGCCAACGTCTTGGCATCGATGAACTTGTCCAGTGTCAGGTCCGCAGCGCGTACCTCTACCGCGCCGTGCCCGTGTACCGCAGCAAAGGTGGGCCGCTTCGTGCCCGATACGCGTTCGGCTTCAATGTATTCCGCAATGCTGCGCAGATCATTGGTGGGGCCGATGATCTGCGCCACGGGTACTTCGACGTCGAAGATGTCAGCCAACAAGTTTGAGAATGTCAAGGCGGACAACGAATCACCGCCGAGTTCGATGAAGTGTTCCTCGGGCGCGGGCGGGCCGCCGACCAGTCCCAGCAGCGCTTCGGCCGCCTCGGTCAACGTGTCGATCACCGGCCGCTCCCCCGCCTTTTGCCGTAGCGCACGCAATTCCGCCACCCGGCTGTCGGCGAGGTCGGTGTACAGCTGCTCGAGCCGTTCGCCGTAGCGTTCCTTGAGTTTCGGCCGCAGCAGTTTGCCGACCCCGGAGAGCAGACCGTTGTCCGAACTGAAGGGCTCGGTTTCGATCAGAAAGTCGGCGGGCAATTCATAGGACTGCAGTTCGGCGAGTTTCGCCGTGTTGCGCAGCGAATCACTCAGCTCCGCTTTGAGTCTGGCTAACCCGTCGTCACCGTCGCGCGCCGCGCGCTCCAGTGCCTCGGGTGTGGGCACCACGACCGCCAACAGGTAGGGGCGCTCGCTGTTGCCGTAGAGGAAGATCTGGCGCACCAGGGGCGCGCCGGCGAAGATCGCTTCCAGACGTGCGACCGCGACGAATTCGCCTTGTGCGAGCTTCAAGACGTTGTTGCGCCGGTCGACGTAAACGAGCCGATCCGGGCCGATCTCGGCCATGACGTCGCCGGTGCGGTAGTAGCCGTCGGAATCGAACGCACTGGCGGTGACGTCGGGACGCTTGTAGTACCCCGCCGTAGCCGTCTGCGACTTCACCAGCAGTTCGCCGCGCGGGTACGGCTTGTCGGTACGGAAGTAACCCAATTCGGGAACGTCGATGAGCTTGTAGTCGATCACCGGGGGCTTGCTCACCTTGCCGTCTTTGGTCACCATCCCCAATTCGGTGAGGCCGTAGCCGTCCATCACGTGGACCTGCAGGGACGATTCGATGAAGGTCTTCATCTCCGCGGCCAGGGGCGCGGTGCTGCTGAAGCTGGTGAGGACGCGCCCACCCAGGACCTGTTCGCGAATCTCGGCTTGCGCCTCTGCTTCAGCGGTTGTGCCTTCCCTGCCCTGATTGATCCTCCGCTCGACGCCGCTCTGGTAGCGCTGGTAGAGCATCTCGGCGACCCGGGGCACCAAGCCCATCTCAGTGGGGCGCACCAACTTCCAGTCGTCGAACAGCGTGGACAGATCGCTTTCCGGCACAAAGTAACTCGTGCCGCCGGCCTGGAACGCGCTGGAAAGGGGTATCCGCCCACCCAGGTGGTTGAGCGGCATGAAGTTGACGTTGATCACCGGCAGGTGCTCGGCCTCCGGCAGCAGCTCGGTGGTCCAGATCCTGGTCACCATCCGCTCGGAATACATTGCGCCCTTGGGCAATCCGGTGCTGCCCGACGTGTACATGATCATCGCGAGGCGCTGATCGGTGCCATCGGTGTACAGCGGCTCCGGCGGTAGCTCGCGGCCACGCTCGGTCGCCTCGGCCAGCGTTTCGACGGTCACCGACATACCCGCGGCGGCCAACCTGGCCTGGGCGCGCTGCACGGCCTCCCGCTGATCGTCGACCTCCGGGAGGTAGTCGAACACGACAAGGCGGCGCAATGAGGTGCTACCCAGCGCCGCCTCGACAGCCAAATCGAGGTACTCGGCACTTGCGGCAAGAATGTGCGGTTCGACCTCGGCGAGGATGGGTTGCAACCGTGACGCCGTGGTGTTGTGCTGCAGCGGCACGGACACCAGGCCGAGGTACCCGGCCACCAGGTCGAGGGTCAGGTAATCCGCACTGGCGAATCCGACGGTGGCGAGCACCTCACCGGGCGAAGCCGGGTTGACCGGGTCGTGCCGCAAGGCGGTCGCGATCGCCTGCACATTTGCCCACAGGTCGCGGTAGGTGATGGTCTCGAAGCGGTCCAGTAACTGGGCGGTGGTCCGGCCCGTCGCGGGGTCCGTCGTCAGGGAGCGCGCCCGCCACCCCAGGGCGGGCCGGTCGGCGTAGCCGCCGACCAGGGTCTGGATCACCTGGGGGAACCGTAGGCCGGGGGCGCGCGCTGCCCCGCGAACCGCGGCGTCCGGCGTGGCCTTTCGGAACTGCTCGTCGCTGGCGGTCAACCGGTCGATGCGTTGCTGATGGGAACCGGTCATGGCAGGACCTCTCGTGGGCTGGGGATACTAGCGGCAACCCACCAGAGGTGGTGCATCTTCCAGCCCGGCGGTGTGACCGTCACCACAGCCCGGACCTGCCGCGCTCCCGTGCGCTCTTGTGCGAGCGTGCGCAGCCGTACGAGCCGTGCGGCGTGTCGCTGTGCGGACACGCACGCTCGCGTAAAGGGAGAGTGCCGTAAAGGGGGAGTTAGGCGACGACCTCGATGGGGTCGCCGACGGTGACGGCGTTGAAGTACCACGCCGCGTTATCCGGGCTGAGGTTGATGCAGCCATGGCTGACGTTGGCGTAGCCCTGCGAGTTCACCGACCAGGGCGCGGAGTGCACGTACACACCGCTGGAGGTGACGCGTACCGCGTACGAGGCGGTGATCAAGTAGCCGTCAGA
Source organism: Mycobacterium intermedium (assembly GCF_002086275.1). Taxonomy (GTDB): domain Bacteria; phylum Actinomycetota; class Actinomycetes; order Mycobacteriales; family Mycobacteriaceae; genus Mycobacterium; species Mycobacterium intermedium. The sequence continues at coordinate 26,960 of NZ_MVHT01000003.1, read as the reverse complement.
CGAATTCAGCGGGATGCCGATGGTCCGCGAGTCCATCACTACGGTGCGTTCCTTGGACATCGCGTGGAAGCTGCCGATCGGTGTGGGCCGGCTGGGCTTACCCATCGACGCCGGCATGGTCTTGAGGATTTCCCCGTTGCGGCTGACGGTGAAGGTGTGCGCCGAGATGCTGGCCACGCCGAGTAGCTGGTCGCCGGTCTCGAAGCCTTCCGTCATTTCCTGCACCCCCACCGATACCCGGGTATGCGGCGGCCAGTAGTGGTCCGGAACGAACTGCACGACGTTGCCGTTGATCCACTCGTAGTGACCGGTGATGTTGCTGGGTGACTTGACGCGGATGGACCCCTCAGCGGCACGCCGGTTGGTCACCGGCGCCTGGAACGTCACCACCACCGGGTGGGCCACGCCGACGACCTCGCCGTTGGCCGGCAACACCGAAGCAACCCCAGGAAGGGACGTCGGTACGGGGACAGCGCCGGTGGCAGGACTGGCGAACCCTACAGCCGCGAAAGTCGAGATCGCGAGCATAACGAACAGATAACGAAACACTCGACGCATGGCAGCCGCCCTTCGCGATGGTGTGATCGACACAAGCGCATTCTAGGTGTTGTCTTGCCGTTGGGGGCCTTAGCAAACATTTTCACAGCTTCGTTGATCACGCTGACAACGGCGGATCGGCCGCGTGTAACGCGATGTCACGGCGCCACGTCGCGGTCGGGCAGAGACAGCCGTCCACAACCTTTCGGGCAATTTGCTGCCCAGCCGGGTAGCCTCAGCGAGATTGGTGTCGGAAGCCGGTCACACAGTCGAAAGGGTGCGGGTGCTCTTCCGCCAGCTGGAGTACTTCGTCGCGGTCGCCCAGGAACGGCACTTTGCCCGGGCGGCGGAGCGGTGTTACGTGTCGCAACCCGCCCTTTCCTCGGCGATCGCCAAGCTGGAGCGCGAACTCAATGTCACGCTGATCAACCGCGGTCACAGCTTCGAGGGCCTCACTCCCGAGGGGGAGCGGTTGGTGGTGTGGGCCAAGCGGATACTCGCCGAGCACGATGCCTTCAAGGCGGAGGTGGCCGCGGTGCGGTCCGGCATCACCGGCACGCTTCGGCTGGGCACGGTTCCTACCGCCTCGACGACGGCATCGCTCGTGCTGTCGGCGTTCTGCTCGGCGCATCCGCTGGTCAAGGTGCAGATCAGTTCGCGGTTGGCGACCACCGAGTTGTACCGACGACTACGCGATTTCGAACTCGACGCGGTCATCGTGCACCCCGCGTCCGAGGGGGCGCACGAGGTGGATTCGGTGCCGCTGTACGACGAACACTATGTGCTGCTGGCGCGGGCGGACATGTTGGCCGCCGGTGCGACGACACTGAGCTGGCCCGAAGCGGCGCAACTGCCGTTGGCGCTGCTGACTCCGGACATGCGCGATCGCCAGATCGTCGACGCGGCCTTCGCCGAGCACGGCATCACGGTCAGCCCCCAGGTCGAGACCGATTCGGTGGCTTCGTTATTCGCGCAGGCCGCGGCCGGAGACTGGGCGTGCATCGTCCCGCACACCTGGTTGTGGATGACCCCCATGGCGGGGGCGAGATCCGGGGAGATCCGCGCGGTGCAACTCGTCGACCCCGTCCTGAAGGCGACCATCGCGTTGGTGACCAACGCCGGTGGCCCAGGCTCGCCCGTGGCCCGGGCGCTCAAAGCAAGTGCGCAGGGGCTCGCATTGGACGAGTTCTTCGACGGCCAACTGCACGGAATCACCCAGCGCCGCTAGGCGGATTCACCGATCCCGCCGCGCGGGCGGGATTCAGGCTCGCCAGGTGACCGCTTTCCACCCCGGCCCCGGGATCGAGTTCGCAGTCGATGAGGGTGGGCCGGTTCGACGCCAGCGCTTCGGTGAGCGCCTTTTCCAGTTCGGCGGGGGTGCTCACGTGATACCCCTTGCCGCCGAACGCTTCCGCCAGCAGCTCGTGGCGCGCCCCGGCGTTCAGCACGGTGGGCGCGGGGTCCTTTTCGGCGCGGCTGGCCTTGGTGGCACCCGTTGCGCCCGCTGCGACTTCGTCACCGCGGTAGACCCCGCCGTTGTTGAGAATCACTACGGTGACGGGCAGCCGGTAGCGGCAAATGGTCTCGATTTCCATGCCGCTGAAGCCGAATGCGCTGTCACCCTCGATCGCAACCACCGGCCGGCCCGTCTCGACGGCGGCGGCGATGGAGTAGCCCATGCCAATACCCATCACCCCCCAGGTTCCGGTGTCGAGGCGGTGTCTTGGCAGCTGCATGTCGATGACGTTGCGGGCGAGGTCGAGGGCGTTGGCACCCTCGTTGACCACATACACGTCCGGGTTGTCTTGCAGCACTGAGCGAATCGCTCCGAGCGCGTTGTAGAAGCGCATCGGGTGCGGGTTCTCGGCCAGCCGCTCGCGCATCTTGGTGTCGTTGCGCGCCCGGCGCTCGGCGAGTTCTTCGGTCCACGCCGCGGCGGGCTGAATGGGGCGGGCGGCCAGAGCCTCCAGCAGTGCCGAGACCACCGAGCCGATGTCGCCCGTCAGCGGGGCCACGATGGGCCGGTTGCTGTCGAATTCCGACGCCGCGATGTCGACCTGGATGAACTGGGCGTCGGGCGACCATTGCGGTGACTCGCCATGGCCCAGTAGCCAATTCAGCCGCGCGCCGATCAGCAAGACGACGTCGGCCCGGGAGATTGCCAACGAGCGAGCCGCGGCCGCGGACTGCGGATGTGAGTCGGGAAGCAGCCCCTTGGCCATCGACATCGGCAGAAACGGAATTCCGGTCTGCTCGACGAATTCGCGAATTGTGCTGTCGCACTGTGCGTAGGCCGCTCCCTTGCCCAGCACGATCAACGGGCGTTGGGCCTGCGACAGCACATCGAGGGCCCGCTCCACCGCCGACGGTGCCGGGAGTTGGCGGGGAGCCGGGTCGACGAGGCGCCAGATGGTGGCGGCGGCCGCCGACTCCTCCATCGTCTGCCCCAGCACCTCGCCCGGGATGTCGAGGTAGACGCCGCCGGGGCGGCCCGAGATCGCGGTCCGTATCGCGCGGGCCACGCCCCGACCGATGTCCTCGACCCGCGCGATGCGGTAAGCGGCCTTGACGAACGGCCGGGCCGCGTTGAGTTGGTCGATGTCCTGGTAATCGCCGCGCTGCAGGTCGACGATCGCACGCTGGCTGGAACCGGAGATCTGGACCATGGGGAAACAGTTGGTGGTGGCGTTCGCCAGGGCCGGCAGGCCGTTGAGAAAGCCGGGACCGGACGTCGTCAAGCACACGCCGGGTCGCTGGGTGAGGAATCCGGCCGCGGCGGCAGCGTTCCCGGCCGACCCCTCGTGGCGGAAGCCGATGTAGCGAATCCCCGCCGCCTGGGCGGCGCGAGCCAGGTCAGTGATGGGGATGCCGACGACACCGTAGATTGTCTCGACATCGTTGGCCTGGAGAGCGTCCACCACGAGCTCAATTCCATCGGTCAAGCGCGACGCTGTGGTCATGGTGGCTCCTTGCTACCTGTCGTGTGCCGTACTAGTCACTGTGTCCGGTGACCCGGGCCGTGTCCAAGACCCAGTCGCTATCCAGCGATACACGACGCTTATCGAATCAATAGCTTGGAGCTATCGGGCAGTAGCGGATCGATATTGGACAACCGGGATTGGCACCGGCATCGTGCTGAATTAGGCGCCCACCCCGCCCCGCCGAACTTTGGAAGGAACCGGCAATGTCACCCGAAGCGATCACCCGCGGCAGAGCAGTTGCCGAACAAAGCCCGCGAATCGCCGAATTGATCGGTCTGGCGGCAAGCCGGGTGCCGGGCGCGACCGCGCTCATCATCGGCGAGGACCGCAGCCGGGTCACCTACCGTGACCTGGTCAATCTGGTGGAAGACCTGGCCGGGCAGTTGACCCGCGCGGGTCTGGAACCCGGCGACAGCGTGGCGCTGCGAACCGCCAGCAACGCCGAATTCGTCGTCGCGCTGTTGGCGGCATCGCGGGCGGATCTCGTGGTGGTGCCGCTGGATCCGGCGCTGCCCGTCAAAGACCAGTGCGCCCGCGCCACAGCTGCGGGAGCCCGGGTGATGCTGATCGATGGCGAACCGCCGGGCGCCTCGGGCGACGAGGACGAACCGGCGGTGCGGTCCTGGACGGTCGCTGTGGCGGCCGGCCTGGATGAGACCACCCTGGCGGTGCACCTGCATGCGGCGGAAGACGCCGACCCAGAGCCATCACGGCCTGAAGGGTTGCAGACCGACGATGCGATGATCATGTTCACGGGCGGGACCACCGGCTTTCCCAAGATGGTTCCGTGGACGCACACCAACCTGGCTACCTCGGTGCGTGCGATCATCGCCTGCTACGGGTTGAGCGCCGCGGACTCCACCGTGGCGGTGATGCCGCTCTACCACGGCCACGGTCTGGTGGCCGCGCTGTTGGCCACCTTGGCATCCGGCGGGACCGTCCTGCTGCCGGCTCGCGGTAAGTTCTCGGCACACACGTTCTGGGACGACATCGAAGCCGCCGGGGCCACCTGGTACACGGCAGTGCCGACGATTCACCAGATCTTGTTGGAGCGCAACAAATCTCAACCGCGGGGGAGTCGACGGGCCGCACTGCGTTTCATTCGCAGCTGCAGCGCGCCGCTGACGCCGGAGACGGCCGAGGCCCTAGAGGCGGAGTTCGCCGCCCCGGTGGTGGTCGCCTTCGGCATGACCGAAGCCACGCACCAGGTGGCCACCACCCCCATCGCATTGGGCGAAAATCCGGCCAAGTCAACGGGTCTCGTCGGGCGTTCGACCGGACCCGAGATCCGCATCGTCGGATCCGACGGGCAGTCGCTGGACGTCGACGAGGTGGGAGAGGTGTGGTTGCGCGGTGGCACCGTGGTGCGCGGCTACCTCGGTGACCCGCAGATCACCAAAGACAACTTCACCGACGGCTGGCTGCGGACCGGTGACCTGGGTACCTTGTCGTCCGACGGCAGCCTGACCATTCGCGGGCGGATCAAGGAACTGATCAACCGTGGCGGGGAGAAGATTTCGCCGGAGCGCGTCGAGGGAGTGTTGAGCAGCCACCCCAAGGTGTTGGAGGTGGCGGTTTTTCCGGTGCCGGACAAGCTATACGGGGAAGCGGTCGCCGCGGTGGTGGTGCCGCGCGGCGACTCGCCGACCGCGGAGGAGCTTACGGACTTCTGCCGGGAGCGGTTGGCTTCCTTCGAGATTCCGGCCAGCTTCGAAACCACCAGCGAGCTGCCGCACACGGCCAAGGGCTCACTCGACCGCCGCGCCGTGGCCAGGCAGTTCGGGCGCGAGGGCCGCGAGGGATCTGACGCCTGAGTTGGCTGTACCCGTGGGCCAGAGCACCGGCGCGCTGAAGCGCATCCCTGCCCCCGCCTCGTCGAGCGTGTGGCCTATGGCCCAGATTGCAAAGGTGTGGGGCCACAGCCCACACGCTCGATGTCGGGCCGCTATGTGGACGCCGTGACGCTGCCCCAGGCGGCGCGCGCACCCGTTTCGCCGACGCGGTAAGTCTGCACCAGCGTGCCCACGGCGGCGACAACCACCAGCACCGCTACCAGGGCCCGCACCGCCGTTTTCACGGTCCGACCACGAGCCTGACGCAGGTGGACGACGGCCAACGCGGTGACCGTCACGGTGAGGGCCGCGACGATATAGACCAGCGTCGCACCGAGTTTGCCGTGCTGGTCCGCTACCGGTGGGCTGCCCAGCTTTTCGTACAACCAGTCACCGCTGCTGATTGTCAGCGGGGTCAAGATGAGGGTGGCCACCGCCAGCGCAAGGGTCAGCCAGATCAGTCGTTGGCGCGCCACCGCCCACACCGCACACAGGATCGCCAGGATCGCGGTCAGCGGACCCAGCACAACGACGAAATGGTTCAGCAGTATGTGGCCGGGAAGCCCGTCGATCACCGACATGAACTGCCAAACCCGTTCAGGCCGAGGCCTTCACCTTGGCTGCGGCATTTTCCGGCATCGGCTCATAGCGGGCAAACGTTCGGGTGAACGATGCCGCCCCGTGCGCCAGTGACCGCAAATCGATTGCGTACCGGGTCAATTCGACTTGTGGCACCTCGGCCTTGACCACTGTGCGCCCGTTGCCGGCGGCTTCGGTGCCCTGCAGTCGGCCCCGGCGAGAGGACAAATCGCCCATCACGGCGCCGACGAATTCGTCGGGAACCAGCACCGAGATCTCGTCGATCGGCTCGAGCAGGATCACCTTCGTCGCTGCGGCGGCATCTTTCAGCGCCAGCGCGCCGGCCATCTGGAACGCGTAGTCGGACGAGTCGACGCTGTGGGCTTTGCCGTCCAGCAGGGTGACCCGGATGTCGACCACCGGGTACCCGGCGTGCACGCCCTTCTCCATCTGGGCGCGGATCCCCTTCTCCACGCTCGGGATGTAGTTGCGCGGCACCGCACCGCCGACCACCTTGTCCAGGAATTCGAATCCGGATCCCTCCGGCAGCGGCTCGACTTCGATGTCGCACACGCCGAATTGGCCGTGCCCGCCGGACTGTTTCACGTGCCGACCGTGGCCTTTGGCTTTGCCGGCGAACGTTTCCCGCAGCGGTACGCGCAGTTCGACCGTGTCGACGGTGACGCCGTAGCGATTCGACAGCGCTTCGAGCACCACGCCGGCGTGGGCCTCGCCCATGCACCAGAGCACAACTTGGTGGGTCTCCGGGTTTTGCTCGATCCGCAGTGTCGGGTCTTCAGCGGCCAACCGGCCCAGGCCGACCGACAATTTGTCTTCGTCCGTCTTGGCGTGCGCCTGAATGGCGATCGGTAGCAGCGGGTCGGGCATCGTCCACGGCCGGAGCACCAGTGGCTCGGACTTGTCGGACAGCGTGTCGCCCGTCTCGGCGCGGCTCAACCTGCCGATCGCGCAGATGTCGCCGGCGATGACGGCCGAGGCCGGTCGTTGCTGCTTGCCGAGGGGGAATGACAGCACGCCGATGCGTTCGTCTTCGTCGTGATCGGGGTGACTCGATGAGCCGTTGGTCGCACCGAAGAAGGCTGAGAAGTGACCCGACACATGGACCGTCGCGTCCGGCTTTATGGTCCCGGAGAACACCCGAACCAGGCTCACCCTGCCGACGTATGGGTCGGACGTCGTCTTGACCACCTCGGCCAGCAACGGTGCGTTGACGTCGCACGTCAATGCGTCGTGCGTGGCGCCTTGCGGGGTGAACACCTCCGGCAGTGGGTGCTCCATCGGGGACGGGAATCCGCGGGTGGCGACCTCCAACAGTTCGAAGGTGCCGACACCGGTCGTGCTGCACACGGGGATCACCGGGAAGAACGAGCCCCTTGCGACGGCCTTTTCCAGGTCTTCGATCAGGCCCGACTCGTCGATCGCCTCGCCGCCCAGATAGCGCTCCATGAGCGACTCGTCCTCGGACTCTTCGATGATCCCTTCGATCAGGCTGCCCCGCGCCTCCTCGATGCGCTCGGCATCGGACGAGTCGGTGGGGCGGGTGCTCCGTTTGCCGTTCTCGTAGACGTACTGCGTCTGCGACAGCAACCCGATCAGGCCGTCCCCCGTGGGCAAGTACAGCGGCAAGACTTTGTCGCCGAACGCCTCTTGCGCGGCGGCCAACGCCTCGGAGTAGTTGGCGCGGGCGTGGTCGAGCTTGGTGATCACCACGGCTCGGGGCATGCCGACCTGGTTACATTCCTGCCACAGCGATTTGGTGGGTTGGTCGACGCCCTCGCTCGCCGAGATGACGAACAATGCGCAGTCGGCGGCACGCAGCCCGGCACGCAGTTCGCCCACGAAGTCGGCGTAACCGGGGGTGTCGATGAGGTTGATCTTGGTGCCGTCGTACGCCAGCGAGGCGACCGCAAGGCCCACCGAACGCTGCTGGCGGATCTCGGCGTCGTCGAAGTCACAGACGGTGGTGCCCTCGGTCACCGAACCCGGCCGGGTCAACACGCCCCCGGCGACCAGCAGGGCATCGACGAGGGTGGTCTTGCCGGCGCCCGATGGCCCGACCAGGACCACGTTGCGTATGGCGTTGGGAGCTTCGGCAGTGGGAGCGGCCCCAGCGCTTTGAGAAGCACCCGCTCTGTCGGCCATGACATACCTCCAGTTCTCCTGGGCCCGAAATCTCTAAATGCCCCCGTGCGCAGTGTGTTCTAGCTCACAGGACGCAATACCCACCATTCCCCCAACTGCGGTTCAGCACAAGGGTCGGGCCGGGTCGGTTCAGGCGTGCCAGCTGGACCAGCGCCGCACCGCGATCGAAATGACCGGGCCGTCCAGCGAAACCGATTGATACTGAACGTATTTAGCGCGCAACAGGCGGTGTCCGAGGGCTAAGACGGCACCGTCATGGTGGATCGCGGCGACACCGTCGGCCCGAACCCACCACAGCTGTGTCCAGTCGGCGTCGTAGTGGTCGACCAGCAGACTGACGTTGGGGTTTTCCTCGATATTGGCGATGCGGCGCAGCCGTTGAGTGGTTTTCGGCTTGGCGTCGACGGCGGTGTACACGACACCTTGGTCCGCATCCCGGTCCACATCGTGGTGCGCGGCGAAGACCACCGGTACGACGTGTGGGACGCCTTCGGGGCTGACCGTGGCCAGTCGCGCGACTTGGGCTGCTGCGAACCTGACCTGCGGGTCGAATTCGGCCACCGCCCCAGCTTATTGCGCTGGGCGCCCGCTTTCGCGTCGTCGAGTGTGTGGCTGTTGGCCCCGGAGTTGAAGGAAGCGGGTGCATAGCCCACACGTTCGACGCCCGGCGCTCCAAGCCTGTGCACCTGCACGTCGTCGAGTGTGTGGCTGTTGGCCCCCATTTAAGGGATTGGGTGCATAACCCGCACGTTCGACGATGGGCTCCCGACGCCCCAACCAGCGGGCATATTCGAATCGTGCCGAATAGGATTGACCAGCCGATTACTTGGCTATCTGCACTACGGTGATGTAAATAGAGGCATGCCTCCCGGACCCTATGGCTGGGACAAATTCGGTTCTAACCCCGACGCAGGAGGATACGGGATGAGCAAAGTGGGCCGCCGGACGCACAGGTGGTCATTGTTGGTGGCTGTCTTGAGCCTGCTCGTCTTGAGCCTGCTCGCCCCGCCAGCGCCCGCGCAGGCAGCACCGTACAAAGACTTTCCCTTCCCCATGGTGCCGCTCGACCCGATCGCCGCGGTCGCGCAGGTGGGCCCGCAGCTGGTGAACATCAACACCAAGCTGGGCTACAACAACGCGGTGGGCGCCGGGACGGGCATCATCATCGATCCCAACGGTGTCGTCCTGACCAATAATCACGTGATCTCGGGGGCCACCGACATCAGCGCGTTCGCCGTCGGCGATGGCCGCACCTACGGCGTCGACGTGGTGGGATACGACCGCACCGCCGACATCGCGGTGCTGCAACTGCGCGGTGCGGGAGGACTGCCCGCCGCCGCGATCGGCGGTGGCGTCAGCGTCGGCGAGCCGATCGTGGCCCTCGGCAACACGGGCGGCCAGGGTGGCACGCCTCGTGCCATTGCCGGCAGGGTCGTCGCAGTCGGTCAAACCGTGCAGGCTTCCGACGCCCTCACCGGGGCGGCGGAGACGCTGAACAACCTGATCCAGGTCGACGCCGCGATCCAGCCCGGCGACTCGGGTGGGCCGATCGTCAACAGTGCGGGGCAGGTCGTCGGCGTCAACACGGCGGCGACCGAGAACTTCCTGCTGCAGGGCGGCCAGGGCTTCGCCATCCCGATCGGAACGGCGCTCGGTGTGGCCAACCAGATCCGCAGCGGCGGCGGCTCGCCGACCGTGCATGTCGGCCCGACGGCCTTCCTCGGACTCGGCGTCGTCGACAACAATGGCAGCGGCGCCCGGGTGCAACGCGTGGTGGGCAGTGCCCCCGCCGCATCGATCGGCATCTCGGTGGGTGATGTGATCACCTCGATTGACGGCGTGTCGATCAATTCGGCCACCGCCATGTCTGACGCGCTCACCCCGCATCACCCCGGTGACACGATCTCGATCAGCTTCATCACGCGATCCGGAGTGCAACGCACCGAAAGCGTGACCCTTGCCGAGGGGCCGCCGGCCTGATACCGGCGCGCGAGGCCAATTCGGTTGGCAAGACCCATGATTGGCCTCGCGTGATTCCGTGACACCCGTGTCGGGTACCCGTGGCATCGTGGAATTGATGAACGACGACAGAGACGGCGCCAGGCACGGTCCCGCGCACGATCCCGCCGAGGGCAGTCACGTCGAAGGCGGAGTGGTCGAGCATCCCGAGGCCGCGGACTTCGGCAACGCCACCGCATTGCCGGCAGACCCGACCTGGTTCAAGCACGCGGTCTTCTACGAAGTGCTGGTCCGGGCGTTCTTCGACTCGAACGCCGACGGGTCCGGCGACCTGCGCGGGCTGATCGACCGCCTGGACTATCTGCAGTGGCTCGGCGTCGACTGCCTCTGGTTGCCGCCGTTCTACGACTCGCCGTTGCGCGACGGCGGCTACGACATCCGTGACTTCTACAAGGTGTTGCCCGAATTCGGCACCGTGGAGGATTTTGTCGCGCTGGTCGACGAGGCTCACCAGCGCGGAATCCGGGTGATCACCGACCTGGTGATGAACCACACGTCCGAATCGCATCCGTGGTTTCAGGAGTCGCGGCGCGACCCCGACGGGCCCTACGGCGATTTCTACGTGTGGAGCGACACCAGCGAAAAGTACTCCGACGCCCGGATCATCTTCGTCGACACCGAAGAGTCGAACTGGACCTTCGACCCGGTGCGACGCCAGTTCTATTGGCACCGGTTCTTCTCTCACCAACCGGACCTCAACTACGACAACCCGGCCGTTCAGGAAGCGATGATCGACGTCCTGCGCTTCTGGCTCGGTCTCGGTATCGACGGGTTCCGGCTGGACGCGGTGCCCTACCTGTTCGAACGCGAGGGCACCAACTGCGAGAACCTGCCCGAAACGCACGCCTTCCTCAAGCGCTGCCGCAAGGTGGTCGACGACGAGTTCCCGGGCCGGGTGTTGCTGGCCGAGGCGAACCAGTGGCCCGCCGACGTCGTGGAGTACTTCGGCGATCCCAGCACCGGCGGCGACGAATGCCACATGGCCTTCCACTTCCCGCTGATGCCGCGCATCTTCATGGCGGTCCGCCGGGAATCACGTTTTCCGATCTCGGAGATCCTGGCGCAGACCCCGGACATTCCGGAGATGGCCCAGTGGGGCATCTTCCTGCGCAACCACGACGAGCTGACGCTGGAAATGGTCAGCGACGAAGAACGCGACTACATGTACGCCGAGTACGCCAAGGACCCGCGGATGAAGGCGAACGTGGGTATCCGTCGGCGTCTGGCGCCACTGCTGGAGAACGACTTCAACCAGATGCGGTTGTTCAACGCGCTGCTGTTGTCCCTGCCCGGTTCACCGGTGCTGTACTACGGCGACGAGATCGGGATGGGCGACGTCATCTGGCTTGGTGACCGGGACGGGGTGCGCACGCCGATGCAATGGACACCGGACCGCAACGCCGGGTTCTCCACGGCCAACCCAGGTCGCCTGTACCTGCCGACCAGCCAGGACCCGGTTTACGGCTACCAGGCCGTCAACGTCGAAGCCCAACGCGACACATCAACGTCACTGCTCAACTGGACCCGAACCATGCTTTCGGTGCGCCGCCGTCACCCCGCGTTTGCCGTTGGAACTTTCCAGGAACTGGGCGGGTCCAACCCGTCGGTCCTGGCCTACGTGCGGGAGGCGCGCGGTGCGGACGGCGGCGAGGGCGACGTCGTGCTCTGCGTGAACAACCTGTCGCGGTTCCCGCAGCCCATCGAACTCAACCTGCAGCAGTGGAACGGCTATACGCCGGTCGAACTGACCGGACATGTGCTGTTTCCGCGCATCGGCCACTTGCCCTATCTGCTGACACTTCCAGGACACGGGTTCTACTGGTTCCGGTTGTCCAACTCCGAGGAGGAACTATGACGACCGGCGCCGGTGACGATGCAGAGCAACGCGATGAGGAGGAGCGGCGCAATATGAGCCCGTCGGCCAAGCTGCCATGGTCGGATTGGCTGCCGCAACAGCGGTGGTACGCCGGACGCAACCGCGAACTGGCCACCGCCGTGCCGGTGACCGAGGTGCGTTTGCGGGACGGCCTTGACCTGGTGTTGGTCGATGTGACGTACACGGACGGCTTCGCCGAGCGCTACCAGGTGATCGTGGGATGGGATTCCGAACCCGTGTCCGAATACAGCACGCTGGCCACCATCGGCGCCGCCGACAACCACACCGCGTTCGACGCGCTCTATGCCCCGTCGGCGCCCCAGTTCCTGCTCTCGCTGATCGACGGGGAAGAAGTGCGCAGGTCGTCGGACGTGGAGGTGGTGTTCACCAAAGAACCGGACGTCACGCTTCCGCTCGACGCGTTTCCGCGCGTATCGGAGGCCGAGCAGAGCAACACCAGCGTGATCTTCGACCGCCCACCGGCCGCGATCTTCAAGGTGTTCCGCCGGGTCAGCCCCGGAATCAATCCCGACATTGAGCTCAACCGGGTGCTCGGGCGTGCCGGCAATCCGCACGTGGCCAAACTCCTGGGCTGCTATGAGATCGCGGGCGAGGACCCGGACTCGTCCTCCCCGCTGGGCATGGTGACCGAGTTCGCCGCCAACGCGGCCGAAGGTTGGGCGATGGCGACGGCCAGCGTCCGCGACCTCTTCGCCGAGGGGGACCTGTACGCGCACGAAGTTGGCGGCGACTTCGCCGGCGAGTCCTATCGGCTGGGCGAGGCGGTCGCCTCGGTGCACGCCACCCTGGCGGAGAACCTGGGGACGCAGGAATCGACCTTTCCCGTCGATCAGGTGCTGGCCCGGCTGGCGTCCGCCGTCGCGACGGTACCGGAGCTGGAGGAGTACGCGGCGACGATCGAGGAACGGTTCGCCAAACTGCACGACGAGACCATCACCGTGCAGCGAATTCACGGTGATCTGCACCTCGGGCAGGTGTTGCGGGTTCCGGAGGGTTGGCTGCTGATCGACTTCGAAGGCGAGCCGGGCCAGCCGCTGGCGGAGCGGCGGGCGCCGGATTCGCCGTTGCGCGACGTCGCTGGTGTGTTGCGCTCCTTCGAATACGCCGCCTACAGCCCGTTGGTGGAGCATGGGGAGGACAAGCAGCTTGCCGCGCGCGCCCGCGAATGGGTCGAGCGCAACCGGACCGCATTCTGCGACGGATACGCGGCCGCCTCGGGGGTGGACCCGCGCGATTCGTCATTGCTGCTGTCCGCATACGAACTCGACAAGGCGGTCTACGAGACGGGCTACGAGTCGCGGCACCGGCCCACCTGGTTGCCCATCCCGATGCGGTCGATCGCCCGGCTGACCGCTTGACCGCCTGACCGCCGCTCCGCAAAAGAACATCGGCAGCAGCGCTGGCCGTTGCGCTGCTGCCGATGCTGGCTTTAACTAACCGGTCCGATCAGGTCGCCGGCGCGGGCAACGCCGGGATCCCTGCGGCCGGCGCGGCCGGTGCGGGTGCCGGCGCGGGCAGGGCGTTGATCACCTGCAGGATGTCCGGCTTCATCGCCACCAACTGCTGGTTCCAGTAGTTCCACGAGTGGGTTCCGTTGTTCGGGAAGTTGAACACCCCGTTGCGTCCGCCCGAGGCGACGTAGGTGTCACGGAAGGACTGGTTGGTGCGCAACGTGAGACCCTCGAGGAACTTGGCCGGCATGTTGTCGCCGCCGAGGTCGCTGGGGGTGCCGTTACCGCAGTAGACCCAGATGCGGGTGTTGTTGGCCACCAGGCGCGGAATCTGGACCATCGGGTCGTTGCGCCGCCAGGCCGGGTCGCTGGACGGGCCCCACATGCTGTTGGCGTTGTAGCCACCCGAGTCGTTCATCGCCAGGCCGATCAGGGTGGGCCACCACCCCTCGGACGGGTTGAGGAACCCCGACAGCGACGCGGCGTACGGGAATTGCTGCGGGTAGTAGGCGGCCAGGATCAAGGCCGAGCCGCCCGACATCGAAAGGCCTACGGCCGCATTGCCGAACGGCGAAACACCCTTGTTGGCCTGCAACCAGGTGGGCATCTCGCGAGTCAGGAAGGTCTCCCACTTGTAGGTGTAGTTCTGGCCGTTGCTTTGTGAGGGCTGGTACCAGTCGCTGTAGAAGCTGGACTGGCCGCCGACGGGCATGATCACCGACAGGCCGGACTGGTAGAACTCCTCAAACGCCGGCGTGTTGATGTCCCAGCCGTTGAAATCGTCCTGGGCGCGCAGGCCGTCGAGCAGGTAAACCGAGTGTGGCCCGCCGCCCTGGAACTGAACCTTGATGTTGCGCCCCATCGACGGTGACGGGATTGACAGGTACTCAACTGGCAAGCCCGGCCGGGAGAACGCGCCGGCGGTTCCCGTGCCGCCGACGAGAGCGACGAGGCCGGTCAGCAGGGCCGCCCCTAGGGCCGCGACAGCCAGCCGCCGCGAGATGGCTCCCGCTGCGCAACGCACCTTCCGCACTTCTTCGAAGAACGACATAGCTCCCTACCCATCCCAACTTTCATCGGCCGCAGGATTGCGGTCGAATCCCTTCTGGGGGAGTGAAACACAGGGGTGACGCGTAGGTCGCTTGTCACGGCCGGAGCGAAAGATAGCGGTTGGCTAACGATTCGGCGTCACGCCGGAATCGTCACAGTTGGGTCACGATTGCCTTGCGCTTCAACATATTTGGTGCCGTCAGGCGACCAGGCGGCGCAATACCTTTGATGCCGTGGCAATTCCGATGACCGGTGCGACCAGCAGCACGGCGACGTCCACCGCGTGGAAGGGGGTGCCGATCAACAGCGCACGCAACACGTCGACCTCATAGCTCAGCGGGTTTACCGTGCTGAGCGCGTGCAACCAGGCGGGCATCACATCCACCGGATACAGCGCATTGGAGGCGAAGAACAGCGGCATCGTGATGGCCTGGCCGATCCCCATCAGGCGGTCCCGGTTGCGGACCAACCCAGCCAGCGTCATCGACAGGCAGGCGAAGAACGCGGCACCGAGCACGACCACGGCCATGGCGGCCAGGATCCGTAACGGGTTGACGGTCAGGGCAACGCCCATCAGGTAGGCCAACCCCAGCACGCCCACCACCTGCGCGACGGAGCGCACACCGGCGGCGAATGCCTTGCCGGTGATCAGTGCCGACGCGGGCGCCGGGGTCACCATCAGCTTGGCCAGGATGCCGGCGTCGCGATCCCAAATGATCTGTATGCCATAGAAAATGGAGATGAACAGTGCCGACTGGGCGATGATGCCCGGTGCCAGAAACGCCAGATAGGACACCGACCCGGTGTCGATGACACGCAGGTGGCTGAACGTCGTCCCGAAGATCAACAGCCACAGCGCGGGCTGCACCATGCGGGTGACGAGCTCGGTTCGGTCGTGTTGTAGCTTCTGCAGCTCGACGATCGCGAAAGCGCCGACACGTCCCAGCGTCGCGCGGACCCGCTGCAGTCCGTGCGGCGCCGCAACCAGGTTCGATGCGACGGCACTGGTGTTTGTGGCGTTGATTGCCCGGTCAACCGACATTGCGTTCAGCCTCTCTGCCGGACGAAATTTCCGCGGATGAGTAATGCCGGAACACGTCCTCGAGCGTGGCGTCCGGCGACACCGTCGACTTCAATTCCTCCGGCGTCCCCACCGCCTGCAAGGCGCCCCGGTGCATCAGCGCGACGCGGTCGCACAGCACGTCGGCCTCTTCCATGTAGTGCGTGGTCAGCAGCACGGTCATGCCGAATTCGGCCTGCATCTTCTTCACCTGTGTCCAGACCCCGTCCCGCGCGATCGGATCCAGCCCGACCGTCGGTTCGTCGAGGATCAACAGCGACGGCCGGTTGACCAGGGCCTGGGCCACTTCGAGTCGGCGCACCATGCCGCCGGAGTAGGAAGACGCCACTTGGTTGGCCACGTCCAGCAGATCCATCGCGGCCAGCGCCTGATCGACACGCTCGCGCCGCTCCGCCCGCGGCACGCCGTACAGCCGCGCGAACCACTCCACGTTCTGCCGGCCCGTCAATGCCTTCTCGATCGAAAGTTGTTGCGGTACGTAGCCGAGGTTGCTTCTGATGTCGATCGCCTGCCGACGCGCGTCCAGGCCGAAAATGCGGAGCTCACCGTCCTGAACGGGCGCCAGCGTGGTGAGCACGCGCACCACGGTCGTCTTGCCGGCGCCGTTGGGCCCGAGCAGGCCCACCGTTTCTCCGGGGAGTACTTGAAACGTCACGTCGTCAACCGCGGTGTGCTGACCGTAGCGGTAGGTCAGGTGCGCGCAGTTGATCGCCAACGGCGTGTTCATGTGTCTCGCTCCCGCAGCATCCTGGTCATCTCTTCGAGGACCTCCAATCCTTGTCCCAATACCCGGAGCTGCTCGTCGTCAAGCTTGTCGAGCAATTCCGCCAGCACCGCTCGTCGCGCCGCGGCCGTGGCGTCCATGGCGTGCTGGGCGGAGTCGGTGAGCCGCAACCGGCAGACACGTCGGTCGGTGTCGTCGACGGCGCGCACCAGGAACCCGTCCCGGACCAGCTTGGTGACCAGGGTGGAAGCAGTGTTGGGTACCAGTCCCAGCTCGGCGGCCGCGAGGCCGACCGATATTCCGGGCCGGTGCGACACCAAGCGCAGCAACTCGGCCTGCGATTCCGACAGCCGCCCCGGTGCGTATCCGGTTCCCGCCGCGCGGCGCAACTGCCGGCGGAATCTGCCCAGGACCCGCGATATGTCTGCGGAGAGGTCGGTGCGAGTGCTCACCCGACCACAATACCTCTGTAGCCGAGCTATCTATTTATCGTGTGTAGAAGTACGCTGGTCAGCGCGGCGTTTTCGACGGTCGCGGTCATGTAGGTGCAGTGGGGTTGGCGCCGACGATCGGTCGGCGACCCCGGATTGAGCAACCGCAGCCCCGCCGGCGTCGCGGTGTCCCAGGGGATGTGGCTGTGCCCGAAGACCAGCACGTCGGTGTCCGGGTAGCGGCGGGACATGCGCGCCTCGCGGCCGGCCGCGGCTCCGGTCTCGTGGACGACGGTGAAGCGCAGCCCTTCGAGAATGGCGTCGGCCTGCTCCGGCAATCGGGCGCGCAGTTCGGGTCCGTCGTTGTTGCCCCAACAGGCGATGAGCCGTGCCGCCCTGGCCTCCAGCTGGTCGAGCAGCTCGGGTGTTACCCAATCGCCGGCATGTATGACCACGTCGGCTTTGGCGACCTCATCCCATACCTGCGCGGGCAGGTCGCGGGCGCGCTTGGGGACATGGGTATCGGCAATCAGCAGCAGCCTCACGAGTCATATGCTTACCCGTCATGCGCACCTTTGAGTCAGTAGCCGACCTCACCGCCGCCGCGGGGGAGACCATCGGGCAAAGCGACTGGGTGACCATCACCCAGGAAGAGGTCAACCTGTTCGCCGATGCGACCGGTGATCACCAGTGGATCCACGTCGACCCGGAACGGGCGAAAGACGGGCCGTTCGGAACGACCATCGCCCACGGCTTCATGACGCTGTCGCTGCTGCCGCGACTGCAGCACGACATCTACACCGTCAAGGGCATCAAGCTGGCAATCAACTACGGGCTCAACAAAGTTCGTTTCCCATCGCCGGTTCCGGTGGGTTCTCGGGTTCGTGCCACGAGCAAACTGGTCAATGTCGACGACCTCGGTAACGGCACCGTCCAGGCAACCATGTCGACGACGATCGAGGTTGAGGGTTCAGAGAAGCCGGCCTGCGTGGCCGAGAGCGTCGTCCGCTACATCTCCTGACTTTTTGACCGCGAGCAGTCACAAACTTGTACGCAGAAGGGCGTTTTCGTACGAGTTAGCGTCTGCTCGCGGGGTTTAGAATTCCGCGATGGCGTGTTCCAGGCGCTCGGCCAGCAGCGCCTCGGCCGCGGCGCGCCGGGTCGGGATGTGCTGAGACGGGAAAGGCGTTGTCACGGGCTCGTATTCGCGCAGCGTGCGCCGGGCGACCGTCATCTTGTGCAACTCGGTGGCGCCGTCGGCGATGCCGAGCGACTCGGCGCCGACCAGCATCTTGACGAATGGCATCTCGTCGGAAACGCCGAGCGCGCCGTGCAGGTGCAGCGCGCGTTGTGCCACGTCGTGCAGCACCTGCGGCATCGCGACCTTGACCGCCGCGATGTCACGGCGCACCTTCTGGTAGTCGTGGTGCTTGTCGATCAGCCAGGCCGTGCGCAGCACCAGCAACCGGAACTGTTCGATCTGGATCCAGCTGTCGGCGATCTTCTCCTGGGTCATCTGGAAATCGGCCAGCCGACCGTGCCTGGTCTTGCGCGACACCGCGCGCTCGCACATCATGTCAAACGCTTTGCGGGCCAGGGCGATTGTGCGCATCGCGTGGTGGATGCGGCCGCCGCCGAGGCGGGTCTGCGCGATCGCGAACGCTTGGCCCTCACCGCCGAGCACGTGGTCGGCCGGCACCCGGACGTCGTTGTAGCGGACGTAGCCGTGGCTGGCGCGCTTGGCGGATTCCCCGCCCACGCCGACGTTGCGGACGATTTCGATGCCCGGCGTCTCGGCCGGAACGATGAACAGTGACATCCGGTCGTAGGTCCGGGACTGCGGGTTCGTGACGGCCATGACGATGAAGAACGACGCGTGTTTGGCATTGGTGGAAAACCACTTCTCGCCGTTGATCACCCAGTCGTCGCCGTCGCGGTGCGCGGCCGTGACGAACATTCCGGGGTCAGACCCGCCCTGGGGTTCGGTCATCGAGTAGCAGGAGGTGATCTCGCCGTCGAGCAGCGGCTGCAGGTAGCGGGCCTTCTGCTCGTCGGTGCCGAACAACGCCAGAATCTCGGCGTTGCCCGAGTCGGGTGCCTGGCAGCCGAACACCGACGGCGCCCACCGCGACCGCCCGAGGATCTCGTTGAGCAGGGCGAGTTTCACCTGGCCAAAGCCCTGACCGCCGAGTTCGGGCGTCAGGTGCGCGGCCCACAGCCCCTGGTCCTTGACCTGTTGCTGCAGCGGCCGCAGGATCGCCATCATCTCGGCGTTCTTCTTGTCGTAAGGATCGAGGGCGACCAGATCAAGCGGTTCGAGTTCCTCGACCATGAATTTTTCGACCCAGTCCAGCTTCGCCTGGTATTCCGGGTCCGTTTCGAAGTCCCACACGTCTGCACAACCATTCCCCGGTGCCACGTCGCACCGGCTCGTTGATGGGTCCCCCCATCGTAAGGTTCTGGTGCGTCGGGCCCGCTGGGACGGGCAGCAGTAACGTCGCCAGCACGAGGCTGTTTCTGACCGGAGGCACCGGTGCGATCGGCCGCTACGCGGTTCCCGCGTTGGTCCGCGCCGGACACCAGGTCACCGCGCTGGCGCGCGGCGAGGCCAAGGCCGCGGCGCTTCGTGTGCAGGGTGCGACACCGGTAGGCGTGTCACTCTTCGACCGCCACGATCTCGCGGAGGCATTCGCCGGTCACGAGGCCGGTTACGACGTCGTGGTGAACCTGGCCACGGCGCTGCACGTCTTTGTCTTCGAGTGTTGGCGGCATCCGGTGCGACCATCCAAACAGACGCCGAGCCAACGACATTGGTCTCGCGTAGTCAACGCAGCTTGGGGAACACCTCGCTGCGGTAGAAATCAATGGCGGCAATCGGGTTCTCCTGCGGGAAGTGTAGGAACGGCACCGCCCCGGCGTCGAGAACCGATTGCACCGCCCTGATGTGCGTGGCCGGGTCGGTACCGACCGCCCAGTTCGCCAGCACCTTGTCGATCGGGTTCGATTCAGCGGCGCCCTGGATTTCGACCGGATTCGGCTGATCCACCGCCCCGGCGGTGAAGCGCCACAAAGATGCGGCGTGCTTGGCCACGATGCTGTCGCCGACGACGGCGAACAGTTCGGCCCGCTTCCCCAGGCCGGCGGGGTCGCGACCGGCTTGTTGTGCGCCGGTGGTGAAGGAGGCCAACATTTCCGAGTCTTTGATGTCGCGGGCCTGAGCGATCCACCCGTCGCCGTAGCGGCCGGCCAGGCCGGCGCTCTTGGGTCCGCCGGCGGCGACGAAGATCGGCGGCGGTGCAGCCGGCAAATCGTATAGCTTGACGGAATTGGTCTGAAAGTAGCGTCCGGAGAAAGATATTCGCTGGCCGCTCCACAACTGCCGGATTAGCTCGATGGCCTCGACGAGACGGTCGTGGCGCTCCGCGTAGTCGCCGTAGGTGTTGGTGGCGGCTTGTTCGTTGAGCCGTTCTCCGGTGCCCAAACCCAGAAACACCCGCCCCGGATTGAGGATGGCCAGCGACGCGAAAGCCTGGGCGACCGTGGCCGGGTGATAACGGTAGGTCGGGCAGGTCACTCCTGTTCCGAAGGAAATGCGGCTGGTGCTGCTGCCCACCAAAGTCAACGTCAGCCACGGAAACATCGAATGGCCTTCGTTGTCCTGCCAGGGCTGCAGGTGATCGCTGGCCCACGCATACTCAAAGCCGGCTTGTTCGGCGGCTTTGGCCTGTTCCACCAGCTTGTCGGTGCGAAATTGCTCGTGAGACAACACAATCCCCACGCCCTTGGCCGGGGGTGGCGGTGCGGGACTGCCGGGCGGGCCTTCCCGGTCACACCCGGCCAGACCTCCCGCGCCGAGGGCGCCGATACCGGCCGCCAGCCGTCCCAAGGTCCGCCTCGAAATGCCCGCCATCGAGCTCGAATACCCGCCGGTCGTGAGGCCACACCTGGGCTAGCCTCTTATGGCATGACGCCGCAAGCACGCCCCGCCCGCACAGCCGATCTGCGCGCGCTGTCGCAGGTCTTGGGGCGGGCCTTCTACGATGACCCGGTTTCGTTGTGGCTGCTGCCCAATGAGAAGACCCGCACCGCGCACCTGGGCAGGCTGTTCGGCGCGATGACCCGGCATCACCACCTGCCTCTCGGTGGCGTCGAGGTCGCTTGGGGCGGAACGGATATCGGTGCGGCAGCGTTGTGGGACCCGCCGAACCAGTGGCGCGAGTCACGTCGAGCCGAGTGGGCGATGGTGCCGGCCTTCCTGCGCATCTTCGGCCTTCGGGTGTCCATGGGACGGGAAATACAGGCGGCGATGAAGCGGGTCCACCCCGACGAGCCGCATTGGTATCTGGCGACGATCGGCAGCGATCCCGACGTGCGCGGAAAGGGTTATGGACAGGTCCTCATGCGGTCCCGGCTGGAGCGCTGCGACGCCGAATATTGTCCGGCCTATCTCGAGTCGAGCAAACCCGAAAATGTGCCGTACTACGAGCGTTTCGGCTTCACCGTTACCGGTGAGATCAGGCTTCCCAACGGCGGCCCCACGCTGTGGCCGATGTGGCGCGAGCCGCGCTGAGCGCGGTGGCATCGGAGCCGCATCAACAACGCTTCGCGGTTGGGGCGTTTGGCCGCCCAATTCAGCGGGCAACCGTGGGCCTATGGCTGATTCCGATGTAAATCCCGCGGATTTCCCCGAAGAGGGTGGTCCCGGCGACACCCTGAATCAGGAAGAGTCCACCGACCCCGATGAACTTCGCAACGACGACGGCGACATCGTCGTCGATCCACCCGAGGACTGGACGGCGGCCGACGGCCCGGGAATGACGGCGCGCGAAGAGCGTGAAGGCGAATCGCGGGACGACCGCCTCGCCGCAGAGGAACCCGACGTCCTCAGTGCCGCTCCAAGTACGCCGGAAGACGACGTTCCCGGCCGGATCCACCGGGGGCAGGTCTCCGGCACTCCGGAAGACGGCGAGTCCTTCTACCAGGTTGTCGAGTAGTTATGGACTGCTTTTCCAGCCGGCCACGCCAACGGCGATCATCCGCAACTGCTTGATCGCTATGCGCCGGATCTCTTCGAGCGCCTCGGCGCTCTGGGCGTCCTCGATCGCCTCCGCGATGACGATCATCGAGTTGACGAACAGCGTCGCCAGCACGTTGAGATCTTCGGTGCTCCACTCGTTGAGCCCCGGAAAACGCGCCAGGTCGGTGGCCAGTTCGGAAGTGATCAACCGGATCTCGGTGCGAATGGCGTAGCGCAGCACGCTGAGCCCGCTGGAGCGTTCCCGCCCGATGAGCCGCCAGTGCTCACGCCGTTCGGCGACACTGCCGACCAGGATTTCCACGGAGGACTCGATCACCCGGTTCGGGTCGAGCTTGCCGGCGCGTGCGCCGCGCAGCGTGTCACGCAGGATGCGGAACGACTCGTCGATCAAGACCAGGCCCAGGGCCTCCATCGACTCGAAGTGACGGTAGAACGCCGCGGGCACGATGCCGGCCTCCCGGGTGACCTCGCGCAGGCTCAGGCCGCTGAAACTGCGGTCCTGGAGCAGCTTGAGCGCGGCGGCGATGATCGCCCGCCGCGTCGCCTCCTTGCGTTCCTCCCGAGACGGATTCTCCCGCGTACGTTCGCGGGACGATCGCCGCGGACGTGAGCTAGGCGTACGATCGTTCACTGTGTGAACCCTACCACAGACCAGCAAGAAATCCTTGACGACCTGCGACGTCGCCACGCATGGTGTACATATGTTCACTCAAACTTTGAAGCAGCGGGTCCTGGGTTCCAACCTAGTCGATCTGCTCACCGGCCCCCACGGGGTCGACCGTTACACCGAGCTGGTGGAGCCCACCTGGACCATGGGTCAGGCCCGTGCGAAGGTCGTCGACGTACGGCGGACCACCCCGCGCAGCGTGACCCTGACGCTGGCTCCGAACCGCGCCTTCACCGCCGCCCGCACGTTCAAGGCCGGGCAGTACGTCAACCTCGCGGTCGAGATCGACGGCCGTCGGCACACCCGGTGCTACTCGCCGGCCAACGCCGAAGGCAGCTCACGACTCGAGCTGACGATCGGCGTCCACGACGGCGGACTGGTCTCGACCTACCTCTACGAGCAGGCTCGGGTCGGCATGGTGGTAGGTCTCGACGGCGTCGGCGGCGACTTCGTACTGCCGACCGAGCGCCCACGACGGATCCTGTTCGTCTCGGGCGGCAGCGGTATCACCCCCGTCATGTCGATGCTGCGCACGCTGGTCGCCGAGCGGCATGCGGGCGAGATCGCTTTCGTGCACTACGCCCGTACCGCAGTGGAGGCGAACTACCGCGACGAGCTGGCCGGCATGCCTGGCGCGCGCGTGCTGCGCGGCTACACCCGGTCCGACTCCGGTGACCTGGTTGGCCGCTTCGGGCCGGACCACCTGGCCGCCGCCATGCCCTCGCCCGACGCGGTGTACGTCTGCGGACCGACGAGTTTGGTCGAGGCGGTGCGGCAGAACTGTGAAAACGTGTTCACCGAAAGTTTCGTGCCTCCGGTGTTCGAGCCGCCGGCCAATCCGACGGGCGGCCGAGTGACGTTCGCGGACAGCAACGTTGACGTTGTCGATGATGGTCGCTCGTTGCTGGAACAGGCCGAAGCGGCCGGTTTGACGCCGGAGAACGGCTGCCGGATGGGCATCTGCCACACGTGCACGCGGCGCAAGACCTCAGGGACCGTCCGCAATCTCGTCACCGGTGCCGTGTCGACGGTGCCCGACGACAAAGTGCAGATCTGCGTGTCCGTCCCGTGCGGCGACGTCGAGATCGCGCTCTGAGCACCTGAGCACCCGTAGCAGCCCCAAGACCTTCAGGAGGAAAAAACCATGACACAGAACAAGATCACCCTGACCAAAGAGCAGGCCGACGCGTTCGGCCGTGAGCTCGACGCCATCAGGGACCGGGTGATGGCCGACCTCGGCGCCGAAGACGCCGAGTACATCCGTCGCGTCATCAAGACCCAGCGCGCGCTGGAAGTCGGCGGTCGCGCCCTGCTGTTCCTGCCGCCGTTCTGGCTGTTCGGCACCGGCATGCTGGGTATCGCGAAGATCCTGGACAACATGGAGATCGGCCACAACATCATGCACGGTCAGTACGACTGGATGCGTGACCCGACGATCTCCGGCCGGGACTTCGAGTGGGACACCGCGTGCCCGGCCGACCAGTGGCGACACTCGCACAACTACATGCACCACACCCACACCAACATCGTGGGAATGGACCGCGACATCGGCTACGGCATCATCCGGATGAGCGAGGACCAGCCCTGGGAGAAGTACTACCTGGGCAACCCGCTCTACGCATTCCTGCTGATGGTGCTATTCCAGTACGGTGTTGCGCTGCACGAACTGGAAACCGAGCGGATCCGCTCCCACGAGATCAAGTGGCGCGACAAGCGCGACACCTTGAAGGAGATCTGGAAGAAGACCCGTCGGCAGACGCTCAAGGACTACGTCGCCTTCCCGCTGCTGGCCGGCCCCTTCGCGCCATTCGTCTTCACCGGCAATCTCACCGCCAACCTGATGCGCAACGTGTGGTCGTACATGATCATCTTCTGCGGCCACTTCCCGGACGGCACACAGGAATTCAGCGTCGAGGAGACCAAGGACGAGTCCCGCGGCCAGTGGTACTTCCGCCAGGTGCTGGGTTCGGCAAACCTGACCGGAGGCAAGACGTTCCACCTGCTGTCCGGCAACCTGTCCCACCAAATCGAGCACCACCTGTTCCCGGACATGCCGGCCCGCCGGTACGCCGAGATCGCGCCCGAGGTGCAGGAGATCTGCGAGCGTTACGGCATCCCCTACAACAAGGGCCCGCTGCTCAAGCAGTTCGGCACCGTGGTGCGCAAGATTGTCCGGCTCACGTTCCCCGACTCGCTGCGGCCGTCGGCCCGCACCGAGAAGGCCACAACAGAACTCGTCGCCGCCTGATCGGCGGCGGTCACCGAGACCGCGCCCAGGGTGTGTCATTTCGGCATCGGGTCACCCTGGACGCGGTCTCGATTCGCTTGTCGGGGGGACAATGAAACCGTGGAATGGACCGGCGCGCGCTACGCGGACACCCCGACGGTGGAAGCCTCGACATGGATCGACGCCGAACCGCGCAGAGTGTGGAGCCTGGTCTCGGATATCGAGCTGATGCCGACGCTGAGTAATGAGCTGCAGTCGGTGGAATGGGTCGAGGGCGCCACCGGACCCAAGGTCGGTGCCCGCTTCGTCGGGCACAACAGCCACGATGCGTTCGGCGAATGGAGCACGACGTCCCAGATCCTGGCTTGCGACGAGGCGCGCGAGTTCTCCTGGGTGGTCGGTGATCCCGAAAATCCCTCGGCGACCTGGCGATTCGTGCTGACACCGCGCGACGGAGGAACGTTCCTGACGTATTGGATGCAGATGGGCCCGGGTCGGTCGGGTTTGTCGGTGGCGATCGATGCAATGCCCGACAAGGAAGAAAAGATCGTCTTCGTGCGGTTGCGCGAGTTCGAGACCGCGATCGGCATGACCCTGGCGTCCATCAAGAGGCTCGCCGAACATGGGGTGCGTTGATGCGGACCGCCACCACAGTCGAACTGTCGACGCGCCCTGGGGAAGTGGTCGAGTTCGCGGTCGAAGCCGAGAAGCTGGGCCTGGACATGTGCTGGGTCGCCGAGGCTTGGGGTACGGACGCGCCGTCGGCACTGGGCTACATCGCGGCACGGACCAGTCGCATGCTGCTGGGTTCGGGCGTCTTGCAGGTGGGCACCCGGTCCCCGGTTGCGGTCGCGCAGACGGCGATCACGCTGTCCAACCTGTCGTCCGGTCGCTTCCTGCTCGGCCTCGGCGCCTCCGGCCCACAGGTGATCGAGGGACTGCACGGGGTGTCGTTCGCGCATCCGCTGGCTCGGGTCGCCGAGACCGTCGAGATCGTGCGACAGGTGTTCGAGGGTGGCAAGATCTCGTATTCCGGCAAGGAGTTTCAGATTCCCCGGCCCGGCGGGGAAGCCAAGCCGATGCGGTTGTCGACGCAACCGGAGCACGCCATCCCCATCTACCTGGCCACCCTGTCACCCGCGATGCTGCGGCTGACCGGGAAGATCGCCGACGGTTGGCTGGGCACCAGCTTTGTTCCCGAGGGCGCCGGCGACGCCTACTTCGCGCACCTCGACGAGGGCCTGGCGGCCGCCGGACGGGTCCGCGCTGACATCGACATCTGCCAAGGCGCCGAAGTCGCGTTCGCTTCCGACGAGGACGAACTGCACACCATGGTCGCCGCACGCAAGACCGAACTGGCCTTCAGTCTCGGCGGGATGGGGTCGGCCAGCACCAATTTCTACAACCAGGCCTACAGCCGGCAGGGTTGGGCCGACGTGGCCGAACTGGTAAGGGAGCGTTGGCAAAGCGGTGACCGCGATGGAGCCGCTGCGTTGATTACCGACGAAATGGTGCTGACCACAACGCTTATCGGCACCGAGGAGATGGTCCGCGCTCGCCTCGCGACGTGGCGAGACGCCGGGGTGGACACCGTGCGCCTGTATCCGGCGGGCGACACGCTCGATGCCAAGCTCGCGACCCTGGGCCGCGCCATCGACCTCGTGCGCCAAACGTGAACTGACTGCCGAGAAGACGCAAACTCGTACATTTTGGGCCCAAAGCGTACAAGTTTGCGACTGCTCGCGGGCTAAGTCACTGAGCTTGGCGCGTCCGGCAGCTTGACGAGTTGTACTTCGGGGCGTCCGGGAACCTCGTCGGCCAGGAACCACCGGAACGCGAGATTGCCACGCGGATAGCCCAGCGTTGTAAGCGAATTCGGGTGGGCGGTTATCTGGTTGGACAAGACGACCGTGACGGAGCCATCGCTGTTGGGTACCGCGCTGTGGTTGTTGAGCGAGGAGCGGGCGGCGGAATCCTGCGGGTCGCCGTAGGTGGCCATGAACTGGTTCCACACCACCAGGTTCCAGAACCTGCACGACGGCGGCCGGTGAGTGATGACCAGCGCTTCGTCGTCCTCCAGGACAAAGCTGCCGTAGCAGTAGCAGGCGTCGCGCGCCGACCAGCCGAAGTTGGCGTCGGGCACTTGATAAGGGCCGGCGAATTGGTTTGCAGTATGTGCGATTTCGTGTCCCAATCCATGCTGGTCGTCGGCGCGCGCACCGACCGGTAGCGGCACGATGGCAAACATCATCCGCACCCAGGCCGCGGCGGCTCGCAGTCTGG